>CADBIY010000030.1 GCA_902794895.1 Candidatus Avelusimicrobium vaccinum | reverse complement strand
CCCTGGTAGTAAACGGGACGTTATACGGTAATGGCCAAACGTTAACGGTGAACCGTGCCGGAGCGACGAATATGAATATTACAAATACGGCAAAAATTGTCTTCGACGAAAATCGGCAACCGGGAAACACATTAGTATGGGCAGCGAACACGCAAACGCCCAAAGGAGCGGACAGCAGTTTAGCCAGTCAAATTTTACTTAAAAGTCATAGTGGAATTACGGAGTGTAGTACAATTACGAAGGCTAATTGGGATACGTGTTGCGGGGAGAGTGCGCCCACCTATCTGTCTGGTAACTTCAATGAACGATGCTACAGAAAATGCTCCTCAATAATAAGAGATATAGATACTCGTGAGGACTGTAACTATACTTCTCATAGTGAAGCGCCGGCTGATTTTGGATATTCTTGGCAGAGATACGTGAACAAACCAAATGGTGGTTACGGTCGGCCAGATTATGCCGTTTCTGATGATGTGAGAAAGTGTCCCACATGCAATCGCGATACAGAGAATAAAACCTGTCATGTGGGTCACGGCATGGAAGGGTCCTATGCGTACCACTATGAAATTTACATCTGCACGGATATGTGTCCCGGTATGCCCGTCATCTCAGCGAAAATAGATTATACGTGTGCTAAACCTTGGGCGTGTGCTTATAATAGTTGTAAGGGATACCACTTTCTTTGGGCATCTATGCCTAAACCGCTGGGAGATTAACAGCGGCACTGATCCGGTAAGAAGTGCTAATAACCGAATAGCGGATTTTATCTGTTTAGGGGAAATTGCTATAATAAACAAATGAGCGTTTCCCCTATTTTAGAAGTTCGTAATTTACAAATTTCTTTTGTGGAACAAAACCGCAACCGGCTTGTCTTGCGCGGGCTTTCGTACTCTCTTGAAAAAGGCCGCGTGCTGGCGGTGGTGGGGGAATCCGGAAGCGGAAAAACTGTTCATGCGCTTGGGCTTCTTTCGTTATTACCTGCGGCTGCCCGCATTAGCGGCGGCGAAGTGCGGTATAAAGGGCAAAATCTACTTGCGTGTTCTGCTGAGCAACTGCGTCAAATCCGCGGGGCGAAAATCGCCATGATTTTCCAGGACCCGTCCGCTAGTTTAAACCCAGTCTTAACGGTTGGGCAACAATTGATAGAAACCTTGCGTGCCCATGAATCCATCTCTAAAGAAGAAGCCGCCCGAAAAGCCATTGAACTGTTGGATAAGGTGGGAATTCCTAATCCGGAGAAACGCCTTGATGAATATCCTTTTCAATTTTCAGGCGGTATGTGCCAACGGGTAATGATTGCCATGGCACTTGCTTTAAAACCCGATATTTTAATTGCGGACGAACCAACGACCGCACTGGATGTAACCATTCAGGCGCAAATTTTACGTCTGATGAAAGATTTACAGCAAGAATATGGAATGGCGGTTATTTTTATTACCCACAACTTAGCCCTCGCGGCGGCGATTGCGGACGACGTGCTGGTTTTGTATGGCGGTCTTTGTATGGAGCAGGCACCGGCAGAAAAATTATTTACGCATCCGCTGCATCCATATACACAAGGGTTACTTGGCTCGTTAGTGTCTGTTTCCCGAAAAACGGAGCATTTGCCGGCTATTCCCGGTAATCCGCCCATAGCGGGAGAGCCGCTACCGGGATGTCCGTTTGCACCTCGTTGTTCGCAAGCCACCGAAAAATGCAGTCAAAAATTACCCCCTTTATTTGCAAAAGGCTCGTGCTACGTGCGTTGCTGGCTGGAGGAACCACATGGTAGCACGCATTGAAATTTCGCACTTAGATAAAACCTATATTCGCAAGCCCTGGTTATGGGGGAAGGCGATGCTTCGTCCGGTTCTTCAAGATATCAATTTAATTCTGCCGGAAAATCGCGTGCTAGGGCTTGTCGGAGAGTCCGGTTGCGGAAAAAGCACTCTTTGTAAGGTGGTGTTGGGCATTGAACAGGCCACTGCCGGGACGGTGAAAATTAACGGACAAGATATTGCCGGTTTATCCGGGACCCAATGGAAACCGTTGCGCCAATATATGCAGGTGGTGTATCAAGATCCGTACGCCAGTTTGGATCCGCGGATGAACGTGCGCCAACTGATTAGCGAACCGTTAGATATTCATGGATTGCATCTTCAAAAGAAAGAACGGGAACAATTCTTAAAAGCACTATTGGATTCTGTCGGTTTGGCAGAAAATTATTTAGACCGCTATGCGCATGAATTTTCCGGCGGACAACGACAGCGTATTGCCATTGCGCGGGCGCTGGCTTTAGAACCGCAAATTTTAATAGCCGATGAACCGGTATCGGCTTTAGATGTATCTGTCCAGGCGCAAATTTTAAATTTACTGAAAGAGATTAAGGAAAAACGCAAACTATCTGTTTTGTTTGTAACGCACGATTTTGCCGTGGCCCGTTTTCTATGTGATGAGATTGCGGTCATGTATCAAGGAAAGATTGTGGAGCAGGCTCCGTCGGAAGAATTGTTTGCGCATCCTTTACATCCCTATACCCGGCAGTTATTATCGGCGGTTCCTTCTTTAGGCAAAAAGAAACAATTGCTTGCTCCGCATGCTTTTTGGGAGGAATCCCGCAACGAGTGGCCTTGCCCGTTTGCGCCGCGTTGCCAAAATTCATTAGATGTCTGCCAATATACATTGCCCAAAATCAAGGAAGTCTATCCGGGGCATCAGGTATGTTGCGCATTGGAAAACAAATTATCGGAGGAACCTTTATGATCACTTGCAATAAACAGCGTTTGCTAGACACTTTTTTAAGTTTAGTCCGCTTAAGTAGTGAATACGGACAGGAAAAAAACGTCCAAGATTATATTGCCGCGGAATTAAAAAAACTGGGAGCCAAGGTATATATTGATTACGCCGGACGTACCTACCCTACGAATGCACAGGGCAATGTGATTGGCCGTTTACAGGGAACCCTGAAAAGTAAACCTTTTGTGTTGGTTACCCACATGGATACCGTGTCCCCGGGAAAAAATATCAAGCCGGTGGTTAAAAAGGATTGTGTCGTTTCGGACGGAACTACTATTTTGGGTGGAGATGATAAAGCCGGTATTGCAATTGTTTTGGAATTAATGCGCACGTTGCGTGAACAAAAACTGCCGCATCCTCCTATAGAAGCAATTTTTACGCTGAACGAAGAAGCCGGTATGGCCGGAAGTAAAAATTTAGAATATCATAAAATAAAGGGCCGGGAAGGCTTAGTATTGGACGGAGAAGAACTTGGAGAAATGCAAGTTCAGGGGCCTGCCGTTAATACTATTGAAGTATGGGTCCGCGGTCTTGCTGCGCATGCGGGAGTGTGTCCGGAAAAAGGAATTTCTGCCTTGGAAGTTGCCGCTGATGCGCTTAGCCGCATGAAATTGGGGCGGATAGATGCACAAACCGTTGCTAATTTTGCCATTATACAAGGCGGCAAAGCCACCAATATCGTAACAGATGAAATTTATTTAAAAGGGGAAGCGCGCAGTCTGCAAGAGCATAAATTGGAAAAACAGAATGCACATATCCGTGCCTGTTTTGAAAAATCCGTTCAAAAATTTACTAAAAAAATTGACGGGAAAATTTATAAACCCTCTTTTAAAATGACACTTTTTAAGCGGTATAGTGCGGTGAATGTATCTAAAAAACATCCGGTGGTGCAAGCCGTTGTGCGTGCCGCTAAAAAGCAAGGATTTACTATTTGCCTGACGGCTTCCGGCGGCGGATGTGATGCGAACGTGCTTGCCGGGCAGGGATTTATTTTGCCCAATTTAGGGGTTGGGGTGCGACATTGCCATACCGTTCATGAAAAATTAAATTTGAAAGAATTTTATGCGGCCTTTTGGATTGTGTTGGATACAATTCTTTCGTATAAAAAATAATTAAGGGAACTATGCTTCGTTACATTATTAGAAGGCTTCTTTTATTGCCACTTGTTATGGTGGGCGTAACTTTTTTACTCTTTTTGCTAACACAACGCCTTAGCCCGGAAATGCGTGCGTCCCTGTATGTCAGGGATGCACGGCAAATGGGTGCTTTAGAGGAAGTGATTTCCCAATATGGTTTGCGCGACCCCGTATTAAAACAGTATGGTCGATGGATGAAAAATGTGATCAAAGGAGACTTGGGATATAGCCCCAGTGCAAATATGCCGGTAGCCAAAGCCATTAAAGAATATTTGCCCGCTACTATTCAATTAGCCGTTGTAACCATGCTCTTGGTTGTATTTTTCGGCGTTTGGTTTGGGGCTTCTTCCGCCGTACATAAAGACAAATGGCAAGATACGTTGGTCCGGTTGGTCAGTGTGGGCGGATTTTCGCTTCCTATTTTTGTGTTGGGGCTTTTACTGTTAATGGTATTTTACGGAAAACTCGGTTGGTTTTCCCCCGGGGGCTACTCATTTCAAACAGATTTAATTATTCATGGAGTAAGTTTTAAAACATATACGGGCTTTTTGCTGATTGATTCTTTGCTCAATGGCCAGTTCCGCGTTTTTGTGGATGTGCTTTCTCATTTAGTGCTTCCGGCGGTCACTTTGTGTATTGGTTCGTTTGCACTAATGGTGCGTGTGATGCGTTCGAGTATGTTGGAAGAATTAAATAAAGAATATGTCCGTTCTGCCCGTGCTAAAGGACTTTATGAAAGACAGGTCATCTATAAACACGCCGGGAAAAATGCCATTATCCCGGTGATTACCCTGGCCAGCATTCAGTTCATTCGTCTGTTAGGCGGAACGGTGATTGTAGAAACCATTTTTGATTATCCGGGCATCGGTCGATTTGGCGTATTGGCTGCCCAACAATTAGATATTGCCGGAATTTTAGGATTTTCATTGATGGTGGCGGTGTTGTTTGTGGTGGGAAATTTACTTTCTGATATTTTGTACACCGCGGTAGATCCGCGCATCCGGTTGGAGTAATATGTTAAACAATCGTATATTCAAACGCATTTGTTCCAGTAAAACGTCGCTTTTGGGATTTATTTTAGTGACCTGTTTTTTGGGAGTGGCTTTATTGGCTCCTTGGATTGCGCCGGCGGAAAATCCGCATCATCCATATCAAATGCCACAAGCCGGATATGCTATTACTCCGCAACCGCCTTCTGCCCAACATTGGTTTGGCACGACCGAGCAACAATATGATTTATTTTATGGAATTGTCTGGGGGACGCGGTTGGCGTT
>CADBIY010000029.1 GCA_902794895.1 Candidatus Avelusimicrobium vaccinum | reverse complement strand
GTATCTTATGATAAATACCGCCATGTTGTTTGGAAGATTGCTCGGCTTTTAATATATTAAGTAAGGTATTAGCGTGCTTGCTTTGTTTGGGCTTACGCACAGGTTTAGAGGCATCTGACGGAATGTTCCATGTTTTGCCGGTTAAAAAAGCCCCCGCAATACGGCCATGCGCACAATAATTACGCACGCTCCGCTCCGAAATTTTCCACTTTTTAGCCGCTTGTGCCGCCGAGATATATTCCATAAAAGCCTCCTGTTACTACTAGTATAACCGATTATCGGCAATAAATCAAGTTATATTTTATAAATAAACAATTATATTTTGCCGATACAGGAAAAAGTTGCTCCACATTTAATCTTAATATGGCAACAATTTATCTTCGGGATATTGAAAAATTATTCTTAACATTTGTCTCTGTGGGTTTTTCTGCGGGTACCTATACCTACCCCGCTCTATAAAGCCTACGTTGGGCGAATTTGCCCCCACAACATCCCTCACACGAGAGAAAAATCCAGAAGGTCACAGGTTCAAGTCTCGCGCGGACCACCATTTGAAAAGGCATCTTTTACAAGGTGCCTTTTTGTTGCCTTGTTTTCCCCACCTCCGACGGGAAAATTACGTGATTTTTATCCGTTTAGGTCATAGAGTGCTTTTGGGGGCGCATAAAAAAGGCCCAAAACGGGCCTTTTTCTCTAACTGCCAAATTCGCAGGATCCAAAAATGTTACAATAAATTCGTGAAAGACATAGAATTAAAACCCACAAAAGCCGAATTATCTTTTTTAAATCTTGCTTATGCAAGATTTTATAAATTATTTGATATTATTACTTCCGATACGTTCTTTTCATTAGATAAAACAAATAGATTTTTCTATATAAAAGATATTATATTAGTCTATTCAGAACTATTATCTTATGAACCAATTTCTTATGAAATAATGTTGATTAAAAAAAGCCGTCCTCCTATGGAGGCAGAAATCAGCAAAGACCTTTTAAAATTTATACGTAATATTTTGACCCATTTTCCTTTATTTACCTATTGGAATGAAGTATGGATTAATAAGGAACTTGTTAATTGGTCTAAATGCAACGGTTACATTAATTCTTTTCTTCAAAAATATTCTGGACATAAGCAAGTAAAATATCGAATATGGATTGCTAAACAATTTAAAATGATATATATAGATATCAATTTCCCTGATATGTATGATGAAAGTAAAATCTTCTTAAAAGATATCATTTCAGAAAAAAAAGGGGTGATATTTTTATGTTTTATAATGAAAAAAATATTAGATTCACAGCTAATGTATCCTGATACTAATAGCTAGCATCTATACATTCCAAGCTGTTTCCTGCTCCTCAAAATTCACTTGACCCTCGGCAAGATTCATAAGCTCGCGCAATGTTAAATTATTCGGATTCTTGTATTCCAAGATATTCCCCACTATACGCGGGGATAAATAGCATAAGTTAATATATCGCGAAATGGTACGTTTCGTCATGTGCACTTCTTTTTCCAAAACTCTCATTCCCTCGCCGCGTTCGCTTATCTTTTTAAGTTGCCAACCTCGTGCCAATGCACGAACTAAACTTTCATTGAGTTGCCGTACAGTTAAAATATTGCGCGCCGTTCCATTTTGTAGTTTTACCGATGAAACATTGGCTACCATAAATTTTCCGCGCACATACAATTTATCTTCCATTCTAGATAGGGACAATGGTTTTCGCTCTAATTTCTCCGTTATTTTTGGGCAATTGATTAAATCGGTTTTTATTTGTTTTTCATCTAAAAGTATTGTCAAATAATGCGCTTTCCCTGCAGTTTGGCATGTTGCCTTAACAATCCAAGACTGCATTTGTTTATCCGTTATGCCGATTCTATCGGCCAAGGGCTCTAATTCCTCAAAATCGGTCTGCCGGAGCATATCAAGCACGAAATTATCCAACTGCTCCACGGGCAAATAATGCCCGCCTACCCCATTATAGTAATACAACAATTTCCTTTTATGGCTTTTGGAAGAAGTAAACCGGAACTTTTTCCCTTTATCGTCATACAACTTGCCCGTCAATACTGTTTTATGGAACTTATAGTGGCAAAACGCATTGGGATCATGGAAACGTCGCCGGATTACCTGCTGAACCTGCTCCCACAACTCACGGGAAATAATGGGTTTATGCACCCCGTTATAAATTTTATTTTGTCTGTAATGCGTGATCTTTCCGAGGTAAACAGGATTAGTCAGCATACGTTGCACGGTGTTTTTCTTAAATGGTTCGCCACCCCGCGTACGCTGGCTGTGCTTGGTAACCCATTTTTTGGTATGTATCCCTTGATTGTTTAGCCATTCTGCCACTCCAAGCATATTTTGCACTTCAAGATATTTTTGGAACACTTGCCGCACGATCTCCGCTTCCGGCTCATTTACCACAAGATGCCTGTCGTTGAGGTCATATCCCAATGGCAAATTTCCTCCCATCCATAGCCCCTTGGCCTTACTGGCGGCGATTTTATCGCGCACGCGCTCGGCGGATACTTCCCGTTCAAACTGGGCAAACGATAAAAGCATATTGAGTGTGAGTTTTCCCATAGAATTGCTCGTATCAAACGATTGGGTAATAGACACAAAATTGCACTCATATTTGGCAAACTCCTGCATCATTTTATGGAAATCAAAGATAGAGCGCGAAAGACGGTCCACTTTATAGACGACAACTACCTGTATATTGCGCTCGCGGATTTCTTCCAAAAGCGCTTGCAAGCCGGGGCGCTCCATCGTACCACCGCTAATCCCGCCGTCTTCAAACGTCTTATAGTACTCCCACCCATTAAACGATTGCGAGAGGATATAGGCCTTACACGCCTCTTCTTGGTTTTGGAGCGAGTTAAACTCCATTTCTAGCCCGCGCTCCGTCGATTTTCGGGTATAGATAGCACAATTAATTTTTGCCATTTAGTATAATTCTCCTATACACATTACCGCTTACTATGGGGAAATAAGTCAAGTATGAAAAGAGGAATTACATATTACGTAAGTACATTTATTAAAGACGAATGCAATAGTCCAGATGGCCGTTACAAATCATGGGAGTTTTGTTATCAATTTTTTTCAAAAAAATTTGACAAGCGGGATTGGGATAAAGCCGCCCTTATGTTAGCTTTTTATTTGGCCAGTTGGGGAATGTACCGTGGCAGCTCGTTCCTCTTGCAATACACATATACCATACATATCCCCGCTCTAAAAATCATATTCTCATCCAAATATAAACAATTACATGATTCTCAAATACTTGATGGGCCCAAAATTGACCTTCTATTTCAATTAATTCAAGACCTAAAAAGCTATTATTTTACTAAACAACATCAAATACGGCCTAATATAACCGATTCCGCTTTGGTATCTGATACACTTATCTCCAAGATTTTGATGGGCGTTCTGGGTAATATTCCCGCCTATGACCGTTTTGTCAAAGCAGGTCTCAAAAAGAGCCATTTACTACAGACAATGTCTCCAAAAGGATATCAGCAGCTATGCGACTTCTATAAGCAGAACCAAAAAGAAATAGATACTCTCCATAAAACATACCATATATATCCGCCAATGAAGATCTTGGACATGTATTTTTGGGGATTAGGGCAATGATTTATTAGTTAACCCAAAAAATTTGGGACCGCTAACGTGGGCATGCACGATCTTCTCCGCTAGTGCTGTTAAATTGGGATATGTTTTCCCTTCCCACTCGTAAGCGTTTTCCCCTTTTACGGTCACTTGATACGTCCGTCCTTTATAGGTTTTTGTAAGTATCGTGCCCACAGCCAACGCATAGCGTTTTTTATGCGCATGCTCAATATACTTGTCGGGATTGCTCGCATAACGATCAAGCCGCGTGATGTATTTTTCTTGCAATTTACAACGCCCTAATTCACATTGAATGGCATACCACAAAGGGCGCAACTTGGCCTTAGCACCTCTCAAAGGACTGGTATAAAAAGCATTCCAATAAAACCGCAGTTCTTTTGGAGATAATTCTTTTAATTCTTCATAACTTTTAGGTAAATAGCACTTTCTTCTCATGACAAAATATCCTTAATCTGACGGATTTTTTCGACTGAACGGCTTTGATTACAATAGGCCTTGGCTAAAGTTTCAAAAAATTTAGCGACTAGCAAGACAATATCTCTTTCGCGAAAATTTCGGGGAGGCCGCCCCAGAGGATTACCCGAGCGGCCCTTTACAAATCGCCCTGAGGTGGGAGGCAAATGACGCGGCGTCATTTGGTAAGTCCAAAGAATACATAGCCGCTGATTTGACGCTTCACAATCGTCATCGCCACGCGCGAAATACTTTTGAATACTTTGCCTTCGTATTCAAAGCCGTTTCCCAGCACTTTTACTTCTATGGTTTTGCCACGATAAGTTTTTGTGATGATGCTACCTGGCGCGGGCAATCGATTATCGCGTGGCCGGATAGGCAAGTTTTCAAGCGGTGTTTCTTTGGTAATAATAGGACTCACGACCCGTAAAACAGCAGGTTGCGCGGGTTTAGTTTTTGTTACTGATTTTTTAGTGTTTTTCTTCATAACTTATCTCCTTAAGTAAGCGATTTTTACTTCGTACTACATTCACGCTTACTATTGGGAGATAAGTCAAGTAGGATATTAAATGTATGGCCGTTCCAAATTAGGAAATGCAATATTCCAAATAACAATTTAAAAATTTATCATTCACCATATCAGGGGTGACACCTCGGCGTTGCAGCAAAGAATATAACTCATCCACCGCCGAATACGGCATATACATGGCTTTTAATGAATGGAATTGGGGTTTATTGGCTTCCCGGTACACTTTATCCCGGTCTTCATCAGGGGCTACGATAATCCACCGTGTTGGAAAAGGCGGAATACGGTCCTGAAAATTTTTCATACGGGATAAACCGCTCGTCACTCCTGTAGAATGTTCTACTTCTATTACCGCAGGCATAAAACGGTCACCTTCGAACCAAATACCGTCTATCAACAATGCGGCATGGACAGCATCAGGGTATGCCTGTAACATTTTTTCATCTTCCAAACGATGAATAACCCCTTCCAGTTCTCCCACCTTTTTATCGCCATACGTGAGTCCTTGATCATTACGGGCTATCCATGTTCTAAAACCAAAATGACGTCCGATAATTACCAATGCGATTTGAATTTGCAAGTGCCGTCTCTTGGCTTCAATATCCATTCCATTGTCAACAGGAGTATCCGGCAATGCAATGGCTTCATAAACAGCTGATGCTGTCGGAATTTCCGAAATAGTTACATCTGTTTCATATTTTTCAGCAACGCCATTACGGTGAGGTTTCTCTGGTATCCAGACCAAGTGTTTATGGCCTCGTTTAATTTGGGAAGTAGAATCTACAAGTTCAATGCGACCAGGGAGGCACCAATAAAACTCTGGAGTATGGGCTAACAAAGTTTCCAATGCAGACCGGGTATTATAGCTGGCTCCCAGCACACGGTCAATATTTACTGGAACTCCGGGTTGGATTGCATTAGCCACCCGCCATAACATATTGCCCGAAATATTGGCTTCTTTGGCGCTAATGACCGTTTGTTTGCGGGATGGATCATAACGCTTAATGACAATAGGTCCCTCGGGCAACTGGGCAGACACAACCTGTATCTTCCCTTTTGAGTGTTCCCCAATATAGTCAAACCATTGGTTTCGTGGCAGATTATTTATTGCTTTTACGATGTTTTCCGGAGTTATCCTCATACTTATAGTTTATAAACTCTAATATGGTTTTTGCAATACCATATGCAGCTTTATAAGGAACTCCGTTTCCTATCGTCTTAAACATGTCTGATAAAGACATATCAGGTGGAAGAACAAATTCTTTCGGAAGAGACTGGATAGCCAACGCCTCAGCCGCTGAAATGCGGCGGGCTTCGTAAGGATGGATATGTACTTCATTATTTCCGTAAGCGGCTGTCGGAGAATAACGCCAACGGTGCAGCCGTTTAAAGGATTTTTTGGCCACATCTCCTTCTGGGATAGTTTTAAATTTGCCCAGAGCCGATCTAGGCGTAAAACAGTGGGCTTGGTTGGGATGGCTCAGAACCCGGTTTTTATCAAACCAATATTGAACAGTTAATGACTTAATAATCCCTTTAGGAGCGGTACGGTCTTTTTTAGGAGATTCAGTATCCGGCCATGCCTGTTTCTTTACTTGCTCCCGGGTAAACAATATTTGGGAATTCCACGGCATTTCTTTAGGTAAATTCTTGAAAATCTTAGATTTTTTGTTAAACCCAATCAGAATAATGCGTTCGCGGTCTTGAGGAGCACCGTATTCTAATGCATTGATTAACCGTTCAAACAACACATACCCATTACTTTCGAATTGTTTTTTAATTTCTTCGTAGAAAGCCCGGTGTATTTTCGTCCGCCACAAGCCTTTTACATTTTCGAATACAAAGAAATCAGGCTTATACTGACAAATAATATCCGCATATACTTGGGTTAACCGTCCGTTTGAACCAGTTTTGCCGCGGTTTTTTCCACCGACAGAGAAATCCGGGCAAGGTGGTCCTCCGATAAAGCCAACAGGTGAACCGCTTTTTTGGGCTGCTGAAAAAATCTTCTTAAAATTATTTGCGTCTTTATCGGTTAAAACAGATTCGGCAGATCCCTGAAGATAACCATACAAAGGAGGTTGTATATGCATTTGTTTCCTGGCGTACTGGTAGGCATGCAAAAAATCAGGATCAAATTCATTTACAAAGGCAGATACAAACCCCGCTTTCTCAAAGCCTAAATCTAAAAATCCTATG
>CADBIY010000028.1 GCA_902794895.1 Candidatus Avelusimicrobium vaccinum | reverse complement strand
TTCCGCTTCCGTCGTCTTGCGCGTTTCTATCACTTTGTTAAACTTTGGCAGTACCACTGCCGCTAATACCCCGATAATGACTACCACTACTAATAATTCAGTCAGGGTAAACGCTTTCTTTTTCCGTTGGTTCATACGTTCTCCTTATTGGATATAGACTGCTTTTTCTTATTAAAACGCCTTTATAAGCGTTTTAATAACAGGGGATACATCCCCCCTCATCCAATATAGAAAAACTTTACCAAAAAAAAAAAACGATTAGTCAAGCCCTGTTTAAAATTTGTTCCCCATTTTCCTAAAAAATTGTAGAATGATTAAAGAAGTAGTTTAAATTTAGGAGGATGCAATGACCGTTTCTTATAAAGACTTGGGGTTAGTAAACACCCGTCAGATGTTCAAAGACGCAATGGCTGGCGGCTATGCCATTCCGGCTTACAACTTTAACAATATGGAACAATTACAGGCAATCGTAACTGCTTGTGTGCAAACCGGATCTCCGGTAATTTTGCAGGTTTCCAAAGGCGCCCGCCAATATGCCAACGCCACCTTACTGCGCTGGATGGCCCGCGGTGCCGTAGAAATGATGAAAGAAATCGGCAAACCGGTGCCGCTGTGCTTGCACTTGGATCACGGTGATTCTTTTGAACTGTGCAAAGACTGCATTGACAATGGTTTTTCCTCTGTAATGATTGACGGTTCTCACTTACCGTACGAAGAAAACGTAGCCCTTACTAAAAAAGTAGTGGAATATGCCCATAAGCATGATGTAACCGTAGAAGGTGAATTAGGCGTTTTGGCCGGTATTGAAGATGAAGTTTCCGCCGAACACCACACTTATACCGATCCGGCCCAAGTAGAAGATTTCGTAAAACGCACCGGGGTAGATTCCTTGGCTATTTCTATCGGTACCTCTCACGGCGCTTATAAATTTAAAGTAAAACCGGGTGAAAAACTCCCCGAACTGCGTTTTGATATTTTGGAAGAAGTATCTAAACGCTTGCCGGGTTTCCCGATTGTACTGCACGGTTCTTCCTCCGTACCGCAATGGGCCGTTAAACAAATCAACGAGTACGGCGGCAAATTAGATAACACCGCCGGTATTCCGGAAGAACAACTGCGCAAAGCCGCTAAATCGGCTGTGTGCAAAATCAATGTGGACTCTGACGGCCGCCTCGTAATGACTGCTACGATCCGCAAAATCTTCGCCACCAAACCGGCTGAATTTGACCCGCGCAAATACTTAGGCCCGGCCCGCGAAGAACTGATTAAAATGTATGCCGAAAAGAACGAAAACGTCTTCGGTTCCGCCGGCAGAATTAAATAAGGATTTATCCTTATAGTAAAACCCCCGTGTTTCCACACGGGGGTTTCGTTTTGTCCTCATTCGTATAGCGTTTGTTACCAATCTTTTTTACTACGGAATATTTCCGTAACCCGTTCAAAAATACCGTTGCAATACGCAATTGCTAAGCCGTAATTGGAAACAGGAATTCCTTTTTGGATAAGCGTTTCCAAACGGTTCATAATTTGCGTACGCGTTACCATGCATCCGCCGCATTGGATGGCTAATTTGTATTTATCGACATCTGTCGGAAGGGCATCTAAATGAACCAAAAAATCAAACTGCAATTTTTTACCCGTAAATTTTTGGAGCCAATGCGGCAGTTTTGTCCGCCCAATATCTTCACATTTATTAACGCTGTGCGAGCACGATTCCATAATTAAAATTTTATCTCCGTCCTGCAAATTGCTAATAGTCGGCGTTCCGCGTAAGTAAGCCTCAAAATTGCCTTTTAAGCGGGAGAATAAAATACTAAAACTTGTTAATGGAATATTAGTTGGCACCACGGAACTCACATAACCAAACACTTGCGAATCGGTTACCACAAGTTTAGGCGTATGGGTCTGCAAATATTCGCGCAGTTCATTATCTTTTAAACAAACGGCAATCGCGCCAATATCTAACAAATTGCGAATAGTTTGTACTTGCGGCAAAATTAACCGCCCCTCCGGTGCAGAGGCATCTATGGGCATCACTAACACCACTTCATCCCCGGGACGGACAAAATCATCTAAAATTACATTTTGCGAGTAGGAACTTTTCGGCAAATATTCTTTAATTTTATCCAGCAGACGTTGCGTATTAGGTTCTTTGCAAGAAAATTCTACCACGTCTACTCCGTTAATTTGTTCTTGGGAGCGGCCCAAATCACTTTTATTATGTACGAAAAAAAACGGCACGCGGCGCGCTACGCACGTTTCCATTAACCCCTGATCATACCCGTCCAACGGATCCGAAAATACTAAAATGGCCAAATCAACCTGATCCAGCACGCTATGCGTTTTTTTTACACGTTGCGTACCTAGCGTGGATACATCATCTAAACCGGCAGTATCCACCAGCACCACCGGGCCAACCCCTAAAATTTCCATGGTTTTTTTGACAGGATCAGTCGTGGTTCCCGGCTCCGCCGACACCATTGCTACATCTTGCCCGGCTAATATATTGATTAGCGAACTTTTCCCTACGTTAGTTTTTCCAAAAATGCCGATATGCGGCTTGTCCGTTTTTACCATATATTTAAGTATAGCAAAAAGGGATAAACAAAAACGAAACAGGAGGAAACTCCCCCCAACAACCCCTCGCGGGGCCAGATAAAAGGAGTATCAAAAAGCGTGTATCGCGGAAATGCCATCCCCGGAAGGGGTGCCAAATTGGGTAGAAATTATATAGAATAAATGAGTAGTAACTCTATTTATCTGTTTTTGGAACCGTTTAAGAAACGGAGCCGTCTTGGGAAACCAAGATGTTTGTTCAAGTCCAAAAACAGCCGATTAGGCACACAACAGCGACGGCTGGCGTGTGCCGAATGTTCCTCGCTTTATGCGGGGAACTACGGCTGTTGCTGTTGGGGCTCTTGAACAAACTCAATAGTATCGGCCGTTTTTTATGCGTTTTCTAAAAATAAAAGGAGAACGTATGAAAAATCAACAAGCGTTTACACTTATTGAATTATTAGTCGTTGTACTTATTATCGGTATTTTAGTAGCCGTTGCCTTACCGCAATATCAAAAAACGGTAGAAAAAAGTAAAGCCACGCAAGTGTGGCCATTATTAAAAACACTCCACCAAGCACAACAAGCCTATTATTTGGCTAACGGAACATACGCTAAAACTTTTGATGAATTAGATGTTAAATTGCCCGGTTTTACGGGTAATACACAGTTTCACACTTACAAAATCACAGATACACGTTCTAATGGAGACTGGTCTTTTCAATTGCGAAGCCCTTACGATGCTATGTTTGTCGGACGCATTTCCGGCCCTTATCAAGGGGCTGGATGGCGTATTCCTTATTCATCAAACACTTTAAGATGTTTTTATCAAAGTACCAGGGGAATTCAATATAACTACTGGAAACCAGAATACTGTACCGGACTATTTGGGTTTACGCACCAAGTGGGATATGGCGTTTGGAATCAATTTACCCGCTAATTACTACTTCTTTCCCCTATAAACCTAATATAAGGTATAATGGGAATATATACCTTTTTTAAGGGGAACTTATGAATAAATTTGATACGTACCAGAAAGAACGGGCTAAACTCGTTGAAAAAAATCTATCCAAATATATTTCCAAAATCAAAAATGCGCCGCGCATTTTGACCGACGCTATGGACTATTCGCTCCAGGCTGGTGGCAAACGCGTGCGCCCTATTTTACTGATGGCCACTGCCGAAGCATTTGGCAAAAAAGCGCAAGACGTTCTGCCGGCGGCGTGCGCAGTGGAAATGCTCCACACTTACTCCTTAATTCACGATGATTTGCCTTGCATGGATAATGATGATTTACGCCGTGGCAAACCCACCAACCACAAAGTATTTGGCGAAGATCTTGCTTTGCTCGCGGGCGACGCACTTTTAACTTACGTATTTGAAGTGTTTGCCCAAAACGGGAAAGTAAAATCGATCGGAGCAGAAAACACGTTAAATGCACTGCTTAATTTTGCAAATTGCGCCGGAGCCTCCGGTATGGTAGGCGGGCAAACCGCTGATGTATATGCCGAAGGTATGGGCACGCAAGACGCGCACAGTTTCCGCGCCGATAAACTGCGCAAAACTTCTAAACACGTAGCCGACAAATCGCTGCGCTACTTTATGCTTCCCCCCACCACCGCGGAAACCACGCCCGAAACTATTTTGAATTATATCCACGCTAATAAAACAGGGGCACTTATTCGCGGTAGCGTGGAATCGGGCGCGCTGTTGGCCGGAGCCAAAGGAGCCGATTTAAAAAATATTAAAAAATACGCCAACTGCATTGGGCTGGTATTCCAAATTGTGGATGACATTTTAGACGTAACTGCCTCAGCCAAGCAACTCGGCAAATCCAACAGCGATAAAGAAAACGGAAAACTCACCTTTGTAAGTCTTTATGGGTTAGAAGGCAGCCGCAAGCATGCGCAACTGCTTATTGCGAATGCCCAAAAGGCACTCAATGCACTGAAAAATGTGAAAAAGAAAAATCTCTGGCCGCTATATGAAATGGCCGAATTTTTCAAAACCCGCACTTATTAATTACGGAGGTTTATCATGCAAGTGCTCCCCAGTATTCAAAGCCCCAAAGATTTGCGCCTGATTAAAAAAGAACTCTTGCCCACGTTGTGCGAAGAATTGCGCCACGTGATTATTGAAACGGCCAGTAAAAACGGAGGGCATTTGGGTTCCAGTTTAGGGGCAGTAGAAATTATTACCGCCTTACACTACGTATTTAACACCCCGGAAGACAAAATCGTTTTTGACACCGGACATCAGGCATACGCCCATAAATTATTAACGGGCCGCCAGCGTGAATTTCACACCATTCGTACGCAAGGAGGCTTAAGCGGATTTCCAAAACGTCCCGAAAGTGAGTACGATACGTTTGGCGTGGGCCATGCTTCCACGGCCATTTCAGCCGCACTCGGTATGGCAATTGCACGCGACCAAAAGAAGGAAAATTCAAAAGTAATCGCCGTAGTTGGAGACGGTTGTTTAACCGGTGGCATGGCGTATGAAGCCCTACAAAATGCCGGCTTACTGCGCTCCGATTTACTCGTTATTTTAAATGATAACCAAATGTTCATTTCCCAGCGAGTAGGTGCTCTGGGAAAAGCCTTAACCAAATTATTAACTACCAAATACGTACAACTTGCCGAAGAAAAAGCCACCAACTTTTTGAAACGTTTTGATGAATTAGGCAATAATGCCGCTAAACTGGCCAAACGTGCGCGTTCTATTTTAGTGCCCGGTACTTTATTTGAAGAAATGGGATTTCGTTATTTAGGCCCGGTAAACGGAAACGATATTAACGCCATGATTGAAGTCTTAGAAACAGTCAAAAATGTAAAAGGACCAGTTCTTTTGCACGTGGTTACCAAAAAAGGAAAAGGGTATAAACCCGCTGAAGAAAAACCGACCAAATTTCACGGGGTGGGAATCTTTGATGTAGAAACGGGAGATTCTCTTGGAAAATCAAATGCAATCACTTTTACAAAAGCATTTTCAAATACACTCGTTAAACTGGCCGAACAAGATGAAAAAATCAACGCCATTACCGCTGCTATGCCCGAAGGTACCGGATTAGATGCTTTCCGCGACCGTTTCCCGGCACGCTATTTTGATGTAGGTATTGCCGAAGAACATGCCGCTACCTTTGCTGCCGGTTTGGCCGCTAACGGACTAAAACCGGTTGTAGCACTTTATTCCACCTTTGCCCAACGGTGTTTTGATCAAATTTTGCATGATATTGCATTACAAAATTTGCCGGTCGTGTTTGCTTTAGACCGGGCCGGAGTGGTGGGAGAAGACGGTCCCACACACCATGGGGTTTTTGATTTAAGTTTCCTGCGCGAAATTCCACAGTTAACCATTGCGGCACCTGCAGACGAGAATGAACTCCAACACATGCTCAAAACCGCCTTAGATGCAAACGGGCCGTTTGTGTTACGCTATCCGCGCGGGGCCGGATTTGATATTAAAATGGATGACGAACTACACGCTTTAGAAGTAGGAAAGGGCGAATGGTTAAAACAAGGGAAAGACGGTACCATTTTAGCCATTGGAAACCGGGTACACCCGGCTGTACAGGCAGCAGAAAAACTGGCAGAAAAAGGGCTTAATTACGGCGTAATCAATATGCGTTTCGTAAAACCGCTCGACACCGCACTCATTCAAGAAGCATTAACCGTTTCTCCGCAGATTGTAACGGTAGAAGATAATATCTTAGCAGGCGGCTTTGGTTCGGCTGTGGCTGAATATTTGGTAGATCAACAAGCCACGTTTCATCTGTTACGTTTAGGGATTGGGGATCAATTCGTAGAACATGCCAAGTCAGCACAGTTATATAAAAAACTACATTTAGATACGCAAGAAATTGCTCAGTCCATTTTAAAATGGCAGCAAAAGAGAGGTTCCTATGACACAAAAAACAAATGACGTAGAACATGAATCATCATATATTAAAGCCTATGAAGATGTAGAGTTATTGAAAAAAGACGTCATGCGCCCGGTGCGTATGGAACTGGAAGTGTTAAAACCGGAAATTTATTTGCAGCATTTTGGTATTAAAGAGACGATTGTTTGCTTTGGCAGCGCACGCGTGCGTGAAGAAAAAGAAGCCAAAGAGAAAATTGCTCAAGCCGAAAAAGCATTGGCAGAAAATCCAACAGACCAGAAACTTAAAAATCAGTTGGAAGAAGCCAAAGGTCTCTTTAAATTAAGCCGTTATTATGATCAAGCCCGTCAATTCGGGAAATTAGTTGTCAAAAACGCAGGAGACCGTTTTGCCGTCGTAACCGGTGGTGGCCCCGGCCTTATGGAAGCGGCCAACCGCGGAGCCTTTGAAAACGGTGGACGTAGCATTGGCATGAATATTACTTTACCGCATGAACAACGGCCCAACCCATATATTACGCATAACCTGGCCTTTCTGTTTCACTATTTCGCCATTCGAAAATTACATTTAGTAATGCGGGCACAAGCCATTGTCGTATTCCCGGGCGGATTCGGGACGTTTGATGAATTATTTGAAATTTTAACGCTGATCCAAACTGGAAAAAAGAGTCAAATCCCGGTAATTTTAGTGGGCAAAGAATTTTGGAGCGAAGTTGTGAATGTGAAAGCATTGTCCGGCTATGGGGTGATTTCGCATGCGGATGTAGAGGCCTTAAATATTGTAGACACCGCCCAGGAAGCCTGGGACAAAGTGGCCGCCTTCTATAAAATTAAAAACCGCTAATTAATATTTATAGTAGGAAATGAAACTCCCCGGGCTTACGCCCGGGGTTTATTGTGAGCAGTAGTTATAATAACCATCCCTCCGCATAGCAGGGGAATTTTCACAAGCGGGTAAAACCGAAGCAAAGCGGAGTCCTGAAAATGTCTTTATTCAGGACCTATTTCCCCTAAGGGCTAAAAACCCTTCTTAACTTCCTGCCTCGCGCGACTTCCCACGCTCTGTCCTTGCTGTTTTGTTGTTTATAAATAAAATGTCATTCCAAACTTGATTTGGAATCTTTCACGCTTGTCGTTTTAAACGGCAACAATCACAAACTGCGTTGAAGATTCTGAATCAAGTTCAGGATGACTTTCTGATTTATCTTCACAACCTGTTCATCAGTAAAACCTTAACAGAAACCCAGCGCGGGGTTTTCAAGCATAAAAAAACCGCTTGGTTATAACACCAAGCGGTTTGTGTTTCGTGGTACTAAATTATTTTTTCTTTGCTACTTTTTTAGCCGGTTTTTTAGCGGCTTTTTTGACCGTTTTTTTAGCAGCCGTTTTTTTCACAGCAGCTTTTTTTACGGTTACTTTTTTCGCGCATTTTTTAGCACAAGCTTTTTTTGCGCAAGTTTTTTTAGCCGGTTTTTTAGCGGCCACTTTTTTCACGGTTTTTTTAACAGCCATTTTGTTCTCCTAGGACAATTAGTTTTAACCTCATAAAAATCATAGCACAAATCTTTTTTTATTGCAAGATTTTTTCACTATATTTTTTATTTTATATTAATAAGCGCAAAAAAATAAAAAAATATTTTTTTATTTTCCCGACGGAATGTGCGAGGTTTTTAATAAAATATTCCACACCCCACTGCGACCGCATAATGCTGTAAAAATAAATGAGTTAAAGGTTTGTTTCTTAACAATTCTTACACAAAGAATAAATAAAACTGTTTGTAAAAAATAATTTTTTGTAGCCGTATTGGCTTGTGCAAATGCAGCAAAAGCGGCTACTAAAATCACAAAAATATAAATCCAATTCCACACATAAAAAGCATATAAGGTAGTTTTAAGTTTTTTTATTTTAAAGATACGTAAACATAATGGGAGCAAAGCACTTTTTCCCAGTGCAAAAAGAGTTCCCCATATAATACCTTGCAAAAAATTTCCGCAAAAAATCTGCCCCGCCCCCGGGGCCATCAAACTTACTAATAAAGCAACCATACTCATGCGCTATGTTTTCCTCGTAATAGATTTACGGCTGTTTTCACTTTAGAAGCAGTAGCATATTTTAGTCCGCTTATCACAGAAATATTTTTCACAAATTTTTCGAAAGCATCCATCCTGCCACTTTTTAATTCCAGTTCTATTTCTTTGAAGAAAATTTTTTTATTTTGAGTAGAAATAATGCAGTTATCAAAAGATAGTTCCGCCTCAAATTCAGCGGATAAAACCTGCCGGATTATTCTTTTATTGCAAATAGTAAACAGCGGTTGTAACCCAACCAACGGCAATTTCTTCCAACTCTTTTTTTGATTTAAAAAAGATACTGCCTGTCTAAAACTGTGGACATTCGGTAACGGCAACGTTTCTTCCTGCCGAACGGCCTTTCCATGGACTAATTGCGTTCGTGTTTTAAAGGTTGCTTCCCAAGTATCTTGATAATGCCGAATCCGAAATGCCAGTTGCTCTTTTTCAAATTGCTGATCCGGATGATCCAGATATACATCAGTAATGCGCAATTGTTTTTTTTCAGAAATCTGTTCCTTATTACATGTTTTTTTGACAGCAGTTAACATGCGAAAAAAAGCATATGGAGCACTCGCATCCCACTTAAATTCTGTTTCCAAATTTCTCATATGATTAGTGTATCAAAAAAGTATAATAAAGTAAGGAGAATTTTATGGAAAAACCACAGACACAACATTGGATTATTCATCATGTAACTGCTAAAGATGGCACAATAAAGAAGGTATTAGTATGTTCTGAATGTGAGAGATTTATCAAAATCCCAGAAGGCAAAAAGCCTACAAGATATTGCCCACATTGTGGAGCGAGATTACGTGGACTTCTAGAAGATCTGTCAGAAATGACAGAAGAAGAATTCCAGGAGGAATTACAAAGAAGAAGGGACGAGGAAGCAGAACATGGAAACTACAAAGAAAATCGGTCTTTAGGTGTTCCGGTTCAGCCAGACACAGTTCGTGCGTTTGATATGTACTGTGAGCTGACAGGTCAGGAAGCAAAGGATGCTCTTGATGAACTGGTTTCAGCAAAGGTCAGTCTTTTCCGAGTAGGAGAAGGTTATCCAAAGCTGGCAAAAATCAAAAACGGTAATGGTCAAGATGAAGAAGTTGTTCTTCTGAGAAAGCGGACAACTCCAAATAACTCCCATTATACTTATTTTGATAGCCATACAAACAGCATTGCACACGTGGACCTTGATAAGGTCGAAGAGATTCTTGATCCACAAGATTAAGTACACATTTGTGCAAAGCTAATAATCTGAAAAGATTATTGTTACCGCGCGTTAAGTTTTAATAAAACTCTGAATCAAATTACAAAAATCTAACTAAAAAACTCGAAAAAAACCCTGTGAAATTAAGTAATTTCATTGGGTCTTTTTCTTTTACATAGAAACATAAATAAGAAAATAATTGTAATTCGCTTCTATTTTCATATAGTTACTTATATCAAATTTAAATAAAATCAAAATTTTTAATTCACGCTATTGTGAACGTTATGTGAATTTTTAAAAAGAGTATTGCAAAAATAAAAATAAGAGAGTATAATAGAATCACCAAAGGTCAAAGAAAGTCAAAGTCAAAAATAAAACACAAACAAAAAGCATAAAACAACAATAAAATACAAAAATAACAAAACATACAATACAACTAAAAATTAATAACAACTAAAATTTGACTTTAAGAAAGGAGTAAGAAACAAATGAGAATTTCAGATGTAATTGAAAATTTCATAAAGAGCATGTTTGATGATGAAGATGCAGTTACATTACAACGTAATGATTTAGCAGAACATTTTAATTGCGTTCCTTCTCAAATAAATTATGTTATTCAAACTCGTTTCACTCCAATGCAAGGTTACTATGTAGAAAGTCAAAGAGGTGGCGGTGGCTACATTAAAATTCAAAAAGTTAATGTAACAAAAAGCAACTACCTTATGCACATTATTACAAGCATTGGTGACAAAATCACAGCAAAGGAAGTTGATGTTTTTGTAAAGAACTTTCTTGAAAATGGCGTAGTTAATGAAAAGGAGGCAAAGCTTATCAAAAGTGCTACGAGTGATAAGGTTTTACCACTTGATGATGAAACCAAAGATAAAGTTAGAGCACGAATTTTTAAAAACATGTTAATAACTCTAGTTTAGAAATTAACAATAAAAAAGTTATTCACAAAAGTTTAACAAATTGTGCATAAAACTATTATAGAATTACATACAAGAAAATTATCTAAAATAAAAATATAAATTTAGGAGGAAAAAATTATGTTATGTCAAAATTGTGGAAAAAATGAAGCAAATATAAGATACACTCAAATTATTAATGGTGTAAAAAAAGAAGTTGCACTTTG
>CADBIY010000027.1 GCA_902794895.1 Candidatus Avelusimicrobium vaccinum | reverse complement strand
AGAAAAACTTTACCAAAAAAAAAAAACGATTAGTCAAGCCCTGTTTAGAAACAATAAAGCCGCCCGATAAGAAAGGCGGCTTTATTATTCACGCACAAATTAATTTTATTCTTCCGGTTCATAAACCACGCGGGTATGCGCTTTATTTTTTGCTACCGCGCTAATTTTATAACGATCCCCGTTAATACCGATTTTAAAACCTTTAGGTTCCAAGATGGCCTGCGTATCACGTTGGAACTGAACGGGATCTCCCGATAACAAAGAAAGACGTAATAAATCATTGGTATAGTATCCGTAACGCACAAAATGGGATTCCTCCAACAGGGCAATTTTGCGTAAATGCAACCGTGCATGCCGGATATAATATTGTTCCATTAGTTTACCGCCGCCAAAATATTGCTGATAAGCGGTCCAGGCAAAGGTAACCAATAGCAACCCTCCTAAAAAGCGAATCGCCATACGTTCCCAACCGGCTTTTTGACGGATTTGCACCACCACGCTCCCCCCCAAAAAATCATGCAAAGCCCGATGACGATCATCAAAAAATGCAAGTAAAAACCCACAGAATAACAAAGCCCCGCTAATATAGTATCCCACCGTCCGGAACAAAGCACGCGGGAATGATACCGGCCCACTTAAATCTTGTTTCATCACGGCAATTCCCACCAAACTTTTCCCTAAAGTAACGCGGTCTGCACAAGAGAAAATGGTTTCATACAAAATAAATATCAAATTGATTCCACCGATCAGTGCGAAAAAATGCCAAAGTTCAAATTCTTCCCCCCACATTTTCAACACAACACGGCTTATAATTTGCCCCGGAATAAAAATCAGTCCGTAATCAATTAATAAGGCTACAAAACGTTCGGTTACGGAAGCATAAACAACTTTTGGCTCTTGTTCTCTTTCCGGTGTTGCCTTGTTTTCTGCAGCCGCGGGATGTTCCAAATCCATAATATTAATACGATGTTCGGTCATAATACTCTCCTTGTTTTTATTATAACAAGTTTTGTGTGATTCTTGACTAAAAAAAAGAGCCGCTTATTAAGCGGCTCTTTGACTAATTTCTAAATAGCGTTAGGCAGCAATACCTAACGACGAGAATAACACATAAACCCCAAACACACAACACACAATCGCAATACTTACAATTACTGCTTTATTCCAAGGGGTTGTATCCACCACGTTTAAGTTTTTACCGTCATCATATTGATTTTTTGACGGCCAGACTTGTCCGGTAATGTACATAAACACAATGGAAATAGCAAATAAGATCGCCAAAATATGCAGGAAATGCAAATTGGTCTTAATAATGCCCAATTGCGTCAGTCCGTAACCGATCATAAAGAAAATGAGGGTTACTTTAGCGGACCAGGCCGGTGCTTTTTTATTCAGCATACCGAAAATAATCAAAGTAAAAATCGGTACGTTATAAAACCCGTTAACCATTTGCAAATAATTAAACAGTCCCGACGGGGCCATTGCGATAAGCGGTGCCACACACATCGAAAAAACCGCCAGAAAAATACCGACGAATTTTCCTTTTTGCACTAATTCGTGGTCTGTAGCGGTCGGTTTAATAAGCGGCTTGTAAACATTTAACATAAATAACGTAGAAGTAGAATTTAAAGCCGCATTAAACGAACTTAAAATAGCACCAAAGAGTACCGCCGCAAAAAAACCAATCAGGTAAAACGGCAATACTTTATTAACCAGCATCGGGTAGGCCATATCCCCTACTTTAAGCGGATTATCCTGAAAAATATGGAACGCAACAATGCCCGGGATAATCAAATATAACGGACCAAATAATTTAAAAATAGCCGCTAATAAAAGCCCTTTTTGGCCTTCTTTTAAGTTTTTGGCAGCCAAGGCACGCTGAATAATAGTTTGGTTACATCCCCAATAAAATAAATTGACTAGGAACATTCCGGTAAACATGGTAGCAAACGGAACCGGATCCGCCGCACTGCCGATCGCATTAAATTTTTCCGGATGGGCTTTAACCACCTCGGTAATACCGGCCGCAATATTTCCATCGCCCACATAAGCAAGCGCAAATAACGGCACCATAAGTCCGCCGATAATTAAGCCAATTCCGTTTAACGTATCCGCAATCGCCATAATGCGAAGTCCGCCAAACACCGTGTACAAACACCCCAAAATCCCAATCGCAACTACTACCACAATAATTGCCATCATCGGCGATAAATGGAAAGTACCCATAATGTCGAAAATACCGCCCATACCGATCGCCCCGGAATATAATACCGTCGGCAATAAAATGAGTACATAACCGGCTAAGAATAAAAAGTTGACAAACTGCTTGGTAGCCGCATCATAGCGTTCCCCAATAAAATCCGGAATTGTAGCATATCCTTTTTTAAGATAGCGGGGTAAAAAGAAAAAGGCTACAATAATCAGTGCAAGTGATGCACCGACTTCGTATCCCATTCCCGACATATTGAACATATATCCTTGTCCGTTAAGCCCCACCATCTGTTCGGTAGATAAGTTAGTTAAGAGCAAGGATGCCGCAATGACCCACCCTGTGAGTCCGCGTCCGGCTAAGAAATAACCTTCCGAAGATGATGCATCTTTTTGGCGTGTCAGGTAGTACGAAATTCCTAACACGAGCGCCGTAAATCCAACAAACGACGTAATGGTTAGTAGCATGAAGCCTCCTGATAATCTTGTATGATTTTCCGGCACAGGGCCGGTCCTACGGTACCTTCGTACAAACAACTCGATCCAGCATTCCTGTAAATCCCCTTGATTTTATGCGGGTTTATTTTTATACTTTTGTTATACAGGTCTGCTCCTTTCATTGTAAATATAATCAGCCTGTTCGTCAACTCAAAAAAGAGGATATATTATGGTAATCTGGTTTTTATTCGGTGCTATGTGCATGCTTGTGATACTATTTTTAGCCGCTTACTGGAAATTTATGCGTTTAAATAATGCCGCCAAATCCGCTTGGCAGCAATTGGAAAATAACTTAAAAAATAGAGCTGAATTAATTCCCACATTGGCACTTTCTGCCGCAGCCTTCAAAGAACTGGATAAAGATTTCTTGCAAAATTTACAACATCTAAAAGAAATCTGCCGCCAACCTGCGCCATTGGCACAGCGTGTCCTGCACGAAGACCAGGTTACCAAAGCCTTTAAAAAAGTATTTACCGCAGCCCAAAACCATCCGGAACTGACCATGCACGATTCGTTTTCCCGGTTGCGTGAAAATGTAATTAAAGCGGAAGGAAAAGTGCAACGTTCCAAACGCAAATATAATAGTGCGGCCCGGGATTTTAATACAATCACATCCATCATTCCGCTAAACTTAATTGCTATTTTATTTGAACTTTCTCCCTACGAATATTTTGATTTCGGTCCAAGTCTTTCTAATGCGAAAGAGACCGCTACGCTCCCTGCTCAAAAGTAGTAAAATATAAGTATGATTATTGATGATGAAAAACTGCAACGCACGCTGGAAAAAGCCGCGTCGCACGACGACACGCAAGTAGCCGCCATTTTAACCAAGGCCAAAGAACTCAAAGGAATTTCTTTGGACGAAGCCGCTGTTTTACTAAACATAACCGACCCGAAATTATTACACCAACTTTTTGATACAGCCAAATATATTAAAGAAGCCATTTACGGCAACCGTATTGTGCTGTTTGCCCCTTTATATATTTCTAATTTATGTAAAAACGAATGTGTATATTGCGCGTTCCGCCGCTCCAACACCACGCTTAAACGCCACGCCAGCAGCCAGGACGAAATACGCCAAGAAGTAGAAGCCCTGTTAAAACAAGGCCACAAACGTATTTTGATGGTGGCGGGCGAAGCCTACCCCGGAGGCGGGCTTCAATACGTGTTTGACAGCATTAAAACCATTTACGATACTCGCTGGAACGGCCAAAATATCCGTCGTGTCAATGTGAATATTGCACCGCTTACGTTGGAACAGTTTGCCGAACTAAAAAAATGCAATATCGGTACGTTCCAAGTGTTTCAGGAAACGTATCACAAAGAAACGTACGAAAAACTCCATTTAGCCGGCTCTAAAAAAGATTATCAATTCCGCCTAGACGTAATGGACCGCGCACTGGAGGCCGGGATGAACGACGTGGGCATTGGGCCGCTACTGGGCTTATACGACCACAAATATGAAATTTTAGCCACGCTGGAACACTCCTGGTATTTGGATAAAAAATACGGCGTAGGGCCGCATACCATTTCTATTCCGCGCTTGGAACCGGCGGAAGGGAGTTATTTAAGCACGCACCCTAACGACGTATTAAGCGACGACGAATTTAAAAAATGTGTAGCCGTATTGCGTTTAGCAGTACCGTACACGGGCATCATTTTAAGCACCCGCGAAACACCTGCCATGCGTAACGCGTGCTTGGAGTTGGGCGTATCGCAAATTTCAGCCGATTCCCGCGTCAACCCCGGCGGATATTCGTACGATAAAGAAAACGGCAGCCAGTTTACGTTAAGCGACAGCCGCACCCTAGCCGAAGTAATTGATGCGGTGGTAGATGCTAAACACATGCCGTCCTTCTGCACCGGGTGTTACCGGTTAGGCCGCGTGGGCAAAGACTTTATGGATATGGCCAAACCGGGCCTTATTAAAACGCATTGTTTGCCCAATGCCATGTTTACGTTTGCCGAGTATTTGGAAGATTTTGCGCCACTGCCGCTTAAAGAAAAAGGCTACGCGCTGATTAACCAAACCGCGAAAGAGGCTTTTGCGGCAGATAATCCTATTCATAAAATGATTGAGGAAAATCTGGCGAAAATCAAAGCCGGTAAGCGCGACTTGTATTTTTAGGTCTTTGTACCACATCAAAAAGCCGCTCTAACGAGCGGCTTTTTTTCCAAGTTTTTTATCCGCCGTTTTCAGTTGTTTATCCGCCCTTTGTACTGTTTACAAAAAGCGCTCCAAACGGAGTAGAAAATAGTTATGTTTGAACGAAGTGAGTTTAACTATTTTCCCGTTTGGACTTGCTTTTTGTAGTACATAGGGGCGACAATCTTTTGATACTTTTCTGTTGGCAGAAAAGTATATTTAAATTAGCTTTAACACAAAAAAGGCCGGGCATTAAAGCCCGGTCTTTTCGTTTCCTTTTGAAAAAGGATACTATTAGAATTTAATCAACATACCGAGTTGGCCTTTAACATTGTCAGAACCATAGTTGGCTTTGTTAAAGTTGGAACCAGCCCAGGTGGTCAACTTGGCATAGCCGGCGCCGGCAAATAATTGCACATATTCATTGTGATCATATTTGACGGTCAAGTCAGCTTCCAAGGTGGCGGAGTGGTCCATGCGGTGATCTTGGAAGGTATAACCATCCAAAGATACGGTCCATTTGTTAGCCGGTTTTACATCAAAACCGACGTTGAACATGGCTACGCCATTTTTTTCGGAGTAATCAAAGATATCTCCACCTAAGCGATGACCAATGAGCAATCCGGGAGTGTAGTTACCCAAAGCAAAGAAGTTGCCATTAGCATACAACGCAGCACCGCGAACGGTAAAGGCATCGATGTCGGCAGCAATGTCTACTTTAGCCATGTGGCCGGTAGCATCGTGTTCGCGAATGAGGTTTTTGCCGCCAAAGTTGCGAGCATATTCAGCACTCAAGCGGAAAGCTTCCGGTTTGAAGGTTAATTTGGTACCATAGAAACCAGCGTTTTGATCTACGTTACCGTTGTGCATATAAGCATCACGCACGTCATAACCATAAACTTGAGCTGTAAACGTATCAGTTAAGTTTAATTTCAAATCAGCCCCAAAGAAGCTGTACGTATCAAAAACCGGCGTATTACCCAACGCAGTTCTGTTCGTGCGTCCGGCAATAACGGTGAATGCTTTAACGTCATCCGCATAAGTTACTTTAGCAGCATCTAATGAGCGAGTATAACCGTTAAATTCGGCATTGTAGTGGTTCGGGCCAAAATACATTACGGCACTATCTTCTTCACCGTAGAATTGACGACCGACCGTGGCTTCTAAGCAGCAGAATAAGTTGTGCAATACAACATTACCCTCTACCAAGCGAACACGGTTCCAATACGTATCCACGGTTTCGCCTCTCGCATCATCATTGCCCCAAACATTTGCATATTGGAAGGTTAAGTTAGCGGTTACATCTTCTACTAAATCAGCAGAAATACCGGCTAACACGCGAGCAGTCGTTCCTCTGTTGTAGGCAACGGCAGCGTTGTTGTGGTTTACATCAGAGGCGATGGTTTGAATGTCGCCTTTGAGGTTTACATTTTGAAGTACGTCAGCGTTTGCAGCGGCCGGAAACAACAAGGCGGCGGCTAACAAGCTTAGTAGTTTTTTCATTACGTTACATCCTCCTTTTAATGTTTAACTACCTACTACATCTTCTATTAAAACTCTTTGGCAACAACTTTGCAAGTCTTTTTATAAATTATGCTTGACATTGATTTTCGAAATTGTTATCTTGTTGCAGTCTTTCATGAAACTCCCCGAGTTTTCGCTCGGGGAGTTGCTATGCTTAAAACTTAATTTCCGTCGTAATTTATTAAGCCCACAAAGCAAGTTTTGTTACTTTATCGGCCCGGCGTACTTTCGGCTCGCCTACGAGTTCCTGAATATATGCCTCACAAACAAAGATCTTCGTACCGGGCAACAAATGTCCTCCCACCACCTGATAATCTTTGCCGGAAAGCATCACATGTGCGTGAACCATGGGGCGATTATCCTGGATGCTAATGTTGCCTGAAAGCGATAAAAGTTCCATTTCTTCGTTGATCACTTTTTTGTCATACTTTTTTTTGCTTTGGTCAAAATAGGCAATGGTAGCGTTGGAAACGGATCCCACCACTTGCACCACACCGCATTTTACCTGATTATCGTGGCAAAAATCGGCTAACGATTCCAACAAATCTTTTCCTTTCGGAAGCCGAAAAATATAAGTTCGTCCGGTTAAATAAGGTTTTTCTTCTGCCATGTTATTCTCCTATGAAGGTTACAGCCACGCTGCACCTTTTTTCAAATCTTGTACGTATGCTTGCACCGCCTGAAGAATAGCCTCACTGTTTAGGCCTGCCTCTTCATATACTTTGGATGCAGTTCCGCTCCCAAGAAATACGCCGTTCTTATGCGGGAACAACGTATGCTGCCGACCTGCTTGGCTTAGTAACCAAGGTTCCAAAGTCGGCAATGTAAAATCGGTAATACCCATTGCCCGGTGTCGAGTAGCCAAAGGCAAGAGTTTTTCTTGCTCATCTTGCGGCAATAATTCAAACAGTTCCCGGCTGGTCACATATACAATATCAATATCCGGCCCGTTTGCGTTTAACTGAGGCAACAACGCGGCAACTTGCCGGCCCACCCCCGTTCCTTGAACAATTACTGTGCCTTCGCTCTTGCCGTGTGCCCGGCGTATATAATAAATACCGTTTACCGCTTGTGCCGCCGGGTCCATTCCTAAAGCCGCACGGTCTAAAAAGTTATAGGAAGGGCGCACCACAAACGGGGCAAACACCGCAGGGCGTTTGGCCAAAGACACTGTCACCAACGGCCAAATTTCATCTACTTCCAGCGGGGTGATGGTAATACAAGCCCCTTTGGGAAAATTATCCTGTAACAGTTGCAACGATTGCGGATCGGCATGGGTGGGCCCGTCCTCACCGGTAGGCAAACTAGCGTGCCCGTTAAATAGAATAAAGGTATTGGGATGTTGCCCTACTTCACGCGCGGCCTGCACGCCGATCGCATGCAACCGTGCGGCCACATGTTCAAAAGCCACAAACGCTCCGTAAGAAGAGGCCACACCGACTTGTTTTCCAAATGAAGAAATACCCGAACATACCGCCGCCATGCCGTCCTCGCAAATTCCGCCTGCTGATAGTTGGCGCGAAAGCGGATTGGATTTCATGTTAAAACTACCGCTTGTAAATCCTTTGGCAATGGCTCCGGCCCCCGTAGAGCCGTATAAGTCAGCCGAACCGACGAGTATCGTACCGTTTGTTTGTTTATTAAGGTAATTAAGCACACTCCCCAACACTCCGCGGGTGGTGTAGGCTTTCCCTTTTTCAAATACAAATTCTGCCGGCACTTTATTTGGTGAAAATTGGGTATACAGATCTTCGCAATTTCCAAGGTCTTCACGCTCCACACGCTGTAACCGGTTCAAGATTTCCGCACGTTCTTTGATTTGACCAGACACAAACGCCGCTAATGTTTTTTCTTGTTCCAAAGCACGGCGGACCGTCAACAAAGTTTCCCAGTAAAATTTTTCTATATTTTCGGGAGTTTTATCTCCTTCAAAATGTGGGAAAGAAATCCCAAAAGTTTGTTCAAATTCAGCCAAGGCTTGATAAAATTCCGGGGATGCAAATTTATGCCCGCTGCCATGAGATGCTTTTCCTTCCAAGCCGTATTTCCATCCTTTCACAGTACGGTAAATAATGGCTGTCGGTTGATGGTTGTTTAGTTGAGAAGCCTGTGCTTGGGCAGCGTGAATTTGGTTAAAATCATGTCCGTTTGGCACATAAATTACATTGAAATCATGAATGTAGAAAAATTCACACGGATTCCATTGCACGTAATCGCCGGGATGTTCTCCTTCGCTGGTTACGCGCTCACTTTCAATCGAGGCCTCGTTCCAATCAATATGAAACACGACATTTTTCAATTGGGCTGTTGCCGCCATAGCCGCCGCTTCACTAACGCGACCGGCAGTAAGGCCGCCTTCTCCTTCCAAAATATGTACGCGCGGACAATTTTCGCCATACGTATCTGCCGCCCCAAAAGCAAGGCCGACCGCAGAACCGTCCCCCACGCCGCTTGCACCGGTACTGGTCCGCACAAAGGGTACCAGCGGTTCCGGATGTCCGCCCAGCGGTTTTACGTGGTATTGTTGAAACAAAGGAGTTCCGTGTACTTTATTATGGCGGAAACCGAGTAAATCTTCTAAGCGAAGTTGGTCTTTTTCCGCTTGTGCCAATAACGCCGGCTGGCTAATACGCACACACTCGTTACGAAGGGCCCACATGGCATACAACCCCAACGCCTTGTGCCCGGCTGCATACGAAACAATATCTGCGTCGTTTCGGTGCGGACGGGCTAATTCATAAGCCATATCCTTATATAAGAGATGTTCTACAATCCGCCCACTGGAAATACTCCCCCCCGGGTGTCCGGACGTAGGCACATAATTATAAAGGATAGCCACTAATGCCCGGTAGGCAATATCTAATTTTTCAAATTGTTTTTGTTCGGTTTCGATTAAAGAGAATTGAGTTGATAATTCTTCTGTAACATCAATGAATACGCCTCGTTTTTTACTGAACGGACCTGTTTGCATGGTTATCTCCATTTTATTCCGATTTGTGCAGAAATCCAAACACTAAGTTAAACAGAGCCTGAATATCGTGCTTACTGGCAATTTCCACATTTGAGTGTATATTACGTGTGGGAATAGCCAATGAACAACTGGGAATCCCCGTTTTTGACAAATGCACGGCTCCCGCATCCGTACCGCCGCGCGGGGCAATACGAACTTGGAACGGTATATCGTGAAACTTACAAAGTTGGGTTAATTGGTCCAACAACGGTTTAGGGGTAATCGTCCGGGCATCGAGCGCCGTAATTCCAACCCCTTCCCCCACGCAGACGACTTGGTCTTGTGGCAAAATCCCGGGTATATCGGCGGCTCCGGTGGTATCCAAACATAAACATACGTCTGCTTCTATTCCATATGCGGCCGTTTGAGCCCCACGCAATCCCACCTCTTCCTGGGTAGAAAAAACAGCATGAATGGTATGGACGGGTTTATCCGCATAGCGCAAAATTTCCGCCAGGACGAATACGCCGGCACGGTTATCAAGTGCTTTTGCCGAAACTAAATCATCCCCAAACTCCAAATAAGAACGGTCCAACACCGCCACATCCCCTACGCTTACACGTTTTTTGACTTCCTGAGGCATCAAGCCCAAATCAATAAATAACTCCTTAAAGGGAACGGCCTTTGCGCGGTCTGCTTCCGTGGTAATATGTGCCGGTTTCACGCCAATCACTCCGGGAAGTTCCACCTGAGCCGTTTGGACCCGTACCCGCTGGGCCAGCAATGTGCGGGGATCCAGTCCGCCTACCGGAATAAACCGCAAAAAACCGCGCTCGTCTATATGTTGGATCATCAGCCCCACTTCATCCATATGCGCGCACAATAAAACCGATTTTCCCGACGTACCTTTCCGGGTAATAATCAGGTTTCCCAGGGCATCAATACGGACTTTATCTGCCTGAATCGGCAAATGTTCTAACAAAAAACTGCGGACCGCCTCTTCCCGACCGGAAACTCCCGGTAGTTGGGTAAGCGTTTTTAGAAGAGAAAAATCTAAAATTTGTTTCATTTTATATCATTTTCCGGCAATAAAGGTATTTACATTATACGCAGAAACCTTCCAAAAAGCAAGTTTTTTCCGGTAAAACGAAACGATTTGAACGAAAAGAGGTTTTCCCTGTAACACGAATCATCCTTCCTAATTTTAGGAAGGATGATTTCTTTTGTACTGGCTTACATGATAAATGTAATTATTAAACGAGCATTTATAGACGTTTTATCGTCCAAAGATGCGTTCGCATTTTTGCAGAACATTACAAGTAATACTTGGGGCAGTACACGCACCGTCTTTCAATGGTACACATTGGTAATAAGGAACTTCAGGTTTTGCAACAAAAGTAGCATGTCTCAGGGTAGACCAAGGAGCAGTTTTACAATCATCCCCTAGTCCTAAAGAATCTAAAGGAGGGAAATCATCCGGGAGCTCCAGGTGAAAATTACATACTCCAATTGTTCCTTGATAGGCATTCAGCCCTACTTCGCTAGTATATAATACCCCCGGCTCACAAGCGCAGACTCTACCAGGCTCACAATCTGCTGGAACTAATTTCATCATACCGCCTTCTAGAATTTGTTGACGGACTTGCCGGTGAATGGACTCTAATTCCTTGTTAGTTATATTAGCGGGATAATTAGATCCACATATGCAACCATTACCCCTTGGCCTACAATAACCTATCTGTCGGTCTACGGTCACATCTAATTCTTGGCACCCAACTACATTTGTCAGACATTTTGGCTCACATTCCTCGGCAGTTTTCACACAGGCAGACTTTTGATTGTCACTGCTTACCAAATTTCCAGATTCGCATGTATAAGTTACCTGATACGATTCACAGCCATTGTCGCAACTTACTTTTTTCGCTTCTGGAATAGCCTGACAATCGTTGGAATTCCAATTAGAATATTCATAATTCCCCACGGAATGATCACACCCAAGAATCGTTCTTGTTTCAAAACCGCAAGTATTTTCAGCAGTGCAAGGCCGTTGTAAAATTGGATCTGTTTCGCATTCTAAATACACCGGCTCCGTTTCCGATTCTGGATCTGTCTCCGGATCTGTCTCCGATTCCGGCTCCGGTACGGATGGAATCTCGGCGGTACATGCGGTGGCTACCTGATAATCTGCTTGCTGTACTAAATCATTACACGTGGGATAATCTTTATTGAGTTTTCCGCAATCCGCCCCTTCACAACATACGCGCCCGTCCGCATACGACGGCATCTTTAACTCATACGACATCCCTTTACTGCTCGCTAGCATCCCCGTACTTTCTAAACTATATGTGTAATTCTTCGTATCCGTCTTCGGCAATACTTCCGCCGTTACTAACTTATTCATATTCCCTATGTACGGTTTATCCAAAGCGCACCGCCGTTCCTGTTCCGTACGTACCGCGGCCATTACTTCTTCCGCTTCCGTCGTCTTGCGCGTTTCTATCACTTTGTTAAACTTTGGCAGTACCACTGCCGCT
>CADBIY010000026.1 GCA_902794895.1 Candidatus Avelusimicrobium vaccinum | reverse complement strand
ACCGGGGTGATGCCGGTATAATTGCAAAAATGCGGATGTCCTTCCAATGCATCTAACATTTCCTCCATCAAATCATCTATATAAAGAAGTTCAAGAACGATCGAAGGGTCGCTGACCTGAATCGGTAAATTACGTGCGATGTGGTGGCAAAAAGTCGCAACGGCAGAATTGTAATTAGGGCGGCACCACTTGCCAAACAAGTTCGGAAAACGGTACACATAAACAGGCGTCCCAGTTTCCTGCGCGTATTTAAAAAATAGTTCTTCCCCCGCTAATTTTGATTTGCCATACTCGCTCCCAGCATAGCGTCCTTCCAGCGTGGCCTGCACGGAGGAGGATAACATGACCGGGCACTTGTTATTGTATTTTTTAAGCGTATCTAAAAGAGTGGAGGCAAAGCCAAAGTTGCCTTGCATAAATTCGTTGGGGTCTTGCGGGCGGTTTACCCCGGCTAAATTAAATACAAAATCCGCCTGCTTACAAAACTCATCCAAATTTTCCTTCGGCGTGTCTACGTCAAATTCAAAAATTTCACCGATAGCCAACTGAGGTCGTGTGCGGTTTTTACCTTCTTGAATGGTTTTTAAATTGGCCACCAAATTACGCCCGACAAATCCCTTGGCCCCGGTGATAAGAATATTCATTACTTGCTTACCTTCTTTAATTCTTCTTGTACGTAATCCGTTGTTAAAATCTTTTTAACCGTTCCCGGCACATCTAAGCGTGTGGTATTGTGGGAGGTATAGGCTTCGTCCGCCATTGTTTTAACTTGGCCATTCACTACAAATTTATCATAGTTTAAGTCGCGGCTGTCCGTCGCTACGCGGAAATAATGGCCCATGTCTTCACTTCTAAGCCGTTCTTCGCGCGTCATCAACGTTTCAAAGAGTTTCTCGCCGTGGCGCGTACCAATAATATGAGTGCCGGTGTCTCCAAAGAGTTGTTGGACGGCTTTGGCCAGGTCCGCAATCGTGGAAGCATCGGCTTTTTGGATAAATAAATCGCCGGGATTGGCGTGTTCGAACGCAAATTCCACCAGTTTCACGGCTTCGTCCAAATTCATTAAAAACCGGGTCATATTGGGGTCGGTAATCGTAATGGGATTTCCCGCCTTAATTTGGTCAATAAAAAGCGGAATTACACTACCGCGGCTGCACATCACGTTGCCGTAACGGGTACAACAAATGGTGGTGTGTCCGCGTTCAGCCGCCACACGGGCATTGGCGTACACGACGCGTTCCATCATGGCTTTGGAAATACCCATCGCGTTAATGGGGTAAGCCGCTTTGTCCGTGGATAAACATACCACGCGTTTTACTTTGGCTTCAATAGCGGCGTGAAGCATATTGTCGGTCCCCATTACGTTGGTGCGGACGGCCTCCATCGGGAAAAATTCACACGAGGGGACTTGTTTTAAGGCTGCTGCGTGAAAGACGTAATCAACGCCTTGCATGGCATCTTTGATGGCTTGGGCGTTGCGGACATCCCCAATATAAAATTTCACTTTTTTAGCGTGCTCCGGGTAACGTACTTGTAATTCGTGGCGCATATCATCTTGTTTTTTTTCGTCACGCGAAAAAATACGGATTTGGCCAATATCAGTTGTCAAAAAGTGTTTTAAAACAGTATTTCCAAAAGAACCGGTTCCTCCGGTAATCATTAAAACTGCGTTGGTAAATTTAGACATAATTTAACTCCTTAAGGATATATATAATTATAACTTATTATAGGGCTTATGTTTAAGGCTGGTTTTCATATTATATGGAAAATTTAAATACAATAGCGCGGTACATGATTTTAAAACCTTTGCGTAAATCTTTAATTAAAAACATCATCACAAAATTTGTCATTATTTGAGTGAGTAACGTAGCCATAGCGGCTCCACAAATTTTCCACGTAGGAATGAATAACCAATTGAGTAAAACGTTACACGAGGCTCCCACAAACGTACTAATAATGACCCATTTTGTTTTTTCTTCGGCTACCATATATACATTGTTAATTGCACCAAAATACGAGAAAGAGGTATACCATACCACTAACGACAAAGAAGGTACCGCCGGTAAATATTTGGGACCATAAAGTAAACCAATAATCGGTTTAGAAAATATCATAATCAGGACGCCGTAAACCATGCAACTCCAAAAAATAATGGCATATAGTTGGCCTAACCGGCGTTGATACAATGTTTCATTGTTTATTTTATATTCCATAATATCCGGACGAAAGGCTTCGATAAGAATATTCGGCAGGATACTAATTAAACCGGCTATGGTTAACGAAATAGAATAAAATGCTACTGCTTGTGTGTCCACCATATTTTTAAGCATCACTTTATCGGCTTGACCATAGATGGTGATTAGAATGCCGGATAGAATAAACGGATAAGACAATGCAAACATTTTCCAAAAAGCGGTATGAGAATAAGTCAGTTGTTTTTCCGGATAAAGTTTTTTTAAAAAAATGAATAAAAATAAACCTAATAAAGCCGTTTCTAATACGATACCTAGAACGTACCCTAATAAACTATGAAATACAGCCAATGCGACAATTTTCCATACGGCAGCCAGAAAGAAAGAAACAATTCGGTAAACAGCCGGGATATTCGGTTTATTCTTATAGCGATACCAATAAATAAAAATATCCGTAGGAGCAACCAACAAAACAAGCGATTGTCCGGCTAGTAAAATGCGCAATGTGTTATCCGGGTGGAGCCACCAAAGCCCTACTTGAATAGCAATGACAATAAAAATCCCAACATAGAACCGACTCCAAAAAGCGGTGGCAATATAGGTGCCGGCGTGTTGTTCATCTTGCGCAAAAAAACGGGTAACTACCGACGGGAGTCCCAAGGTGGCTAGGGTAGTAAAGAAAGTGATAATAGCCGATATATAGTTTATAAGACCGTTTTCATCTACAGATAAAATACGGGCGGCATAGACCGTTAGTAAAAACGCAAATATGGCGTGTAATACGTTTCCAACAAAAATCCAGGAAATATTACGTTTCAAACGGGATCCGAATAGTAGATTTTTAAGAGTTGGTATCATAAATGTTAACTCCAGAAAAATTTATACGGTACTATATCAAGTGCATTTTCGAGCAAAGAATATTTCCAGAAATAGAGAATCAGCAAGGTATACAAAATACATTTAATAAAAAAACGCGTGCGCGGAGTAAAACGTGCTAGATTGTTTGGAATAAGAATTAAAATAAAAAACTGCATATACTGCGCCATACGCGTTAAGACAGTACCAGAACCAAATAATTGCAAAATAATTCCCGTGTAAATCATACGCATGGCCAGACCGCTTGTACTGAAATAGTTTGTTGATAAAGCATTAAGTTCCGCATGTTTTGTTGAGGAGGAAAGGGTTTGTTCTTGATGTTCAATTTTACGATCGTAAAGTATCCATACAAAAAAACAGAAAACTAAACAGAGGATATACATCAACAAATTTCCGCCGATAGCAATATTTGTTTCTTCGACCGTTTTTAAATGATTGTTAATAAACGAATAGAGAGAATTCCTTAATAAGAACAGCGCCGCCGGTGCCCCTATATATATTAATGAGGAATAAGAGGAAAATGGAATTTTAATAATAAAATAAACCGCAAAGAAAATATACGCGGATTTGTGAAATTGTGTAGCCAACAACGTTATACCCGTAAAAATCAGGAAATTCAAAAATCCTTTTTTTTCTGCCACAGGAATAGCAAATAAGCAAATAGCAAGGCCAATCATATTCCTTATGGCGGAAGTATCAAAGGTAAAAAAGGTAAAACATATATAAAGTAGTAAGGTGGTGGTGTAATCTTTAGAGTATCTCTTAAAAAAACAAAAGTACGAGAAGTAAACAAAGGCATAGATACATGCTAGAAATGTTTGAAACGAAGCATGAAAGATATGCGTAAACACCATCATTAAAAATTCATATCCACCTTCCATCCAGGATAAATCATAATTCGACCAGGAAGCAAATTGCATCAAGTTGTACATGTGTTGATAGCCTTCAATATCGCGTCCGACACTAGGCGCTTTCAGTGCCATGACTAAAAACAAACACCACATGGAAATTATTAATACGATATTATTTTGATTCTTTTTTAATGGAATCAACGAAACTAATAAAATGATAACTATAAGCAAAAAATAAAGGGTCATAAATACATTACTTCCTGTCTAATTCAGTATAAGTGCTGGTAATTTCCATAATCTTTAAATTTTTTGGCACGAGCGAGAATATTATCTTTAGATAATCTTTGTGCGGTTTCAATGGCAGTTGTAACTTGGGCAATATTTCCCTGTTCCACCACTAACCCGGATAGTTCATCAAACGCTTCGCAACTTCCACCTGTGCGATAGGAAATTACGGGAGTTCCGCAACTGATGGCTTCTAAATTGACGGTTGGATAATTATCCTGATAAGTCATATTTATAAACACATCCGCGGCTGTATATATTTCAGCCAATTCTTGGGGATTGTGAGTTCGTGTAATTCCTAAGATATTATTTGGCAATTGTTTTAATTGTTTTGGAGAAACTCCCACCATAACAAAGGTATAAGAATTTGTCAAAAGGGTGCTTAATTTTAAAAAATCCTCAAATCCTTTCGCCTGAGTCCATACATTGGCAACTCCTAACACTATTTTTTTATTTTCTAATTGGTATTTTTGTCTAAAAACACTAGGGGTAGGCTTAAATATCTGTTGGTTAATTTTATTGTGGATAACTTCTACATTGTATTTTCCTAAAAAAGATTGGCGGACTAAACCGGCTAACCACTTGGACGGGGTAACAAGAGTCATCTGCTTCACGCTTGTAAATGCTTTTTTCTTGCGGGCAAAATTTTGGTATACATTCCCCTTCCCGTAACATTTGGGATAGGAAGATAATCCCGGACAATTTTTACAATGAGTTTTCCATTGTTCGCATTTTAACAGACTAAAATGGGCGCAATGCCCGGTGAACGCCCAGCAATCGTGCAACGTCCAAATCACTTTTTTGTCTGCCTGCGATAAGTAATCAAATAAAATTTCGTAATTAATCCAATGTCCGTGCAGATTATGCAAATGGATAATGTCCGGGTTAAAATCTTGAATTTGCCGGACTAATTTTCGGGTTGCCGCTTTGGAAAAAAGACCTTCTTTGTCAGTAAGGCGCGACAGGATATTATGCACGTAATAATCCCATTTGGAACCCACCGTAATGACTTCGTCGGGTGTTACACCACGGATGGGTTCTATGGCAGAACACGCTACTTTAACGGTGTGACCTTGGGCTTTTGTTTGTTGCATTAAATCGGTTACAATCCGCCCGGTACTTCCTACTCCGCACACGCAGTTAATAAAAAGTATTTTCATTATTCGGCCTCGTCGCTATAAAAATGTTTGCCAAATTTCCTTAAAATGGCTTTAATTCCCTGATGAATACGCCACGGGGTATGGCGGGCTACAAAAGTTTGAAACCCTAATTTAATTTCATACCCCCATGTATTTACACTTCGGGTGCCTTCGTAAATACCGGGGTGTTTTTGAAAATAACGGGCTGATTTATGTAGTAACTTCCCTTTGCGTACTACATCCAAAATTTGAAATTCATTACGCAGGCTGACTACACACGTTGCTCCATATTCTACCGCCCGTTTATGTAACGACACTTCAAATTTCCAGGCATTTAAGGGTAAACGAACCGTATTTACTAAAAAGTCCTTTTTCCATATTCCGGCATATAAATTGACACTGTAATCGCATGTTGTTTCAATATGATAAATGCCCGGGTATCCGGCCAATTCTTGCCGGGTAGCGCGTTTGGGACGCTTGAAAAGGCGCACATAGTCCAACTTTTCTTTTTCCATCATTTCCAGCAGCGAAACAATGGCTTGCTGTTGTACCGGTTTAATCAAAAAATAATCATCCAAGGTAATGAAAACAAAGTCTGTTTTTACCTGTTTAAGTGCATAAGCCAACCGGTCAGACCACTCGCACTCTTTTCCGGCTGCAATGACTTTTACGTTCGGGTATGTTTTATCAGTCGGAACATCCGTTACGATGTAAGTTTCCATCTCACGGTTCGGCCAATTTTGCTCCAAAAGTTTAACGTGCCCATCCCATAGGTCGGAAAATTTATCGCAGGAAAGGATTAACATTGTCATTTTATTTTTCATTTTTATTTTCCCCCTTACTTGGCATCAACGCAATGGCCCTTTCAATCACTTGTTCGGAAACGGTACAACTAGCCTTACGGTTATGGTGTTTTTCGGTCATTATAATAGCTTGCTGGTAATAACGCTCTTGTCGGGAAGTATCTTCAAAAAAATTTTTAATACAAGGGATTAAGTCCTTTTTTTGGGTGCACACAGCCGCTGCTTGAGTAGACTGCATATATTCAATGATGCCGCTTTCCAAAGAACCGTACACAAAAATATTTGCGCCACTGGCAAGCGCATCAGCGGCTTTGGTAGAAAGCGAATAACGCGATAAATTAATATCTTCAGGGGAGAAACCTTCTACAATGACGGTGATATCACTTTGTCCCATTCGCTTTTGTACGTGTTCGTATGGAACCGACCCCATGAACTTTATGTTTGGGTTTTGGTTAAATACACTGTAAAATTGTGCATCTTGTTCATTAGAATATACTTCTAACACGTAGTTATGATTTATTTTCCCGAGTGCGTATCCAATATCATTTAGAGAATGATTCCTCCCCATACGAATATTTCCAAAATACGTAATGACTGGGTGTTTAGTATCTATTTTTTTAAAGGATTTGCGCTTAATGGTAGAAGCCAAATAAACGGTTTCTCCGTTTAGACCAAATTCGTGATTGTATTTATCGCGGATTTTATCACTAATGTAAATGGCACTGCCGGGCCAGGCTAGTACGCGGTTTATCAAGTGGCGATACGTAGATTTATATAGGTGATAAAAGGGGCTAAGTGATTTTTCGGTATTAAAATAATAATCGTCCCCAATACAAGAAATAATTGGAATTTGGTAACGTTGGGCCACGTAATAAGCAATTTGCGGAATAAAATAATCGTCCGAAAACGCGAGAAATACGGCCTGAGGTTGAAATTCATCTAGCCAACGGTTTAGGGCGGGCGTGCACCAGAATTTTTTTCGCCATAAAAGTCCGCGTAGTAAATGGGTAAGCGGTGTGTGCTTTCGGCCTAATTTATAGGCGGATTGTGAACCCGTGCTGGAAGCCGTTTCTTCCCATTCCTGCCCAAGTTCGCTATCCTGATAAATGACGCCCGTTTCTATTTTTTTGCCTAACCAACGTTGCAACATCCGGTGGTCGGTAATTTGAAAAAGTGTACCACAATGTCCTTTCGCCGGTTTTTTAGGATGTGAAAAAATCTGGGCTAAATTTTCTTTTTCCCAATTATGAAAATAAGCATCAAATGCGCGCGAAGTGGACTTCGTGTTATACGGTACAGTTCCTACAATTAAAACGCGCGGATGTGTGGGTGTGCTCATGGTTGTTTTCCAAATAGAATAAATTTTAAAACCCGGTTTTGATGTAACGTCCGGCACAAAATCAGTGACAGGATGGTTGTTAATATAAAATTAAGACCAATCAATCCTACTCCGGTTAAGGTATTAACGGACGGAAATGGCGTTAATTTAAATAAATTGAGTATTAAATAAATCTCTAACGAATAAAAGCCTACTTGCTGAAGAAACAGAACGAGTCCGGAGGAATTTGCTGTTAATAATTTTCCGGTAAGCCCAATGACGGCAATACAGCCGGCTAAAGAAGTTGCGGCCCTGAATAATACCCATAATCCGTCATCCGGTAATGAAAACAAATGGTAGCGTAATAATAGATACAACCAACCCATAACGCTCAGGGCTATTAAACCGTCTACAAGATTTTTCTGCCGGGGAAAAGTTGGTAAAATTGGCAGATATTGGCCGGCTAAATATCCTAAAAAGTAAAACGGCATATAATAAAGGGTTAGTTTTAGCGCAAAAAAGGAAAAACCTGTTTTCTTTCCCAGCAGGACCAATCCGCCCATAAAAAGAAAGTAAATTAGTCCGGTGCAAATTTGTTTTTTAATTCCGGTTTGGGTTATCAGTCCGGCCAGAAATTGCGAAATGCCAAATAAAACGGTGATAGTCCATAAGGTAGCCAAGAACCAATAGCCACTATCCATATGCCCTATTACCCATTTTAAATTTAGAAAACCGGTTTGGTTAAACAAAACACCTCTAACCAGAAAAGTCCAACTGGCCCAAGGTAGCAGATAAACAAGCGTGCGCCGTAGCAGATAGGCTCCCAAGTCTGCCGGAGTCTTTCCGGTTCCCCGGCTATACCGGGTGACATAACCGCTGATGAGGAAGAAAAGAGGTATTTGCAAGGACCAAATGATGTTAAAAAGAAACGTATTCGTAGAACCCGTAGTGCAGCCCGTCATGGTATGACAAAGCACGACCAGCAACATAGCCAGACCCCGTAACATATCTACTGATTGATTTCTTGTTTTAGTGTCCATGATTCCTCAGGTAATTTGTTTTTTTATTTCGGAAGATGCAATTCCTTGGGTGCGTTTTAGGCGGACTACTTTTTTTCCATGGTTTTTACACCATGCCTCGGCCTCATCAAATCTCCCTCCAACGTGATCTTCCCCCAGTGTTCGTTCTAAATATTTAACAGCTCCTTATAATCTTGTGTAGTACTCCATCGGACTGCATGGGTGGCATATTGGGCCTTTGTTTTTTTATCAGGCATCTGGTGCCAGTTTTTTACAACCGCCAAGACACCACTTCCCTGGTTAATGCTAGGTATAATTTGTAAAATACGGATAGAATTAGACATATTTATATTCCTCTAAACCGCCTGTAAAGCTTAAAACAGAACTGTTGTATTTGCTGGGGAGCATATTTTTTTAGCAATAATTTTATCCATTCTATCGTCAAGACAGGTGCAGATGAATACAGAGCAGCCCGTCTAAACGTATACCGCGGATAGAGCGCGTTAAATCTTTTTGCACATGGGGTATACGGATAAGGCGCACGTAATTGGCCGTTCCCCCTAATAGCTTCCACATATTCCCGTTTGAAGAGGTTTAATTTATCCGCACACAAATTTAATAGGGAATTGCCTTTTTCTGTATTTACAAGGATACAAGAACACCCCTTCGTTAAGTCTTTCTCTGTAAAAGGTGTTTGTTTTTCAAGTTCCCAAAAATCTCCTATGGTAATATCCCCCACACGCTTAGCCTGTGCATACGCACATCGGTAACAAGATTCCCGGTACGTAACACCGTTTAAAAATAACGTCATATAAGCATTTGGAAATAGGCATTCGTAGGCGTTGTAGTCATTACAAGCAAATTCAAACTTATTGTTATTACGAAATTGTATTTGTCGAATTTTTGTGATATTTTTAGCTTTCAGGTAGTCTGTTAACATTTGCATGGCAGGAACCCCGTGGCAAATAAGGTTAACTAGCGTTAAATTGGAGTGGCCCCCCATTAAGTTATATACTGCTGCATTTTGGCAAGGCGTACCTATAAACAGCACCTGTTTTCCGGCTACTAAATCTTGCTTGAGGAGCGAATATACATCGGCCGCATAGCTATACACGTATTTGGACCCTTTTAAACGGGGTAATTCCTGTTTTGAACTCACGCGTATATGTTGAATTTTATTGTTTTCCAAGGCGGCCCCATATACTACCCCACCTTGTTCTATAAAGTGCATAGCAAATACGCTAGAAGCCCCTCCCGATGAACTGGTTATACGGTCCTTTTCATCTTTAGCCCAAGCTGCATAACAAGCTTGTGACTCGTGGAGTGGGACAGGCGTATTTGCTGGACAGGTTCTATAGCATAAATTGCAGTTTACACATACATTTTCATCAATTTGAGGCAACAAATGCCCCTGTGGATTGGGTTGTAGCGAAATACAGCGTTTAGGACACACAGCAACACAGGCTCCACAACCGGTACAGTTATGCGCAGGACAAATCTCTTTACTCATCTAAGATCCCCCTTAAATAGGCCAAGCCTTCGATCCGTAAGCGTTGGATGTTTTGGTTGATAGCCTCCCAATTTATAGGACGCATTATTACCGACTCTAACTGTGTAAAATCGGTTAGTTTTTGGTGTATTTCTCCCATAGAATTGAGCAAAAAGTCTATTTTATTAACATTAGAATTCCGCACTTTTACCGCAAACGGTGTATTGAGCAAAAGGGACATTACACTACCGTGAAAAGTATCCGTTATCACATATTTGGCATGTTTGACGACTTGTAACAGTTCCAATGGGGTTACATTTAGGTTCTCGTCCGCCCATTTATGGTAAAAACCGGGGGAAATAATCGCAAGTCCGTATTTACGCGCAAAAGTCTTTATCGGGATCACTTCTGCCGGTTCATTTAAGCGGCTATCATAAGCATACACTACCAAATAAGGTTGCCGTGGCGTATTATAAACGGTCTTTTGCAGTTCTTTTTCAAAACCATATAGTAAAACCGGGTCAAAACAAATTTGCGCAGTAAGGCCCGTTAGTGATTTTACTGTATTGGCAGAGGCTTCATCACGCACACTAATAGCTTTAAATGTTTTCAAACCACTAGATACAAGCGCTGTACAATGTTTATCGCCAATACGTTTCATATCGGTTTGGCCAAAACTAGCCGCATAGGAAAACATGATTTTAGCTGGTACAGTGTGCCCATACATCATAATATTGACCCCAGCTTCCAACGAAAACACCTCATCGCTACCAACAACCGCATAATCTAACGTTTGGGCTTGGAGCGATTGAAAACAATAATGTGACTGCTTGAAATTATTTAATAACTTATGTTTTTTGAAATTAAATAGCGTTTTTGCGATTCCTTGCTCTTTTAAGTAGCCTATATAGAACGGGATGGATTTGAATGAAAGCGTGTATTTATTATGTAATTTCTCGTCTATAAAAGAAAAATCTTTACGATACGTTAGCACCCGCGGGGAAAAACCTAATTTTTCAAGGGTACGGTATAGCCCATGCATTTGCAAAATGGCACCATGATTATGTACTTGATAATGGGTTAAAATACCAATCGTTTTCATCTCAACGCCTTCCTATAAAATAAACTACGCACGCTGTTGGGCATTAGCACCTGTACGCAAAAACGCACCAGACCACTATATAGCTGGGTTGGCCAGGAAATAAGTCCCAATTCCCGTAATTTTTGGCTCATAGCAAAATTACTTTTAAAATATTTCCACCCGCCGCGGCGCCAGTACATAGCCGCATCTACCCGGGCGTTGAGTACAATGTCCGGCACATTGGCCATCAAATATCCTTTGGCGGCCATCCGGGCCCATAAATAATAATCTTCCATCAAGTGAAACGGTTGGTAATTGCCGCTTTCCAACACGGCGCTTTTTTTAAACATGACCGTCATGTGGTTAAACGGACAACGCATACGTAAAAAATGTTTGATTTCAGCGTTTGTTTGCGGAACAGTGCGCACGGCTACCGGCTGAAGCGTTTCGCTATCTACTTCCTGGATTTGTCCCCCCACTACGGCTGTATCCGGGTGCGTCTGCAAAAAAGCCAGTTGTTTTTCAAAACGGTCCGGCAGAGCCACGTCATCCGCATCCATACGGGCTACCCACTCCTGGGAACATTTTTGTATACCATGGGCAAGCGCTGCTCCTAAGCCGCTATTTTTTTCCAAAGGATATAACCGGATGATGGGATATTTTTGCGAGTATTGGGAAAGTGTTTCTTGTAATACGGAAGGAATTGGCCCGTCCACAACTACTACAATCTCCTGTGGAAGAACGCTATTGGTTAACAAACTATCAAAGGCTTGGGCAACCCAAGCCGGATGATCTTTGGCATATACCGACATCAAAACCGAAAAGTTCACGCAAAAAATCCTTAAAGGTACAAGTTAATATTTAATTATACCATTTTTAAAATAAGGTATAATAAACAATATGGTAGTATTGGAAAACAAATCACATTGGTTAATTACCGGAGGAGCCGGGTTTATCGGTTCGCATCTGGTTAAAGAATTAGTCAGTCAGGGACAACAAGTTACCGTATTGGATAATTTATCCGGCGGGAACTTATCTAATTTAAAATCTGTATGGAATCAGATTACCTTTATTGAGCAAGATATACGCAACGCGGATGCTTTGGTTAACGCTTTGGATCAAGTGGATTTTGTGTTACACCATGCGGCATTAATTTCGGTAGCCGAATCGATGGAAAAACCGCAGGAAACTGCTGAAATCAATGTTCAAGGAACAGTAAATGTGTTGGAAGCGGCTCGTAAAAATCAGGTGAAACGTGTCGTTTTTGCTTCTTCCGCGGCCGTATATGGTACACGGCCGGAACTCCCTTATACGGAAAATACGCCCATTGATTGCCAATCTCCTTACGCGTGGAGTAAACAGGCCGGAGCCGAACTTTGCCAACTCTACACCAAGGCATATGGCGTTGAGGCGGTGGCTTTGCGCTATTTTAATGTGTTTGGTCCCGGGCAAAATCCCAACTCTGCTTATGCCGCGGTCATTGCCAAATTTATGCAATTAGCAGTAGCAAATCAGCCGCTGGGAATTGATTGGGACGGTTTACAAAGCCGTGATTTTGTAAATGTGCAAGATGTGGTTCAAGCCAATTTGTTGGCGGCAACCCAAGGAAAACCCGGAGAAATTTATAATGTTGCATCCGGACGGACCTATACGTTATTGGAACTTGCTGATACGATTGAACAGGTATCCGGTCGTAAATTAGCGCGTGTTTCCCGTCCAAAACGGCCCGGAGATGTGCATGAGTCATCCGCTGATATTTCTAAAATTAGAGCCATTGGGTTTGTGCCGTCGGTGTCTTTAAAAGAAGGATTGGAACAAATGTGGCATGAAAGAATAGGAGTTGTACAATGACAGGTCGCTTATTTTTTTTGATAGACATGCTATGTTTTTTTTGCTTAACGTGGTGTGTGTTAATGTTACGGCATGGCGGTTTAAGATGGGTACAATTTCGTGATCAATTATATGTCTATATTCCCATTTTTCTATTAGCAAGTTTTGTATTATGGTTATTTTCTTTTTATGATGTCAAACTCCTTCGGAAACGGATCATTGCTTATAAAAGACTGATTATTGCGTATATCCTTACGTTGTTGGGGGCGGCCAGTATTATTTATTTTTCTGTCTTATTACCGGTTCAGCTGCCCACACCTCGCCGTATTTTAATTATCATTTTAATTCTTTACTTTGCCTATATTTATCTGTTTCGCCGGAATTATTTTAAATTAGATTTTGCGAAAACAAATGTGCTTATCTTTGGCACCAGTCCGACGATTACCGAATTAGTAAAAGGAATGAAAGCCTCCCGAGGATACCGGATTAAAGCCTATGAAACCGTCCCTGCTGCGGATAAAAAATATAACATAAAAAATATAGATTTGGTTATTGTTGGAAGTAAATTATTTCGGGAGAATCCACAGGCTTGGGAAGTAGTAACCCAGCAATTCATTGCCAGAGGCGTGTGTGTGGATACCGATTTTAATGCGTATGAACGCATGTTCCAGCGGGTTTCGCGTGAGAGTGTGGAAGACCACCAATGGCTTTTGCGCGGGATAGGAAACCGTCGGGAAACCAGTATGTACAGTATGTTAAAACGGGTCTTGGATACCTTATTAGCGCTTATATTGTTACCGGTTGTATTGCCGCTGGGATTATTAATTTGGGTATTTATTCGTTTTATAGACGGCTATCCTCCTTTATTTATTCAAAAACGGGTCGGGCAGTTAGAGAAACCGATTTATGTATATAAGTTTCGTACGATTAAACCCGGCGGCACGGAAGACCATATTACCCGGTGCGGAAAAATTTTACGGCGTTTTCGCTTAGATGAGATTCCCCAATTAATTAATGTCTTAAAAGGAGAAGTCTCTTTTGTAGGGCCGCGGCCGATTTGGGGAAATGAGCATGATTTCCTGGCCAATCACGTCCCGCATCACGCTTTGCGTACGATTGTGACTCCCGGTATTACAGGATGGGCACAACTGAATTTTAAAGCCCCTCCCACCTATTTTAATTTCCGTAATTCTGATCCCGCTGCATTAGACCTTCAGGCGTTTGACTCGGCGTTTACACGCTTTTCTTACGACGTTTGGTATATTAAAAATCATTCTTTTCTGCTGGATTTGGAGATAATGGTTAAAACGGTAATTCGTATGTTTATTAAAGATTCTACTATCGGATAAAAATATGCATAAAAAAATTTTAGTTTACCTTTTCCTTTCGTTAGTATTGACTTCGTCTGTATCTGCACGGACTTTTCCTATTTGTATCTATGGAATTAACAAACCGGAAGAAATTCAGGTGGTGAAAAAAGCCGGCTTTTCCTGTATCCAATCTTATGAACAAAATCCCGAAAAACTGGCTTCTCTAGCACAACAGGCCCGCAAATTGG
>CADBIY010000025.1 GCA_902794895.1 Candidatus Avelusimicrobium vaccinum | reverse complement strand
TTATATCCAATAAGGAGAACGTATGAACCAACGGAAAAAGAAAGCGTTTACCCTGACGGAATTATTAGTAGTGGTAGTCATTATCGGGGTATTAGCGGCGGTTGTACTTCCTAAATTTCATAAAGTAATAGAAACACGCAAGACGACAGAAGCAGAAGAAGTGATGGCAGCCGTACGTACGGAACAGGAACGCAGATGTGCGTTGGAAAAGCCGTATATAGGGAATATAGAGAAATTAGTAACCAATCAGGTATTGCCGCAGACGGAGACGAAGAATTACACGTACAGTTTAGAAAGTACGGGGATTCTTGCGAGTAGCCGTAATAAACCGTACAATTTAAAAATGCCGTCGTATGCAGACGGACGTATTTGTTGTGACGGAGAAGAGTGTAGCAAACTTAATAAAGAATATCTCTCGTGTACAGAACTTCAAGCCAAGCCGGATTATCAAGTAGCTACGGAATGTATGGCTCCGCAAGGAGCGGTTTGTGAAGATGGAGAGGAAAAGACCGATACATGCAACGATTGCGGTACGCATGTTACAGAACGTTGTGTACAAGGAAGATGGACTGTTGTAGATGAGCCTTGTTCTAAAACAGTGGAAGAGTGTACCGGAAAACCTTGTGAACAGAACTATCTAACGTATTGCGGTTATTCAGGAAATTTTGAGTCTACCAGCTGGCCTTGGAAATCACATCCAAAGGAATGGTATAAAGGCAAAACTTGGAGGGATAATCCTACGGAATGTTGCGACCCAAGGGAACAATGTCCTGAGACGTGTGAACCTGGAAAAGTTAAAATTGCTGAGTATAAGAGATATGACGACTCTCTTTGTTGCGCAACGCCTTGTCCGAAAGAATCGGAGGATCCTGAAAAAAACAAGAGAACTTCCAATGAGTATGCGGAATTTGGGGCTTGTTGGGTCGGGGACTGCCGAGATGTCTGTGGCGGTACAGGGTATGGTTGCCCGAAGATTAATGAATCATTGACAGAAGAGTTAAAAGCGAGCGGCAAAAATCGTAAAACACAATATGAAGCGGCCTTAACAGCAAAATTCACGTGGGAACAATCAAAAACAGAATGTTACAAATGCCCAACGGATCGTAATTTCAACGATCCATACTCTTATGCAGAGTACCGGGATGATTCCGATAGAACAATTATTCTCAATGAAAGATTTGATAAAAATACTTGTTCCATCGCTGCTGGATGTCCAGAGGGATATACGCAAAAAATGGAAAGCGACGGCAAACCCTTTGTTTATGGCTATGGGTACAATTATGTTTGCGAAAAAAATCGTCACTTTTCTCCTAAAGAACACAAAAGGAAAGGGGTTGTTGTCCTTGGAACTTCATACATAAGTGAAGTAGGCAAAAATGTTAAGTGGTTTACGGAAGGAACGGTTACGAAAGTAGGTGACTGTTTACGGTTAAAAAATGCTACAGAAGTGGGCGGTATAGATCTTGGAAGTTATTCTACTTCTTGTGATACTTACGGAGGCCCGGAGGGTTTTTGTAAGGCTATATGTGATACGGTTTCATGCCGGAAGGCAACTTGCTATCCGGGACAGGTCGCTCCAGTGACAATACCGTCCGGATCTTCATTGGCAACGGGTGTAAAGACGGTTCCAGATTCCTGTTGCAAAAGTGATCCTCCTAATGATTTATCTTTGTCGTCTCCTTTCGCTACTGGTTGTAAACAAATGAGTACTGTTGAGGAACTGTCAGTGCATTATTATACTTGTGAACCTACTGACGATTAAGTAAATTGTTTGGAAATACTATCATGGCGGCTATAATTATGGTTATGATTAAAATTTTTTAGAAAGCGTTCAATTGTTCAAAACAGACTGTCCTCATGGACAGTCTGTTTTGAAATGCTGTGGGTTCTTTTTATAACAATTTCCCCCAATACAACGCGCTAAAATACTATAATACTAATATGACGATTACCGAATTTAAAACTGCCTGCGAAAACTTGGAGCAGGAATATAAAACTAAAATTTCTCAAGCCCAAAATACGACTGCCGTGGAAGAACTGCGTGTAGCGGCACTCGGGCGCAAAGGGGCCTTAACGGAACTGTTAAAAGGCTTAAAAGATTTTTCTATTGAAGACAAAAAAACGGCTGGGCCGCTGGGCAATGCCCTTAAAAGTACATTAATGGCCGCGTTAGATGAAAAACAATCTTTTTTTGCGGCGAAGGAACTCAACGAAGAACTAAATAAAACCGAAATTGATTTAACGCTTCCCGGTCGCCCGGTTGCTTGCGGGCATAAACATCCGCTTTCGGTCGCGCAAGACCGTATGACTAAAATTTTAGGGCAACTCGGTTTTGAATGGGCCGAAGGTCCGTGGGTGGAAGACGAAAAACATAATTTTGATTTACTTAATATCCCGCTTCATCACCCGGCACGTGATGCGCAAGATACGTTTTTTGTAGATAGCAAAATGCCGCTGGTGTTTCGCACTCATACCTCGAACGTGCAAAGCCGTTATATGGAAAAACATAAACCGCCGCTGCGTATTATGGCACCGGGGCGCGTGTTCCGTAACGACAGTTTAGATGCTACGCATAGCCCGGTATTTCATCAAATTGAAGGGCTATATGTAGATAAAAATGTCAGCATGGCCGATTTAAAAAGCGATCTCACCGCATTTATGAAAGGGTTGTTTGGCGATAAGGCCGAAATCCGTTTCCGCCCTTCTTTCTTTCCGTTCACGGAACCAAGTGTGGAAGTGGACGTTAAATGCGTTTTCTGCCAAGGTAAAGGTTGCAATGTGTGCAAAGGTAGCGGTTGGATTGAAATGTTAGGCGCCGGGGTGGTTCATCCCAACGTGCTTAAAAACTGCGGCATTGACCCCGAACAGTTTAGCGGATATGCGTTTGGCATGGGTGTAGAACGGCTTGCCATGATGATGTTAAACATCAAAGATATCCGCACATTTTACGAAAATGATTTGCGCGTACTAAAACAATTTTAAGGATAAGTTATGAAAATTCTATATTCTTGGTTAAAAGATTTTATTGACTTGGATTTAACGCCCGAAGAACTTGTAAAAAAACTAACCGATTTGGGTATTGAAGTCGCTTCGGTGGAAACGACCGGAGCCGATTTTGTGGGCGTGTACGTAGCGCAAATTATCAAAATAGAAGACCACCCCAATTCCGATCATTTGCATTTGGTAACGCTTGATTTGGGAGGCGGAAAAACGCAACGTGTGGTGTGTGGTGCGCCGAACGTAGCCGTCGGTCAAAAAGTGCCGCTTGCCAAAGTGGGGGCACGGCTTGGTAAAGAAGTGCTAAAACCGGCTGTCATCCGAGGAGTTGCCTCCGAAGGGATGATTTGTTCGTCGGATGAATTAGGGCTTACCCATACACGTGCACATGGAATTTTAGTATTGGACGAAAATTTACCATTAGGGACAGATGTCTCCTCCTTATACGGAAAACCTGATTCTGTGTTTGATTTGGAAATTACTTCTAACCGCCCCGATTTATTATCGCATTTAGGAGTGGCACGTGAACTGGGTGCTTTGCTTAATAAACCGGTAAAACTGCCGGAAATAAAAGAGGTTCCGGCTAACGGTAAAGCACTTGAAATTGATATTCAAAATCCGGCGGCTTGCCCGCGCTATATCGGGCGTATTATCCGCGGGGTAAAAAATGCCGAGTCGCCCGAGTGGATGAAAACCCGTTTGGCGGCTATGGGCTTAAACCCCAAAAATGCGCTGGTGGATATTACCAATTATGTCATGTTTGAACTGGGCAACCCGCTCCACGCGTTTGATTTGCGCTTGGTGGAAGGGGGGAAGATTATTGTCCGTAACGCCCAAGAAGGGGAAAAGTTTACGGTGTTAGGCGGCCGCGAGTTGACCTTAAACGCCAACTGCCTGATGATTGCGGATGAAAAGAAAGCCACCGCCTTGGCCGGCATTATGGGCGGGCTCAACAGCGGTATTCAAGAAGATACCACCGATATTTTTATAGAGGCCGCATATTTTGACGCGCCGACCATTAACAAAACCGTCAAAAAATTCGCCATCACTTCCGACGCCGCCCAACGCTTTGAACGCGGCACGGATGTGGAAGGAGCCATGCTGGCCATGCGCCGCGCGAGCGAACTGTTTGTTCAAATTTGCGGCGGTACGGCCAGCGAAGTACGCGACGTGTATCCTTCCCCGTACCAAAACCCGGAAGTAGTGTTTACGCCGGCGGAAATTAACAAAATTTTAGGAACTCAAATCCCGGAGGAAAGGCTCAAGGAAATTTTTTCGCGTTTGGCACTTTCGTTTAACGCAGACGGCGAAAAATGGACCTTTGTGGCTCCGACACACCGTCGGGATTTAAACCATAAATGGGATCTGGCCGAAGAAGCCGCCCGCTTTGCAGGCTACGACCAAATTCCGGTGAGTGCGACAAAGGCCAGCGTAACATTTACGGATGCCCCCAAAGGGATTGAACTTGGTAAACGTTTTGCAGACCGGTTAATTGGGCTCGGTTTTTGCGAATGCAAAAATATTGATTTCTTAGGTGAAAAAGAAATTAAATCATTTGGTTTTGATCCTAAATTCTGCATCAAAGTAAAAAATGCTTTAGCGCAAGGATGGGATTATTTGCGCCCTACCCTTTTACCTTCGCTACTTAAAAATGTGGAAAGCAATTTGCGTTTTGGAAATGCGCATTTAGCCTTATTTGAAAATACCAAAACGTTCCTTTCTATGAAGGGCTTTCCCGTAGAGGGATACGCCGTGGCGGGCGTTTTATGCGGAAATTGGCCGGCGGAAAAATTCTTTGGTGCGCCGGAGCAACCTGTGGATTTTTATTTACTCAAAGGTCTTATGGGAGCGTTGTTTACCGGAGAAGAAAATATTACGCTTGCTCCGGCAAAAAATGTGCCCGGGTATATGCATCCTAAAATTTGCATGGATATTTTATTAAACGGAAAATCTATCGGGCTATTTGGTAAATTCCACCCATTAACACTTAAAGCGTTTGGCATTAAAGCGGAAAACGTATGGGGGTTTGAATTTGCTACAAAAATGATTGAAAAATCTTTTTGCGCGCAAGAATTTAAGCCGGCACGTGCGGTAGCCATCTTCCCGCCGTCGTTACGGGATTTATCTGTGGTGGTGGACAAAGCGGTCAGTTATGCACAAATCACGTCCGCATTGGATAAAACCCCGCTAGATGTTGGTTTAACATATCATTTGATTGATGTGTATCAAGGGGAACATTTGCCGGAAGGAAAAAAGAGTTTTACGTTCTCGCTTGCTTTTTCTCATCCGGACCATACGTTGAAAGATGCGGAAGTGGAACAAGCCTTTAAACGCATTGTGGAACAGTTGCATGTGCAGGTATCGGCTGAATTAAGATAAGTATGCAAGAAAAACTAAAACAATTGGAATTGTTGATCTCCCAACTGTTATCTCGCCAAAAAGAGACACAGAAAGAAAATCTCTCCCTTAAAAACCGGTTGCGTGTTTTGGAAGAACAGGTTGGTAAATTGAAGGGAAGTGAAGCGGATTTGCGCGGTTTAAAAGAATGGAAAAAAAATGCGCAGACTGTTATGCGACGGTTGGTAAACAAAGTAGATAAAGAAATTGAGAAAGCACAACAAGCCAATAAAAAAATTATTTAGAGGCTCAAATTAAAAACACGCCATTAAAAATGGCGTGTTTTTAATAGAGTTAATTTATTTGGTAGCCTGAAAAGTGTTGGCTAACGCAAATGCTTTTTGAAGAGTGTCCGGTTCCGGGCCCATGGTTACTTTGCTTGTGAACATTTCGTGGTTAGAAACTGCATGGAAAATTTCATCAGAAAGTAACCCGCGGTCTATTTCTCGTTCAATGGCTTCAATAACTGCCTCTGCCACATGCGGGGCTAATATATTTTCCACCCCGCAGTGCAGCATTTTAATGGCACTGGCTTCTTCGTAACGCAAACGTCCCTTCCAAAGCGGGAAACTCATTACACAGCCCTTATAGTTAAGCCTTTTTTTTAGAAGGCCTTTAATCATTTTATCAGATAACATGGCTTGGTTGTCATTGTCGATATTGGGAAAAATCATGTCCGATAACATAATAGAATCTGCCCGCCGGAAAGTGTGTTTATAGGGTACGAATTCGGCATCTTCCATTTGGGCTAATGTTTTAAGAACTCCGGAAATACCCGGAAAATATTTAATACAATTCAATGCGCCCCCATTCGAGAGACCTGCAATAAAATCGCCAGCTAAACGGGTAACTTCCATGGGACTATCGCTAAAAGCGGGAGAATTATAGCCTAAATCTAATACAGGGCCCAGCACCCAGTCTATCCCGCAGGCACGTGCCATTCGCGCCAAAAGATTCCCTTTCCGATACGCAGCATCTTGGGGGTTCGTATAGGCTGCCAGTGCGGCGTTTGTAGGTAGCGTGGGGGCATCTGTAATAATTTCACTTAAATTCTCTTTAATATCTGCACAAAATAATAAATGGTCGTAAGGGGACACTTCTCTCATCCGGCGGGTAAAATCTAAGGTTTGTTGGGCTGTTCCACCGTAAACACAAAATCCGCCTACCCCATAACGGGCTAAATTTTCTGCCTGTTGTAGGTCGCTTTGTCCAAACCAAAAACCGGGAAAAACAATGCGTGCTGGTTTCATGCGTTATTCTCCTAATACCGAAGGAATTAATGATTCTTCGGTAGATGACGGCGCAACGGCAATTCCTTGTGTATCCGTAGGCAACTCAGATAAGGCATGTTGTATTGTGGGAGCATCCGGCAGGATTTCCGGCCGTCGCGGAGTGCGTAACCATTGTAAAACGGATGGAATTAAATATTTATCCAGCATTTCATGAGATTTCAAATCATAGGCAGTTAAAAAAGTGACCTGGCCGGCTTCTTCCCCGGTTGACAAATACGCGACGTTGCGAATGATACTGGCTTCTAAAAATAATTTTTTATCGGCAGCTGCCGCGGCAATTAATACGTTTCCTTTATAAAGCCGTAGCGGCGGAATTGCCAGCACGTCCCGGATATTTGCAGACGGACTAATGAGTGCTATAGAAGGAATATCCGCCCAAAAAGTACTGCTTTTGGCGGCTATATTTGCACCGAGTCCGGCCCCTAACAAAACGATTTGATCTAAAGGGATTTGTTTTGTTTGTAAAAAACGGATGGCGGCATCTACATCCCGTGTCATTTTATTAAATTGATTATCCACGCCTTCCTTAGCAAACGATTTTGCGGTGCCCCCGCCGGTGCTTTGTCCGTGTCCGCGCAAATCCAACGCTACATAACCAAACCCGGATTTTGCCAGTGAATTTTTAAAGGAAGAAAACGCTTCTTTGTTTTTGTTTAAATCATGAAGAAGAATCACTGTTTTGTGGTCTTTTGCGGCCGGTTGATATACGGCGGCCAGTTTCCAACCGTCTTGTGCGGATAACGAAACGGGTGTTTCTTTGGCGAAAATACCCACACTTGATAAACCGGTTATCAATAAACAAAAAAATATTTTTTTTAGAAGGTTGGTTTTCATGTTAATAATCTAATACTTCACCGGGTTTAAACCAAAGGGCAATTTCCGCTTCTGCTTCATCCGGCGCACCGGAAGCGTGCACACAGTTCTGCATGACATCATCAATAATCCGGCCAAAACTACCGCGAATGGTCCAAGGGGCGGCTTTTTCCGGGTTTGTACTTCCGATTTCTGCGCGTACTTTTGCGATGGCATCCTCTCCCTGAAATACAAATGCGTAAATTTTATGATTGGGTACCTGATTATATTGGCCCATCATATAACGGACGACTCCGTCTACAAAAGGAGTACCGGCCAAATGTTTATAGTGAGAGCGGATTAACTCTTCAGTGGGAGAAACTACTTTGGCACCGGTTAGTTGTAAACCTAAACGGTCCAAGCGGTCTAAAATCAGCCCGCTGATGCGTTTTTCAATTGCATCGGGCTTAATTAAAACAAGTGTTCTTTGTATATTTGCCATGTAAACATTATACCAATATAAAAGGGGGCGTCAATTAATTCGTACGCGAAGGATTTTGCCGAACTGGTTGCATTTTAAAGTATAATAGAAGAAATGGAGAAGATTTATGGCTGAAGAACAGACGATTAAATTTGGCGTTATCGGCGCCGGTAAGATTGGAACCTTTCATACCCGTACACTTGCTAAAATGAAAGGCGTTACTTTGGTAGGTGTTTGCGACCCGGATATTATGCGGGCCCAAAAATTAGCGTGGGAACATAATTGTACGCCTTATACTAAGACGGAAGAATTGGTCAGCCAAGTAGATGCGGTAATTGTGGCTGCTCCAACCCACTTGCATCACCAAATTGGAATGTACTGCCTGGAACATGGGGTTCATACTTTGGTAGAAAAACCCATTGCGGTAACTATGGAAGAAGCACGTGATTTAATTCAGGCCGCCAAAAGGCACCAACTGGTACTGCAGGTCGGCCATGTGGAACGGTTTAATCCTGCCGTAGTAGAGGCTGTAAAATACATTCATAATCCTCGGTTCATTACTATGAACCGCCAAGGCCCGTATGACGGGCGTATGGCCAATATCAGCGTTGTGTTGGATTTAATGATTCATGATTTAGATTTAATTTACACGTTAGTTCCAAGTGAAGTGATACATGTGGAAGCCGTAGGATTGAGTGTATTTTCCGCGCATGAGGATATCGCGAACGTACGTTTACATTTTGAAAACGGTGCCGTAGCGGATATTACAGCCAGCCGTGCCAGTTTTGAACGGGCGCGCTATATGCATGTATTTCAACCGGACGGTTATGTGTCGGTCGATTTTATGAATGCGCGTGTAAAAACGTATCATAAAGAAAAACCGGTAGTTACGAATATGAACGATATTACGGTAAAGTATCCCAAAGTAGAAAAACAGTTACCGATTACGGCAGAGATTCTTCATTTTATAGATTGTATTAAAACGGCAAAAACCCCGGCCCCCAGTGGGGAAAAGGGCTCCAAAGCATTGGAACTTGCGTTGGAAATTTTGGAGAAAATGAATCGTTTTGATATCCCTAAAACAGGTCATTTGCATACGCCAAAATCCTTGCAGACCATTAACACGGTAGCCCGTGCCGCACAAGCCGTGCTGGATGAAACTATCGGACACATTAAAGGAGATGTGAAATAATGTCTACTATTACGCCTATCGTCAAAAATATATTGATTGTTGCCGGGGATGTATCGGGTGATTTGCATGCAGCCGGACTGATTCAAGCATTAAAAGCAGCCGACCCGGAAGTATGCATTACCGCGGTAGGCGGTGCGCGCATGCAACCTTTATGTGATCATTTTCTATATGATTTGGCCAGTAAAGGGGCAAGCGGATTTGTGGAACCGCTCAAAAAAATGCCGTTATGGATTCATTTGATGAATCAATTGCGCGATTATATGGAAACCCAAAATCCGATTGCTGTTATTGTGGTCGATTTTTACGGGTTTAATCATCAGGTGCTCGGTATGGCGAAACATCGCCATATCCCTGCTTATTATTATGTAACTCCGCAAGTATGGGCTTCCCGCCAGTATCGTGCTAAGCAGTTGGCCGAATTAACTAAAAAAATGTTTGTGATTTATCCGTTTGAGCCGGATTTTCATAAAAAATTTGGGGGCAGAGCGGTATTTTTGGGGAACCCTTTATTAGATATTATGCCGGCCCCGCTTGAAAAAAATTATGACGGAATAAATTCCAAAACACATACGTGGAAATTAGGAATGTTGCCCGGAAGCCGGATGGGAGAAATAAAACGGTTAGTTCCGGTTTTTTATCAAGCATTTAAAAAAACGCTTCGCGAATTTCCAAATACACAGGCTTATATGTTTCTGCTTCCGGAAGCAGATGAAAATATATTCTTGCAATTAATTGGGGAGGAACCTCATCCTAATTTTCATTTAGTCAAAGATAAAAATTATGAATTACGTAGCCAAATGGACTTTTTATTGGCTTGTTCGGGAACTGCCACGCTGGAAAATGCATTGTTAGGAATTCCTATGACGGTGGCTTATAAAATGTTTTGGCCCACTTATCAAATTGCCAAAATGGTGATTAAGGTAAAGTATATTTCGCTTGTTAATTTACTGGCCGACAAACCGCTTGTAAAAGAACTGATTCAGTATGATGCCACCGCAGATGCGTTGGCGGCAGAGACAACGGGGATGTTTCAAAATCCGCAACGTTTAAGTGCTATGAGGGATCAACTTTTAAAATTGCGTGCTTCCTTAGGGGAGCCCGGTGTAGCGGCGCGTGCGGCTAGGGTAATTTTAGATGATTTAACTCATACGGTATAATTATGCAAGAGGCCCCGGATTTACAAACGCTAGTCAAAAAATTTAAAGAATATAATCCCAATCAGGATACTTCTTTGATTGAGAAGGCCTATCATTTTGCAGAAAAAGCCCACACGGGGCAAAAACGTGAAAGCGGAGAGCCGTATTTTACCCATTGTTGTCATGTTGCCAGCATTTTAATGGATTTTAATTTGGATGAAGATACCATTTGCGCGGGTCTTTTGCATGATACCGTGGAAGATACCTCCATTACTTTAGAGGATTTGAAACGGGAATTTAATAAAGAAATCGCCCACATGGTGCAAGGGGTTACTAAAATCAGTGATTTAAAATTTTCTTCTACGGATGAAGAAACCGTGGAGAATTGGCGTAAGATGTTAATTGCCGTCGCTGAAGATGTGCGTGTTATTTTAATTAAACTGGCGGACCGTACGCATAACATGCGGACCATGGATGTTATGCCTCCGGAAAAGCAGAAGTTCAAAGCATACGAAACCATCTCCTTATATGCCCCTTTAGCCCAGCGGTTAGGTATGTTTACGATTAAAACCGACTTGGAAGATTTATCCTTTAAGTATTTATATCCTCAGGAATATGCCGATTTAAAACAGCAAGTAGAGGCACGAACGGCAGACCGTAAAGCTGCGCTAGATAATTTCAAGGCGCATTTGGAGCCAACCTTAAAAACAGCCGGCCTTGAATGCCGCATTCTGGCCCGTGCAAAAAATTATTACTCTATTTACCGAAAGATGAAAAGTCATCATTGCACCTTTGAGGAAATTCAGGACTCGCTTGGCGTGCGTATTATTACTAAAAATTTACAGGACTGTTACAAAGCACTTGGAGTGGTGCATAATGTTTTTAAACCGATCGCCGGTACATTTACCGACTATATTGCGACGCCCAAGGCAAATATGTACCAAAGTATTCATACGACGGTGTTATCCCCTACCGGAGATATTATTGAAATTCAAATCCGTACTGAAGAAATGCACCGAACGTGCGAGTATGGTATCGCGGCCCATTGGCGTTACAAAATGGGAAATGTGAAGCAGGATAAGAACTTTGACGAAAAAATTAATTGGATCCGCCGCTGGATTGAATGGCAGCAGGATTTAACGGCTCCGCGTGAATTTTTGGAAGGATTTAAAACAGACGTTAATTTGCAACAGATTTTTGTTTTTACTCCCAGGGCGGATGTTAAATCCTTACCGGAAGGCTCTACCCCGATTGATTTTGCTTATGCAATCCATACGGATATTGGGGACCATTATGTGGGAGCCAAAGTCAATAACCGCATGGTTCGTATGGATTATACCTTCAAGACAGGGGATGTGTGTGAAATTATTACCCGCAAAAACGGAGAGCCCAAACGCGATTGGCTGGAGTTTGCCAAAACAGCGGGGGCACGTAGCCACATTAAACGCTATTTGCGCGGGAAGGGGGAGAATTTATGAGCCAAGCATTTCGCTGTGCTAAATGTGGACTGAGTTGCGAGGAAACAGATAATTTCTGTCGTCGGTGTGGAGGGAGTTTGAAACCGGGAAAAAGTTTTTTTCACTCGCACGCTGGGATTATAATTTTGGCTTTAGTGGCTGGCCCCTTTGCTTTACCGCTGGTGTGGACTTCCAAAAGAATGGGACTGTCTGCAAAAATTATCTATACAATCCTTTTGCTTCTTATGGGGTATTATCTGGTTAAAACGTGTGTGCGGATATACACACTTACCTTCCAAATGATGCAAAGCATGACGGGTGCTTTCTAATTCTTCGGCGGAAGTTCCGCATAATTTAGTACAATATAGAGTAACCTTTATAATAATAAGGAGAAAGATAAGAAATGACAGACAGTGAAGTAAAACATAACGTGACCAAAAGTGGCCACCCAAAAGGCTTATATATGCTTTTTATGGTGGAAATGTGGGAACGTTTCAACTATTATGGAATGAGAGCCTTGTTGTCGCTGTTTATGATCAGCACCGTAATCGGCTTTAGCAAAGAAAGAGCAAGCAATGTTTATGGTATGTTTACGGCTCTAGTGTATTTAACCCCGGTAATCGGTGGTTACCTAGCAGACCGTTACATTGGCAAGCGTCATTCCATTACTATCGGCGCCATTTTAATGGCTATGGGGCAGTTTACATTGGCCTCTTATGAGATTATTCCTCCCGTGCTCGCTTTAGGGACTGGTTTAACGCTGATTATTATTGGTAACGGGTTTTTTAAGCCCAATATTTCTTCTATCGTGGGCGAATTATATGAACCGAATGATGTTCGCCGTGACGGTGGGTTTACCATTTTCTATATGGGTATTAACGTAGGTGCTTTTTTTGCGCCGTTTATCTGTGGATTCTTTGGCGAACCGACGGATCCGTTAAATGCGTTAGAGGCCTATAAGTGGAAATATGGTTTCATGGCTGCCGGTATTGGGATGTTAATCGGTTTGATTTGGTATACTGTTTCCCAAAACAAATACTTGGGCCATATCGGTTTACATCCGGTTCGCAAAAACGGGCAGGATGAAGATGCCGAAGAACGGGCTAAAGCCGAAGCGGCCAATAAGCCCCTTACGCAAGATGAATGGGATAAAATCAAAGCGATTTGTACCTTTACCTTCTTCGCGGTATTCTTCTTTGCGTTCTTTGAACAAGCAGGTACGTCGCTCAACTTCTTTGCAAAAGAGGCTACCAACTTAACCCCGGTGCTTCCGTTTATTGGGCAGATTACCTTAAAAGCCTCTTACTTCCAGGCTGTGAACCCGATTTTCGTGGTGCTCTTGGCCCCGATTTTCGCTAAGATGTGGGTCGGTTTGGGTGAAAAAGATCCGTCTATCCCGGCTAAATTCGGGTGGGGTTTATTCTTGCAGGGACTCGCCTTTACAATTATTGCGATTGGAGCCGCTGTTTACCAATCACAAGGTCCGGTCAGTGCGTTATGGCTGGTGTTTATGTATATGTTCTGCACTATGGGTGAGTTGTGTTTAAGCCCGGTTGGTTTGTCTATGGTAACCAAATTGGCGCCTCTTAAATTTATGTCTTTATTTATGGGCATTTGGTTAATGGCATCCTTCTTTGGGAACTTGCTTGCCGGTTGGATTGCCGGACATTATGAATCGTGGGATTTAACCACATTATTCTCTATCCCGGCCATTGGTTCGTTGGCGTTTGGCGTAATTATGTGGATTATGACCAAGAAGATCAAACAGTGGATGCACGGCGTACATTAACGACTGTTGTTAACATCTATTATTCGCAAAAAAACGGCAACATTAAGTTGCCGTTTTTCTTGCTACGAAAAGCCAACTATTTTCCAAATTCTGTTTATTTTGCGTTACCTTGGGCTTGGCTTGATGTAGCTACCGCTACACCTATACGCCCAACTAATAACGCAAACTAAAAGCGAATTTGAAAAATCAGGCAATCATCTGCAATGTTATCCTAATCTGCACGGCGTACACTAACAACTGTTCTTAACTGAAATAAATGCGTATAACGGCACAAACAAAAAGTTTGTGCCGTTGTTGCTTTTCTTTTGATACACTGCTTATGTATTGCTGTCAAAAACATAAGGAGCGAATATGAAAAATCAAAATACGGGCCGTTTAGAAAGAAAAGAGAAGTTGTTAAATAAACGATGTCATGCTGAACTCGTTTCAGCATCTTCCACGCAAGCCGTTTTGAAACAGCAACAACAAGCGTCGAAGATCCTGAATCAAGTTCAGGATGACTTTATAAATAACACCACCGCAAGCGGTTTTACCCTCATTGAATTGTTAGTGGTCGTACTGATTATCGGTATTTTAGCGGCGGTGGCGTTGCCGCAGTATCAAACAGCCGTATTAAAAAGTCGTTTTACGGCTTTTTTGCCGTTACTGCGTTCCTTGAAAGAAGCACAAGAGCGGTATTATATGGAAAATGGCGAATATGCGGTTTCATTGTTAACATTAGATATACAAATGCCCGAAAGTTGTAGCAAATCATCTCAAGGAAGTGGAAATATGTGGTATTGCGGCAAGGCGTGGTTAATTGATAATGGCTTGGGAAATAATAAACCGATGGGTTACATTCAAGCCTATTTCTGTCCGGATAACACCAGTATCTCGGATTATTCTTCGTGCGTGAGGGGGAGGGTTGCCTATATTGCATTTCACTATGATCAGGTAACCAGTTCTACCCTCAATCCGAACAATGCAGGCAAAGTGATTTGTACCGGACATACCTCGTCCGGAAAACAGTTGTGTAAAACGTTCCTGAAAAATTAATTTTTAACCAAAAATATCCCCGGGGGTATCCCCGGGGAATTAAATGGTTTGTACTTAATCTTCTTTTCTGAATTTTGCTACAATTTCATCTTTGCGTTTGTTAAATTCTTTGACGGCTTTTTCTTTGCCTTCATTAAATTTTTCACGCGCATCTTCCAGTTGTTCCTTGGCTTTATTTTTAAAGTCCTTGGCGTGTTCTAAAAGATATTCTTTTTTATCTTCATACGTGTCATCTGCCCAGCGTTTTAATTTGCGGCGGGTGGTTTCGCCTTTCGCCGGGGCGAATAACAAACCAACGGCGGCACCTACTACTGCACCCAATAAAAATGCGGCTACACCGGAACCGGCACAATTTCTGTTACACATAAACCCCCTCCTTTTGCTTTGATATAATATATCTATATTGTACTATATAGTATAAGTGAAAACGTACTTTTTTCAAATGACAAAAGGAGACTGTATGCCCAATCCATCCGCCCCGCGCCAAAACGGAAAACAACTGGACCCCGTTGTGCGTAAACATAATTTTGAAGAAGTTGCCCAAATTTTTACCAAAGAGGAAGCATTGGCAGAGGCGAACCGCTGTCTGCATTGTAAAAATGCGCGTTGTCAGGCCAACTGCCCGGTCGGGGTGCAAATCCCGGAGTTTATTGCTTTGTTAAAAGATGATAAAGTTGGCGAGGCCGCCAGCAAAATTATGGAAACCAGTTTGCTCCCGGCTATTTGCGGACGAGTCTGCCCACAAGAAAAACATTGTGAAGGAAACTGTATTTTAAAGGAAAAATTCGGTTCGGTTAATATCGGGATGCTGGAACGTTATACTGCTGACACCGCACGCAAAGAAGGATTGTTAAAAACGCCGGTCTGTGCCAAACCGACGGGTAAAAAAGTGGCCTGTATTGGTTCCGGCCCTTCTTCCTTAGCGGCCGCGGCGGAACTGGCACGGGCCGGGCATCAGGTAACCGTATTTGAAGCCCTGCACGCCTTTGGCGGAGTGCTTCGCTACGGGATTCCTTCTTTCCGCTTGCCGCGTGAAGTGATTGACCACGAAATTGAAACCGTAAAATCCATGGGAGTTACGTTTCGTACGGACGTTCTAATCGGTGCGACGGAAAAAATAGCGGATTTATTAAAAGAATTTGATGCGGTATATGTAGGTAGCGGAGCCGGACTTCCTACATTAACCGGAATCCCCGGTGAAAACGCTGTTGGCGTTTATAGCGCTAATGAATTTTTAACGCGCGTTAATTTAATGCAGGCCTACAAATTTCCGGAAACCGATACACCTATTCATATCGGTAAACGGGTGGCGGTTTTAGGCGGCGGAAACAGTGCTATGGATGCGGCGCGTTGTGCCATGCGTTTAGGGCCGGACAGCGTAACGGTGGCTTACCGCCGCAGTGCGGCCGAAATGCCCGCACGCGCGGCCGAAGTATTACACGCGCAAGAAGAAGGTGTTCAATTTGAATATTTGGTTACTCCCAAAGAAGTGCTGGCGGACGAAACGGGACACGTGTGCGGTTTAAAATGTACCCGTAATGAATTGGGCGCGCCGGATGAAAAAGGCCGTCGCCGTCCGGTAGAAATTCCCGGATCGGAATTTGTCCTCCCGGTAGACACGATTATTGTAGCAATCGGTCAAAAACCCAACCCGATTATCGCGAAAACCACGCCGGAACTAAAAACTACCGAGCGCGGGGTACTTGCATTGGATGAAGAAGGAAAAACCTCCATGCCCGGGGTGTATGCGGGAGGGGATATTATCCGTGGCGGGGCTACCGTTTTACTCGCTATGAAAGACGGTATTGAAGCCGCTAAACGCATTAACCAATATTTACAGGGGAAATAATATGGAAGAAAATACCATTTTGGAAAAAGTTGCCTTAAATAGTGCCGTTGTGAAATTTGTGATTTATAAACCGCTGATTGCTCGGGCCGCGCGTGCCGGACAATTTGTCATTTTACGCGGACGGGAGGGCGGCGAACGCGTACCGGTTACCTTAGTGGATTGGGATGCGCAAAAAGGTACTATTACCGTTATCATCCAAGCGATTGGGAAATCCACCGCTATGTTCAATTCCTTACAACAGGGCGAAAAATTTTTAAATGTGGCCGGGCCGTTGGGGACTCCGGTAGAAATCAAACAATACGGAACGGTGGCGGTCGTCGGCGGAGGAGTGGGTATTGCCGAAGTATATCCCATTGCCCGTGCGCTTAAAGAAGCCGGCAATAAAGTGATTGCGGTGCTGGGCGCGCGCACAAAAGAACTTTTAATTTTAGAGCGGGAAATGACCGCGTTGTGCGACCAAACCGTCTGCGCAACCGACGACGGTTCGCACGGTATGAAAGGAATGGTAACGGATGCAATCCAACAGTTGCACGACGGCGGAGAAAAAATAAACGCCGGATTTATTATCGGCCCGATTCCCATGATGAAGTTTACGTCGCGTTTGATGGATAAACTGGGCATGGAGCCGTTTTCCAGTTTGAACCCGATTATGCTAGACGGTACCGGTATGTGCGGTTGCTGTCGCGTAACGGTAGAAGGCAAAGTACGCTTTGCCTGCGTAGAAGGCCCTATGTTTCCGTCCAAAACGATTGATTTTGACGAGTTGATCCGCCGCACAAGTGAGTATAAACCGCAAGAAAGGCAAAGTTTGGAAAACTATCAAAAAGACCACGTTTGCAAATGCGGACTACATTAACGAATCCTTTACAAAAAACCCCCGGTGTTTAACACCGGGGTTTTTCTTTATAATAATTTACCGGCTAAGTCCGCCAGGCGGCTGCGTTCCGTTTTTGTAAATGTAATATGTCCGTAAGAAGGTTGCCCTTTCAAGCGGTCCACCAAGTAGGTCAGCCCGTTAGACTCTACATCCAAATACGGCGTATCAATTTGGTACGGGTCCCCGGTAACAATTACTTTGGTCCCTTCCCCGGCGCGGGTCAAAATAGTTTTCATTTCGTGCGGAGTCAAGTTTTGGGCGTCGTCCACAATCATATACTGATTTGGTAACGACCGTCCGCGCATGTGTGTTACAGAGGCAATTTCAATTTTTCCGCTGTCTAACAAATAGTGGGCTTTTTCTTCGCCTTCTTCCGGATTTTTACGATCGGCTAAGAAAGCCAGGTTGTCGTAGATAGCACCCATCCACGCTTCCAATTTTTCTTCTTTGGTTCCGGGCAAAAAGCCTAAATCTTTCCCGACCGGAACAATGGAGCGGCAGACCACCATGCGGCGGTACGCATTTTCATCCATGGTGCGCTGTAACCCGGTGGCTAGCGTGATCAGCGTTTTTCCGGTACCTGCGGTACCGACGAGTGTAACAATATCTAAACTGTCATCCAGCAACAGTTCCATCGCAAAACGTTGTTCTTTATTAAGCGGTTTGATGCCCCAGGCCACCGGTTCCTGATTCGGTAGCGGACGGAGTAAAAATTGGCCGTCATTAGACACGCGTCCAATGGCCGATTTTTTACTTCCGTCATTTGTCTTTAAAATAACAAATTCGTTGGCAACATATAATTGGGGATCCAGGGCGAGTTGTTTTTCTTTATAAAATTTATCAATTTGTGCCGCATCCACTTCCGCTTCCGCCATACCGGTATAGAGTTCATCTACGTTTACTTTATCGCTGATATAATCCTGCGCGGATAAACCAAGCGCCTCAGCTTTTAAACGCATGTTAATATCTTTGGTTACTACAAAAACGGGCGCGGCATTCTTTTTATAAGAACCTTCTTTTTTGCTTAATGTATATGCAATATTTAAGATGGAGTTATCCGCCTTATTAAAAGCCATGGAATAGGGCAAGGAATTCGGCTTATCCATTTCAATTTTAAGAGAGCCCCCCTTGGGCAATTTGACTCCTTCATTAAGCCGACCGAGTTGGCGCATCTCGTCTAGTGTGCGGGAGACCATACGGGCATTTTTACCTAAGGTATCCCCGGCACTTTTAAAAGCGTCCAACTCTTCAATAACTGCCATGGGAATGATAATATCGTTGTCTTCAAACGCATGCAAACAATTTACATCATGCAGTAAAACGTTAGTATCCAAAATAAAAGTTTTTTTCATAGATAGTCTCCTTTGGGAGCGAAGTGCGTTACACTTTTAGTATACGCCCTTTTGACCGGAAAATCAAGATTTCTTTTTAAAGAAAACCGTCGGACAGGGTGGCGCAAAAGTTTATTAATTGCTATAACTATTATATATGAAATATCTTTGCATCCACGGACACTTTTACCAACCGCCGCGCGAAAATGCGTGGCTCGAAGAAATTGAACAGCAAGACAGTGCGGCCCCGTACCACGATTGGAATGAGCGCATTTGCGCGGAATGTTATTCTCCCAATACCTTGGCCCGCGTGCTTGATAGTAAACAAAATTTAATCAATTTAACAAATAATTATTCAAAGATTAGTTTTAACTTTGGTCCCACTTTACTTTCCTGGATGGAAAAAAAAGAACCGGAAGTTTATCAGGCAATTTTAGAGGCCGACCGCCAAAGCCGCCAACGTTTTAACGGGCACGGCAGTGCGATTGCACAAGCGTATAATCATATGATTTTACCGCTGGCCAACGCCCGTGATAAAGAAACGCAAATTAAGTGGGGAATTGCCGATTTTAAACGTCGTTTTAAACGGGATCCTGAATCTTTATGGCTGGCGGAAACAGCCTGCAATACCCAAACGCTTTGTGCTTTAGCGGATGCGGGAATGAAATACGTTATTTTGGCCCCGGGCCAGTGTGCGCGCGTGCGTAAAATAGGAGAAGAAAAGTGGCACGCAGTAGGGGCGGCTGTAGATCCGAAACGTGCATATCGGTGTAACCTGCCGAACGGAAAATCAATTGCTATTTTCTTTTATGACGGACCTATTTCCCAGGGAATTGCCTTTGCAGATACGCTTTCATCCGGCGAGAAATTTGCAGAGCGTTTGTTAAGTACCTATCAGCCCCACCAGGAAGCCCAACTAATGCATATTGCGACGGACGGAGAAACGTACGGACACCATCAAAAATTTGCCGAAATGGCATTGGCCTACTGTTTAAAAAAAGTGGAAGAAAATCCGGAAGTTTCTTTGACCGTTTATGGGGAGTTTTTAGAAAAATATCCGCCGGTTTATGAAACGGAAATTGTGGAAAATTCTTCGTGGAGTTGTTTTCACGGAGTGGAGCGTTGGCGTTCGGATTGCGGGTGCAATTCCGGGCGGCCGGGTTGGCATCAAAAGTGGCGCGGCCCCTTGCGGGACGCACTGGATTTCGTGCGGGATGAGTTAACAGTTACCTTCGATACGTTGGGGCGTGAATATTTCAAGGATCCGTGGGCGGCCCGGAATGATTATGTGGATCTGATAGCGGACCGCAGTTTAAATGCGCAGCATTGTTTCTTTTTAAAGCACGCTACGGAGAAGGCCTGGGTGGACCGTGCCGGAGCACTCAAGTTGTTGGAAATGCAAAAAAATGCACTTTTTATGTATACCAGTTGCGGGTGGTTTTTTGATGAAATAAGCGGTTTGGAAACAGTACAAATTATGCAATACGCCGCCCGTGCCCTTGAATTGCATTTGCAAATGACCGGGAAAGATTTGGAACCGCAATTTATTCAACGGTTATCATTGGCGCCCAGCAATATCAAAGAATTAAAGAATGGGGCCGTTATTTATGAGCGGTATGTAAAACCGCAAGCCATGCCGTTGGTTAAAATTGCTTTGCAACAAATCGTTTCGTTACTGGCTGATGAAACCACCAATCCTAAAAAGGCTTTTTCCTGTGAGGTACTTGCGTACACACCGCACAAAAAAGAAAAAGAAAATTCCGTTTTATGGTGGGGCGAAATAACTCTTAAATCGGTCGTTACCTTGGTAGAAGGAACGTTTCATTTTGCTGTTTTGCGTAACGGAGTGGCTTCATTTTTATGTGCGGCTACCCCGAGTGGAAAAAAAGATCAAAAGCAAATTTTTGATGAAATGGAAAAATTATTTGCTCAAGGAAACCTTGACCGGTTGCAAGAATATATAAAATCCCATTTTGATACAGTGTGTCCGCTTTTGTCCATGTTTTTGGATGTGCGCCGTAAGGTAGTGAATCAATCGGTATTGCATTTGGAAGAACAAACGGAGAAGGCTTTTACAAAACTATTTGACCTCCAATATCCCATGGTGCGTCATTTACAACGCATAGGCGCCTCTGTCCCCGCATCTTTTTTAAGTGTGGCAACCTGTGTGCTGGCGGCAGATTTAACCGCACAATTCAGTGCCGCGGAAGTAAATATCAATAAGATAGAAGAAGTGATGGAAGATGTAAAAGCACTTGGATTAGATGTTTCCAAAGGGAAAGTGCTGGATGCTTTAACAAAAAAAATTACATTTTTAGCATTTACTTTTGCCCGTACTCCTACGAATATACAATCTGCCATTAAATTAGTGGAATTGCTTAATTATACGGAAATTTTTGGTTTTCAACCGGATACAGTAAAAGCGCAGGAATTTGTGTTTTTGGGCTTGCGTTCTTTAGGTAATGAAGCAATTCACAAAGATATTTTGCGGGCATTGGCCAGAAAACTCAAAATTGCTTTATAAAAACCCCGGTAAGCCTGAGGGTTATTATAGTTTAAAATCAATTCTTTTTTCAATAGAAGCGGACGATGTTTGTTTCTTGTGGTCCGAAGTCCCCGTTGAGTTTTTCCAGAAACTGTCCGCCATATGAAAAACCGGCCCGAAGCGGTTGGTGCCCGCAGAGCCGGGCATAAACCATAAAAATAATTTTCCGCCTGCAAGCATCAAGGGCCCCGCCACAGGGATGCGTAACATGGCACAAATCAGCCCGATAAGCACGAACGTAAATAACCACCAGCCGCTACAGTTGAAATCGTGCATGCGCCGTATAAGACAGACAAAACTGATCCATGCCAACACTACCAAAAAGGCAAGGATAACCCACATCATTATAACTAAAGGCCAAGAAGGCGTCACATGGGACATTCGACCTATGGTATTAGAAAAACCGATGGAAAGCAGTTCTGCCACTAATGAAATTAAAATATATTCAATTCGTCCGGCGCGGCCGGTTATCCAAAAATAATGTTTCATGGGTTTTTATTTATGCTCCATTTTCTTTAATTTTTCTTTAGCCATAGGTTCACCCTGCTTAGCGGCCAGTAAATAGTATTTCACAGCTTCTTGGGAATTGGCGGTTGTGCCAATCCCTTTTTCATACAAATTGCCTAAAAGTGTTTGAGCGAGCGGGCTTTTTTCGTCAGCGGCTTGTTTCATAAGTTCAAATCCTTTGGCGGGATCCGGATGCACCCCGATTCCTTTTAAGTAACATACCGCCAAATTAACACGGGCCTCAAAGTCTCCGGTTTGAGCCGCCGTACGATACCAATGGAAACATTGCGCAAAGTTTTGTTCACAACCTACGCCGGCATTATATAAACCGGCCAGCGCAACTTGGGCTTTAAGGTGGCCGTTATGGGCGGCTGTATTAAACCAGTTAAATGCTTGCTTTACATCTTTATCGGTATGTTTTCCCCGGTAAAAAAACTGACCCATTTGGTACTGTGCGTCCGCATCTCCTTGAGAAGCCTTTTGCAGCACTTTTTTAAAAGGGTTCGCCGTAAATTTATGTAAGAAGAATAAGGCCACAGCCAGAACGAAAATAAGTGTTAAAGCCGTGTGTATTTCAAGAATCTCCATTAATAAAATTCCTCGCGTTTTTTGTTTTGTCCAATTTTTTGGGCTTGCTTTTCCCAGTATTTGGCTTGCTTGGTATTCACGGAAGTACCGGTTCCGTTACGGTAATAATTGGCCACTTTCAGTTGGGCTTCTTTGATTCCGTTCTGGGCCGCTTTCAATGCCCAATCAAAGGCATATTGTAAGTTGGTTTCCGTTCCAAATCCTTGTTCGTACCATTGGGATAATTGCCATTGTGCCGGAGCAAGATTTTGTTGCGCAGGTGGGAGGATCGTTTCCAATGCTTTTTGCGGATTTTGTGTTACCCCTGTTCCGGCCGCATATAATAAAGCCAACTGATAGTTTGCCCAGCGGAAATGAGAACGGGTGGCGGCTTGTTCGACCCATTTAGCCCCTACTACCGGTTGTTTTTCGATTAAAGATAACCCCTTTTTTAATTGTGCGGGAGGAATGCCGTTGGTAGCGGCAAAATCAAGCCAGCGTTGGCTTTGGGCGGGATCCGGTTCGCAGCCGATACCTTTTTCATAGGCGATAGAAAGTTTAAAGGCCGCGTGCGGATTGGCGTATTTATGTGCTAAATCATATAAGATGGCGAAAGCGCGTTTTTCATCCTTTTTTACCCCACGTCCCCGTTGTAGCATAGAAGCCCGGAAGAAAAGGGCTTGTTCGCTACCGTTTAGGGCTCCTTTTTCAAACCAATAAAAGGCTTTTTTATAATTGGGTTTTGTGCCAATTCCGCGGTAATACATCCAGCCGAGTTTGGTGGCTGCATCCATTTGTTGGATATGGGCCGGCAAAGGCCGTGGCGCCTGTTGGGCGTGTAAAGAAGAAAGCGAGAAGCCGAAAATAAAAATAGAAATAATTATTTTTTTCATTTTGTTTGTACCAGTTTTTTATTTTCTAAATTAAATACAAGATCTGCATAATTGGCCGCATGTATATCATGGGTTACCATAACAACCGTTAAGCCTTTTTCACGGCTCATCCGGGCGAAATCTTCAAAAACCTGTAATTTGCGTTGCGCATCTAAATTTCCGGTTGGTTCGTCTGCGAGTAATAAAGGGGGATCATTTCGTAAAGCGCGGGCAATGCTGGCGCGTTGTTTTTCCCCGCCGGATAAATCGGCCGGAAGTTTATGGATTTTATCACCTAGTCCCAAATCTTCTAACAGTTTTTGTGCTTTTGACAAATCGGGTTTACCGCACATCCGGGCCGGAAGTTCCACGTTTTCCAGTAAAGAAAACTCCGGCAAAAGTCCGTCAAACTGAAAGACGAAACCCATTTTATGCAGACGAAGTGCCGATCGGGCCGATTCACTTTTTAAAGCGGTGATTTCCTGCCCGTCTATAAAAATTTTTCCTTGAGTCGGTTTGTCCAGCATGGCGATTAAATTGAGTAGGGTGCTTTTCCCGGAACCGCTGGGCCCAAGTAACACGATAAATTTGCCGCGCGGCAGATGTAAAGAAACATCCTCTAATACGCAGAGTTCTTCTTTGCCGGAATGATAGATTTTCGTTACATGTTCTAACTGAATCATAGGTTCACCCATACCGGATAGCATCCGTTGGTTGTACGCGGGATGCTTTAACGGCCGGGTATAAGCCGGCTACAAAACAAATTAGGCAACTACCGCCAACGACGGCTAAAATATCCAGTACCTGGATACGTACCGGCACTTTGGTTAAATAATAAATATCGCCGGGTAGTTCTACAATGTTAAAGGTGGCAATAATCCAACATAACAGAAAAGCAAGCAACAAACCAAGCACAATGCCTAGTCCGGCAATGACCATGGCCTCCCACATAAAGATCCGGCGAATTTGTTGGGGGCTGGCCCCAATGGCGCGTAGAATACCGATGTCGCGCAGTTTCTCGGTGCCGAGCAAAATCAGGTTGCTGGCAATATTGAGTGAAGCCACCCCGATAATTAAGAATAAAATGATAAACATCATGGTTTTTTCCAATTTAAGCGCGGCATATAAAGTGCTATTCATTTGGGCAAACGTGCGTACGGAATAGCCGGGGCCAATGACTTGTTGAATTTGCTGGGCCGCTTGGGGGGCTTGGTTCATGTTGTGTAATTTCACGGCAATGCCGGTTACCCCTTGGTGAAGACCCAAAAAATCGCTGGCATGCGCAAGTAGCGTATACGCAATGGAATTATCAAATTCGTAATAGCCGGTACGAAGTAATCCGCTAATGCGGAATTTTTTCATTTTTGGAAACATTCCTGCCGACGTGGAAATAGATTGGGGGGAAATCAATACGACATCATCCCCAATATCGGCCCCCATATTGTCGGCCAATTCCGTACCCAAGACAAGCGGCGGCGGAGCATTTTCTTCCCAATCGGTGGGGGTAAAAGTCCCTTCCGTGAGAGAATCGGCCAGTGTATTAATTCGTTTTTCCTGTTCGGGGTCCAACCCGCGGACAATAAGCCCTAAACTTTGCCCGGCATAGGTAATGATGGCCTGCCCGTAAATATGCGGAGCCGCGGCCTCCACTAAGGGGAGTTCTTCTATTTTTTGGATTTTTTCCGGATATGTTTTTGGACTCATATTCCCAAATACGAGGATATGGCTTTGGGCTCCGATTACTTTGTCTTTAATATCCGTTTGAAACCCGTTCATTACAGACAAAGTCGTAATAAGTGCCGCCACGCCAACAGACACGCCCGCTACCCCAATTAGGGTAGTGATGAAGGCAAATAAACCTTGTCGCCGTGTTAAATAACGCGTGGCAACGAAACGTTCAAAATTCATATTAAAGATATTGTAACAAATAAAACCGCCGTGTACGCGTTGTTAGCGTTTAGAGAGAGATTTTTTTAGCTCGTCTTTTATTTGTTCTTGAGTTTGTTTAAACAGCGGTCTGTAAAAGTTTCTGTAAAAGCTTCTCAGCTGCCGGCGGTGCACTTTCATCAGACTGAGATAATACTTAGCTTGTCCCGTGCAGGTATTTTCGGGCGACACGGAACAAAGTGTAACGGTTTCTTTTCCCTTACGTTTAATATTCAGCCTGTTGGTTTTTTCTTCCAAAAAGATGACATCTTCCGTTTTTACATCTTGGACACACGGGTTTATGATTTGACCGTTTTGGATATCAAACCACACGCGCGTGCCCGGGACTTGAGCATAATACTGGCTGGCAGTTAATGCAAAGACCGGTTCCTCGTGGAACCACCCAGGGACATTTCCCTCGACCCCGCCGTCTTTCAAAATCCAGATGGAATAAGGTGCTAAACGTACGTTCCCGATAGATTCCGTTACCTGTACCTCAATGCGCCCATCTTGACTCGGGCGTCCGTAACTAAATTCTCTTTTCCAACGTATAGGAGCGGCTTGGCCCGGTTCGGCCGGAGATAGTACTCCTTCTATGGAAGTTACCCGGTTGGCCGGATCTCTTACTACAGTATCTTTTTTGGATGGAATGAACACGTGCAAAGGCCCGGCCAAGCGATATTCTACATCGCTAATCATATTTCCTTTGTTATCATATTTTTGATAATAAAATACGCGTTGACTGTCTTCATCATCAAACGTGACATCTTCTTTTCGGTTGATGGTTTTTGCATTTTGATACATGTTTGAAGATTTTGGACACAAACTCTTCCACCCTTGTTGGGCACGTTTGGAAAAGACTTTGTTTTTGCGTTGGGCCAAGCGCAGATCCAAGAGATTGATAAAACCGTCGGCATCGTCGCAGGTAATTTCCTGTTGAGTATCTGAGCCTTGCATGAGGGCTTTTTCCTGGTGATTTACATTGCTGGAGTATTCGTCGTGGGAATTCAAGCGCGATTCCTCGTATTGATCACCCAAACCGTAATAGTGGCCGATTTCATGTAAAAGGGCTGGAGAAAAATTCTCCGTCTTTGGACTGATATAAATAATCTCGAAAGGTTTTTTGGATTGGTCTGGTGACACAACGCAAGCGTCGCTGCCGCCGCAGGGGGGATATTTTTGAACCACTAGGTAAATATCCGGCGGTGCATTTACATCCACTCGCTGTAAGACAAGTTTGCGCTCCAACATAGGGAGAATATCTTGAAATTCTTGAGCGCGGTTGCTTTGTTTAATTAAACGCACGACTTCTTGCGGCCACTTTTGGATATTTGCTAGAAATATAGCTTCTTGCTGTGGCGTTGTAACATCATTGATGGCGTAACGGATGGAGCGGCCTTCTATTAAATTATTGATGGCACGGACGGAGAAAGAGGGTTCTTCGGCATCGTACAAAATTCCCCACGGAGCTTTGGCATGCAGGATGCAACCCAGCAGGATAAGAGCAAGTGAACTATATACAAAACGAAAAAACTTCATAAGTCTTTCTCCGTAGTAACAGGTCTACTACATAGTATATATGAAAAAGAATAAAATTCAAATAGGAGTATTCGTTCCTGGCAAAAAGTATTATAGCAAATTAAGAATAAGAGGTTGCACTTGTTGGTTGAAATAGAAAACACTTGACTCGTTTTTTTTTTTTGATACACTTCTTATGTTGTTATTATTAAAACAGAAGGAGTGAGTATGAAAAATCAAAATACAGGCAGTTTGGGATTTACACTCATTGAATTATTAGTAGTGGTGTTGATTATCGGTATTTTAGCAGCAGTTGCCTTGCCACAATATCAAAAAGCAGTGGCACGTGCTAAAGTCACAGAATTTTTAATAATCGTGAATCGTATTTGGGAAGCAGAGCAAGTATATTTTTATGAGAATGAAACGTATACGCAATATATTAACCAGTTGGATATTAACTTGCCGGCAAACTGCCAAGCACGGGAAAATCGCGCAGACTACCGTCTCTTTTGTGGCGATACGGCATATAGTGTATGGAAAGAGGGTGGCTGGCGAATTACGGTTAACCTCCCAGGATTATATTATTACATGTATTTGGATCCCATATATAAAAAATCAAGAGATTGTATTATGACCTCAAAAACTGACAACATGAGGCAATATATGTGTAACGAACTAAAAAAGAAATAAACAGATTTTGAAAATTGTATTGATATTAAGCAACAAAACCCAAAACTTTTGTTTTGGGTTTTGTGCGAAAAACGAAACATAACAACAGTAGTTACTTTGTTTCTTCTTCCAATTTTTTTAAGGTTGGGAATAAGATAATTTCCCGGATGGAATCTTGCCCGGTCAACATCATGATAATACGGTCAATCCCGATTCCCATCCCGCCGGTAGGCGGCATACCGCTTTCCATGGCTTCAATATAGTCAGCATCTAAAATGTCGGCATTTTCGGCATCTTCGCCTTTGGCGATGGCTTTGGCGGCGGCTTGGTCTTTTAAGCGCTGAAGTTGGTCTGCCGGGTCATTAAGTTCGGTATAAGCATTGCCGAGTTCCTGCCCGTTTACAAACACTTCAAAGCGTTCCACCAGTTCCGGATCTCCCGGTTTGGTTTTGGAGAAGGGGCTCACCGCCGTGGGGTAATCCAGCGCAATAACCGGATTATGATAATCGGCTAACAATTTACCTTCAAAGAGTTCGTCAAAAATAGCGCTGTCGCTATCGTCGGCGGAGAATTTAACGCCTTGTTCTTTGGCTACTTCTTCCAGTTTGGCGCGGTTAAATTTGCGGCCGTCTAACACTTCGTGGATGTCATGGCCGAACTTTTCCTGCCACGCCACCGGGATATAGAGGCGTTTGTACGGCGGACGCAAGTCCACATCATATCCGCGGAAATGGATTTGTTCTACCCCAATGGCCTTGGCGGCATTTCCTAAAATTTCGTCAAACAAATCGGCCATGGTGTTTACATCCCCATACGCTTGGTACAGTTCCATCATGGTAAATTCCGGGTTATGGGTGGTGTCAATCCCTTCGTTGCGGAACATATGCCCGATTTCGTAAATTTTATCCATACCGCCGATAATTAAGCGTTTGTGGTGCAGTTCTAGCGCAATACGCATATAAAGCGGCATTTTTAAAGCGTTGTGATACGTTACAAACGGGCGTGCAATAGCACCGCCGGAGGAGGGATTTAAAATCGGGGTTTCTACTTCCAAAAACCCT
>CADBIY010000024.1 GCA_902794895.1 Candidatus Avelusimicrobium vaccinum | reverse complement strand
GCACGGACGTAGAATCCAAGTGTGTAAACGTGGCTGCTACACCGGGGTCCGTCAAATCATCCGCCGGCACATAAACCGCCTGAATGGATGTAATGGCGCCTTTTTTGGTGGAGGTAATACGTTCCTGCAACGCACCAATTTCCGTATTCAACGTAGGTTGGTAACCTACCGCTGAAGGCATACGGCCTAACAAAGCAGATACTTCCGAATTAGCGAGCACAAAACGGAAAATATTGTCCAAGAACAGCAACACATCTTGCCCTTTAACGTCGCGGAAATACTCCGCTTGTGTAAGTGCGGTTAACGCTACTTTGGCACGTGCTCCTGGCGGTTCGTTCATCTGGCCATACACAAGCACGGTTTTATCTAACACAGTGCTCCCGTCGGACAATTTAGACTCACTCATTTCCAACATCAAATCGTTTCCTTCGCGGCTACGTTCTCCAACTCCGCCAAACACCGAACTTCCGTGATGTTCCCGGGCTACGTTGTTAATTAACTCCATAATCAGCACCGTTTTCCCTACACCGGCACCGCCGAACAGCCCTACTTTCCCCCCTTTCATATACGGAGCAATCAAATCAATTACTTTAATACCGGTTTCAAAAATTTCCGGGGTTGGGTTTTGATCGGCCAAAGACGGCGGTTCCCGGTGAATCGGCATTTTCATAGAAGCGGGGATTTCCCCTTTATGGTCTTGCGGTTTTCCAAGCACATTCATCAAACGTCCCAAGCACGCTTCACCGACAGGCACTTGTAAAGAGGCTCCCGAATCTACCGCTTTGGCCCCGCGTTGTAAGCCGTCCGTGCTTTCTAAAGACACACACCGCACAATACCGTCTCCCAGTTGTTGGGCCACTTCGGCTACAATTTTCTGGCCGTTATCCATTTCTATTTCAATGGCATTTTCAATGGCAGGCAGATGTGCTTGATCGAATTCAATATCTACGGCTGCCCCGATAATTTGAATAACTTTTCCCGTATTCATTTTTTATTCCTGTATATTAATTGTTTAGAGCCTCGGCTCCGTTTACAATATCTAAAATTTCATTCGTAATTCCGGCTTGACGCACTTTATTAAGCCGTAATCCCAGCGCTTCTACTATTTCTCCGGCATTTTTACTTGCTGCATCCATGGCATTGGTAGTTGCGGCCAGGTTAGCCGCTTGCGATTCCAACAATACACGGTACATATTTGCCTTAATCAAACGCGGAATTAATAAATTAAAAATCTCCCGTAAATTCGGCTCGAACTCAAAATGACGGTCTTTGCTTTGCCCGGTTTGCGGCAAAGATTCAAAAGGTAAAAAAGACATTTGCACCAGATTTTGACTGGCCATGGATTTAAAATCGTTATAAATTAATGTCACGGAATTTAATTTTTCCTCCACAAACGATTTCATGATGGCTTCTCCCAACAGTGCCGCATGTGCATAAGAAACTTTCGGAAAGATCCCTACGCTTTCATAGGCAATGCGAATGGAAGTTTTATGCAACCGGGCCAAAAAATCACGCCCTTTTTTTCCCACGACAAACACCGTAATTTGTTTGTCTTTGTTCTCCCGAAAAAACTGCATCACGGCACGCAACACCACCGCATTAAAGGATCCGGCAAGTCCTTTATCCCCTGTAATTACGACCAATCCAATCTTGGACGGATCTCCGCTTCTATTTACAAAAAAACGGCTTTCCCAACTTTCCGCTTCATCCGGCTGCGGCAAAGCAAGGACTTCTTCTCTCAAATCGTTTACCATTTCCAGCATTTTTTTTGCAAACGGTCGGGCCGAAAGCATAGCCTCCTGCGCTTTGCGGATACGTGCATTGGAAATCATTTTCATGGTCTGCATGATCTGCTGCGTAGATTTAATGGCTTTGATATTTTGCCGGATGTCGCGTAACGATTCCATATTTTTAAGCGTTCTTTCCTTCTAAAATAGATACATAATCGGCAATCCCTTTTTCTAAGGTATAGTCCGGTTCATAGCCGAGTTTTAACTTGGATTGTGTAATATCCGCCTGCGTTTTAAGTTGGAAGAACGGATACGGATTATCAATATATTCCGGTTCTAAATGGGTTCCTAAGGCTTTATTTAAGTTTTCAATAATCGCATTATAGTCGCGCGGAACGCCGGTAGCGGCATTAAACACTCCGGTTTCTTTTCCGTTCGTAAGGGCGCACAAGTTAATTTTGACAATGTCTTTTACATACACAAAATCACGTTGTTGTTCGCCATATTTAAATACGCGCGGACGTTGGCCGGCTTTCATTTGGTTGTAGAGTTGATACACCATGCTGGCCATTTTCCCTTTGTAATATTCACCGGGTCCATACACGTTAAAATAACGAAGCCCGATAATCGTCATATCGTTATTATCTTCAGAAAATTGACGGGCTACATTATCCATAATAGCCTTAGAAAATCCGTACACATTTTCCGGGTGGGTCGGTTGGGTTTCCACATTGGGAACCGGTCCGTTGCCGTAAGTGGCTGCACTGGAAGCATAAATTACTTTCTTGATTTCATTCTCGGCGGCAAAATTAAGTAAATTTTTAAAGGCTTCCACATTTTGTTCCATCATGGCTTTTTGATCCATAACCGTGGTGTCTGTAATAGCCGCTTCGTGAAAAATGGCATCAAAATACATATCATGCGGTACTTTTTCAAACAAATCCATGGCTATTACGTCGCCTTTAAAACCAATTAAATTTTTGAAATGACCGTTTTTGGAGAAATCATCTAATACGGTCACTTCATGACCGTTGGCTTCCAATGTTTTTGCAATGTTGCTACCGATAAATCCGGCGCCGCCGGTTACTAAATATTTTTTACGAGATTTTCCTTCCATACCATGCTCCTATTTACCGGCTTTAAAAACCGTTTTAAAATGGTCCAACAATCCGACTACTTCCTTTTCTAAATCTTCCGTTAATTCAACGGCTTGGTTCATTTCTTCCAAAACTTTCTTCCCTTCCGTCCGTGCATAACTTAACAACTGCTGTTCGTAAGCCAATACGTCGGTTACTTGTACTGTATCCAAATAACCGTGTGTACCGGCATAGAGCACCAAGACTTCTTCCCCCACTTTCAATGGAGCGTATTGGTTTTGTTTAAGCAGTTCCGTCATGCGCTTACCGCGTTCAATTTGGCGTTGGGATTCTTTATCCAATTCCGAACCAAATTGCGCAAAACCGGCCAATTCCTGATATTGCGACAAATCAATGCGAAGGGTCCCGGCTACTTTGCGCATGGTTTTACGTTGGGCACTTCCGCCCACACGCGAGACAGACAAACCAACGTTTACAGCCGGTTTAATCCCGCTCAGGAATAGATTGCTTTCCAAATAAATTTGCCCATCCGTAATAGAAATTACGTTGGTAGGAATATACGCAGAAACGTCGTTAGCCTGTGTTTCGATAATCGGTAAAGCGGTTAAAGATCCACCTCCGTTTTCTTTAGAAAGTTTACAGGCACGCTCTAACAACCGGGAATGCAAATAGAATACGTCTCCCGGATACGCTTCGCGCCCCGGCGGACGACGCAACAACAGGGACATTTGACGGTATGCTTGTGCATGTTTCGATAAGTCATCATACACAATCAGCACATCTTTTCCTTGCCACATAAAAAATTCACCAATCGCACAACCGGCATAAGGTGCGATGTAAAGCAAAGAAGCAGGATCCGATGCCGTAGCGGATACTACAACGGTATAATCCATAGCGCCAAAATCAGTCAAGGTTTTAACCACTTGGGCAACCGTACTTTGTTTTTGTCCAACCGCTACATAAATACAAATGCAACGTTCGTTTTGCGGGATATTTTTTTGATTGATAATAGTATCTAACGCAATAGCGGTTTTTCCGGTTTGGCGGTCTCCAATAATTAACTCGCGTTGACCTTTCCCGATCGGGACCATGGAGTCAATGGCTTTAATACCGGTTTGCAACGGTTGTTTTACCGGCTGACGGTCAATAATTCCGGGCGCTACAATATCCAGCGGCATATTTTTTTCAGCAGAAATCGGCCCTTTTCCGTCCAAGGCATTTCCTAAAGGATCCACCACACGGCCAATTACTCCTTTGCCTACCGGAATGCTGATTACTTCGCCTGTCCTTTTGACCGTAGTGCCTTCATGAACTTGCTGATCGGAACCCATTAATACGCACCCTACGTTATCGTATTCCAAGTTCATTGCCATCCCTTTTACCCCGTTACCGAAATCCACCAGTTCCGAGGCTTTTACCCGGTTTAACCCGTGTACACGTGCAATCCCGTCCCCTACCTGGATAACGGTACCTACTTCGCTAACATCTACGGTAGTATTAAATTGTTCAATTTTATTTTTGATAATATTTGTAATTTCTTCGGGTCTAATAGCCATAATTATATACCGTTATTTTGTTAATTCTTCCTGCAATTTATTTAATTGATGTTGCAAACTTCCGTCAATTTCTTCGCCGCAGCAGCGAATTTTAAGGCCGCCCAACAATCGCGGATCTGTAATAAACTCTGCTTTCACAGAGCCACCATAGCGTTTGGCAAGCACGTCTTGTGTTTGCTTTTTTTGTGCTTCACTGAGTTGCTTTGCGGCAAACACTTGGGCACGAATAATCCCTAAACGCTGATCCAATAAATCTTCCACACGCCGGGCAATTTCCGGTAACAGATCATATCGTTTTGCATCGATTAAAAGTTCGATAAAACGGGCTGTTTCCGGTGCACCGGACAGGGCCGCACGAACGGCTTGTTTTTTGCTTTGTAACGATAGTCGTGGGCTTTCCATGGTTTGCTGTTGCGTAAGCAACGCAGCGCTCACTTCGTTAAGTAACGCGCTTCGTTGAGAGGCTTCTTCGTTTGTTTTACTTAACGCATCATACGCTGATGCATACCGTTGTGCAACAATCCGCTTGGAACTATTCATACTTTTTTGCCTTTATTTCCGCCAAAACACGTGTTACCACTTGGTCTGCGGTTGCGGTGCTGATGTTTTCTTGTAACACTTTTTGAGTAGCCATTATAGCCGTGTTCACAATTTCTTTACGAACATCCGCCAAGGCTTGTTCTTTTTCGGCTTTTAATTGCGCTTTTGTTTCTTCCAATAGCCGTTTGGCTTGTTCTTGTGCTTGGGTAAGTAACGCTGCGCTTTGGGCCTGGCCTAACTGCACCGCTTCATTCATTTTTTTAGATGCTTCTAATGAAATTTGTGCCAATTTTTCGTCTAATTCGCGTTTAAGCGTTTCTGCTTCCTGACGGTTGCTGGCGGCTTGCTCAACGTCGGTTTGAATTTGGGCTTCGCGGCGTTCCAACGCCCCAATAAGCCCTTTCCAGGCAAAGCGTTTAAGCAAATAAACCAGGAGTAAAAAGTTACAGATGGTAAGAACCATCACCCCGTAATCAGGTTTGAGCAAATCTTCCATAAAATAAATTTATTCCAAATTTCTACATAACCATGGTAAGCAAGCAAATTACTAAACCCAACATGGCGGCCCCTTCTAACAAAGCAGCAATAATAATCATCGTGGTACGCAAATCAGAACCGGCTTCCGGTTGACGTGCTGTGCCTTCCAAGGCAGCATTCCCGATTTTCCCTAAACCGAGCCCCGCCCCAATTACCACTAAACCGGCACCAATACCGGCGGCAATATATTTAAGTGCAACAAGTTCCATACGTTTTCTCCTTTTCGGTTAATAAATTAAATCAATGCGTGTGAATTACACTGCCCGCAAAAATAGCAGTAAGCAGGGTAAACACATACGCTTGTAAAAAAGCCACTAACAACTCTAAACACGTCATAAAAATTTCAAGCACCATCGCCGGAAGAAAGGCACCAATACCGGCAGCAATATGCATTTTACCTACAATAAAAATAATAAGTAGTAAACACAAAAGCACCATGTGCCCGGATAGCATATTGGCAAATAAACGGATCGCCAGCACACAAACTTTGATAACCGTGCTGACTACTTCTAACGGAAAAATGAGCGGAACGAGCCAACCGGGTGTGCCGGAAGGAATAAATCCTTTTAAAAATCCACCCAGGCCATGATATTTAAGCCCACTGTATAAGATAACTCCACCCGAGCAAATTGCTAATGCGGCTGTAACGGAAATATTTGAGGTGGCCGTTTTCATTTCCGGAATCATACCCGCCAAATTAATACTTAAAATAAATAAAAACAACGTACAGAAATACGGTAAAAATCCACGGCCTTCCGCACCCATATTAGGAATTACCAAACTATCGCGAATAAATGAAATATAAGATTCCGCCAGTGTGGTTAACAGCCGGCCGCTACGGCTAACGCGAGGACGGGAAATCCAAAAAAGGATGCCAAACAGAACCACACTGACTGCAAAAATAGTGACAGAATGCGTGGTAACAGGCAAACGAAATCCACCAACGGAAATTCCCCAATCGTGGTCTAAAATATGATGTGAAATGATCTCAGCGACGTCCATCTTTTGTCCTTTTTAGTTTTTCGTCTTCTTTCATGTTTCCGGCAGCACATATAATTAAATACATACCTACTACAAACCCGATAATGGCCCCTAATACTAAGAACCAAGGCCCTGTGCCCCATTTTTTGTCTATCAAAAACCCAACACCGGTACTCAAAATTTCTGCTACTGCAAATTCCGTGCCTAAGGCCGTAATTTGTACATGTTCACGCGTAGAAAAAGGTCCTAACTTCACCGGTTACACCTTATACGGTATAGGTAAAAATTTTGCTTTCATACGGAAGCAACTGAAGTGTCGCCCCCTGGCTCACCATTTCCGGTGTAATCGTTATTGTATTACCGGAAAATTCTTCCGTGATTTCCCCTTTGATTCCTTTAAGGGACAAATGCGCTTGTGCCGGGCCGGCGCTATAATTAATTACCACTAATTTCCCCGTATTCATTTGTTTCCATTGCCAGGCTAAAATGTTATGAAAGGTATCATCCATGGCTCTTTCCAAACCCAACATGGACCATTGTCCTCCATGAAAAGCAGGTGCCGATGAAATTTTAAATAATTTATGATAGTAAGCCCGAACCTCTTCCTCAATCGGAAATAAATCATGTGCATACTGAATCGGCATGCGGGCACTACGTCCTAAAATTTGAAATAAGTGAAACATGCGTGCGCCGGGCAAGGTAGCAATAATAACGCTGGCCGCCAACGATTTTTCGCGACCAAATGCTTTAAGGGCCTCTTCCTCGTCATGATTAGAGGTAAAACGGATAGATCTCATTTGATACAAATGTTCTGCCCGCAAGTGGCCTTTAATATCTTCCGGGGTGGAAAAACGTAACCGGTCATAAAGAACTTTATCGTACGTATAATCAAAACCCATCTCCTGAATTTCCCACTCCAATCCCCAGTACACTTCGGCAATAAAAATAAATTCAGGATGTTCGTCCCGTATATTTTCGAGTGCTTGAAACCAAAATTCTTCTTTCGGAAGTTCTCCGCCAATAAATTCCCACCACGTATCCCGGTGCACTTTATTGAGCGCTAACATCGCCATATCACAACGTACACCATCACACATGTTAGCGACTTTGCGTAAATTATCAAGCATGTATGTGCGTGTTTTTGGATTGAAATAATTTAATTGCGCCGTATCCGTCCAGGGTGCAAAATAGGGGTCACGTCCATGCGCGATATAAACCCCGTTATTATTTTTAAAAAACCAATCTTTGTGGACAGACGGCTCCTGCGTACCCGTATTAATAAATAAGTCCGGTTGTTCATTAACCACGGGAGCATCAATTGCCATATGATTTCCAACGAAATCTAATAAGAGGGAAATTCCTTTTTCACGCAAGCGGTTTCGAAAATGTTCCAAGGCTTCATTCCCGCCCAAAGCATCATCCACTATATAATCGTATACCGCATAAGGGGAAGCGGTTATATCGTCCGTATTAAAATCCGGTTTAATTGCACGAATTTGGTTGTGTATATCCTGAGAAGTACGTGCAATTGCACGCGCAGAAGGGCTTTCCTTCCAAACTCCCATGAGCCAAATGGCATCAAACCCTAAATTTTTGGCTTTATCCAAAAATTCCTCCGGCACATCCCGCAACGTAAACGGGTGGCCGTATTCTTCTTGTAAACGACGAAGCCACGAACGCGTATTGATTTCTAAAATATGTGGATTTGTTCGCATACCCTATTCTCCCCTATAGAATTTATAGCACTTTCGCGCGTACTTGTAAACCTTTTTTTAGAGGTAATTTCTTCCTAAAATTTTATTTTTAACAACAGAAAACGCCGACTTTCGCAGTCGGCGTTTTTTATGAAACTTGACTCCCCGCGTGAATTATTCTTCGTCTTCTTTGTCTTCTTCTTTCACGACCGGAGCAATACGGGCAATTTTGTCGCCTGGTTCCATCTTGGCCAACGTAACGCCTTGGGCATTACGGCTGACGGAACGGATATCTCCGCAACGTACGCGAATGGTCATGCCTTTTTCGGTAATAATCATCAAGTCTTTGGATTCATCTACCAACTTGATACCTACCACCGAGCCGTTACGGGCAGAAGTTTTAATCGTAATAACTCCCATACCGCCGCGGTTTTGGCGTTTATATTCGCTAAACTCGGTGCGTTTACCAAAGCCGTTTTCACAGACGGATAATACATCCGGTTGCGGTTGGTCGTTAGGAGCATGTTCCATACCTACCACCACATCTCCTTCTGCCAAATTAATAGCACGTACGCCTTTAGCCGGACGGCCCATGGCACGGACTTGGTTTTCATCAAAGCGAATAGATTTACCGTTTTTGGTCGCTACGATAATATCGGATTTACCGAACGTCATCTGTACGCTAATTAACACGTCGCCTTCTTCCAGCCCTATGGCAATAATACCGGCGCGGCGAATATTGGAAAATTCGCTGAGTTCCACGCGTTTAATACTGCCGTAACGGGTACACATGGTTAAGTAGGTGTTTTCGCTGTGTTTAGGATCAAAGTCCTCAATCGCAACGGCAGAAGTTACTTTTTCTTCCCCGTTAAGTTGCAATAGGTTAACTAGCGCCTTACCCTTAGACATACGGTTTCCTTCCGGAATCTCAAACGCACGCAAGGCAAACACGCGGCCACGGTTGGTGAACATTAAGATCGTAGCATGGGAAGACGTAATGAACAAATGTTCCATAAAATCTTCTTCCTTCGTTTTGCTGCCGATAATACCTTTGCCGCCGCGGTTTTGGCTCTTGTAGGTAGAGACCGGAATGCGTTTGGCATAGCCGTCATTTGAAATCGTAATCACAACGTCTTCTTTCTCAATAAAATCTTCCATGGAGAAATCCGTCATATCCGGGCCGATTTCCGTGCGGCGCGGATCTCCGTAAGTTTTCTTGAGTTCGGTTAATTCATTGACAATAATATCCAGGATTTTTTGCGGATCTGCCAAAATACCCTGCAATTCTTCAATGAGTTTGAGTAAATCTTTCCGTTCGTTTTCAATGGCTAACGCGGACAATTGGGTCAGTTGGTGTAAACGCATATCTAAAATGGCTTGCGCTTGCACTTCCGTCAAACTAAAGCGGGTCATTAACGTAAATTTGGCTTCCGTCGGATCTTTGGCTTTGCGGATAATGGCTACTACTTCGTCCATGTTCGCAATTGCAATCAATAACCCGTTTAAGATATGTTCACGTTTTTGCGCTTTATTTAAATCAAATTTGGTGCGGTTAGTAACAATTTCTTTGCGGTGCTTGACATAGGCACGCATCACTTCTTTGAGCGATAATACACGCGGACGACCGTCTACAATGGCAAGCATATTGACCGGGAACGATGTTTGCAACTGCGTATGTTTGTACAAGTGATTTAATACTACTTGGGCGTTTCCGTCGCGCTTAATTTCAATGACTAGGCGCATTCCGCGGCGGTCCGACTCATCTCGAATATCGGCAATATCCGTTACTTTTTTATCACGTACCAACGCAACAATATTTTCAATTAAAGCGGTTTTATTGACTTGATACGGAATGGCTGTTACGATAATGGCTTCGCGGCCGCCTTTGCGTTCTTCTATTTCCGTGGTGGCTTGTACTTTTACGCTTCCGTGGCCCGTTTCAAAATATTCGTAAATGCCTTTGGTGCCGCGAATCATAGCACCTGTCGGAAAATCCGGCCCTTTGATGATTTTCATCATGTCTTTGGTGGAAATTTCCGGATTTTTGATATATTCAATAATTCCGTCGCACACTTCCCCTAAATTGTGCGTAGGAATATTAGTAGCCATACCGACAGCAATACCGGAAGATCCGTTTACTAACAGAGCGGGAAGTTTGGCCGGTAAAACGGAAGGTTCCAACAACGAACCGTCATAGTTGGGAATCATTTTAACGGTATCTTTATCTAAATCGCCCAGCATTTCTTCGGAAATTTTTTGCAAACGGCATTCCGTATAACGCATAGCGGCGGCAGAGTCTCCGTCAATAGAACCAAAGTTTCCTTGTCCGTCGATAAGCGGTTTACGTAATGAAAAATCCTGCACCATACGTACCAAAGTATCATAGACGGCGGTATCTCCATGTGGGTGATATTTACCGAGCACGTCCCCTACGACACGGGCAGATTTTTTGTAGGGTTTATTGTATTTAAGACCCATTTCGTTCATGGAATATAACACACGGCGGTGTACCGGTTTTAATCCGTCACGTACGTCGGGCAATGCACGTCCGACGATTACGCTCATGGCATAATCAATATAGTACGAGCGCATTTCGCCCGCAATATCACGTTGTTGAATATCTCCAAACAAATCCACATTAACATTTACATCTTGGGTTTGCGGTTGGTTTGTATTTTCTTCACTCATTTAAAAATCTCCTAGTACCGACTAAATCGTTTGGCCGGGCCTTGTATTGCCCGGCAATTTATTAAATATCCAAGTTTTTTACTTCCAAAGCGTGGGATTGAATAAAATCGCGGCGCGGTTCTACCCGGTCTCCCATCAGCATGGTAAATGCCTGTTCCGTATCGGCAGCATCATTAATTTTTACTTGGATGAGTTTGCGGCGGGAAGGATCCATCGTGGTTTCCCATAATTGTTCCGGATTCATTTCCCCTAACCCTTTATACCGTTGGATCGTAGCACCGGAAGAGGCCGCTTCTTTGACGGCATGTAATAATTCGGCTAAACTATACACCAGTACATCTGTTTTACCGTTATTTACCTTAAAAAGCGGGTTAATGCGGTCCTTTTCACTTTCAATGGTGGGGTATTGGGCAAATGTAAAATGGAAGGCTTCCAATTTCTTTTCATCCGCTAATAATTTGCCAAATTCAAATAAACTTTGGTGTTCCGGCACCAGGTTTTCATTAGAAACCGTGGTAACATCCACTCCGTCTGCGGCCAATTCTTCCCGTTTTTCCTGAATATATTGGTCTTCATACTCCCGGTATTCCTGTTCCGTGTAGAAATAGCGGAAACCGCCACTTTTGAGCGGAATCCGGTATACCGGCACTTTGCCTTCCGCAATGAAAGCCATAAAATCTTGAAGCGTGATATTTTTGATTTCTAATTTTGCAAGAACGTCTTCCACATCCCGCAAAATTTTTAATAGATCGCGAACAGAATCGGCCGTTAACGCTTTTTGCGTTTGCATATCCGTTACCGTAACGGTGGCTAAACCTTCTTTCATAAGCCACTGTTGCATTTGTTCTTCTGTTTGCAAATATTGCTCGTTTTTGCCTTTTTTCACTTTATACAAAGGCGGTTGCGCTAAATAAATATGTCCGCCGTCAATAAGCGGTTTTAATTGGCGGTAGAAGAACGTTAAAAGCAAGGTAGAAATATGTTGTCCGTCCACGTCAGCATCTGCCATTAAAATAATTTTGTTATAGCGGAGTTTTGTAATATCAAACCCGCCTTCTCCTTCACCTACACCGGTACCGACAGCGGCAATTAAATCGCGTACAGTATCGCTGGAAAGAATTTTAACAAGCGGTGCTTTTTCTACGTTTAAAATTTTACCGCGCAGCGGCAAAATAGCCTGAAAGACACGGTCGCGCCCTTGTTTGGCTGAACCGCCTGCGGAGTCCCCTTCTACGAGGAATAATTCGCATTTTGCACTGTCGCGTTCTTGACAATCAGCCAGTTTACCGGGTAATCCCCCGCCTTCCAATGCTCCTTTGCGGCGCGTTAAATCGCGTGCTTTACGCGCGGCTTCGCGGGCAATGGCAGCACCCATACATTTTTCACAAATAGCACGGGCCGTTTTTGGATTTTCTTCAAAGAAAGTCGCTAACGTATCGGTGGTAACCGAACGGACAATTCCTTCCACTTCGGAGTTACCTAATTTCGTTTTGGTTTGTCCTTCAAATTGCGGATGAGGAATTTTAACCGATAATACAACGGCTAAACCTTCTTTAATATCATCACCGGATACCGTAATATCTTTATGTTGTTTGCCTAAATTATTATTTTTAATATATTCGTTAATTAAACGTGTCAGCGAACTGCGGAAACCCGTTAAGTGCGTACCGCCTTCAATCGTGTGAATGTTATTAACAAACGAGAAAATATTTTCGGAATATCCTTCGTTATACTGAATAGCAAACGAAATATAATTATCGCCAACTTCTTTGGTTAAATAAATCGGTTCCGGATTAATGACGGTTTTATTCGTATTTAAGTATTTTACGAATTGGGAAATCCCCCCTTCATACAGAAACGTAACAGTTTGGTTATCTTCCTTCCGTTCATCTGTATAAATAATTTTTACACCGGCATTTAAGAAGGCCAGTTCACGAAGACGGTTACCAATGGTCTCATAGGAAAAAGAAAGATTTCCAAAAATTTCCGGATCCGCCGTAAATGTAACCTTGGTTCCGTGTTCTTTCGTATCACCGATAATTTGAACTTTATCTTCAGGCTTACCGCGGTGATAGCGCTGAAAGTGAATATGCCCGTCACGACGGACTTCCACATCCATGGTTTCGGAAAGCGCGTTCACGCAGGATACGCCGACCCCGTGTAAACCGCCGGAAACTTTATATGCACCGCTGTCAAATTTACCGCCTGCGTGTAACACGGTCATGACTACTTCCAAGGCTGATTTATTACGTAATTTTGCATCCTTGGCATTTTTCATTAAATCAACCGGAATACCACGCCCGTCATCTTGAATAGAACAGGTCATATCTCCTTTAATGGTTACTGTAATAGTGGTAGCACCACCGGCTAAAATTTCGTCAACAGAGTTATCAACTACCTCATATACTAAGTGATGCAGCCCGGGTAGCCCGGTAGAACCAATATACATGGCCGGACGTTTCCGTACAGCCTCCAATCCTTCTAAAACGGTAATTTTAGAAGAATCATAATCTTTCTCTCTTTGTTCTTCAGTCATGACCTACTCCTTATCAAAATAACAAAACTATATAATTTCAATCCGTTTAATCCACGGCGTATCAAAATGTTTATTTAATTCGTGAATTAATTGTGTTTTTTTAGCAGTTAATTCATTTTTTGCCACGGCTACTCTTACCTGTACATACAATGTATCTTTTTGTACTGCTTTTAATACCCAAAATTTTCCCCTATTTCCTACTAAGTGAGACCATACATGATCCAAAATTAATAATCTATTTAACCGACTGTTAAGCCGATTAAATCTACTTTGTAAATCAGCGCTGGAATGCCATATTTTTCGGGGACTTTCTCCAAATTTCATTAAGCACGCACCGGCATAATTACGTATTTAAACATAACGTCCCCCACCGGTTCTACTAATACCGGCTGAGACGCATTTACAAACGAAAAAGACACTTTTTCCGACGATATATTTTTAAGTACATCAATAATATATTGCGGATTAAAAGCCGCTTCAAATGTTTCCTGATTATATTCCACGGGAATTTCATCTGTAAATTCCATATTTTGAGAATTTGATGAAACCGTTAAATTATTATTTTCTAACTTATATTTCACTACACTTCCAAACTCGCCGGCGCATAATGCCGAACGACGTGTAGAAGCCAGTAATTCTTTATTAAATACTTCAAAATTAATATTCTTTTTAGTTGGAATGACTTGATTGTAGTTTGGAAAGTTTCCTTCAATCAAACGAGAAATAAAAGTGGTTTCATTCATCATAAAACTAACTTGGTTAGAAGAAACATTTACTTTAATTGTGCTGTCTTTTCCAGGTTTTGCAATCGTAATATAGCGGCATAATTCATTTAAAATTTTAGTCGGAATAATAATTTTAAATTCTTTAGAACCCGGTAAAGCCGTATGGGTAGCAATGGCTAAACGTCCACCATCGGTAGCCACAATTTCAAATTTATCCGCCGTGTTATTCCACAGTAAACCGTTCAAAATATACCGTGTTTCTTGAGTAGAAGCAGAAAATGCCGTTTTTTCAATCATATTTTGTAATTCAAGCGGATCTAAAACAACACTGTTTTGATGTTCTACTTCCGGAATAGCGGGATATTCATTTTTAGGGGTTCCAATTACCCAAAACTTACTTTTACCGGATTTGATATGAAATTTATTATTTTCATCTAATGTAAGATTAATTTCTTTATTATCCGGTAAATTTTTAATAATATCACTAAATTCTTTTAAAGGAATTGTTATACTGCCGGCTTCTTCAATTTCGGCATTGACATAATGGACTGTAGCCATCTCCATATCGGTACGTACTAGTTTTAATTTATCATGGTCTGTTTCCATTAAAAAATTATGCAAAATAGGAAGGGTAGTACGGGAAGAAACCCCTGCTGAAATAATTTGGATTCCTTCCAATAAAGTTGATTTAGTAATATTTATTTTCATATTTATATTCCCTATTAATATATCCTGTGCGTAATGTGGATTTTGTGATTTATCCTATACCGAATTTTTTATTACCCTGTTTATAAATAACATTATTTATAAACATTATAAACTGCTTATTTTTTTCCCATCTTTATAACAAATATATTCTTACTCTATCCACAGAAAATTATTTTTTATCCACAGTCTTAATTTCTGTAATTATTTGGTTAATTTCTGCGGTAAAAAACGGGTCGGTATTTATTTTTTCCTTTACCAAATCCCGTGCATGAACTACTGTACTGTGATCCCGGTTAAATTCCCGTCCTATTTCGGGAAGGGATAAATCGGTTAATTCATTGGTTAAAAACATAGCAATTTGACGCGGCCATGCGACTGATTGGGTTTTACGTTTAGAATTAAAATCTTCCATTTTAATATTAAAATGCTTCCCAACTATTTTCTTGATTGTATTTACATTAACGGAAAATTCTTGGCCGGTTTCTAAAATATCTGCTAATAATTCTTTTGCGATGGCAATAGTAGGTACCACTCCATGCATTCCACAATAAGCCACTAAACGGAATAAAGAACCTTCCAATTCACGTACATTTGTATGAATTCCTTCTGCTATAAAACTTAATACATCATCCCCAATATCAAAATTAATAGAATCACGTTTTTGGCGTAAAATAGCAATACGGGTTTCTAAATCCGGCCGTTTCACTTCAGTAACAATCCCTGAAAGTAACCGTGAGGAAAGCCGTTCATCCCACTCTAATTGTTGGGGAGTTCTGTCCGAAGATAAGACAATTTGCTTCCGGCTTTCAAATAACGCATTAAAGGTATTAAAAAATTCAATAGTACATTGTTCTTTTCCGGAGACAAACTGAATATCATCCATTAAAAAACAATCTAATGTGCGGTATTTTTTTCGAAAACTTTCTGCTTCTTTATTTTGGATAGATTCGATATATTCGCTGACAAACTCTTCCCCGGACATATAAAGAACTTTTTTATCGGGGTTTTCTTTTAAAATTTCATTACCGATTGCATGTAATAAATGGGTTTTTCCTAATCCGGGGGAAGAATAAATAACCAAGGGGTTATTTTCCCGTGCTCCTAATTTATGGGCCACGGCTTCAGCCGCTTTATAAGCAAACCGGTTAGAAGGGGATTCAATAAAATTTTCAAAAGTATAAGATGAATTTAAACGTGATATAAACGGATTTTTTTTAATTACGGTGGGGGCCGGCGAAGCGGCAATAACATCTTGTGCAGAAGATACCGTAGGGGCTGTATTTTCCGGAGACACCTGATAAATAACCGTAATATTTACCCCAAGATGTTTTAAAAAAGCATCCGTAATAATATGTTGGTATCTTTCACGAATTGTTTTACCCCAAAATTGATTCGGTAATGAAAGTTTTAGCGTGGTATTTTCATATACAAAATGAACCGGCCGAAGCCACATATCATACGTATCTTTACCAATAATTGTTTCTATATC
>CADBIY010000023.1 GCA_902794895.1 Candidatus Avelusimicrobium vaccinum | reverse complement strand
AGTGCCCGGCAACAAAAAAATCCCTCCGCTAGGCAGAGGGACTTTTAGCCGATATGAAATATCTCTTACAGAGCAATCGCGCTTACCGGGCAGGTGCCGGCGCAGGCGCCGCACTCAATGCATTTGGAAGCATCAATGTTTCTTTTTCCGTCTACTTCGCTGATTGCGCCTACCGGGCAAGCAGATTCGCAAGCACCACAGTTGATGCAAACATCCGGATTTACTTTATAAGCCATACTATTTCTCCTATACATTCGGTTAAATTGACAATTAAATTATACCAAATCTGGTTTGTAAAATGGAGTTATCGTCGAAGAAATTGCCTTGCAAGAAGCGTAAATAGATGATACAATATAAAAGTAAGGAATAACTAACTTTTATGGAAAAAAATAACTCCCGCACTCTTTTTCAATTAAGACCAGGTAACGTTGCCCAAATTAAGGAAATTCATGCCGATTCTAAAATGACAGATAAACTGGCTGCCATGGGAATTGTCCGTGGGCAATATGTTTCGCGAAAACAGGGATCTAATCCCGTTATTATCAATGTTTCCGGTACCGAAGTTGCTATCGGGCGTGAAACCGCCAAAAAAATTATAGTTACCGCCAAGAAAAATACTTTTCTGTTAGCCGGTAATCCCAATGTGGGAAAAAGTTTAATTTTTTCACGTTTGACCGGTATTGGTGTTATTTCGTCGAACTTCCCGGGAACGACGGTGGGGCTGAACTATGGGCAAACCCAATTTGACGGGGAATCCTACGATATTATTGATATTCCGGGGCTGTACCGTTTGGAAGAAGAATGGCAAATGGAAGGGCGTAAGCGGAATTTATTTAAAGAGTTAGATTATGATTTTATTGTTTGTGTAGCGGATGCTTCCCATCTGGAACGCAATTTATATTTCCTGTTAGAAATATTATCGCTTAAAAAACCGGTTATTTTAATGCTTAATAAATTTGATGCCGCCCAACGAAACGGTATCCAAATTAATGTGAAGAAACTTGCTAAATTGTTGGGGATCCCGGTCATTCCGACGGTGGCAACTACCGGGGAAGGGCTTAAGGAATTAGCCCAAGAAGCCATCCGCCTCTCGCAACCGCCGCAGTTGTCTTTCCCGGTTCCGGAAACGGATGAAGGAAAATGGCAGACAATCGGGAAAATTGTTAAAGAAGTTCAGGAAGTCAAACATAAACATCCTTCGTTTTGGGAACATTTACAAGCGTTTGCTACGCACCCGGTTACCGGACTGCCGCTTGCTTTGATTGTACTTATCCTATCGTTCTTTTTAGTACGGTTTATTGGCGAAGGCATTATTAATTTTGTAGATCCGTTGTATGAAAACTATTATTTCCCGTTTATGGAGCGGTTGCTGGGGCCGCTGCGCGACGGGGTACTGGGGATGCTGTTGGTGGGTGACGGTGGCGAAACCTACTTCGGCGTATTGACGGACGGTCTGAAAATTGCTCTGGTGGACGTTATGTCCTATGTGTTGGCGTTTTATGCGTTGTTTGGCTTTTTAGGAGAGTTGGGCTATTTACCCCGTTTAGCGGTGTTGCTTGACGGTATTTTGCATAAATTCGGGTTACACGGATACGGTTCGTTGCCGATTATGTTGGGCTTTGGGTGCAAAGTTCCGGCTGTGATGGGTGTACGTGTGCTGGAAACACGGCGGGAGCGTATTATTGCGCTGGCACTGATTTTAGTACTTGCTCCGTGTATTTCGCAGACGGCAATGATAATTTCTATTTTATCCCCCCACGGCCTGAAATATATGCTGATGGTGTTTGGGGCGTTGTTTATCAACGGTGTGATTGCAGGAACAATTTTGAACCGTTTGATGAAAGGCGAAACGCCGGAACTGTTTATGGAAATTCCGTCGTGGCAAGTTCCCCAATGGCGGCCGCTGTTGCGCAAATTATGGATTCGCATGAAGGAGTATTTAAGTGATGCGTTGCCGCTGATTTTATTTGGGGTGTTGTTTGTGGATTTAATGGAACTTTCCGGCATTACGGCGTGGATTACCAAACTCTCACGCTATCCGGTGGAGTATGTGCTGGGCCTCCCGGCAGAAACAACGCCGTTGCTCATTTTGGGATTTTTGCGCAAGGATGTTTCGATTGCGCTTTTGGAGCCGTTGAATTTGGCTCCGCAAGCACTCGTGGTGGCTTGTGTGTTTATGAGTATGTACTTGCCGTGTATTGCTACTTTCTTTGTCATGTTGCGCGAAAGCGGCTGGAAAGATACGGCGCGGGTGGTATTACTTACTTTAAGTTTATCCTTTCTTTCGGCTTGGATATTACGGATTTTGTTGCAAATTTAATGGAAAAATACCCCATAAAAAAGCCTCTGTTTAGGAGGCTTTTTTAATGTTTGATATTAACTGTTTGCACTTCCGACACGTCCAATATCTACCGGAACTGGGATTTCCACCCCTAGCGGGCTTTCAAAATACATGGTGCCTGTCAGATGATAATCCAGCGTTCCGCTTCCCATGCTAAGCAGGCCGATTAACTTGCTGCTTACTGCGGTTAACGGCACATTGATTTTTGCTTTTGCGGCTTTGGTAGAATTCGGTTCAATTTCTATATCTTTCAGCGTTACATCTGCCATATAATCGTCATTGACCGTTAATTTCCCTACAAAGCGTTTCAAGGAGGCTTTTTCTGTCTTGCTTGGATTGGTAATCGAAATGACAATATCAAACCCCAGCGAAGTTAAATTGTAATCTGTTAAATGTACACTAGTGAGGGCGAATTTGCAGTTCGCTAAATTTTGGGCCTGATTCATACTGGCACACCCCGCTAGTGCTAAAATAGTTATTAAACAAAATAAAATTTTTTTCATATTTCCTCCCAAGTCGGTTAGACTAATATTGTATAATAAAAAAAACACCTTGGGAGAATTTTTTTATGAATACTATTCAACAAACCATTTATAACCGTTTTGTACAATATGTCGCTGTGGAAACGACGAGTGATCCGGATAGCAAATCTATCCCTTCCACCTCTTCCCAAATTTCCTTTGCCCACCGTTTGGCGACCGAGATGAAAAAGGTAGGATTTGCCGATGTAGAAGTAGATGAGTATGGTTTTGTAACCGGGCTCATCCCGTCCAATACAGATAACAAATCTCCGGTAATTGGTTTTTTTGCCCATATGGATACCGTGAGCGATTTCAACGGCAAAGATATTCATCCGGTCTTACATCCCAATTATGACGGAGGAACGCTGACGATTAACGCCGATAAAAAAATGTTTCTTTCTCCCCAAACAGCGCCGAATTTAAAATTATGTCTGGGAGATGATATTGTAACGGCGGACGGAACGACACTTCTTGGCGGAGACGACAAAATTGGCATTGCTATCATTATGACCTTGGCGGAATATTTAACCGCGCATCCGGAAATTAAACACGGACCGATTAAGGCCGCTTTCACGATTGATGAAGAAATTGGCACCGGGATCGGTTATTTTGATGTGGACCGTTTTGCGGCAGATTTTGCATATACCATAGACGGGGCCAATTTGGGAGAGATTGATTGCGGTAATTTTAATGCCGATTCCGTTACGATTCGCATCACTGGTAAATCGTGTCATCCGGGCTCTGCAAAAGGGTTTATGGCCAATCCGGTACGTATTGCGGCGGATATTATTTCTTCCTGGCCGGAGGATAAACTGCCGGAAACGACGGATGGAGAGGATGGTTTTATTCTATTTAAAGATATTACCGGTGGCTTGGAAAAGGCGGAAGTGCAAGGCATTGTACGCGAGCACGATTTGAAAAAATTTGCCCAATTTAAAAAGATTTTAGAAGATTTGGTAGACCAAAAACGGGCGAAATATCCGGCGGCTAAAATTGAAGTAGAGTTTAAAGAACAGTACCGGAATATGCGGGATATTTTAAAGGAGAAACCGCAAGCCATGGAGTTGTTGGAAGCCGCGTTGCAGGAAAACCATGTTACTTACCGTTTAACACAAGCGCGCGGAGGGACGGACGGCTCGCAACTATCTTTGCGAGGGCTGCCTACTCCCAACATCTTTGCCGGATATGAAAATCCGCATGGGCCTTATGAATGGCTAAGTTTAGCATGGGCGGAGAAAACATTTAACATTTTAGCAAGTATTGCAAAAAATGCGATAAAGTAAGAATTGGTATATTATATTTATTCCCGGGGTATTTGGTTGGCCCCGGGGTTTTTTTGTGCTATAAAAAAACACCCCGGTTATATGTACCGGGGTGTTAGGATCAGTAAGCAATTTATTGGACCGGTGTTACAGGTAACGAAGATCCGTTTGCTTCATCTAATAAGTTCTTAGCATCCGAAATGGTCGGCTCTAATGTTTTCGTAACTGCATTGTAATTGAAACGGTACGAAATTTTGAAACTTTGCGGATTCTCCGGCGGTACTTTGACAAGTACGGAATAATTATCCGGATCTATTGCCGTAGAAATTTCCCACGTAATCAGATCTTTTACGGAAGCATGTTTATTTTCAATGAAGTCTTTTAACGTGTATCCGTTTGGCAAGGAATACGCTTTGACTTCTTCAAGAACTGCTTCTGCCGGATCGGTACTTTCCGTGGATGTTTCAATTTCTTCTGTCGGTTGAATATCGGTTACCGCTTCTTCAGGCGCTAACATTTCTTCCAGTTGCGCATTTTGTTGGGCTTGTTGTTCGGCTACCGCTTTGTCAGAAGAGAAGATGTTAAATTGCGCTGGCAAGATATGTAAAAATGCTAACAACGCATACAAAACAGCAATTAACAAGATAGTTACTAATGATAAAATAACCGCTTTTGTTGTTTTGCTGGCAGGTTTAATATCCGCTTCTTGCAAATCATGCTGCGTATTTAAATCATCATCCATTCCTTCCAAGTGTAACCGCTGTGATTCTCCCGGTTCCGGAACCATTGGAACGGTTTTGATATCTAACGACGCGCCCCGTTTTGTTTTAATGGTATTTTCTAAAATAACTTGAGAAACAGTTACATCTTCCGGTATGTTTTTTGGAGTTTCAACCGGTTTTTCGAACTGAGTTTTCAGCGATACCAATTCCTCGGCATCTGTTTCTTCGGCGGAATTTTTAGAGGAAGATTTCTCCGTGTTCACGGCAGTGTTTGGAGTTTCCCTATTGGCTAATTCTTGTGAAACATCCTGAGAGGCTTGCGCCGGCGGCACAAAATCGGAAATAAGGTAAGTGGAACCCTCTTTTAATTCAATTTCAGTGAGTTCATTTGGATTGGAAGTAGCAGAAGGAATGTTTGTTCTTTCTTGGGAGGACGTTTGATTGTCATTCTTCAGATCATCCAAACTTTCCATTTTTGCATCTTCCGGAGATACATCCTCGCTAGAGGGTGTATTTGCTGTAGCATTGCCGGCAATACCAAAGAGTTGTTCGACCGATTGGTCTTCTTGTGTTTGGCGTTCGGTAAATGCATCTTTTAAATCTTCTTCAGTAATTAGTTCGCCGTCTTTCTTTTCTAAATTTGCTCCGGGAACCAATTCTTCCGGAGTCGTGGATTCATTAGCATCCGAGGAAGCATCTTGGGAAATCGGCTTGTCGGCCTCTTCTAAAGAAGGTAATTTGTCTTCATGAGCCATATCCGGTCTGTTTTGCTCCGCAGGCAAGGTCGGTTCGGCAGGTTCAGCGGATTCTGTTGGTAAAGTAGGTACTTCAGACGGATTCGTGGACTGTGTTTCTTCGGAGGATTTGTTGCCTTCCGGAGAGTTATTTAAAGAAGACAACGCAGCCGCTCCGGCAATACCTAATGCAGCGGCACCGGCTAATGCGAGTCCCGCTCCGGAGTTTGAAGAAGTTTCTTTTTCTTCTTCTTTTTCCTGGATCAATTGATCTACAACATCGGGCTGTGAAGCCGTTGAAAAAGAATCAATTAATTTATCTTTTTCGGCAGGATCATTTGCCTTTTTTTCCACCTGCTTAAGTGCTTCATCCAAGGTGCGTTCTTGTTCTTCGCTCGCGGCTAGGGCAGCATCTGCTGTTTTTGCTAATTCAGCCGCTTGATGGGGTGTAAGTAAATCTTGGAAAGTGCTTTCATTAATATCTTGTTGGGCTTGATCTTGCAACCGTGCATTATATAAGGAATCAAGCGCCGCACTTACCACTACGTCCTCTCCCGCTTTGGAAGAAAAATCGTCGTTTCCATGTTCCCCTAAATCTACCGGGCCAAGCATATCTAAAGGCTTTTCTTCGTCTTGCGACGGTGGTAAAACCTCTTCAACTTGTGCCTCAATATCATGTCGGGTTAGGGTGATTGTGTTGGCATGCGTATCATCCATGGGAGGCATAGAAGGTGCCATCATGTTAGAAGTTGCAGTTTTGTTTTGGGTGGAAATCGCATCATCTAACTTTGTTTGCATGCCGTCTAATTTAGTTTGTAATCCGGAAATTTGGGCAGTTAAAGCATCTAGTTTGGCCAGTAGGACAGCCGCTAATCCATCAGCCGCCGCACCGGTAGAAGCCGTTTGCGTAATGGGTTGCGATGGTTCAGCGGAAGCGGGAGATACTTGATCAAATTCAAAAATGGAAGAGGCTTTCACCCATTCTTGATTTCCGCTATTGGCTGTATCTTCCGAACAAATTAATGTATCCTGGGTAAAGCCTTGGAGCGTTACCAACTTATCCTCGTCAAAAGGACCTTCAACTTTATCATTAATGTAGACCCAATATTTCATTGTAATTTCACCCTATTTAAAATAAATACAAAACCATACGATAATAGCATAGCAAATAATTGCACAATTTAATAGTGTTTTACGCTTACGCATTGGAATCGATCCGTGCATGTTTATAGGTTTCTAATAACTTATCTACTTCTGCATCACTGGTTTTATGGGTTTGAATATTACTAAGCATATCCCCCATCAGTTCCAGCGAGGAACCATTTTCCAACATTTCTAAAACAAATTGGGAAATCCGGCGGTTGTACGTGCCGTTTAACTCCCCTAGCAAGGTTTGCAAGGCAAACCGGTGTTTTTCTTGATCGGATTTCCAAAAGGTATACGGCATTAAGGATTCTTCAAAAAAATGTAAAATTTCATCCGGTTGCTTGGTCCCTAAATAGTTTTTCATTAATTCGGGGGCGAAACCTTTTGTTAATGTTTTTGCTTTTAAATCGCGCAAGTATTGTGCTTGTTGGGTGGCTTCTTCTTGACTTAGCGACCCCAGTAACACTTTGCAAGCCAATTCTTTATTATCATTCTTATCCATACAAAAAGGCAATTGGTCCAACAGTTCGTTCATTTCGCGTTCTATTTGGATAATGGTTTTTTTCCCCCCATAGCGTTCGGCTAAATCATATTCGTAGCCGGCATATAAATCTTTTTTAGCCAAATTACGGCGCAACATTTCTCGGTCGCGCAGTAAAGAGGCTTGTTTAATAGCCTGGTCCAAACTTTGAGCAGTTCCGTCAATTAATACGCGTACTGCAAGCCCTAGGTTTTCTTCCGGTTGGCTAATATGGGGCAAGCGGTTTAATACGGCTTGGAAAGTAGATACGATTTCCTGGGGTTGCTTGGCTTTTAAATAGCGGCAGGCAATTACCATAAGATCTTCTTCTAAAATCTGATCGTTTAGTAAGGCGGATATATGGGCAATATCCTGAGCATCTTTGGGCGTGATTTGTCCCAGTAGTGTACGAGCACACAATGAAGCGCATAGATTCGCATTTGAATGTATCTTTTGAAGGGTTTGTAGTTGTTTGTCAAATTCCGGATTAATCTTAATAGATGCCGGTTGTGTGTATAAATCAATTAAGTGAGCGGTCAACCATGCGGAGAGATGATACCGATCTGCAAAAGCAAAAATATCTTTTTTATTTTGTTTTGCATGGCCGGTTCGTTCTTGTAACAATTCCGCGGCCTCTTTTAAAAGAATTTCAACAGCATGTAAGGCTTTTTGCTGATCTGTTAAATCGGGAGAATCTTGCACGTCTTTGAGGGCTAAAGCAAAAGATTCGTCAAAATATTTTTTGGATGAAAGCGAAGCATATACTTCTAATAATAATCCGGTATCTTTTGCAGGCACTTCCAAAGCGGCACATAACTCATTAATTGAGGTAGCATTATTATATACGCGCAGTTGCCTTAATGCGGCGGGAAGCGTAATTTCATCTAATAAAATTTTGGCGACCATGGAGTCTGTCATTGGGGAATCGGAACTGAGTTGGGCGGCGATATTGGCAATATCCTGTTGTAATTGGGCAATGGTTTTTTTATTTTCCAGTGTATAAACCAGTTTAGCTGCATAATCGTCGTTGATTTCCGGCAACATTTTATAAATAGTTCCCAACATGCCACTTCGTTTATTGGCTTTTTCTGTCATATTTTCCCCTTAACATGATTTTAAAAAAAGTTGAATTTGTTGATTTAATTTTTCTAAAAGTTTTTCGTTAGTAATAAACGGTATATTGGCCCGAACGTTTTCTACGGCACAATGTATAGCGGCTTGTAACAGATGTTTGGCACAGTGAACGTCCGCTAAAATGACAGGAGCAATAGCCGGTTGAATACGGTCTAATTCTTTGAGTACCTGTAATGCCGCAGAGGCAGTATCTGCCGGTACACGGGCGGCAGTTTCTAAGGCGCTTTGCAACGCAAGATCACGGGCCGGATCGTCTTTGGGGAGCCGTTTCGCGGTTAAATAACCGGCATAGGCCTGTGCATCTTGTTGGACGTACCGTTTTAATTGGTTTTTTAAGGAACCCAGCCGTTTTTCACTTACTTCTAAATCGGATTGAATCTCCCTATCAAGATTTTTGCGTTTTAATGTGGTGCCAATCGCCATTAATAATAAAGCACACCCCATCGCACCCGTTTGCGCCGCCGCAGCCCCCCCGCCCGGCGTTGGATCCGACGAGGCTAAGGCTTCTGTAAAACGTTCAGCGGCAGTATACCATTCCATCATGTGTGCATTCCTTACATTATAGTTCCGGATTCTAGATCTTCATATTTTTTAATACGAAGCATTTTTAATCGGTCTTCGTCAATGCCGGTTCTGCTGAAAAATACGTGTTCAATAGCACTTGCGGGCATGATATAACTTCCGCGTTTGACCCCTTTAGGGTCTTCTTTTAAACGGAGCCATACCGATAACATTGCAATATCTTTGAAATCTTTTATTTCCAGTTCAGCCGCTGCTCGTTGAATTTTTTGGGGATCTCCAAATCCGTTAGTTAGCACAGCGCTGTGAAATCCACAATTTTTAGCCGCCAAAATATCGCGGTGCGTATCACCGATCACAAAAACTTGATCCGGGGAAAATTTTGTTTTATATTTTTTTTCGGCACGTTTGACGGCTGCTTGTAACATTTCTTCCCGCGTGTGTCCGTCTTCGCCAAAACCGCCCACGGAAAAATATTTTTCCAATTTACTGGGAGCCAGTTTTAATTGGGCGCCTTCTTTTAAGTTTCCGGTTCCTAATCCTAAAACAAGATCCGGATCTTTAGAGAGCATATTCAAAAATTTTTCTACACCGGGTACTAAATCGTATTTTTTACAACGCACGGATGCGTGGACTTCCTGCGGCAAAATTTCTAAATATTTTGCTTTCATTTTTTTCATTTCCGCCGGAGAGGGTTTTTTGCCGTTTTTTACTAATCCGTACACAATGGAAAAATTATCTAAATCCGTCCGTCCGGAAATAAGCGCGTGCTCAAATTCCGGTTTTTTACCGTATAAAGTTTCAATGGCTTTGACTAAGGCCCGGCGTCCGCAGCCTCCGGCATCCACTAAAGTTCCGTCTAAATCAAATAAAACGAGTTTTTTCATTTTTTGGCTCCTTTTGCAAGCAGTGTTACGATATATGCTCCGCCAACGGCTAATATCATACCTGTAATTTTGTACACCGTAATACGGTCCTGACCAAAAAGAACCGATAAAATATACGTCATCACAGGATAGGATAGAATAATAGCGGTTGCTTTACTTAAATCCATATGGCGAATTGCCTGATACCAGTAGCAATTGCCTAAAAAATAGTTTATCAAGGCGCTGGCGCCCAGTACCAGCCATAAAGTGGGTGCCTTTGCATTAAATTGTAGCGGGCCTTGAATAATGCTTAATACAATACATAAAAGCCCCAGTGCGGGCAAGGCATACAAAGCACGGGCCGCGGCAATGGTTTGCGGTTCTAAATCGGTAGGGAGTTTTTTGGCAAAAATATGACTGACTTGATACATCCATAAACAACTAATTACCAATAAATCTCCTTTGGCTTGTAAAGAAGTTCCTCCTTCCAGAATAATCAAGCCAACCCCTAGCAAAATTAAAATAGAACCGGCAATTTGTTTGAGGGAAGGATGCTCTTTTAAAATAATAGCGGATAAAATTAATGAGTAAATAATTTCAAATTGATTGGCGATGGCAGCATTTACGGGAGTGGTATAATTCAGTGCGACCATGAAAATTGTCATGGGTAAAGCCGTTCCAAAGGTGCCCATGCCAAGTGCTTTGGGCCACACATCTTTGCGAAACAATTTGTCCCATTCCCCGCTTTTGCCGAAATAAATCCGAAAGCACAATACGGCCAGTAAGCAAGTCCAGAATAAAAAAAGTGCCGAAGTTACATACGGAACCGCCAATTTAGAAATAACTACATTTATTGACGTAGCAAACCAGGCTAACCAAATAGCATAAACAGGAAGTATTTTAAACATATTTATATTGTACTTTATTGGAGCGTTTAATGCCCTTCTTTTTTTACTGTTAAACTTACCCAATAAGCCCCTGCCAGCGTGATCGTTAAACCGACTAGTTGGTGGACGGTAGGATGTTCTAATCCTAAAAAGGCAGAAATGAGAAGAGAAAGTACCGGATACGATAAATAAATAGCGGTTACTTTTCCTAAATCTAATGCGCGGATGGCTTTATACCATACCACCATGGCTAAGCCATATTTGAAAATACCGGTATAGCCGAGTACGGCAAACATCTTTAAGACCGGGCGCAGCGTAAACGGCTCTTGTAAGAAGGCCATAACCGCCAAAATAACGAGCAGTGCCGGCAATGCAAAGAGATTGCGTGCCATTCCAATTAAGCGGTAATCTAAGTGTTTAGGAAGTTTTTTAGCAACCGTAGAACCTGCTTGTAACATCCAGGTACTGCCGATAATCAATAAATCACCTGTCCAGCGGGGCGTATATTGTTCTTTGATAAGAATAATTAGGACGCCTAACACAATCAATGCGCTGCCCATTAATTGGGCACGGCTTGGATATTCTTTTAAGAAGAACGCCGCGAACAAGAGCGAATAAATCAGTTCGCTTTGTTGTAAAATAGCAGCATTGCCGGGCGTGGTGTAATGCAAGGCAATCAGTAAAATGGTAAACGGTAGGGCCGTTCCAAAGGTACCGATAAATAAAAATTTCCAGCGTGTTTGCGGGGCTAATAATTCCCCCCATTTTTTATTTTTTGTTACCCATGGGGTGAAATAAAGAACTCCAATTAACGTTCCTAAAAATACAAGTAGTGCCGGACTAATAACACCGACTGCATATTTTCCGGCAACGGGAGATAAACCGACAATGGCCCAGCAAATCCAGGCTGCTGCTAATGGGGACATAATAAAACTCCTGCTTGGATAAGTATAGTATTATTATATCAGTTTATCGAAGAGCACGACCGCTTTTTTTAGGATTCTTGAACAATTTTTTTAGAAACAAAATCAGTAGAGCGGTTTTCCAATTCCCGGGCCAGTTCTTTAAATTCGTTACTTTGCGGAATGAATGTATTTGTAATTCCTTTGTCGCTTTCTACGGTTAAATTCCAGCCGCCGGGAACCCGTAACCAAGTGTAAGTTAAATGACCTTGTTGCTGACGTAAAGTTTCGTGAAAGGATAAATTGTAAATGGTTTTAAGTTGCCCCATATTTTCTCCTGTTATAGGAGAATCATAGCAAGTCGGGAGTCCTTTTTAAAGTTGGAAAAGTAATTATAGGAATTTGCTTTTGTGGCAATAAAAAAACCGGGAAAACCCGGTTTTTATATTTTATGCGCGGAGAGGGACTCGAACCCTCAAGCCGTAAGGCATGCGCCCCTCAAACGCACGCGTATACCAATTCCGCCATCCGCGCGAAATCTATTTTAAACTACTTTCTTATTTTATCAAAAAGAACACGATCAGTGCAAGAAAAAATAACCTCTGCAATGGGCAGAGGTTATTAAAATTTATTTGCCTGCTTCCGCGGGCGCTGACGTTGGAATTTCTACTTTGTCCAACACAGAACTGGAAGATGCTTTGTGCGAGGCAATCGTCAAGATAATAGAAGTTGCCATTAAGACGGCTGCCAGAATGGCGGTGAATTTGTTTACCGCATTAAACGCTGTTGGGCTTGCAAACAAATTGTCCGCTCCGGAAGCACCAAAAATACCGGCCGCAGAACCTTTTCCGCTTTGTAATAATACGAGTAAAATCAGTAATACACAGACAATAAAATGAATCGTTAAAATAAGTCCGTACATGTAAATAATCTCCTTAACCAATTATATGTACATTATACAAATTTTTATGACCTGTAAACAGAACTATCCCCCGGATATTTATCCGGGGGATAGAAATAAAAGAACTTATTTGGCTAACGCCACGAGTCCGGGTAACTCTTTGCCTTCCACAAATTCCATGCTGGCACCACCGCCGGTGGAAACGTGAGAAAATTCTTTTTGGTTAATTTTCCCCTTCTTAAGTACGTTTACACTGTCTCCGCCGCCGATGATAGAAATAGCACCTGCTTTGGTGGCTTCAATCATAGCGTTAGCGATAGCAAAACTTCCTTTGGCGAAATTCGGGAATTCAAATACGCCCATGGGTCCGTTCCAGAAAATTGTTTTGCATTTTAACAGTTCATCTGCAAATAATTTTTCTGTTTTGGGACCAATGTCCATCGATTCCATATCTGCCGGAATTACATCTACTTCCGTTGCGGTAGCAGTTTCGGAAAATTCTTTGGCAACGCGGAAATCAATCGGCATTAACATTTTCACGCCTTTTTCTTTGGCTTTCGCCATGACTTGTTTGGCTTCTTCAATCTTCGTGTCATCTACTAAAGATTTACCAATTTCTAAACCGTTGGCTTTTAAGAACGTATAGGCCATACCGCCGCCGATAATTAAAACATTTACTTTGTCTAATAAGTTATTCAAAAGTAAAATTTTGTCGGATACTTTCGCACCGCCGATTACCGCAGCAAACGGACGGGCCGGGTTTTCCAACGCTTTACCTAAAAATTCCACTTCTTTTTGAACTAAAAAGCCTGCGCAGCCGGGTAAGTAATCGGCTACTGCGCTGGTGGAGGCATGAGCGCGGTGTACGGTACCGAAAGCCTCTTGTACAAAAATTTCACCGTGTTTGGCGAGTTGTTTGGCAAATTCGGGATCGTTCTTTTCTTCTTCCGGGTGGAAACGGAGGTTTTCCAATAAGGCAATTTCGCCGTTTTTCGTTTCGGCAACTACTTTATCGGCTTCGGCGCCAATGCAGTCTTTAGCAAAGTGAACCGGCACACCGAATAATTTTTCTACTTCGGCAGCCACCGGAGCCAAACTAAATTCCGGGCATACTTTGCCTTTCGGGCGTCCTAAGTGGGCAATCAGCACGACACGGCAATTGTTTTCTAATAAGTGTTTAATTGTTTTTTCAGTAGCCACAATGCGTTTATTGTTATCTACTTTACCGTCTTTAAGAGGTACGTTGTAATCTACGCGCACCAATACTTTTTTGTTTTTCAAATCCATGTCTTGGATTTTTTTGATGCTATTAAAATTCATACTGTTCCTGACTCCTTTTTAAACTTATGCGGATTTTTTGTCCGCCTTACTTTATTTTACCAAATTTCACTCGTTCAAATGAAACTATCTTCGTTTGGATTTAGCGAGTAATTTTAAGATTTCAATATATAGCCATACAATGGTAACAAGTAAACCAAATCCGGCATACCATTCCATAAATTTGGGAGCATCCCCTCGGCTGGACATGACATTGATAAACTGAAAATCCAGCATCAAATTTAAGGCGGCTACAATACACACAACCACGCTAATCCCAATAGATAACGGAGAAGAGGAGGTTAAATAATCAGTATTAACTCCAAAGAAAGAGAGTAATAAAGAGCCAATATATAAAATGGCAATGGCTGCGGTAGCGGACACAATGGCTGTTGCAAATCCTTGTGTTACTTTTATAATGCCTGTTTTAAAAATAAACAACATGATAAAAAATACCAAGCCTGTAATTCCTACGGCACTGGCTACAATGCCGGGATATTGTACGTTATACGCGGCGGAGATTCCCCCTAAAATAAGGCCTTCTAAAATAGCATAGATAGGGGCAGTGAAGGGAGAGACCTTGGGCTGGAATGAGGTCCAAATTCCAAATCCCAGAGCAATTAATGCAAAAAGGGTTAATAAACCGTAACTGGCAGACAAACGTGTCCAACCAATCCATCCGCCTGCCAAGCAGATAAATAATAAGGCAAATGTTTTATTAATTGTCCCTTGCAAGGTCATGGCGTTTGCCGGAGCGGATTCATAACGCGGTCGTAAAACGGTGTCAGCGGTTTCGTAGGGATAGACCGCAGTTTCCGCATTTTCTTTCAATTCTTTTTTGGCGCGCTCAAAAGCGGCTTCGTTAAACATAGGATTGTTGGCCATATTTTTACTCCTTTTTTGTTTATATCTATTCTATTGTATAAAATAAAACGGCCTGTATAGAAATTATACAGGCCGTTTTTAGGTTAAATTTTACTTAATGTAAAATTTTTTCATTTTTGGCACGGGAATGAATACGCTCAACAGCGGCTGGATCGATCTTTCTGATCGTATTTAAAATTTCGCGGTACACCGGTTGGGTAAATGTGGTGTATGTCGAACCCGATTGCGAATTACTGCCTACAATTTCTGCATTGTTAAATCCAAACAAATATTCGGACTTTTTATCTCGGCTAGACACTACAAATAAGGGATCTCCGGCATCGCCGTCAATCATTTCCCAATCCGTTTCAAAACAGTCCTTTCCTGTGCAATTTAATCCAACGGCATCTGAACAACGCCCAGGGAGACAATGTTCCCGATTGATATATCCTTCATGGGCATATTGTGCTACTAATTGAGGGTTGTTCGGTATTAATAAACTAGCCACTTTCCCGCCGTTTGTATTCACTTCATCCATTAAGTCGCGGTTTGTTTGATCCAGTCTTAAAAGAATGACTTTGGCTTTTTCGTTGACAAAGATATCTCTGGGCCAAATCACATCACGTGCATGAGTGGCTTTGGCACGTACCGCTGCTTTGATAATTTTTCGATATTCTACTTTCTTGCGATAACTAATTTCACCATGATGATCATACGCAGAGGCAATTTCTCCTACCCCGCGGCAATACAAAGAAGCAATCATCCAATTTTTGTCAATTAAAACAGCCGAACAGGGCTTGTCAAAGGTATAAGGTTCTTCATTGGTAACAAATTTAGACTCTACGGTAAGAACCATGTCAAATACAGCATCATCATGTGTTCTTCCGGCAGTTTGTTGAGAATCTTCCATATTGGTTGTAATAGCGGCTTCCAATTTCGGATTTGCAGACGGAAAGTCTTGTTGCGGGAAATCCTGTTTCGGAAAGTCTGCCCAAGCCGCGCAAGAGAGTGTCACTGCGGCAATACTTAGAATTATTTTTTTCATTTCATTTCTCCCATGTTAATTTGGCTTCTATAATAGAATAAGAATTTTTGTTGAATTTGTCCAGGGGCAAAAGTCCTAGGTGTGGGCTAGGACCAAAAAACCCGAAACAAAAGTTTCGGGTTTTTGAAGGTAATTTTAATTAGACACAATTACATCATGCCGCCCATTCCCCCCATGCCGGGCATTCCGGCAGGAGCGTGGGTATGTTCTTTTTCAGGAGCATCCGCAACTAACGTTTCCGTTAAAAGAACAGTTCCGGTAATAGAAGCCGCATTTTCAAGAGCCGTACGGACTACTTTGGCCGGATCAACTACCCCGGCTTTGAGTAAATCACAATATTCATCACGGTCAGCATCATAACCGTCGGCTGCGCCTTTCATGGAGAGAACTTTATCTACCACGACTGCGCCGTCTAACCCGGCGTTTACGGCAATTTGTTTGAGCGGGGCCGTTAATGCTTTTTTCACGATATTAATACCGGTGCGGATATCGTCGTTGTCTGTTTTTAATGCATCTAATGCCTTTTGGCAACGGGCTAAGGCGACACCACCGCCGGGAACGATTCCTTCTTCCACCCCGGCTTTTGTAGCATTTTTAGCATCTTCTACTTTGGCTTTTTTGGCTTTGAGTTCGGTTTCGGTAGCAGCACCTACGCTAATGACGGCTACACCGCCGGACAATTTGGCCAAGCGTTCTTGCAATTTTTCTTTATCATATTCGCTGGTGGAATTTTCAATTTGTTTGCGGATTTGGGACATGCGGGCTGTAATTGCATCTTTGGCACCTTTACCGCTAACGATCGTTGTGTTTTCTTTATCAATAACGACACGCGCACATTGACCAAGCATCGGCAGTTCGGCTTTATCTAATTTCATGCCGCGTTCTTCGCTGATTACGTTGCCGCCGGTTAGAATGGCGATATCTTCCAGCATTTCTTTGCGGCGGTCTCCGAAGCCCGGGGCTTTGACGGCACAACCTTTTAAGGTGCCGCGTAATTTGTTAACGACTAAAGTAGCCAAGGCTTCCCCGTCCACATCTTCGGCAATAATTAAGAATTGTTTACCGCTTTGTACAATTTTTTCCAATACCGGTAAAAGATCATTCATAGAAGAAACTTTTTTATCGGTAATAATAATGTACGGATTTTCCAACACGCATTCCATGCGTTCGGAATCGGTTACAAAGTACGGAGAGATATATCCGCGGTCAAATTGCATGC
>CADBIY010000022.1 GCA_902794895.1 Candidatus Avelusimicrobium vaccinum | reverse complement strand
AGGGCTTGACTTATTTTTTTTTTTTTGATACACTTCTTTTGTCAGTAATATTAAAACAGAAGGAGTAAGTATGAAAAATCAAAATACGGGCAGTTTAGGATTTACACTTATCGAATTATTAGTGGTAGTGCTGATTATCGGAATCTTAGCCAGTGTGGCCTTGCCGCAATATAACAAAGCGGTGTTAAAAAGCCGTGCGGTAGAAGCAAAAAGTATGATGCGTGCTATTTCGCAAGCACGGGAAAGGTATTATTTGGAAAATGGAGTGTGGCCAACTTCTTTTGCCGATTTGGATTTATCTTTTGTGAATGAGAATGGTTCCCTTGTATCCACTGCATACTTTACAACAAAAGACTGGACATATCATTTGGACGCGGACTCTTGCCCACCGGATTGGAAAGAAAAAGCGATTTATGCAGTTTGGAAACAGGGCAACTATAATACCTTAAATTATTGTAATGGGAAAGTAAGGTGTATGGGGGATGATTCTTTCTGTAAAACGATTGGATTTACGAAAAGTGTCAGTGGCGCTTGCCCGAGTTCCCTCACTTGCTATGAAGAATAAATAGATTGGGATAGAAAAACCCGGGCATAAGCCCGGGTTTTTTATAAGAAGATCTTACATTCAATGCTGCTAACGGTAACGGTGCGCCGCCGGGTTGTCAATGCCGGATCAAGATATATTTGGAAACTGGGAGTAATCGTGAAAAAATGGGAGAGCCCCCATGCCCAGTAGATTTCTGCTACGTGTTCCCAAGAACGGACTGCCTTTTTATTCAGTTGGCTTACTTTATTAGAAGCCAGCCCGAAACCGATTTGGTCTAGCGGATTTCGTTTCAACGGATTGTGATAAATAATATCCAACGCATAAGATTGTTTGACGGCCATGCGGTTGCCGGAAGATGCATTTGCTTTTGCAAAAAAGGTCCAATCGTTTAGGTCTTGCCGCAAATTTATTAAAAAACCGTCCGAAGCAGTCGGATAGGCTTTATTAAGTTGCCCCGCATATTTTTTGATAGACGGACTATGATAGACCCAGCCTGTTAAAACCGTTTTTCCCTGTGGCATCAAATGCCAGGTCTTAGAGGCATAGAAAAAAGAAGTCCAGCGGTCATCTTGGATGTGATTTAAAGAAACTCCCTTCGGAAAATAATTCGTGGTATCTTGCAAGCCGGTAATAAAGGTAAGACTTTTTGAGGGTTGATACGTGAGATAAGTTCCCACTCCGCCGGTTGGATAACCCTTTGTTACATTTTTAGCCAACGCAAAGTTATTAAAATAAGAAAAAGGGAGTGATTTGTAAGAAGTTTTACCGAAGTATCCAATGAGAAACTGTCCGATGGATACACTGAAAGGTTCCAGTTTCCCGGCAAAGTGGTGGGTGTAGGTAAGACGTTTTAAGAAACGACGTTCAAAAGCATCATCATTGATGGGCTCTACGATTCCCGCCTGTTGGCCTACTAGGGCGGCGGTTTGGTGCGGATAATCCATATTTTCATATAGCAACTGGACGGATCCGCTGCCCCACTTAGAAGATTGAAACATCTCCCAATTTGCTTCTACTTCGTATTTATCGCGAAAGGCCGTGTGACCGCCTCCGGGAGCGGCATGTTGCCACAGTAACCCGACCCGGGCGCGGTAATCAAGCCCATATTGGGTATGCAATTTCTCTTTAAATTGCATGTAATTTTGAGGGAGAGCGGTAATGGAATTTTGCTTAGCAGAAGATAAGTCTGCTGCCAAACAAGGGGTTAGCCCGGCGATTACACTTAAAAATAATGAAATACAATTTTTCATTTCCGGCTCCATTTATATTCTTCTGTATTTAGGTAAGGCAATTGGCGTTCTACCCGGTAAATTGTATTATTCAGCAATCCGTCCGTTTCGGCTTCAAACACTACTTTCCCGTCCTTTACTTCAATAATTTTTGCAAATGATTTGGCCGGTTGTTTGGAAGGATTGAGCGAACTTTCCACGCTGGAAATGGTTTCATCTTTATCTGCCATTACATCTCCAAAATTCACTAGATAATGGCCTTCATCAAATTTATCCACATCCCCCAAATAATGATTATATAATTCAGGGCCCCGTTTATACTGCCAATAGACAGATACGGTTTTGTTTGTTTCATCAATATCAAATTCTACTCCGCGCGACCAACTGTTGGAGGGGGTATAACTGTCAATCGGGCCGTTAGCCCCTTTATCAAAAATATCCCGGTATAATCCGTTATCCAATACCGTAAAATGATGATTCCCTTGAGGTTTGGCGGCGTGCGCTCCGTAGATATAGTCAAAATTCGGAGTGGTTGGGGTGAGCAACTTGTCTTGTAGGGCTGGGGAAATCCAGGCATTTAGCGGATTGGCCAAAATCCACTTTATTTGTTTTGTTTTGCGGTCTACTTTTAACAAGAAATTAAAAAAGCGGGCTGTCATAATGATACTGTCATCTTCCGGATCATAATTTAAAGAATTTAAGTGCATGGCATCCATTTTAGCCCGTTTGTAATTGTCTTTGTATAAATAGTGTTCCACCGTGCGCGGAATCCGTTCATGCTCTACGCCTAAAATAGCATCTATATCAAACCGGTCTACCACTTTATTTTTGGGAGTTAATTCCACCACCGTATCGGCAATCGTCGATTTGCCGGTGGCGTTAACGAGGGCTAAATAATTGCCGTTGGCTAGTTTAACAATATCGTGTTGAATGTCATCTTCCGCTTTAATAGTGTGGTGAACGCGGCCCAGTAAGTCAATTTCATACAGCGAGTGGTAAGCCACGGTATACTTCGGGTCAAATTCATCAGAACCAACAAGAATCGTTCCTTCTTTGGAAAAGTGCCAAGGCGACATTTTACCCATAATGGGGTGAGTGAGTACCCAGCGGATGTCTCCGTTTTTATCAAATGCGAAAGCAAAACTGCCGGGATTGACAATCACGCCGGGGGTTACAAAGGTAAAACCGGGTTTCATGGCTTGTGGGTCCGCCTGCAAAATACGTGCTTGTGTTTTCAAAGGAAGAATTTTTTCAGTCGTAATGGTAAGGGGATAGGATTGAGTCTGTGTTTTGCCGGAGACGGTCAATTGCAATTGGTTGTCTCCCGGATATAGGCCGTATATCGGGAGTAGATGTTTTTTGGTACGGGTAGAAAACGAATGGACGATTGTTGTGTGGGCATCTTTTCCAAAAATCGTAACGGTAACGGTGGCGGGTTCTTTTGTTTTAAAAGCCACCAAGGCGCTTAAGGGGGAAAGCCCATACGGGTTTACCACTACTAACGGATGGGAAGGAGTGTGTACTTTATAATCAATTTGTGCCTTAATGTCGGCAGTGCGAGCCAGTTGTTCTTGTACGAGGGAAGTCGCTTGGAGGATCCCGGTGCAAAAGCATAACATAATTACAAAAGACATTTTTTTCATAATTTTCTCTCTTTATTTAGTAATAGATAATTGTTTTAGTACGGTTGTTTTAAATAATAACACAGCAGGTTGAGACGTTTTTGTGGGTTTAGGAATTTCAAAAAGGAGAGTTCCTTTTTGCTTTTCCAAATTTACAAGAAGATGTGTAAAAGGTAAAATATCATAATCAATGAGAAAAGCATCATTTTGCACACGCTCATAGACTTGACCTTGATACGAAAGGCGGATATGCTGCGCTTGGAATGAAGATTGGTTTTTGACCTTGCGTTGCACGGAAATTGGAAGCAGGAGAAAAACGTTTCCTTCGGCGGGCTGATGTTCCAGATGAACGGTAGCCATTTCGCCGGTATAAGTTTCCACTTCTTCGTCTTTGATAAATTGGGGAACTAAAACAGGTTCATCTATTTTAATTTCCCAATGATCCAATGTAACTGCGCCTAAGAAATGCGGACATAAAAAGAGTAGTAAAATAATAATTTTTTTCATATATAATCATGTATAAGGAAAACCAAATAGTATGGTACCAAAAGCCAGTAATCTGTGCAAACTATTTTCAAAATCCGCTTGGTGGTGCGTGGGACTGGCGTTTGGACTATTTATGGTTAGTGTCCTTTGGGGCCTTGGGTGGTGGGCAAGTAAACCCCACGAAATAGCGCATTTGTCTTTCCCTTCGGGATCTCTAGATTCCTTGTTGGTAAATGGTGGGCACGTTCGCGAAGTGCTTTGGGCGGAGGGAGTATTGCATATTCCATACTCCTTTTCTGCTTTATCGCCGAATACCGTTTCTGTGGGGGATGTTACACATACCGTCCATGTCGATAAAATTAAACCCGGTGATTTTATTTCTATAGAAATGGGTGGAAAAACGATAAAATTGGATCTATTTCCTCGGTTGTTTGCTCAATACCAAATCAAAAAGAAGAAATCGGCGGCCCCCGGGTATTTATTATTTTCTCTATTTGAAGGACATTGCCATTTCCCTTCCTTTGGAGTGATCATGCACACAAACGGAAATTTATTGTACTATCGTGACAATGAAACGCCCAAGAGATGTGTGAGTGATTTTAAAAAAACAAAATTACCCAGTGGCGAAGTCGTTTTTTCTCTCATGGAACAGGAAAAGAAAATGCCTCCTTTTAATTATTGGTATGGCAGTTTGCTGATACTGGATGAAAAATTTAATCTCATAAATAAAGTGAAATTATTGCCTACTAGAAAACACCCTACGTTGGATGTGGAAAATCACGAAAGTTTGATTTTAGATAAAAACCATTTTATTTTAAGTTCTTATTACCACACCGAGCAAATGGTTCCCGGGGAGGAATACCCGTCCCGGGTAGTAGGCGTCATCATTCAGGAAATCAAAGACGGCAACGTTATTTTTGAGTGGGACAGTACCGATTATCCCCAACTCTATTCTACGTGTCTAAACAACTGTAACTATCAAGATGTTTCTTATCAGGATTATCTTCATTTCAATTCCTTAGCAATTGATCCAAAAGATAATCACTTTGTTTTATCGTTTGGGAGTTCTTCTTCTATTATTAAAATACACCGCCAAACAGGTGCTATTTTGTGGACGTTAGGCGGGCTGCAAGATGACTATGCATTAACACCGAAGCAACGGTTTGCTGGCCAGCACAGTGTTTCTTTTTTACCATCCGGGGAACTCATGCTTTTTGACAATCATTCCAGTGCGCTGACCAAAATCAGCAACACCCGTTATCCAACGGAAAGATTAGATCATTTTTCGCGTATTCTTATTTTTCAGTTAGATGAACAAAAACGGCGGGTAAAACGTTTTAAGCAAATAGAACTGCCTTATTTAGCCAACACCATGGGGTCCGTTTATTTGACGGAAAATAATACGTTTATAGTGGGATACGGTTCTTCGCGCAGTATGTTGGCGCAAGAATTCAATCAAAAAGGAAAACTTTTGCTGAGTTTGAAATTACTAAATCCCATGTATAGTTCTTACCGAGTCCGGAAATATAGCAGTTTAGACTAACCTCATGAAATAAAATAAAAGGGCTTGACTTGTTTTTTTGATACACTGCTCATGTTTGTAAAAAAGGAGCATTTATGAAAAATCAAAATACGGGCCGGTTAGCCCGATTATGCAGACTTTTTAAACGTTTAATCGGTAAAACTTCGGTGGCAGACGTTGCAACGTGTCTGTCTGGTAGCGTGTGTTATATGGAGTAACTTTATAACCCAGCGTTCTTTCGTTTCAAAATCAATCCCATGAGTAGTGGGTAAATTATAAGCAATAGCACTTTAACCCATAACTCTTTGTGCCCTGCATATACAATCCAACTTATCGCTATAGCCGCTAACACCATAGCGGCTATTTTTTTATACTCATACGGAATGGGATAGACACGACGAGTGAATAAGAAAAGTGCACCCGCCATAGCACCGTAACTCAGCGCAACGGCCCAGCCGGCTCCTAAAATCCCCAGATGGGGGACGATCGTTAAATTGGTGGTAATGCTGACGGCCGCTCCCAACAGGGTAATCCATAATAAAACGCGTGTCTTTTTGGTGAGTACCGGGCCTACCATAAAATTGACGTATAACCCATAGAAGAAATACCCCACTAACACAAAAGGAATAACAGATAAACCTTCCCAATAGGCGGGTGCGATCAGGTGAAAATTCCCCAACAGGTTACTTTGGATAATATCCGGCATGAGGAACATCAGCCCCAATAAAACCCAACTGGCGATAGCCACAAAAAACGAGAATACGCGGGCAAACGTATCGCGGGCATCTGTATCTTTGGCATGCGCTAAAAAGAACGGGCGCCAGGCCTGGTCAAACATAGAAACAATTAGCATCATAAATACGCCGATTTTAAAATTGGCTTGATAAATCCCCACTTGTTCGGTGCCGGCTAAATGGACCAAAATGGGTTTATCAATTACGCTGACTAACAAACTGGCCAATCCGGACGGTACAAACGGCCACGCAAACGAAAGCATTTGTTTTTCGAGGGACCAATCAAAACTGAATCGTGCGTTTTGCTTTAATTCACTCCATACCACCGGTAACAGCAGCAGCAGGGAGGCCAAGGAGGCAAAAATATTGGCCCATAAAATAGAAGCAATGCCTTTTTTAAGCACAGCAATAAAAAAGATGTTTCCCAGTACATTGACAATAATGGAAACCGTCCGTACCCCGGCAAAATACCACGCCCGGCGTTCCAAACGCAATTTGGTAAAGGGAATCATATTCAGTACATCTAAAAATAAAATGACAGCCGCCAGTTGAATTAAGTATCCGGTATGGGAGGGGATCCCAATGAGTCGCGCGACTAATGGGTGGAAAAGCCCTAGCAATATTCCTAAGAACAATCCGTTAATCAGGACACCGTAAAAACATTGGCGGAATACTTTATTTTTGTCTTCCGCTTCACTGGCAAAGCGTAAATAACTTTGGTCCATGCCAAATAAAAAAACGACATTTAATAATGCCAGAGTCGCAAAGACCGTTGCAATAATCCCATATTCTCCGGGGATTAAGTAGTAAGTATAGAAGGGAACCAGACAAAAATTAAGCAACCTCGCCAGCACAGTTGAGGTGCCGTATACAAGGGTTTCTTTGCCAAGGCGCTTAATATCTTTTGCCATAGTTTACGTGAAAAAGCCCGGCGCATTCTAAGCAGCCGGGCAACGGATGCTTATAATTTGACGAATAAAATTTCCAACAGTTTTTTAAATTTACCTTCAATTTTTTTCGTTTCGCGTACCGTTTGTTCGTGCGAAAGTGGGGTTTTTTCAATGCCGCAACCCATATTGCTGACCCACGCTAACCCCAGCACATCAATTCCGCATTGGCGTGCGGCGAGTACTTCCGGTACGACCGACATACCGACCACGGTGGCACCCCATTTTTTAAACATTTGGATTTCGCTGGGAGTTTCAAAGTTAGGTCCGGTGACCGCTAAATAAACGCCTTCACCGGCGTTAATTTTGCATTTTTTTGCGGCGGCCAGGGCGGTTTTGCGCATTACTTTATCGTATGCTACGGAAAGGTCAAAAAACATAGGTCCAAACTCCGGTTCGTGATTATTGCCGATCAGCGGGTTATTGCACATAAAATTGATATGGTCTTTTAAGACACACAAAGAGCCGGTGCGCAGTTTTAAATCTAAAGAACCTACCGCGGCGGAAACGAGTAATTTTTGTACGCCTAAAAATTTAAGCGTACGGATGGCAATGGCTAAATCTTTCATGCAGTGGCCTTCATAATAATGAAAACGGCCTTGCATAACCACAATTTTGCGTCCTTTATAAATTCCAAAAATTAAATTACCTGTATGTCCGGGAACGGTGCTTTGTAAAAAACCGGGAATAGAAGAATAGGGGATCGTTATCTTTTGTTGTAAATCCGGAATTGAACCGGCTAATCCGGAACCGGTAATTAAGGCTATTTCCGGCTGAAATTTTTTCGTCTTTTTTTGAATAAACGCAACTGCTTTTTTTACTTGGGTAAGTTGGGCCATAGCACGCTCCTTTATAAAGTAGTCCGGGACGGAATAAAAGCATTTTCAATATGTTCCGTTTGTCCGGGTAAAATACAGATAACATCAAATCTTATACTATCAAATTTGGGGCTGTTTATTTTAATATATTCTGTTGCCGTGCGCGCGATGCGCCTTTGTTTGGCCGGTGTAACTGCCGCTAACGGACCGCCAAACGCTTCGAAAGTGCGTGTTTTTACTTCTACAAAAACCAACGTAGTATGATCGCAGGCCACAAGATCTAATTCCCCTTGCGGAGTGGAAAAATTGCGCGCTAAAATTTGATAGCCTTTTTTTTCAAGCAATTGTGCCGCTAATTCTTCGCCGTGTTGGCCGGTTTGTTTTGTGTTCATAATAGTGTAGGCGTTAATAAATCCCGTATGGGTGCAAAAGTTTTTCGGTGTTCCGGGCACGGCCCTAACGTGCGCAGGGCCGCCAGGTGCTTAGCGGTGCCATAACCCTTATGCCCGGCAAATCCGTAGCCGGGATATTGCTGATCCAGTTTTTTCATATGGCGATCCCGGGTAACTTTGGCTAAAATACTGGCGGCCGCAATTACGAGCGATTTTGCATCCCCGTCAATAATAGGACGTTGTGGTAACGTAAATTGGGCAACCGGATGAGGGCCGTCAATTAAGGCGGCGGCGCCCGGATGATGCAGAAGTGGTTGTGCGGCCCGGCGCATGGCTAAAAAGGTGGCTTGCAGAATATTTAATTCGTCAATTTCTTGCGCGGAAGCAAAACCGATTCCGTACATAATTTCGGGGGTATGGGTTAAACGTTCAAAAAGTTGTTCACGTTTACGTTCCGTTAGTTTTTTGCTGTCATTGACTTCCGGAAATTGCGTTGCTAAGAAGGGCGGAATATAACAGGCCGCCGCTACCACTGGCCCTGCTAGCGGCCCGCGTCCGGCTTCGTCAATTCCGATTAAAAAAGAAGTATTTAAATCAAGTGCTTGTTTTTGATCAAATTCGATTAACGACATATAGAGTACCTTATCGAATAGCCGTTTTTACATAGGGATTGGCTCTTAATTCTTTCATCGGGTTTTTGATAAATAAATTATATAAATCTTCCGGGCTCATAGAATGAACATGATCGGGGTTTTTAATAGGAATCGACAAATTAATTAATACCGGTTCCATTTTGCGGATTCCGTCTACCACCAGGTCTTCTTGAAATTTTTTATACACATGCACATGGAGATTCCCGGGACGGGAATATTCGTGCGGCGTAATACGGAGCCAAGTGGTAAAATCATAGTTAAAAAGTAGAAGGGATTTCTGTTGTTGATCGATCGCTAAGTACATAGGCATTTTTGTATCATCTCCGTTGACCAGATAACGATACAGATTAGGTAGGTATTGGGCAGGTCCTTTATAGTTGTGTACCCGAAATTCCTGTTGTTGTTTGCCCACTTTAAATGTAGAGTTCCCTTTAATATGTCTGATGAAAGTTTTTTTAGTAGATGCCAATAGAGGTTGCTCGATACTAAGCAGTAAGGCCTCTTCTGTAAAATTTTCTACAGTAAGAGTTTCAATATCTTCAATATAACGCATACGAATGGAATATTCCGGATTTAATATGGGAAATTTCGTGGCCAGTTGCGGTTTATACTGTATCAGTTGCTGCATGCGGGAAATAATACGTTGCTCTAACGAAACATCATGAAGCGAAATAATTTTTTGGACAAATTGTTCCAAATTGGGAGTGAATACATGGAAATGATCATTATAGTAGGCCTTAAATAAAAGTTCATAAAAACTTTCCCGGTTATCTACTTGATTTTGCAGATCTTTGATGTAACGGTATACCCGTTCTATGGGAACTTGTTGTTGGTTAAAATAATGCAATTGTTGGTTCAGCATGTGTTTAGGTGCAATCAATACAGATTGGCCTTGCCTGGTTATTGTTTTGAGAATAAGTGGTGGGGGGGAAATCCGGCGCATCCATTGGGTGCCAAGCGCATGTTCCAACCGGTTCGATAAAATCGTATTTTGCAATTTTTTTAACGTGGCGGGAGCCGTTAAAATTTTTTTGGGTGTCTGGGCGAAAAGATTGGTCCCTAAGAAAGGGAAAAAAACTAGAACAAGCAACAAGTAATGGATTCTTTGGAAAATTCTCATATTTATACCATACTAAAAACCAGGTAATTATAACAGGGCCAAAAGACCTAATGCCCTGCTGGGCCTGCGGAGCGTTTCAATCATTCAAATGCAGAAGATTCCGGCCCATCAAGGACTATATACTGCTCTTGTTATCCGGGAATATTTCTATTCGAAATCTGCATATTATTAAAGAACCGGTAGACCCCAGGTTACTGGCTTGAAAGGGAACATCCTATTTACAAATTTTATGGGTTTTTGTATGCTTGCATTAGGGGTGTATCCCAATCAGGAGAAACATTATGAATAATAAAAACAGCAATAAACAGGGTTTTACTCTTATAGAATTATTGGTAGTCGTGCTCATCATTGGTATTTTGTCCAGTGTAGCGCTGCCACAGTATACGAAGGCTGTTGAAAAATCCCGTGCGGCGGAGGCGTGGCAAACGCTCAAAGCTATTAACGATGCCGAAAAAATTAAAAATATGGAAGAAGATACAAACGGGTTGTCCTATCCGGTCTCGGACTTGGCGCTTTCGTTTATAGATAAAAACGGAGCCTCGGTAACGGGAAGCGACTGGGAAGGACAAAACTTTAGGTATTGGGTCGGAGGGCAGACAAGTTCTGCCGTGCGTACCGGCAACGAGTATACTCTTGCATTATCGGCTAGCGGAAAACGGACCTGCTGGGACGGGAATAATCCCAGTGCGAAAGGTAACTGCAAAAAATTAGGTTTCAGCGTATCTAACAGTGCAGGAGATTGCCTTTCATGGGGAGGTAATAACAACAATGCCTTTTCAGGTGACGACTGTTGGATTGAATAAATTGGTAGGAGAAGAAATAGTAATTTATTAGTTAAAAACTCCCGGGCATCATGGAATGCCCGGGAGTTTTTAGATTCGGAGTTAATTATCCTTATGAATAATTATTTCGCCTCAGTAGCCGTTTCGGCCGGTTTTTCTTCGGTAGCCGTCGGTTTTTTCAGTTCTTGTAAGCGGGCGGCTTTACCGGAAAGTTCAGTCAAGTAGTTCAGTTTAGCGCGGCGCACTTTACCAATTTTGAGCACTTCAATGCTGTCCACGCGGGGGGAATGAATCGGGAAAATGCGTTCCACACCAACTCCAAAGGAGATTTTGCGAACGGTAAAAGTTTCGCTAATGCCGGAACCGCGGCGGGCAATTACTACGCCGTCAAAGGCTTGTAAACGTTCCGTATCGCCTTCTACTACTTTTACTTTGACACGTACGGTATCACCGGCTTTGAAAACCGGAATATTGGTTTTTAAATTATGTTTAATGTCGTTGATGTTCATAAAACTTACTTCCTCCGAATTTTTTTCTTAACGGCTTTCTTTGCTTTGGGTTGAGAGGCGTTTTCCAGCAAATCGGGCCTTAATTCTTTTGTAATTTTTAAAGATTGTTCGTGTTTCCACGCTTCTATTTCTTTATGGTTTCCGTTGAGTAGTACCGCCGGAACCCGTTTGCCGCGCCATACCTCCGGGCGCGTATACTGCGGAGCCTCCAGCAGATTGTTTTCAAACGATTCCGTTACGGTAACACCTTCTTTTTTAAAAGTTCCTTTTTGTAACCGGGTAATGGCATCTATCATCACGCATGCGGCTAATTCGCCGCCGGTAAGGATAAAATTCCCCAAGGATACTTCTAAGTCCACCTCCGGATAAATCCGGGCATCTATTCCTTCGTAATGTCCGCATACAAAAATCAAGTGGCGTTTTTTGGCCAATTTTTTAGCCAGTTCCTGGTTAAAAGTTTGGCCGCGAGGACTGGTTAACACCACATACGAAGTTTTTTTGCGTAACTTTTTAATCGCCTGATATAGCGGCTCGGCCTTCAGGAGCATCCCCGGGCCGCCGCCATACGGGCGGTCATCAATCGTTTGGTGCTTATCCCCGGTAAAAACACGGGGGGAAAGCGTACCCAACTTAATTATCCCTGCTTTTCGGGCGCGCCCCACAATACTGTGAGAGAGCGTGGAGTCTATTAACTCTTCAAAAGCAGTGATAACGTCTATTTTCATTAATCTTCCAGCTTTAGGGTAACTTTTTTTTCTTGTTTGGCGGCGGCAGCATTAAGTACGGTACGAACCGCTTTAATAATGCAGCCGTCTTTTCCAATCACTTTACCTTTATCAGCAGCATCTACTTTTGTAGACAGATAAATCTTGTTCTCTTCTACCTTTTCTTCTACTACCACATTGTCGGGATTCGCAGAAAGGGATTTTAAGAGCAGCGTTGCGAGTTCTTTCATAACGCGCTCCGCGGACTATTTGGCGCTGGCTTTTTTAATAAGGCTAGCAACGGTTTCAGACGGTTTAGCACCGACTTTCATCCAATATTCCACTCTGGGCATATTCAGTTTAACTTGTTCGGCGGCATTGGGATTGCAAGGGTGGTATTGCCCCAATACTTCTTTTGCTTCCATACCGACAGCGGAGGATTTTTCAATCGCTACCACTCTGTATTGCGGTTGGGATTTTTTGCCGACTCTTTGTAATCTAATTACTACTGCCATTTGATATTTCTCCTTGTATGCTTTTACATCACGTAAAAGATGATGTTAAATCTCCGGGCTGGCCTGCCTAATTTGGTTGAGGGCCCCGGCAGGGTCCGCGGACGAAAAAATTGCATTTCCGGCAACTAACGCATCTGCTCCTGCTTGTACTGCCAGTTTTGCTGTTTGTGCGTTGATGCCACCATCTACTTCCAGCCAAATTTTCCGGCCGGAATTTGTTATCAGTTGACGTACTTTACGGATTTGGTCAGGAGCACCGGGTAAAAACGCCTGCCCTCCAAAACCGGGATATACGCTCATTACGAGTATTAAATCAATCCGGCCCAAATACGGAATTAACACGTCCGGATTGGTATCGGGTTTGATAGAAATGCCGGTTTTTACACCTAAACTGTGAATGTTTGAAAGTACTTGTTCAAGCGGGTCGTTGGCTTCTATGTGAACAGTCAATAAATCGGCTCCGGCTTTGGCAAATGCTTCCGCAAACAGACTCGGTTTTTCCACCATTAAATGTACGTCTAACGGTAAATTTGTTTTTCCATTCAAAGAACGAACTACGGCCGGGCCAAAACTTAAATTCGGTACAAAATGCCCGTCCATAATATCTATATGCAACCAATCGGCTCCGGCCTGTTGCACTTGTACGACTTCTTCACCTAGGCGGAATAAATCCGCAGACAAAATGGATGGTGCAATAGATATTTTACCATTTACGCAGGGAAATTGGGAAGTTTTTTTCATTGAACCTCACGTTCCCGCACTAAAACTCCGTCGGTAAATATACGGATCGTGGCATGCCCGGAATAGGGAATTTCAAGATCAATTTTGGACCCGGGTTGTTTTTCTTCGTTTAAAATTTCGGTTTCTCCGGTAGCATCTTCTAAGGTAACACGCATACGGTTCATATTTTTGCCTTGCGGAAGTTCGTAATGTAAATGATACGTTTTTTCGTCGTCACTGATGGGGCGTCTGCTTACCGTAACTTCGAAATTCGCTCCGGGAGAAATTTGGCTATCTGCTTCCGGACGTTGAGCCGCAATGGTACCGTTGCGAAAGACAGAAACAGGGTCTTCTTTAATCACTAAATTGATATTTTGAGAACTGGCCCATAAAGTGGCTTCCGCTAATTTTTTGCTCTTAAAATTAGGAACCAACACTACGCTGGAAGGCGGCTGTCCGTTTGATAATACCAAGGATACCTTTTCCCCTTTTTGCACTAAACTGTCGGCTTTGGGGGTTTGGGAAACAATCAGTCCTTTATCGTAAGTGACGGAATAGGCATTCTCTACCTGATCCACTAGCAGACCTGCTTGACGGATTGCCAATTGTGCACTGCGTAAATCGCTCCCTACGGTATTAGGTACAAATACCATTTCGTTTCCTTCGCTGATCCACACCCGGATGACACGGCCTTCACGCACGGTTGAACCGGCAGAAGGTATTTGACGTAACACAGAGCCGGAAGGAACGTTTTGAGCGGCTTCTACTCCGGCTTGTTTTAGGGCTAAATTTTTCATGGCAAGTAAACCCAGTGCTTCTGATACATTTTTTTTGGTTAAATCGGGAACAGTTACTTCTTTACGGGTATGTACCAAGGCCCCTATTACCCAGTCAATTGAAACCGCGGTTAATGCTATAAAGAAAATGAGTACTAATAATAAAGCAATCCATTTCCCCCAGCCGGATTTTTTGCGTTTGGCAGTAAATAAATCGTCAAAATTTTCTTCGTTTTGTTGGTTCATAACTCTGTAAACAGTTTTTGTCCTATATGTAAGTTACGTCCGTTGGCAAAAGATTCCGCCGGCATTGGCTTTTTTCCGGCCGGTTGGACTTCTTTTAACCAAATAGCACCCTCTTTACATTGTACTAAAATTCCCGATTTTTTCTCAATACGGAGTACAGTCCCGGGAGTCTGGTTTTCATGCACGGGAACCGGTTGGGTTTGAATCAATTGTAACCAGTCCGTTTTTCCGTTATGGGTGAAAGGAATTTTTGGTTTAGGCCCGCAAGCAAGGCCGCGGACGCGGTTGTGAATTTCGGTGGCCGATAATAAAGAGGGACGCAAGAGAGCATCTTCTTTTTGCAACATAGGGGCCGTTGTCGGTGTGCCGGTTTGCGGAATTTGAATGAGGTTTCCTTGTTCTAACAGAGAAACCGTTTCCTGCAAAGCATCTAATCCCAAAGTAGTTAATTTGCTAAACAAGGTAACGGCATTATCTTGCGGCTCAATAGATAATTCTTTTTGCAAAAATAAAGGTCCGTCATCCATGCCTTCGTTAATCCAAAAAGTGGAAACCCCTGTTTTAGTAAGTCCTTGTAAAAGTGCTTGTTGTACCGGAGCGGCTCCGCGAAGTTGCGGAAGCAGTGAAAAATGAACGTTGATTAAACCCAATTTTGGCAACGCAATAAAATTCGGGCGGAAAATTTTCCCGTAGGCAACTACAATTCCCGTATCAAAAGGAACGGCGGCAATTTGTTCAAAACTATCTTTTAATTTTTCAGGTGACAAAACGGGTAAACCCAGTTCCTGTGCTCTTTTTTTTACCGGGCAAGGAGTAATTTCTAGGCCGCGCCCGCGCGGTTTATCGGCTTGGGTAACAACCAGTTGTACCTCGGTCAACTGATGGGTGAGTTCTAAAAAGGGTACTGCAATATCGGGGGTGCCGAAAAAAATCGTTTTAAGTTTTGCCATAATTTTATTTTAGCAAAATATAAGGGGTTGGATATTAACGACCGCCCCCGCCTCCTCCGCCATGTCCGCCCCCGGAGGACCCTCCGCCATGGCTGCCTCCACCGCCGGAACGGGATATACTGCTGGCAAGGCCACTGGATACAAACCGCATCCCGCCCACGCGGGAAGTACAACGTTCCAAGGTGGCTTTGGATAAGATTTTTTCAAATTTTTTCATCCATTGGTTTTCCATGCCTACTGCAAAAGCAAACGGTAAGTAATCGCAAAAAATACGTTCTGCATCTTGCGGATTGGATGCGGCAAAGCGGTTTATTTCTGCTGTTTTCATATATTTTTCAAAACCGGCAATTTGGGATAATATCTCTTGCCCTTCGGGCGTAATATTTTGGATGAGTACATGATACAAACTGAGCCCCCACATACCAATGAGAAAAATTAGTTCCGCTATAAAGATAGGGGTCATGAAACCGCATATTCCGAAGAAGAAAGGGGAGTACAATAGGGTCACTGCTCCGGCTGCTATCAATTTATACAAGGCTCGGCGCTGGAAAAATGTAAACATTGTAAAAAACACTGAAAAGTGTATATTAATAAAGATAAGTTCCAGCCGCTTGAAAACTAACGGGGGAAGTAATCCTAAAATAGTAACCAGAATAATAGCCGCCTTTAAGTATGAGGCGTTCGTAATAATATACTGCTCTGCTTCTTTTTTAAGATAATTTTTTACTTCTTTATAGACTTTGTTTATCTTTTCCGCAGAAGAAGGACCCAACGAAAAAATTCCATTTGCCCGCAGCCGATTTAAAAGCAGTTCTTCTTCCGGAGATAGAGGAGCGTGCGCATTGTCTGTATAATGAATATCTGCCCGGTTGGAGGAAAAAAATGATTTGTTGGGTTGAATTTCCAAATAACCCTTCATGCATAAACTGATAAAGGTACTGGCTAATGTTTTGTTGGTGGCTTGCCGGTCGTGCAGATATTGCATCATGGTTGGAGAAATTCCTTCCGGCGGTTCATATTGTGTGATAGGTAAATAGGAAGGATCTCTGCCTACTTTTATCCAAGTGATTACGAAATAAATGAACAATACGATCAAAATAAGGATACAGAAAAAGGTAGTCCCCGATAAAGCAGAAAGTAGCCTTTTTACCAACGGCGGTTTTACAAAGAAACCTTTATGGAACGGAATGGCTACCGTAAATCCTTCCTGTGGGGGGAGCGCGGCGGTAGTTTCAAAAGAAAGTGAGCCCGTTTGATGCGCTTTACGGCTTTTAGATCCCCGGAGGCCGGTATAGAATGAAATCCCGTTTTGTTGTACCGTAGCCTCTGGCGGAATCGTTACCGTTAAGCGGGCCTTATCAATGGTAAAATTCCAATCATTCCCGGTTACATTCCAATAAAGTTCGTCATAGTTTTTGTAAAAATCAATCGCTCCGTCAAACGTGTATGTAAATGAATAGGTATGCACGCCACGGGGAAGATAGTCGTCATTTCCAAAGTTGACCCGCAACACGCCGGATTTATGTTCGGTAAAAAAAGGATGCGGATGTCCATCCATAGTTAACGTGATGGGGGTTGCTTTTTCGCTCCATGAAACAGGAATATCGCGGTAGATTCCGCGGCGGATTTGTTGGTGCAGTACATTGACGGTAATATTTTCAGTAACGGTAATTTGGGTGTTGGGCTGAAGGGTAATGTGCGTATCAAACAATAAAAATTTTTCTGTGGGGAGTGTGTGCGAACGGGGTGTCTGGGCAAATACAGTACCACACGTCCACAAGAAAACACATAAAAATAAACCGATTTTTTTCATCATCCCATTATAACAAAAAATAGGTCTAAAGACCTAGAAATAAAAGGGGTCCAAAAAAATGTAGTTTTTTCGTCGGAATTTGTTAAACTATTTTTAAGGAGTTATTATGAAAAAAATAGTATTGTTTTTTTGTTTTTTAGTTTTTGTTATTCCTGGCTATGCGCAGACACAAGGAAATTTATCCAGTAGGGTTGCGAATGCTGTGTTACGTAATACGACGATTCAAAATGTTTTAAAAGCGGCGCAAGCCAACAATTTATCGGCACTTCAAAAGGCGGTTCGGTTTGCAGGAAGTTCCTATTTGGCGGTAAATGTAAAAGATAAGAATGGACTTACCCCTTTGATGTGGGCCTGTAAAAATAAAAATCTGGAGATGGTTCGATTTTTACTAAATCAAGGGGCCCGGGTGAATACGGAAGATAATCAAAAACGGGTGGCATTAGAATATGCGTTGCGGAGTCGGCAGGATCAAATTGCGGTTACTTTAATTCGTGCCAATGCAGATGTTAAACGTTATGTTGTTTTACATTTAAAAGGAGAAACGCTTCTGCAGGGTAGTATGTTTGCATTGGCGATGCTGAATGGTACCACTCAGGCCGCCCGAGAAATCTACAAACAGGATAAACGGTTTTTTGGAAGGCGCTTGTATGACGGATGGACTATTTTGGATTTGGCAGTCATGCGTCACCAGTGGGATATGGTGGAACACTTTATTAATGAGGGGTATGTCGGCTCGGAACATTCTTTAATAGAATCATTTAAGGCTCGTAACTTTGCGGTATTTAAAAAATTGGCCTATTCTTCCAATATTGGCGGTTATAGCCGGGAATGGACGTTACGTACCTTGGTAAAAAGTCCTGATCCGAAGGCGTTTGACTATATAAAAGTATTGGTGAAATATATAGAAGATAGAGAGCATGAAATCTTGGGAGCATTCATGAATTTCTGCCCGGAAAGGGAGGGCATCTCCCTTCCGCCCTTGGATATTGCGGTCCGAAAAGAGGTGCAAAAATATTTGCATGACCATTGGGCGCGGTCTATTAATGAGGATTTTCCTCCGTTGCCTTTTGAAAATTCTTTACCGTATAATTTGTGCGGACGTCATCGGGCAACGCGTTATTCCAGTATTTGGTACCAATAGGAATCCCGGCCCGGGTAATTCCGGCTGCTATTTATTAAATGAAAGGGCCCTCTGTCGGGCGTCCTTAAAATTCAACAGAGAGGGATTTGTCTTCCGGTAAAATTCTTGACGGAATTTTCCTGCAGGCCGGGCTCACGGTATTCGCCTTTGCCTAACGGCAAAACTTATAC
>CADBIY010000021.1:19083-22668 GCA_902794895.1 Candidatus Avelusimicrobium vaccinum | reverse complement strand
CTAAACGTTTTTTTTTTTTTTTTTCTCCATGCGGTAATTTATACTTTCAGTATAACAGCTTTTGGTAAAATTGGCGAGGGTCAAAAGACCTATTTTAGGTTGGGACTTTTGGGCTAATAAAAAGGACCTCCCATACCCCGGATTCTGTCAATCCTTGCGGATTGTGATAATCATTACTCTAAGCGGCCTACTTGGTCACGAATGCAGGCGACATGTGGACCGGCTTGGCCTTGCTCCATGCGGGGTTTACCTTGCCATGCCGGTTGCCCGGCATGCGGTGCGCTCTTACCGCACCTTTTCATCCTTACCCTTGCGGGCGGTTTATTTTCTGTGGCACTTTCCGTCCGGTGAAGATATGGCTTCACCGTCCCGTTTTTTCAAACGGCGCATTGCCTTGTGGAGTCCGGAAGTTCCTCTCCGCGGTCCGTACCTGGCCGGGAGCGATTATCTGGGAGGTCCTTTTAAATTGTAGCAAATTACAAATCAGTAAATAAGTCTGGTTGCTCAATAGGTTTGGAAGTTTTTTTCTTCCGTACCACCGGTTTGACTTCAATGCCATTGACTAAATTGTCTGGAGTAGGGCTTTGCGGGATTATTTCTTCGTCATTAGGAACGTAGGATAACGGATTAAAGCCCACAGACTCTTTCGCATCCATTGCTTTATTTGCTAATGCATCCGGAGCCTTATTAAATTCACGCAAAACGTGTTGGATATGAATTTGAAAGGGGGTTGCTAACCGGCGGATAATTTTCATCCGGGCGGCCAGATCCGGGTTTTTAATCTTATATTCGCCAAGATATTGCTTGACTAATAGGAGCGAATCGGATTGGATAAATAATTCCGTGGCTTGCAATTCGGCGGCTTTTAACAAGGCCAGTTTTAAAGCGGTATATTCGGCTTGATTGTTGGTACAATGCGGCATGAAATATCCTTCTTGCGATAAAATAGTTCCGTGCATATCGCAAATTACATAGGCAGAGGCCCCCGGTCCCGGATTTCCGCGGGAACCGCCGTCAATATTAATTTTTACTTGCATAGAAGTATTATAACAAATTGTATAATATAAGAAATATACAAGAGGTATTTTATGAAATTTCGCAAACGCAGACTGCATGTACATTTAAAATGGGGGTTATTGCCCGGGGTCATTAGTGCCATTTTGCTGGGTATTGGTTGCGGCTTATTTTTCCCGGCGTGGGCGGTACGGGCGGTACTCACTTTTAATGGGTTATTTGGGAATTTTTTAGGTTTTATGATTCCGTTATTGATCGTAGGATTGGTGGCTCCCGGTATTGCTGAATTAGGCCGTTCGGCCGGTAAGTTACTGTTTATTACGGCTGCAATTGCTTATGGGTTTACGTTGGCTTCCGGTTTTTTCAGTTTTGCCGTATCAAATACTATTTTTCCTTTCTTCTTGGATGTTTCAACCGGAATTACTTCTTTTGAATCGGTGGCTGAACTTAAACCCTATTTTACCGTTGCTATGCCTCCTTTAATGGATGTGATGACGGCGCTTGTACTTGCATTTACGTTAGGGCTTGGTATGGCCAATATACAAGGCGAACGCTTTAAGGGAATTATGATTGATTTACGTGACATCGTGGACAAAGTAATCGTGCGTGTGATTATTCCCTTGCTGCCGTATTACATTTTTGGGATTTTTCTCAATATGACCGTTGGCGGGCAAGTGGCCTCCGTGTTAGGAGTATTTGCAAAAATTATTGTTTTGATTTTTGCCATAACGGCGGTAATGTTACTCTTACAATTTACGCTGGCCGGTGTAATTTCCCGCAAAAATCCGTTCACTATGCTTAAAACCATGTTAGTGGCTTATGCAACCGCTTTAGGAACCCAATCTTCCGCTGCCACGATCCCGGTTACGCTGCGTCAAACGGTTCAATTAGGAGTGCGTGAACAAGTGGCCGGATTCGTGGTGCCGCTTTGCGCGACGATCCATTTATCCGGAAGCACCATGAAAATTGTAGCCTGTGCATTGGCGATTATGCTGATTACCGGGCAGGTAATAAATCCCGCCCAATTTGCCGGATTTATTTGTATGTTGGGGGTAACTATGGTAGCCGCCCCCGGAGTGCCGGGGGGAGCCATTATGGCGGCATTGGGAATTTTGCAAAGCATGCTTGGTTTTGGCCCTGCAGAACAAGGGTTAATGATTGCTTTATATATTGCGATGGATTCCTTTGGTACGGCCTGTAATGTGACCGGAGACGGTGCGATTGCCGTCATTATTGATAAGATCTACACGCGTAAAACGGCTAAACAGCCATCTGTACAAGTACAACCTTAAGCGATTTATCAAACAGGCCCTTTTGAAAGGGCCTGTTTTTAAATATTCTTATATTTTTCTACGAGTTCTTCCTTAAGTTGTACAAAGGTGCCGTTTTTAATGGCTTCCCGGGCCCGCTCGGTTAAGCGGATTAAAAAGCGAATGTTATGAATGCTCATCAACCGGTGGCTGGTTAGTTCTGCCGAACGGTATAAGTGGCATAAATAGGCACGTGAATAGCGGCGGCACGTATAACAGTCGCATTCCGGATCTAACGGAATATCTTGCGTGCGGTATTCGGCATTCTTAATATTGACACGCCCGGTACTGGTCATAGCCATTCCGTTGCGTGCTACCCGCGTAGGCCAAACGCAATCAAACATATCTACCCCGCGTTCCATGGCGTTTAGCATTTCTACCGGGGTACCCAGTCCCATAAAATAACGCGGTTTTTCATCGGGAAGATTTTCGGTAACGGCCAAAACGGATGCATTCATTTGTTCCAATGTTTCCCCGAGTGAAAGCCCCCCAATACAATAGCCATGGGTCGGAAGAGAAGCCATGTGTAAGGCCGCTTCTTTGCGTAAATCGGGGAAAATGGCCCCCTGAATAATACCGAATAACAGCGAATTTTCTGCTTTAAAACTGCCGTCGGTTTGTTTGAAAATGCGTTGCTCGGAAACGGTGTTTTCATAGGCCTTGGCGGCACGTTCTGCCCAGCGTTTGGTGATATTTAATGCTTCGCGTGCATCGTGTTTAGAAGGATCTTTGGCATGGATACACACATCCAGCATGGTCCAAATATCTGACCCTATTTCGCTTTCAAATTGAATGACATTTTCCGGAGTGAAAAGGTGTTTGCTTCCGTCATGGTGGGATTGGAAAGTAACGCCTTCTTCTTTAATTTTGCGGAATTTAGGCAGACTGTAAACTTGAAATCCTCCCGAGTCGGTAAGTACACTTCCGTTCCAATGCATAAAGGAATGGATACCGCCCATTTGTTGCAAAATTTTTGTCGTTGGCCGCAAGTATAAATGATAGGTGTTAGAAAGTAAACATTCGGCCCCGGCATTTTTTAAATCTTCGTCTGTCAGCGCTTTCACGCACGCTTGAGTGGCTACCGGCATAAATACCGGGGTATGGATTACTCCGTGCCGGGTATATAAAAGCCCGGTGCGGGCTTTGGAATGGGGATCTTTAGACGTAATAATAAAAGGGGAAATCATACATATATTATACTAAAAAAGGATTTCTGCTTTATCAAAAGAGTTGAATTGAAAAGGGATTGACCTTGTTTTTT
>CADBIY010000021.1:0-19077 GCA_902794895.1 Candidatus Avelusimicrobium vaccinum | reverse complement strand
ACCATTAAAACACAAGGAGCGAGTATGAAAAATCAAAATACGGGCAGTTTGGGATTTACCCTGATCGAATTATTAGTGGTCGTGTTGATTATCGGTATATTGGCCAGCGTTGCTTTGCCGCAATATCAAAAAGCGGTGTTGAAAGCACGCGTAACGGAAATCAAATCCTTTTTAAATGCGGCTGAAAAGGGATTGGCAATTTATAAAATGGAAGAGCATGAGGAACCAGCGGACGGTATTACAGGACAACTAGATGTGGACTTATCTAGTTTTGGAGAAATAAGTAGTGGCATGCTTCAAATATTAACGCAAAAATCAGGAAATTGGACAGCCATAGTGTATGCTAACGGACAGATTGTACTGTGGACGCATGCTGATAAAATGGGAGGGGAATCTACAATTATCATAAATACGGCAAATAGTCCTACTACTTACCATTGCGGATACCTTCATGAGAATGACAAAGGAAAAGAAATTTGCGAAGCCCTTGCCAGTGGGGATTCTCGTTGGGTAATTGAACTTGGTTCTTAAAATAACACAGCCCCGGGATTTTGCCCGGGGCTGTTTTTACCTATTTGTAATTTATTTAATTACTTCTTTAACAATTTTGTACGGCGCCGGTTTTTTAGCTGATAATTTGACTGCTTTTTTAAATAATTCCACACCGGTTTCCAACCGCTTTTTATCGCTGGCATAAAGGGCGGCAATTACGTCGCCTTTTTTTACCGCATCTCCGGATTTCTTGTGTAACCAAATCCCGGCTCCGTAGTCAATTTTATCTTCCATGGTGTTCCGTCCGGCTCCTAAAAGAACCCCGGCCATGCCGGCTGTTTTTGCATCAATATGTTCCACATAACCGTTTTTGTCGGCTTTGAGTTCATATTTTAGTTTGGCCGGTTTAAAGTATTTGGTCGGGTTATCAATCGCTTCCGGGCTGGCCCCTTGCCACTTAATCATTTCGCGCAGTTTAGCGGCGGCTTCGCCGTTTTCAATCTTTTCCTCTAGCAAAGCACGTGCTTTTTTAGCATCTTTGTATTTTCCGCTGAGGAGCAACATATTAACGGCTTCTTCCAGGAGTAGTTCATAAAAATCAGGGGCGAGTTGTTTATCGCCTTTTAAAATAAGGACGGTTTGCATCATTTCATTGCCGTTGCCGATAGCGCGGCCGAGCGGTTGGTCCATATAGGTAATAAGTGCCCGGCATTTAAGTCCTAGCAGTTTGGCAGTACTTACGAGGGAGTGCGCCAATTTCCGGCTGTCTTCCAACTTTTGCATAAACGCACCGGACCCATATTTAACGTCCATCAGTAAACTGTCTACGCCTTCCGCATATTTTTTAGATAAAATACTCGCCACGATCAAGGGGCGGCTTTCTACGGTGCCGGTTGCATCACGCAAGGAGTATAATTTTTTATCGGCCGGAGCCAAATCTTTCGTTTGGCCGAACATACACACATTTAATTTTTTGATTTGGCGATAAATTAAATTGACCGGAACCCGTACTTCAAAATTTTTCATAGATTCCAGTTTGTCCAGTGTCCCTCCGGTGTGGCCCAGTCCGCGTCCGCTCATCATAGGTACGGCTACTCCGGCACACGCTACTAACGGGGCTAATGCCATGGAAATTCCGTCCCCCACGCCACCGGTAGAATGTTTGTCTACTTTAGGAAGTTTCGTGGCCGAAAAATCAAGCCGCGCTCCGGAATGTGCCATGGCTTTAGTCAGCATGGCTGTTTCCTTGTCATTTAACGGATTTAAAAAACAGGCCATTAAGAATGCAGAGAGTTGGTAATCCGGGATCGTTCCTTTAGCGGCCCCTTGCGATACAAAATCAAACTCGTCTTGCGTGAGTACTTTTCCACTGCGTTTTTTGATAATCACATCAATCATTCTCATAAGGTTGTTCTCCTGGATATAAAATAATACATCTAAAATCGGTTCGTTTTTTTGTATAGCATCCGTTACTGGTTTTGTGCTTTACGGAAATTGTTGACTCCCTGATAAAAGTTTTTCCAATCGCTTGGGCCTATCTTGCTTTTATAATTAAAGGATTTCTTATATTGTTCAAAAATATGGGTTAATTGTTTATCGGTTTGTTGGTCAATTTCGTTTTGACGGTTACTGAATTGTTGGATAGAAGTACACGTTTGGGCATTGCGGTAAGAAAGATTTTCGGCCTTGGTTAGGGTGCGGACGGTTTGCCCGAAAGCAACGGGGGGAAAAAGAGCCTCTACGTCTGTGGCCAGTTGTGCATTTGTTTCGCGTTGTTCTGCTAAAAATTGGGTCAGCAGGATATTTTCAGTTTCGCTAAGTTGCGGATTTTTCAAAGTAACAGCGGGGTCTTCTTTAATTAATTGAAAAAAAGGAGGTTCCTTATCGGGGGACTGTGTCAAATGCCGGGGGTAAGATAAAGAGGCCGCTTGGGGAGTATCTTTTTGGATGGTATGTTGTTTTTTAGCGGATAATTTTGCCCACATAGTACGGAAAAGATTCTTTTCTGTTTGGTGCCGATAGGAGGGGGCGGTGGCAATTTGCGCTTGCTGCGGTTGAATCATGGTTAAAACACCGCGAAAGACTTTAGCAGTAAAAAGTAAAGAAACTGCCAAAAGAATCAGTCCTACAATAAAACGTAGCCGGTACATGGTTTGCTCCTAAGTTTTATAGACCGTTTAAACTGTATAGGAACTATAACAAATTTAAGGCAATCCGTACAATGCTTTTGTGTTTTTGGTGGTAAGTTGGGCCAGTTGTTCCAGCGGAATATTTAAATAATCGGCAACATACGTGGCAATTAAGGGAATGTTAGAAGGATCATTGCGTTGGCCTCGTTTGCCTTGGGGAGATAAGTACGGGCAATCGGTTTCTAAGATAATTTTGTCGGCTCCTACTTTTTTAATCGCTTCGCGGATATAGTCATTTTTCTTGTACGTAAAACATCCGTTAATGCCCAGCAAAAACCCCTGATCAAGCGCCTGCTTGGCTTCTTCATAGCGTGCACAAAAGCAATGTAATACGCCCGGAAAATCGGTTTGCGTGTTCCCCTTAAAATGTTCCTTAAGTAAAGCAAAGCAATCGTCGTAAGCCGCAAAGTCTTCACCTGCGCGGCGCACATGCAATACAATCGGCTTTTGATTTTCATTGGCTAAGTCAAGCATTTGCACAAATAAATTCTGTTGTCCTTGTTTAGGACTTTCTTCCAAACACGTGTAATCTAACCCGATTTCGCCCACTGCCACGGCCTGCGGGTGTTTAAGTAATGCTTGTAAGCGTGGCAAGTATTCTTTCTTATATAAAGGGGCATATTCCGGGTGGACTCCCAATACCGCTGCGACCAAAGAAGGATATTTTTCCGCTAAATCAATGGCTTCTTGCCACTCGTTTGGGGAGCAACCTATTTCGATACTGGCGCAAAGACCTGCCCGGGGTAAAGTGTCGGAAAGTAAACGGTCCCGGTCTTGGTCAAAAGCGGGATCATTTAAATGGGCGTGAGAGTCAATAAATTGCATATATTATATTGTATCTTTTTATAAGCAGAAACGAAATGTTGCCGGTATGATGTTGCGTAGAAATGCCTAAAAACATATACTAATAATAACCTTATTTTGGAGAAGAAAAAGATGCCTTCCCCTATAACACTTAGTATTGTTTTGCCTTGTTTAAATGAAAAACTTTCCCTCAAAGGGGTCATAGACGAAATAAAAAAAACGTGCGATCCGTTGAAGATTTCGTATGAAATCGTGGTGGCTGATAACGGTTCTACGGACGGGAGCCGTGAAGAGGCCATACGTCTGGGTGCGCGCGTGGTTATGGTGGAAAAGCGGGGGTACGGGAGTGCGGTAGACGGAGGTATCCGTGCGGCGCAAGGCAAAATAGTCGTGTTTGGAGATGCGGACGGCTCGTATCCGTTTTATGAAATCCCCCGTTTGATTGCTCCTATTGAACAGGGCAAGGCTGACCTGGTTTTAGGTAACCGGTTAACGAAAAAGTTAACGCAAGAGGCTATGCCCTGGCTTCACCGCTATATAGGAACGCCGGCTCTTTCGTTTTTACTTCGGTTTTTACATGGTATAGAAGTATATGATTGTAATGGCGGCATGCGTGCTCTTTTGCGTGAAAAATACGAAGAGTTGTCCCTGTGTCAACCGGGGATGGAATACGCCAGTGAAATGCTTATTCGGGCCAGTCAGTGTCAATGGCGTTATCAGGAAATTCCGGTGTTGCTTCGTCCGTCTGACCGAGCCCATGTACCGCATCTACGTACTTGGCGGGATGGATTGCGTCATTTAAGAACCATCATAGGTTCTGGCCTTTGTGGAATTAATTGGCGGAAAAATCTCTGTTTACTGCTTCTGTTTATGGTTGCTTGCGGCGGGTATGGGCTTTTGTTAGGAAAAGATGCAGATTGGGATTTGCTAAATTACCATTTATATAATCCATTTGCTTTTTTTACCGGCCGGTTTGGAAAAGATGTGATTCCGGCCGGCATCCACACTTTTTTTAATCCGCTCTTGGATGTTCCTCTTTACGTAGGGATTAAATACTTCAATAATTATCCAAAACTATTAGTGTTTTTGTGGTCATTGCCAGGGGGAATATTTGCTTTTTTTATCTATAAAATTTCTCAATTATTTTTCCCGACAAAAAAAGAATTATTTTATCGTTGGTTGACCGTGTTGGCCGGTTGCAGCGGCAGTATGTTTTTATCCCAAATAGGGCTGGCTACCGGGGAAGTGATTACGGCTTCGTTATTAAGTGTAAGTGCGTATTTATTCTTACGCTGGTTGCAGAAGGGGCGTCCCGGCTATGTGTTACCTTTTTTGATGGCATTGATCGCCGGAGCAACCGCCGGAATGAAAATGACATCCGCCCCGTTTGTAGTGGCCTTAACTGTTTTAATGGGTATTAATTTGCGAGGTGCCGCGCATGCGTGGAAGCAATTTGCCTGGTTCGCTGTAGGGGGAATAAGCGGATTTTTACTAACGGACGGTTACTTTATGCTTCGTTTATGGGTGTTATATCAAAACCCGGTATTTCCATTTTTTAATGGTATTTTTCACTCTCCTTTTTTTGCTCCCGAAAACTGGAAAGATGTCCGTTTCTTTCCACGCGATACGTTACAATGGATTTTTTATCCGTTTTACTGGATGAATCAGGAAGCGAAACTTTCGACTGAGATTCCAACCATGGACCCGCGATTAGCATTAGGTTATTTAGGAGTGTGTGCGTTAGGAATCGGAGTTTGGTTTAAACGGAAGTCGGTTCGGGATGGTCGTATGATTTATTCATTAGCCGGTCTGGTTGTGATTACGTATGTGTTGTGGCTTCAAGTATATTCAATTTTGCGGTATGTGGTTATTTTAGAGGCGTTCAGTGTATTGCTCGCTGTTTGGATTTTGCGCCATTGGTTGCGCCCTGTGTTAGGGGTTGTAGCGGGTATTGTTTTAGCGGTCTTGTGTTGGTTGGGAACGGTCTCTCCTGATTGGGGGCATGAACCGTTTGATCATAAGCCCTATGTACATTTTTATCCGGCGTTGCCACAGGTAGAACCGAATGCACTGATTGTGTTTTTTGGGCAGCCTATGACATTTGCGGCTCCTTTTTTCCCGTCGGATGCAAAATTTGTAGGGGGGATTGTTTTTGAAGTGGAGAAATATCCAAAATCGCTTCAAAAGCGGGCCCGCCAACGCCGCTCCTTGCCGGATGTGTACTACCATTATCGTTTTGACCCGCTTATTAAGCAAACCATTGCCCAACATGAGGGCCCTATTTACGTGATGGCGGTTCCTTGGCCCATGATGTTACATCCGCTCACATTGGCGCCTTATGGTTTATGGTCCAACGGGGACGATTGTGCCTTCTTTAATACCAACATTAATAAATATTCGCGCGGATGGGAGTTATGTCGAGCATACGCGATCGGTTCTCCTGCAAGCAAATAAACAATTATTCTTTTGCGGTGTAGAAATACGGCCTTTTTATTTCTTTTTAATTTGTTGTTCGCGCGCCGCTTTCAGTTTTTCTAAGAAGGCGGCTTTTAGATTGATTTGGTTGGCCAACGGGGCCGTTTTTAAATGGCAAATACCAATGGCTACTGCGTCGGCGGTATCATCGGGAGAGGGGGCTTTGTCTAAATGAAGGGTCAGTTGCACCATGCGCTGCACTTGTTTTTTATCAGCCGTTCCCGTGCCGCAAATCATGAGTTTTACGCGCTTGGGGGGATAAAAGAAAATAGGCTTGCCGGCTTGCTCGCATGCTAAAATAATGACCCCGCGCGTCATGACGGTATTAGCCATGGTAATAGCACGTTTTAAAAAAAAGTTTTGCTCCATGGCTACTTGGTCCGGCTGATACGTTTGCAGAATTTTTGTCAGTTCTTGATAAATATAATCTAACCGTTTGGGTAAGTCTTGCCCGGCCTCGGTATGCAAAAGTCCGCATGCGCGCAAAGAAAGAACGGAACGGGCATTTCGTGTTAAAATAGCCCATCCCGTTCTGTCTAAACCGGGGTCAATCCCTAAAACGGTGGTTAGTTTTTCCGTCAAGGAGTCCTCTATTAAGCGTTGAGTTTGGCGGCAACGGCTTCGTCAATGCTGGAGTTGTCGTACACGTTTTTTGTATCGTCGTGATCGTCCAACGCTTCCAACATTTTCATTAACGTTTCTGCCGTGTGTTCGTCGGTAATGTTTACTTCCGTATCCGGGAGCATGGTTAAATCAGCCGACTCGGGAGTAATTCCTTTGGATTCAATGGCTTTTTTAACTGCATCAATTTCGGCCATATCCGGGTTGGTGATTACTTCATATACATCGCCGGCGGTGCGCACATCTTCCGCTCCGGCTTCCAGCGCCAAGTTCATTAAATCGTCTTCGGAAATATCTTCTTTTTTAACGACGATTAAACCTTTGCTCTTAAACATGTAAGACACGCACCCGGCTGTTCCGATAGAACCGCCGTGGCTGGTAAAAATTTTGCGAATTTCGGAGAACGTGCGGTTTTTGTTATCGGTGGTGCATTCCACGATAACGGCTACGGAACCGGGGCCGTACCCTTCGTACGTGATTTCTTCGTAAGAAACGCCCGGTAATTGACCGGTACCTTTCATAATAGCGCGTTTCATGTTATCTAACGGCATATTGGCGGCGCGAGCGTCGTCCATGGCTTTACGCAGGCGCGGGTTTTGGTCCGGGTTGCCGCCACTCATTTTAGCGGCAATCGTGATTTCGCGTAAAATTTTTGTGAAAATTTTGCCTTTTTTGGCGTCTACGAGGGCCTTTTTGTGTTTAATACCGGCCCAGTGTGAATGTCCACCCATAGGGATCTCCTTACAGCATTAAGATATTTCTATTGTAGCAAATTTTTTATAACCCGATACAACGATTCGTAGTTTTCCGGAAGAAACAAAAAATCACCCTGACGGATGATTTTTATTTTTGCCCCGCATGGGATTCCCCTTCAGTAAATTTCCTGACGGAAATTTCTTCCAGGCCGGGCCTCGCGGTTTTTGTCCGTAAACTAAAAATTATTTTCAAAGAAAAACGCCTTATTTCTAGGCGCGAACAAGGAAGGTATACTGTAGGGACTCGCGCAGTAGCGCGGAGGTATCCGCCCGCGTGAGCAACAACGAAATAAAGCGTTTTACACAGAAAATTTTGCCCCGCATGGGATTCGGCCACAAGTCGGCTCGTTGACCCTCGCCGCTCGCGGCCCCGCCTCGCCATGCTCGCCTTGCGGCTCACAAGTTCGCACGCAAACTCGCATAAGGCTGCGGCTTTCTCATCCCAACGCAAGCAAAGCAGTTTGCTTGCTTGCGGGATAAAAACAAAAAATCACCCGGATAGGTGATTTTCATTTTTATTGCCCCGCATGGGATTCGAACCCGTATCACTGGTTCCGAAGACCAGTACTCTATCCAGTTGAGCTAACGGGGCAATAAATTTATTTTAGCAAAATTTGAAACTGAACGTGCATCACTTTCTTATATCCACGGAATCTAATCCAAAATAATGGGGCAGAAATAGTAGAATTTTGAATTAGTTTTTTGGTATAACATAAATATGAAATCGATAAAAAACCAAGGGCAAGCCCATTGCCCGCATGATTGTGAACCTTTTGAAGTGGATTATTGGTCCATTGTCAGTGCAGATCAAGATCCCGATTTGAAATCTGCCGTTCTGGGTGGAGAACTCAACCTTGTGCAATGCCCGGAATGCGGAACTTTTTTTCACCATGACGGTGATTTGATTTATTTTGATGCTCCGGCGGAACTTTTGGTCTTTGTATTTTCCCAAAAAGACCGTGAAAAAGAACCGGAACTGCTTAAGCGTATGCAACATGATTACGGGATTATCAAAAATACGCTCTTAAAACAGTTGCATATGGATTATCCCCCAGTTTCTGTGTTTGGATTGGATGCTTTAAAATCCATCCTGCAGGAAGAAGAAATTAACTCATTTGAATCCGAAGCGGTAGCAGCCTCTGCTGCGGCGCAAGGTTTTGGGGTGATACGGTTAAAACCGTCTTATGCCCGGGAACACCATTTCCCGTATTATGTGCCGGCTCCTGCCGGTGGTAAAGAGGCTAACTCCTACGCTGTGACCGCAAGCAAAGTGCTACAAGGCGGGCTGAAAAGTAAACTGCTGCGCAATTTTGTGGATCACATGAGCCAGGAGGGGGCAGATTTGCCGCTTACATTATGATACCGGAAAAATATAAAGACAAACTGTTTGCGGTTGGCACTTACGCCAGTAAATTAGGGTTAAAGGCCTGGGTAGTAGGAGGAGCCGTTCGCGATTTTTACCTAAAAAAAGATACGCTGGATATTGATTTGGCCTTCAGCGGAAATCAAGAGTCTGTAGCGGGGTTTTGTGTCAAGCGCTGGGGTGGGGATAAACACAAATTTTCCCGTTTTTACACATATCGGGTAGATCTTGCAAACGGTCTGAAACTAGATATGGTGCGTACGCGCAAGGAATCTTACCCGTATCCGGGCTGTTTGCCTTCGGTAGAGCCGAGCCCGAATATTAAAGATGATTTGTTCCGGCGTGATTTTACCACCAATGCGTGGTGTTTTTCCATCAATCCGGATACGTTTGGGAAACTGTACGATCCTTTTGGAGCCCAAAAGGATATAGATAACGGGCTTGTACGTATCTTGCATGAAAAAAGTTTTTTGGATGATCCTACCCGTATGTATCGGGCGGTACGTTTTGCGGGGCGTTTTGGTTGGAAGTTGGCTCCTAAAACGGAACGGTTATTGCGCACGGCCGTAAAAGAAGAATACCCGTTACTGTTAACACGGGACCGCTTTAGTACCGAGTTCGTCAAAATTTTAGAGGAACAACGTGTGAAAGAAATTTTTGCGCTGATGGATAAATATGACCTTCTTAAATTTGCCTGGCCCGGGCTTACCTGGACCCCTGCTTTGCTTCGGGTGGAAGGGGCACCGCAACGCCTTGGCGTATTGGCTTGTTTGCTGGGTGAAAGCGGAGGGGACTTTGTGCGCAGTTTGCATTTGCCGGCAACCCAAAATCATGAAATTTTAGGTGCCTGGAAAATTTGGGAAGAGCAGATGAGCCCGCTGACTGCGATTACTCCGTTTAAAAAGCAAATTTTAACGGCGGTTGCTCCGCAGTTGCCGCCATGCGCTTTGGAACCTTGTGTCCTGCGCGGGCAAGAATTGAAAGAATTAGGATTAACCGGACGGAAAATATCGCAAGCGTTGGAAAAAATCCGTCGGGCACAGTGGCAAGGAAAGATTAACAACGCCCAAGAAGCCCTGGCTTTCATCAGGCCGTCTTAGTTACAGGATGTTCTGTTTTAAAACTCCCGGTTTTTAAAACCGGGAGTTTTGGTATATGCCAATTAAAAAGGAATGACTTTTCTAAAATTTGCTAAAATATATAAGAAGATTTATTTTTTGTATAGGAGAATTCATGAGCTGCGAAAAATGCACCCCTGAAGTACAAGCCATGTGCTGTGTCTGCAAAGGCGCCAAGCACGAACCGGCCCCGATTCCCGAAGAAGGAAAATGGGTCAAAGCCAAACAAATTACCGATATTAGCGGTTTAACACACGGTGTAGGTTGGTGTGCCCCGCAACAAGGTGCCTGCAAACTTACCTTGAACGTAAAAAAAGGTGTTATTAAGGAAGCCTTGGTAGAAACCTTAGGTTGCTCCGGCATGACTCACTCCGCCGCTATGGCCGCGGAAATCTTGCCCGGCAAAACCATTTTGGAAGCGTTAAATTCCGACCTTGTCTGCGATGCTATCAACACCGCCATGCGCGAACTTTTCTTGCAAATTGTTTACGGCCGCACGCAAAGTGCTTTTTCGGATGACGGTTTACCGATTGGTGCCGGCATGGAAGACTTGGGTAAAGGCCACCGCAGCCAAATCGGCACTATGTACGGTACCGAAGCCAAAGGGGCCCGCTACCTGGAAATGGCCGAAGGGTATGTGCTCAAAATCGGTTTGGATAAAAACAACGAAATCATTGGATATCAATTTGTCAACTTGGGCAAAATGATGGACGCCATCAAGAAAGGCGAAGATCCGAAGACCGCGTTTGAAAAGAACGTGAATAAATATGGCCGCTTTGACGAAGCCGTCAAAGTAATTGATCCGCGCAAAGAGTAACCCAAGGAGAAAAATGTTATGGTAACGTTTGAAGGATACGAAAGAAGAATTGAAAAAATTAACTCCGTTTTGAAAGAAAACGGAATCGCCTCCTTGGAAGAAGCCAAGGAAATTTGCACGAAAAAAGGAATTGATGTGGAAGCCATTGTAAAAGGCATCCAACCTATTGCTTTTGAAAACGCCGTTTGGGCGTACACCGTAGGTGCGGCGATCGCTATTAAATCCGGCGTAAAAACTGCCGCCGAAGCGGCTGAAAAAATCGGTGTGGGGCTTCAAAGCTTCTGCATTCCCGGTTCTGTGGCGGACCAACGTGCCGTAGGCTTGGGCCACGGTAACTTGGGTGCCATGTTACTGCGCGAAGAAACCAAATGCTTCTGCTTCTTAGCCGGCCACGAAAGTTTTGCCGCGGCGGAAGGGGCTATCGGTATTGCCCGCACCGCTAACAAAGTGCGCAAAGAACCGCTTCGCGTAATTTTAAACGGTTTAGGTAAAGATGCGGCGTACATTATTTCCCGCATTAACGGTTTTACATCTGTAGAAACCGAATATGACTATAAAACCGGAAACCTCAAAATTGTAAGCGAAAAATCTTTCTCCGAAGGGGACCGCGCTAAAGTAAAATGCTACGGGGCGGATGATGTGAATGAAGGCGTAGCCATTATGCGCCACGAAGGGGTGGACGTATCTATCACCGGTAACTCCACCAACCCGACCCGCTTCCAACACCCGGTAGCCGGTACCTATAAAAAATGGGCAACCGAAAACGGTAAGAAATATTTCTCCGTTGCTTCCGGCGGTGGTACAGGCCGCACTTTGCACCCGGACAATATGGCCGCCGGTCCTGCCTCTTACGGTATGACCGACACCATGGGCCGCATGCATAGTGATGCTCAATTTGCGGGTTCTTCCTCCGTTCCGGCCCACGTGGAAATGATGGGCTTAATTGGTATGGGAAACAACCCGATGGTAGGTGCAACGGTGGCCGTAGCGGTAGCCGTAGCCGAAGCCAAATAAGGCTTGAAAATTCTTGAAACGGCGCGGTAGATTTTTTCTCCGCGCCGTTTTTTGTGGGAAAATGATATACTGTTAGAAAGACCTAACTTTATATAGGCCTTTTGATCTATGGAAGTTTCTTATGTTTTTACATACAATATACTAAAGGATTACATATTAACTTTATGAACTGCTTATTGAATAAAAAACATATATTTGTAATCGCATGCCTGTTCATGCCCGGTATTCTGTTTGCACAACTACCCGTTGTGCGTACTTCCTTACAAACATCAAGAATACTTTCGGGGACAGGCCGTTCCTTTGAAGAGGCCCTTAGACGGGGAGGGCTTTTGTATGTGGGATCTTCGCAAATTATTGGGAGAGAAAGCCTCTTGCCGAAGGGAACTTCTGTTGTGGGGAGTTCTGCACAACAAAAATATTTAAAAATTAGGCAAAATACTCAATTTTTGGGAAATAAAATCAGTCGCCTCATTGCCCATCAATTTATTACGAAATCTGCTCCGGATTTTTTCCCGGGATTTAACATCAATTTTCCGGACGCATGGGAACGGTTTGCTTTAAAGACTCATACGTCTAAAGGCAGTATTGGAGTTGTTTTAGAAGCGGCTTTTGGAAGTGGTGAAATTGCAGAAGGAACTTTTGTGCGGAGTTTTGAAGAAATTCGCCAGATGGCTTCAACCCCGGTGAAACATCCGGTTACGTGTGAACAAGCCGTAAAAGATGCATTTGCACAATCTCAAGAGATACAAAACGGTTTTTTTGTGGTGAGGTTATTAGGTAATGAAAACCGACCGAAAGATATATTTATTTTGGATATTACTTTTTCTACTGAAAAGAGAGCCTTCCGTTGGATCTCATTTAATCGTAGTAAAGCCTTGGAGTACCGTGCCCGGGTAAAGCAGAAACCTGCACCAAAAAAATGATTTGAATTTGCATATTAAAAAGCCGTTTCTATTTCCATAAAATATGTTAAATAATATAAAAATATTAATTGCTATAATAGGTTTTATCGTTGGATGTACTTATTCCCACGTATATGCCCAAAAGACCTATTTGATGCGTTTAGAAAAACTAGGGAAAACAAACATGAAAAGGAATTTTCGTATTGGAAAAAATTTAGAATTTGGGTTGCGTGCGGTGGAAAATAATGTTTCTCCGGCTTCTTTGCATATTGAAAAGTTACTTAACCATACGGTTACAACTCCGAAAGTGCTTTCTCTTCCTTATGTGCAATCGTTACCGAAGGCTGAACGTCTTACCGCATGGACCCAATTAAAAACCCCCGGGTTTTTTGCAGATTCTTTTTCTGTCCAGTGGAAAGAGTATTCGCAACATTCTCCGTTTTTACAAAAAGATTGGAGTCATTGGTTAGAGAATTCCTTTGAACCGGGAACTAAGTTTGAGGGAAGCTTTGTCCCTTCTATAAAAAATATTCTTGAAATAGCCTCTCGTCCGGTGATAAGTGGAATGTCGGCTAAACAAGCGGTTGAACAGGCTTTTTTGAGTGCAAAAAAAAATCAATATGGTTTTTTAGTAGTTGCCGTTGAAGGAAACAGTAAGCGGCCTAAAGATGTGTTAGTGATGAACTTAAAAGAAAACCGTTGGATGTCTTTAAATCGTAGCCGCGGACAAGCGCTAGCCAAGAATTTTGGTCCGTTAATACAAATGTTTCACCGGGAAAATCTCTATTTATCCACGGTATTGGGAAAGCAAGGCGTTTTGGCTCGTATTGTGGAAGACCCTGTGGCGCGGGTAGAAGTTTCTTTTAATGGTTTAGTATGGACGAAATATCCCATATATTCGCCGGTCGGGCGTGATTTATTGTTAGCGGCCCAACATCAATTGCTCATTACAGCCAATCCGGAAACAAAAGTGTTTCAATTTGCCATTAAGGAAGGCGATCCTGTATTTTCTACGGCTTCGGCGGCCTTGCTGTGGAAACAGGCTCGGGAACAGAAAATTCCCTTTCAATTAGCGGATCATCGTATCAAATTGTTTTTCCCGGAAACAGGTTTTGATAATGTGTTTTGTATGAATGAGCAACATGAAATTATTGCAGTAGCCGGCCAACCGGTTACCTTGTATCCGGAGGATGATTTAAGCGCATTGGAAATATTAGAATTTATTAAATATAAATCGGCTCTTGCGGAGCAGCAGAACCGTCCCTTGCTTTATCACCAGATGAAAGGGGAAGTGTTAGATCCGGAAGCCTACCTGGAGTATTTATCGAAAGATTTGGTTTTTTCCAGTAGCCGTTTGGAAGAAGTACAAACGTATGAAAGTATGAAAGGCCTTTAAAAAAATTGAGCCAATGCAAAGAGCGGATCCGATAGAGGGTCCGCTTTTTTATGAGTGGATCGTTATCATACGGACGGTTATGCAAAGTCCCAAAAACAGAGTTAATCCGAATGCGGCGGCAATGAGTTCTTTTGGCTTAGGGGTAATTGGAAGCGGTTTTTTGGGCAAGAGGTTGAGCCTTCGTTGATAAATAGTCGGGGCTAAACAAAATAGAAAGGCTCCAAACAGTCGTAGTGAAATATCGTCGCATAAAAGTAATGTAAACAGACCTCCCAACCACAAGGTTCCCCACCAAACAGGGGACCAGGAGATGGGTTTACGCATATATTCGCAGGTTCTGTTAATAATACCGCCTAAAGAATAAAAAGTGATAAAGCAACCTAAGGTACGGATAAAAGGACCTTTTGGAAGAGGGGTTCCGTCTAAGCGTTTAAAGCCTTGCAAAATGGCTTTCCACTGCTGGTAGATCCAATAAAATACAAAGGTTCCGCCGCTACATAGGATGAGGAAGAAAAGCGTTCCCGCATGTATAAAATAGAAGGTATTGCTTAATCCTAAAGTTTTAAGTTGGGTGCGCCGTTTTTCCCGGTCGGCTTGCGAAGTATAATTCCACCGTTTCATTCCTAAAGCATAACCGGCATACAAAACCGCCAGTACACAAACCATTTCAATCAGTCGTTCCATATACTTAATTATAGAATTTTTTAACGTCTTTTAAAGAGTTTTTAAGCAAGAGTGCTCAAAAAATACTAAAATATAATTAAATAAACCAGGTCATTTCATACGCACCCGTATGTATACGGGTGTTTTTATGGAACAAATTAGGAATATAGAATTATGAATAACACGCGTCAAGACGTTCGCAATGTAGCCATTATCGCCCACGTTGATCACGGCAAAACAACAGTGGTAGATTCTCTTTTAAAATTTGCCGGAGAATTTAAAGTAAAAGAAGATCAAGCCCAAGATACCGTGCTGGATTCTAATCCGTTGGAACGGGAACGCGGTATTACTATTTTAGCCAAATGTACTTCCATTGGGTATAAAGGGCATACCATTAACATTGTAGATACTCCCGGCCATGCCGATTTTGGCAGCGAAGTGGAGCGGGTTCTGCGTATGGTGGACGGTGCTATTTTAATGGTGGATGCGGTGGAAGGCCCCATGCCGCAAACGCGGTTTGTACTTCGTAAAGCATTGGCGTTAGGGTTACGGCCGATTGTTGTAATCAATAAAATGGACCGCGATCATATCCGCCCTAGCGAAGTAGTAGATGAAGTGTTTAATTTGTTTATGGAATTGGGCGCTACAGATGAACAACTTGATTTCCCGATTATTTACGCTTCCGGCCGGGCCGGTTGGGCAAGCCTAAAAATGGAAGAAAAGGGGAAAGATATTGCGCCGATTTTAGATACCATTTTATCGCATGTACCTGCCCCTCAAGCACAGTTAGATGCTCCGCTTCAAATGCAGGTAACCATGTTAGATTACAATAATTTTTTGGGCCATGTGGGGATTGGCCGCATTTTAGCCGGTACGATTAAAAAAGGTCAGCCAGTGGCGCTGATGCACCAAAACGGGACGGTCAGCCAAGCCAAAGCGGCTAAAATTGAACGGTATTTAGGCCTTGGAAAAGTGGAAGTAGAAACTGCTCAGGCAGGGGATATTGTTTCTATTGCTGGGTTGGAAGGCGTGGATGTGGGGGACACGATTTGCCGCCCGGATGCGCTTAATCCGTTGCCGCCGCTTGCCATTGATGAACCTACGATGTCTATGGATTTTATGGTCAATGACAGTCCGTTCTCCGGTAAAGAAGGCAAATTTGTTACCAGCCGCCACTTAAAAAACCGCTTGGAAAAAGAAGCGCAAACCAATGTGGGTTTAAAAGTGGAACAATTGGAAGGCGAAGGTAAATTTAAAGTGTACGGCCGTGGGGAATTACATTTAACCATTTTAATTGAAAATATGCGCCGCGAAGGGTTTGAACTGGCGGTATCTTCTCCGGAAGTGTTGTATAAGGAAGAAAACGGCCAAATTTTAGAACCGATGGAATATTTAATTTTGGATATTCGCAGTGAATTTCAGGGTGCGGTATTTACCCTTATCGGTACCCGCTGTGCCAAGTTGGAAAATATGGTGGCGGAAGGGGAAGACCGCTTACGTTTAGAATATATTATTCCATCCCGTGCTTTGTTGGGATTTAAAAATGACTTTTTAACAAATACGCGCGGTACCGGGATTATGCATCACAGTTTTCACGGTTACTATCCGAAGGTAAATCTGCCGGATTTGCGCCACAACGGAGTGCTGATTGCTAAAGAAGACGGCGAAACCACTCCCTATGCTTTGTATGCCTTGGAATCCAACGGCGAACTGTTTTTAGGGCCGGGTGTTAAAGTATATGCCGGGCAGATTGTGGGGCAAAATTCACGCTCCAACGATTTAGTGGTTAACCCGTGCAAGGCCAAACATTTAAGCAATATGCGTAGTAAAGCCAGTGATGAATCGTATGTATTAACCCCGCCGAGGCAAATGAGTTTGGAACAGGCGGTAGAATATATTGCGCCGGACGAACTGGTGGAAATTACCCCTGTTTCTATTCGGTTGCGAAAGAAAATTTTGTCGCACTTATTGCGTAAACGCACCGAACGTGCTAATGAGGCAGAAGAAGAAGCCTAATTTAAAATACCCCGCAACGCTCTGTGGGGTATTTTATTGTGTGAGAAAACCTTCAGCCAAGCGTGGGGTTCCGGTAAGGTTCAACGGATGAACAGGTTGTTAAGATAAATCAAAAAGTCATCCTGAATTTATTTCAGGATCTTCAACGCATGTTGTGATTTTTGTTGTTCGAAACGACGGAGCGTGGAAGATGCTGAAACGAGTTCAGCATGACATTTATTTGCATAATCACTTTTTCACTCATTTTCTTCTTCGAAAAATCAAATATAACTTGACTTTCGTTTTTTTGTATACTGTTTTCGTTATTTGAATCAAAACCCAAGGAGAAGTTATGAAAAATGTAAATACGGGCCTTTTAGGTTTTACACTGATAGAGTTATTAGTTGTGGTGCTTATTATCGGCATTTTGGCGGCAGTAGCGCTTCCGCAATATCAATTGGCGGTTACCAAAGCGCGTTTTCAACAAGCAATTATATTAGGAACCAGTGTCGTGCAAGCAGAGCGTTTGTATCACATCGAAAACGGCGTGTACACCACTAACTGGGCCGATTTGGATATTGTATTGCCGCCCGGCAAAAGTTCTACGACAAATACTGTTTACTATTCTTGGGGAGGTTGCACGTTAATGAGCAACAATATTGTGGCTTGTAGCATTCCCAATACAGGTTTGGGCTTTTTTGGAAATTACTCTGAGACCCAGCGCCATATCTGTCGTGCTGATGATGCCTATCCCCTCGCGCGGAAAATTTGTTTGCAAATGGGGGGAGTTTCTACCGGCAGAGGAACTACCACCACGTATGAACAGTTTTGGCTCCCATTCCGTTAGAGAAAAGCGTTTGTGTGCCGCGTTGAACCTTACCAAGTAAGCGTTTTATTGGAACAGTTGGTTAAGCCCTAATTTATTTAAAATTCCGTCGATAAGCCCCGTCTCTTTGGGGTGCGAAATTCCCAATCGGTTTTGCTCGCGCTCCAGTGCGTGATGTAATAGCGAAATCGCTCCGGCGGCGGCCGGGGCATCTTCGGCACAATCTGTCATAAAATGGTCAACGGACCCCGGACGTATTTTACGCAGGCCAAACACTTTTTTGAGCATTTTTTGAAAAGATTTATCCGTCCGTTCTCCGCATATAATGCAAGACGTAGCGGGATGCTTTAAATAAAGGAGTGAATGCTCCAAGAGTTCTTTTTTAATCATTTGTAATAATTTAATTTGGGCATCTTCCAGTACGTCATCCATAATTTCATCACTTCCGGGTTCATACTGGGCTAAAAGATCGCGCACGGTCGGTAAATCATTTTGTAACAGATCGGCCACGGCGTTAATCACCGTGTCATGCCCTAACCGTAATTCCCACGCATCTACCAGCGTTCCGCGGTGATACATCACGGCAGAAGTATGGGTTTGCCCAATATCTAACAGCAAAACTCCTGCTTGTTTTTCGTCATTTTTAATGACGGTTTCGCCCAAAGCAATAATAGACGGGAGTTCCTGATAATCGGTGCAGCCGCAGGCGGCCAACACATGTCCCAGCGTATGTAAATGGGTGCTTAAAGCACAAGATAAAAAAGTTTCTACTTCCAAGGTAAAGCCGGACATCCCCTTTGGGTTAATAATCCCCACATTTCCGTCAATCGTGTAGGTTTGCGGTAAAATATCAACTACTTCCAGGGTATCACTTAAACTGGTCGGGACCGAATTATGAATAGCGGCATCAATTTCGCGGTTACCGATAATGCGGTTACGGGAATCAACGGATTTAAACCCGCTGGAGCGTTTATACGATAAAAACGGTCCGCGCAAGCCAACTACTACGGTAGGATCTTGGGGCGTATAATCCCCCAATTTATTAAAAAGTTCGCCTAATTCATGGCAAGCGCCTTCCATATCCCGCACCAGTGCTCCCGCAAAAGCCCGGCACGGCTGGCGAAATACATGGCGCAAGCGGAGCGTGCCGGTTTCTTCGTCTAATAAAGCCAACGCGGCAATAATCTCATTTCCATAAAAATCAAGGGATAAAAAAGATTGGCTCATGGCAAACTCCTTGGCCTTATTTTATCAAATTTAAAATTACATTTTAAGATTTTTTAATTCTATTTAAAAATCGCAGAAAATATCTTGTTTTTTTTAAAAAAACATTATACTATAATAGAAAGGATTTTATTTTTAAGAGGTGTGTTTATGAAAAAATTTTTATGGATGATCGGTGTGATAGCAATAAGCCCTTTTGCCGGGGCTGAGCAGTTGACCTTTGTAACTACTATGTCGGGACCGGTAGGGTCTTTTTCGCAAGTAGAATCGCATGAAGGAGCGACGGCGCAGCAGGTAACATTATACCAAACAGGCCCGATTAATTTGGAAGGGAATTCCCAGTTGGGCGCGGTGAATCTAAATGGCGGGACGTTAAGTGGAAGTACGCCGGAGTTTCGTGCGAAGGAATTGAAAGTAGGCGCC
>CADBIY010000020.1 GCA_902794895.1 Candidatus Avelusimicrobium vaccinum | reverse complement strand
CCCTGGTAGTAAACGGGACGTTATACGGTAATGGCCAAACGTTAACGGTGAACCGTGCCGGAGCGACGAATATGAATATTACAAATACGGCAAAAATTGACTTCGACGAAAATCGGCAACCGGGAAACACATTAGTATGGGCGGTGAACAAGCAAACACCGTTGAATGCAAACAATTCCAGTTATGCCAATCAATATTTGCTGAAAAGTGCTGGAAACACGGCGAGTTCAACCCCTAATCCAACTGAAACAACAAAAAAACGGTGGTTGTCCCCCTTAGCGTACTGCGAAGGAAAAACCTTCAACCTCGGATACGGAGACCGTCCTCCTGGTTTTGATGCTGTGGACTGCAATTCAAGTGAAGTACAAACGAGACCCTGGTACGGGTCATACCCAGACACCGATGAAGTTTTCATTCTAGAGCACGACGGGTGGTATTTGGGCAAGCCGACAGGATGTGAGTTTAAAGATGGTGGCGTGGAATGTTCTACTTGTGACCCCAGTAAGAAATATTTCGTCAGCGGCTGGCCAACAATTGGTAAAAGATGTTGGCAAGGTAACGTTAGGTACCAACTGTATATATTGGCTTATGCCACATGTCAGGAAAGTGAAAGTAATCCGTTTGCTGACAAAAAAACGTTGAACCCGGGCACCAATCCCATTAGCACTGGCTATCTAGAAAAATGTCCGGTGGGAATGGTGCGGAACGACCACAGAGGAGACTCACTACTGATAGAGCCCTAATTTGGTTCAGTGAATAGAAAATCCCGGCCCGTAAATGAGCCGGGATTTTTTTGTGTTGTGAAAACCCCGTGCTAGGCACGGGGTTCCGTTAAGGTTCGAGCGATCAACGGGTTGTTAAGATAAATCAAAAAGTCATCCTGAACTTGATTCAGGATCTTCAACAATTGGAAGAAGTCTTCCTCCGTACGTGTGCACGCGCGTGCAAGGGTGGTGATAAATTGCTACAATAACCGTATATGGAAATTATTGCGCTTATACCCATTTTGTTTTTTTCTGTGATTGTGCATGAATTTGCCCATGGGCTCGTTGCTTATTACTTGGGGGATGATACCGCTTACTTTAGCGGACGGCTTACCTTAAATCCGCTTCCTCATATTGACCCGATGGGAACGATTGCGATCCCTGCCCTTTGTGCCCTGATGGGGTGGCCCATGTTTGGATGGGCAAAACCGGTGCCGGTTAATCCTTTGCGTTTTGCTTCGCCCCGTAAAGATATGGGCAAAGTGGCAGTAGCCGGGCCGGCCGCTAATTTATGTTTAGCAGTATTGTGTGTGTTGGCTTTAAAAGGAGTGCTGCTTGTCAGCGGACGCCTGTCTGCCGACACGGTTAAAAGTGCGTTTACCATTTTACAGTACGGGGTTCTGGTCAATGTTATGTTAGCGGTTTTTAATTTATTGCCGGTTCCTCCGTTAGACGGCGGGCGCATTGTCGCGGCGTTACTGCCGGTACGCAGTGCGGTTGCGTACGACCGCCTTTTTGCCCGGTATGGCATGTGGATTGTAATTGGGCTGATTTTAACCGGAGTGGTGAAATATATTATTTTGCCGCCGGCTTATTTTATTTTAAGCATACTCAGTAAAATTTTATAGGAGTTGATTATGGCTGATATTGTGGTATCCGGAATGCGCCCGACGGGCAAGTTACATTTGGGTAATTTCCATGGGGCACTGAAAAATTTTGTAACGTTGCAAGATAAATACAAATGCTTTTTCTTTGTGGCCGATTTACACGCCCTTACTACGGCTTATAAACATACGGAAGATCTTGCCACGAATAGCGAACAAATGCTTATTGATTGGTTATCTGCCGGAGTAGACCCGCGAAAAGCCAATTTATTTATTCAATCGGACGTGCCGGAAGTCAGCGAACTCAATACGCTGTTGGGGATGATCACTCCTTTGGGGTGGCTGCTTAGAAACCCGATTTATAAAGACCAATTAAACGAATTGTTGGCCCGTAAATATGCCGGGCAACTTAAAGGAGACGAAAATACACCGCTGGCCGAACGTGTCAAAGGGTTAGCGGATGAAGATATTTCCGTATACGGATTTTTAGGGTATCCCGTTCTGATGGCTGTTGATATTTTGATTCACAAAGCCGGGCTGGTCCCGGTAGGCAAGGATCAAACTGCCCACGTGGAAATCGCCCGCGATTTGGTACGCCGTTTTAACGAAATTTATCATACGCAAGACATTTTTGTAGAACCCAAACCGCTGTTTACCGAAATTACGGTTATGCCGGGATTGGACGGACATAAAATGTCTAAATCGTATCATAATACGATTGATTTGGGCGAAGATATTGACAGTGTGCGCAAGAAAGTAATGTCCATGTTTACGGACCCGAATAAGAAAAAAGCCACCGATCCCGCCAATCCGGACGGATGTGTGGTATATGCTTTTCATAAAGTGTATAACCCGGACTATCAAAAACGGTGCGAAGAATGTAAGGCCGGGGCTTTAGGTTGCGTGGCCTGTAAAAAACAGTTGTTTGAATATATGGAACTGCAACTGACGGAATTTGCGCAACGCCGTAAAATTTTTGAAAGTGATAAAGCGCAAATCGCACAAATTGTAAAAAACGGAGCCGAAGCCGCCCGCGCCTCTGCTGCCGTAACACTGGCGCAAGTAAAACGGGCGATGAAAGTGATTAAATAGAGGGTGTATGTTAAATCCGCCGGCTGCGATGAATGTGCATATTAACGTATTTGAAGGTCCGATGGACCTGTTATTGCACCTCATCAAAAAAGATAACTTAGATGTGTGTGATATTAATATTGCCGAAATTACCCGGCAATATTTAGATTATCTCAACGTCATGAAGGAACTCAATTTGGAAGTAGCCGGAGAGTTTTTGGTAATGGCCAGCACGCTCATGCAAATTAAAGCCAAAACGTTACTCCCCAGCCAAGCACCCACCACGGAAGATGAAGGCCCTAACCCGGCTAAAGAATTAATTGCTAAACTGGTAGAATATCAAAAATATAAAGAGGCCAGTAAGTTCTTAGATCAAAAATTAGAGGAAAATAAAGATAAATTTTATCGGGCGGCACCCATTTTTGATAATGGGGAAAAAGTGCTTAATCTGCAGATGTTTGATTTGTTGGCGGCTGTTAAGCGCGCTTTTGACCGTTTGGAAGAACGCAAACGCATTGAACTGTTAAAGGTAGAAGAGTTTCCTATTGAAATCAAAATGCAAAAAGTAGTGGATATGCTTAAAACGCGGACGTGGGTACTACTGGATGATATTTTTGTTGGGGAAACAAAAAAGCGGGGAATTATTACTTGCTTTATGGCTATTTTGGAACTGATGAAAATTAAAAAATTGTTAGCCCGGCAAGATGAAAAAGAAGGACAGATCCGGATTTACTTAAACCCGGAAAATAAGGATAAAGATTTTAAAACCCTGATGCATGGACAAGCAAATTAACCCCCGGAGTTGTATTTATGGAAACGGAAGAACAAAAACAAGTAAATGAACCGGAAAATAATTCTACGGAAGCGGAAGAAAAAACCGAGTTGGTAGAAACGGAAGAGTTGAAGAAAATTATAGAAACTCTTTTGTTTATTACAGATCGGCCGGTTCGTCCCAGCCGTCTGGCGGAAGTGGCTGAAAATACGGATGCACGGCAGGTGCGTGAAGTTATCCGCCAACTGCAAGAAGAATATACTGCACAAAACAGAGCGGTGCAAATTGTGGAAATTGCGGGCGGTTTTCAAATGGCAACGAAGGCGGAATATGGCCGCTGGGTCCGGCGGTTATATAATGAAAAAATGACTACCAAACTCTCTAATGCCGCCTTGGAGACGCTAGCCATTATCGCTTATAAACAACCGATTACGCGGGCCGAAATGGAAGCAATCCGCGGCGTAGATGTGGCCGGTCCGTTGGAACGGCTGCTGGAGCGTTCGTTAGTGCGTGTGGTCGGTAAAAAAGATACAATCGGCCGGCCCATGGTGTATGGTACGACCGACGAATTTTTGCGTATGTTCGGGCTGAATAAAATAGCGGAACTTCCCGATTTACAAACATTTGCTGCCAAGAATTTGCACGAAAAACAAGAAGATTTACCTTTTGGCGACCCGTTGCCTCCTCTTGAAGAACCGGCGATTATTCCTTTAGAGGAATTACCGGCAGAGGAACGTTTGGAAACGTTAGATTCTTCGGCGGCGGATCCGTTTTTTACGCGCAACAGTTATAATCGCGGTGATTTCTTTACCAGGGAGGATACTGCTGTTGCCCAAACACCGCAGCCGGATATACAGGCGGCTGCCCCAGAAAATCAACCCGCAGAACCGGAACAACCGGTTTTGCATCCTAATGAGGAGGAAAAATAAGTATGAATATCGTTTTAGCGGCCAGTGAGGCCTTTCCGTTTTGTAAAACCGGAGGTTTAGCAGATGTGGTGGGGGCGTTATGCCAGCAATTTGCATCGCGCAAAGGCAACAAAGTGCTTTTATTTTTACCGCATTACCGCAATATTGTGCGGGTTTCTTCGCTCAAAGTGGTTCCCGGAGTGTATTTGATCCCTATCGGCGACCGCATTGAACAGGTTTCCCTGTCTTATATTAACTGGGGAAATGTGCTCGTATTTTTTGTGGGCAACCGTAAATATTTTGACCGCCCGGAATTATACCGTACCAAAGACGGGGAATATGCGGATAATGATGAACGGTTTATTCTTTTTTCCCGCGCAGTATTGGAAGGATGTAAATTTATCGGTTTCCGTCCGGATTTGATTCACTGCCACGATTGGCAAACCGGGTTGATCCCCGCGTATTTAAAAACGGTTTATAAATTAGATGCTTTTTATACGCGCACCCGTTGTTTGTATACCATTCACAATATTGCCTATCAAGGCCATTATCCGTACTCTTCGTTCCGTAAGGCCGGTTTCCACCCGGTAGATTACAGACCGGAAAAATTTGAATATTACGGCGGAATCAGTTTCTTAAAAAGCGGTATTGTGTTTGCCGATAATATCAATACGGTCAGCCCTAATTATGCCCGCGAAGTGCAAAGTGATCCTGCCATGGGTTTTGGGTTAGAAGGTTTACTGCGCTACCGCAGCAAAAATTTCTATGGTATTGTCAATGGTATCGATACGGAAGTATGGGATCCTGAATTAGATCCGGTGCTGCCGATCGGTTATGATATCAGTGAAGTGGAAAACGGTAAATTGGCGGCGAAACAGGCCTTGCGTCAACAATGCAAATTAGAACAAGATCCGAAGAAGCCTCTTATTGGGATTGTTTCCCGCTTGGATTATCAAAAAGGCTTGGATATTGTCGTGAATTTGATTGAAAAATACAAAAACCGTTTCCAGTTTGTGGTGTTAGGAACGGGAGATCCTATGCTGGAGAAAGCCTACCAAAGCCTAGCGCGCAATAATGCCGGGCAGGTAGCGTTTGTGGGACGTTTAGATGAAGATTTGGCGCACCGTATTTATGCGGGAGCAGATTTCTTCTTAATGCCGTCCCGTTTTGAGCCCTGCGGACTTTCTCAGTTAATTGCGATGAAATACGGTACGCTGCCGATTGTTTCCCATGTGGGAGGGTTGGTGGACACGGTACAGGGGTATGATGGCACAAATGAGCAAACTGCCACCGGTTTTTTTATCCGGTCGTTTAATGAAAAAGGAATTTGCCAGGCTATGGAGACGGCACTCCAGGTATATCAAGATAAAAAATTAATGTTGCGCTTAGTGCGAAATGCCATGCGCCAGGATGTGTCGTGGGATAAATCCGCCGAAGCCTATTTGGCCTTATACCGTAAAACGGTTATTTAAAACAGTATGAAAAAATATATCTTACTATGGGTATTAATGAGTCTGTGGTGTGTGCCTGTATGGGGCCTTGCACCAACTAACACCCCTGCCCCGGTAAAAAATGTAATTTGGGTGATTGCCGATGGTATGGGGCCGGAAATTATGGGTTTTTTTATGGAAGGCGTGCGTTACGCAAACTTGGAAGGATATCCGGAGCATGTTTCCTCCATGGAAAAAATGATTCAACAAGGTACCCAGGGCTTATTTTTTAATAAAACCTATGACACGATTGTAACGGATTCGGCCGCTTCCGGAACCCAAATGGCAACGGGGCAGTATTCACGCCCGGACTATATTGGTATTGATTATAACCAAAATAAAGTACAAACCATTTTAGAACTTGCGCAGGAAAAAGGAAAATCTATCGGTGTGATTTCAGATGCGTATGTAACGGATGCAACCCCCGCCGCTTTTACGGCGCATGTGCGGTCCCGCCGGATGAAAGAACAAATTGCCGAACAGCAAATTGAACTGGGCGTGGATGTCATTTCCGGCGGCGGTTTAAAATATTTTAATAAAGATTTATTGGCTAAAGCAAAGGCGAAGGGGTATACCCTGGTAAAGAATCGGACGGAACTGGCAAAAGTGAAACAGGGAAAATTGCTGGCTCTTTTTTCAGAGACGGGAATGCCCATGGCCATTGAAATGTATAAACACCCTAATACCCCGGTTTTAGCAGAACAAACTCAAAAGGCCTTAGAATTATTGGAGCAAAATCCGGAAGGGTTCTTTTTGATGGTGGAAGCCGGAAAAGTAGATTGGGCGGCCCATGCCAATGATCCGGGGAGTTTGCTTGCCGAAATGAAAGTATTGGATGCAACTTTAAAAACGGTGATGGAATATGCAGATCAACATCCAAATACATTGGTGTATCTAAATGCCGATCATGACACGGGTTTGGGATCGTTTGTATACCAATATTTAAATTCTCAAAAAGTTGCTGAAAAAACGAAACAAGGCGAGGTCTTATATAATGGTAATACGGCTTATCATCCGTTAAGCCGGTACAAAGAGTTGGAAAAGCAGAAACGCAGTTTATATTATGTAAGTCAGGAATTATATGCTACCCCCGATTCTATGCTGACACGGGATTATGTAGAACGCCGTTTAGGAGAGACTATGGGAATGCAGGTAGATTTATCAGGTATTCAAGATTTTAAAGATATAGATGGGGTATTGAAATATATTAATAAGCAACGTGGTTTTGCGTGGGCAACGGGTACACACTCGGCAGCACCTATTATTGGTGTGGCGTATGGGCCGCATGCAGAATTATTTTCTGGTGTATACCATAACACGGATATTTTCCCACGCATGAAAAAAGCACTGGGCTGGGAGTAAAATAACATGAGTGATAATTTTTTAAATGAGGGCTCCGGTTCCTCATTGGGCAAGCGTCATTTATTTCGCTTGCATCGCAAATTATTTGTTTTAGTATTTGCGATTGCGGTATTATGGCAGGGATTACTATTGATGGAATGTCGTTTATCGCAATATTATAATGAGTTAGAATCATCTTTTAAAGTTATTTTAACAGTTCGCGAGGATCAAAATAATACGCAACTGGCGCAATTGGGCGAAAGCCTGAATCAAAAACAAGACATTATTTCCGTGCGGTTATTTTCTCCGCAAGACGGGTTGGAGGAAGTCCGCCGTCAAAATCCGCAGTTAACGGAAGCCTTACTGTTGATGGGCCGCAATAAAATGCCAGCCTATTTTGAATTGAAACTTTCTGCCCAGACCATGGGGAATATCCGACCTTTTGTAGATAATCTGGCGGCTGAATACGAAGATTTGACTCCCCATTATAATGCCCAACATGCCTCTTTTATTTTTTACACCGGGGTCAGTTTGCGGCTGTTGCGGATTGGAATGATTTTTGCCGGTTTTCTGTTTTTACTATTTATGTTTTTAGTAGAAGCCCAACCGGTCCGTGAAGAACCTTCTCATATGTGGACCGGAGCCTTATCGGGGGCATTGGCGTGGATAGGGGCCGCAATCTTGTTGTGCATTTTGATTTACCCTACCGGATTTTTACAAGAATCTTTGCAACTGTTTACTTCAATAGAGCGGCAGATATTGGGCGCAGTATTTTGTGCCTTGTTGGGATGGACACTTTCGAAATGGCAAAAATTTTAATCTTTCTTTTCCTGCTGGGAGGGCCGTTGAATTCGTTGCTATGGGCAGATGAAGCAACGGATCATCAGCGTGAAATTGACCGTTTGAAAAAGCAAACGGCTCAAAAGGAAAGTGAATTAAAAAAATATCGGGAAGAAGAAAAACGTATTTCAAAAGAAATTTCTGCGTTGGAAAGTCAAAAAAAGAAGGCCCAACAACTTAAAAATCAGGTAGAGCAGGATATTACTGCCGTAGAGCAAAATTTATTATCTATTGAAGAAAAACGCGGTGCCTTAGAGCGCAGTATGCCTATGTGGCAGGGAGTGGTCGGGGAAGAATTAGAAGCGTATTATTTTACGCCTTCGTGTGCTGTTTGTCCCGGCGGATATAGTTTAGAACAGTCTATTTTTACCGATCGGATGATTACGCACAAAGCGGTTTTTGCAGTCGAACTTCAAAAACAAAATCAAGAAGCCAAAGAACGGATCCATGCGTTTGAGGAACGGAACCGTAAATTGTTGGCCCAAAGCAGCAAAATTAAGCAAGAACAAGCCGTTATTTCCAAATCATTTAACAAAAAGAAAAAAGATTTAGATGTTACCCAACGTAAAGTAAGTGCGGTCCGCAAGGAAATTAATGAATTAAATAAATCGGCAGCGGAGTTAAACAATTTACTGGCTTCTTATGAAAAGAAGCGTAAAGCCGCTGATTCTAAAAAAGGAACCGCTAAAACGGGTGCTAAAAAAACATCCGGCCCAAAATTAGATATTCCGGCACATAGTTTGCCTTGGCCAATTCAGGGCAAAGTGATTAGCAAATTCGGCAAGGAATACCGTGCCGATTTAAACACATGGATTTTCCGTGACGGCATCAAAATTGCGGCCCGCGGCGGGCAGTCTGTGCGTAGCGTGGCAAGCGGAAGCGTTATGTATGCCGGCCCCTTCCGCTCATACGGGAATGTGGTGATTGTGGACCATGCAAAAGGATTTTTTACAATTTACGGATTTTTACGTGAAATTCAGGTAAAAGTCGGAGATAAATTGGAAATACAGAGTGTGTTAGGAACGGCGGGGGAAGATACGCAATCTTCTTCCGGCACCGGGCAACATGCTGTATATTTTGAAGTCCGCCAAGGAACAACGGCGTTGGATCCGGAGGACTGGTTAAAATAAGAGGATTTTATGAAAGAAAAAAAATTGAACCGTTATGCTATTTTGGCAGCTATTGTTTTTTTTATAGGAACTTTATTTCCGTATGCTTACGGAGCGGCAGACAAAGCCCTCAAACAACTGCGTACCTTAGTGGACGTGATTGAATATGTGAAAGAAAATTATGTGGAAGTGACGGATACAGACAAATTAATTTCCGGCGCAATAAAAGGAGTGGTGGGGGAACTGGATGATTTTTCCCAATACTTGGATGCAAAAGATTATAAGGAACTAAAAAATGAAACCCGCGGCGAATTTGGCGGTTTAGGAATCCGTTTGCAGAAGGTGGATGGCTTTATTACGGTGTCTTCCCCTATGCCCGGGACGCCTGCTTTTAAGGCGGGCATTATGCCCGGGGACCGCATTTTGCGCGTAGATGACAAAGATCTTACCGATATGAAATTAGACGAGGCCGTAGAACTCATGCGCGGGGCCACCGGAACGAAAGTAAAACTGACGATTAGCCGTAAAGATGAAAAAACGGGCGAATATAAAACACTTCCCGATTTTACATTCAAACGGGAACGTATCGTGCCGGAAGTGGTTTATCATCGCCTGTTATCCGGCAAGGTAGGATATATTTATATGGTTGATTTTTCCGGTCATTCTACCGATGAGGTAAAAAAAGCATTAGCGGATTTAAAAAAACAAGGCATGCAATCGCTTATTTTAGATTTACGTTTTAACCCGGGCGGATTACTGACCGGGGCGGTGGATATTGCCAAACTGTTTTTAGATAAAGATCAAATGATTGTTTATACAAAAGGCCGTAAGCCGGAATATTATCAGGAGTTTAAAACCGTTTCCGCCGGTTCATACGCACAAATCCCTATGGCTGTTTTGATTAACCAAGGTTCTGCCAGTGCCAGCGAAATTGTTTCCGGGGCCTTGCAAGATAACCAACGTGCCATTGTTCTGGGACAGCGTAGTTTTGGGAAAGCCAGTGTACAGCAAGTACTGCCGCTTTCCGGCGGGGCGGGGCTTCGCTTGACGATTGCACGTTATTATACTCCGTCCGGAAAACTGATTCACCGCGATTATAGGGATAAAACCAAAGCGGAAGAAGGCGGTATTTTCCCGGATGTGGAAGTAGTGGTAGATCCCAATGAAGAAGTAAAAGTATTTATGCAATATAATAATATTGTATATACCCCCGGTCAAAAAAAGCCGGAAATGAAATTGGATGCTAAAGATCCGGTATTGGACCGTGCATCCGACATTTTAACGGGCAAAATCTCCTTAGAAGAGGCAAAAGCCGTTGCCGCTCAGGAAGCACAAACCCGTAAGGCTGAAAAAGAAAAGAAAGAACCGTCCGTAAACAATAAACAAGAAGAAACAAAATGAAAAAAGATTTATCCATTTTAGCCATTGAATCTACTTGTGATGAAACCTCGGCGGCCCTATTAAAAGGCGGACGGGAGATCGTTACCAATGTGATCTATTCGCAGATTGAAGAACATAAAAAATACCACGGGGTTGTGCCGGAGTTGGCCAGCCGGGCTCATGCCGCTAAAATCGCAACGGTTATTGCGGAGGCTTTGCAAGATCATCCGATTGACTATGTGGCTTTTGCCAGCGGGCCGGGGCTTCCGGGCGGACTGATGGTAGGACGTGTGGCGGCGGAAACGCTTGCAAATTTTAAAAATGTGCCTATACTAGGGGTAAACCACCTGGAGGGGCATATCTTTGCTTGCGATTTTGAAGCAACGCAGGTAAAAAATCGCTTGCAATTCCCTTTGGTGGCTTTAGTTGTTTCGGGAGGCCATACGGAGTTGTGGTATGTCCGCAACTATGGGGATTATAAAATTTTAGGACGTACGCGGGATGATGCCGCCGGGGAAGCCTTTGATAAAGTGGCGAAGTTGTTAGGTCTTCCCTATCCGGGCGGCCCGCAAGTGTCCAAACAAGCCCTTTTGGGCCGTCGGGATGCAATTCATTTCCCCAGGCCGTTGCTTCCCGGGACATGGGAATTTTCGTTTAGCGGAATCAAGACGGCGGTCAGTTATTACTTGCGGGATCATAAAAATTTCAGTATCCCGGATGTATGCGCCAGTTTTGAACAGGCCATGATAGATACACTTGTATTAAAAACGATTGGTGCGGCGAAAAAATATAAGGTAAAACATATTGCAGTAGGGGGCGGTGTAGCGGCGAATAGTTTACTGCGGGAACAAATGCAAGCAGCCGCTCGCCAACAAGGGATTGAAACGCACTTTGTAGACCGGAAATTATCTTCGGACAACGCGGCTATGATTGCCTTAGCAGCCTATAAGAAGATAGAATATGCAGACCAAACGGGTAAACCGGTTGCGAAAAATATTAATATTGATCCCAATATGAAGGTGCGCAATTGGCGTAAGTAAGGAGTGACGTATGATTTTGTGGGCGTTGCCTGATTCCGGGGCAAGAAGTAAAGAAGATTATGCTACATTTTTAGCGCTTTTTAAGCAGGAAAATCCATCCATTGATATTTCGGTGCGCGTGTTTACGCGTAACGTGCTTTGGCGGCGGATGTTTACCATCAAAAATCCGACGCATGAAGAAGAAATACCGGATGTGATTCAAATTCCACATTATTACACGGCTTTGTTAATTAAAGAAGGTGTAGTGGAAAATTTATCGCAACTGGATCCGGGTTTATCGCTTTCGGCATGTTTGCCTGCGCTTAAGCAACATTGTTACTTACCCGGAACAAAAGATATTTATTCCTATCCGTGGTGGTTTGATTTAAGTGCACTCCACTATCGGGCGGATCATCTTAAATTAGTGTCTGATAATCCGGAAAAAGAGTTGAAAACCTGGAAAGGGCTCTTAAAAATTTGTGCCGCGTTGCGCGAAAAATTTAAAGATGTTCCCGGCTATTATCCGATGCAAAACAGCGATTGGCGCGGTTCGCTTTCTATGCGCAGTGCTTTGCCCTGTGTATGGAGCCGCGGGGTGGATTTTTTATCGCCGGACCATACCTCCACTTTAGTGGGTACGAAAGCATTCAAAGAAGCACTACGCGATTATGTGGATTTGGCTTTGCGTGAATACATGCCGATTTTGCGTGAGCGTGGTTCGCTGGGGACCATGGTTTCCGGTAAAGCCAGTATGATGATTTCCCGCAAACAAGGGATTAGCACGTTTAGTGCACGGCGAGGAATGCGTGTGCGTACGGTCAATGTGCCGGCCACGGGGCAAGAGCCGGCGGCGTATTTATCCGGTATGAATTTGTGTATCAATGTGTTGTCGCAACATAAAAAAGATGCCCTTAAATTTATTAAGTTTTGCTCCCGTCCGGATATTCAATTGCGCTACGCACAACTGATAGAAGCATTCCCGGCATTTACAGATCCATTGACGGCTATTTTAACTTCTACCCCTCGGTTGCAAGCGTATACGGAAATTTTGCGTTCCGCACGGACCTTGCCTAACATTGTGATTATGGGTACGATCATGGAAATTTTAAAACGGGTACTTGCCGTATGTGCCACCCAAATTGTGGAGAACCGTTTCACACAGGCCTCGTTGGACCGGGAACTGGATCTGACAGCTAAAGAAATAGAGTATTTGCTCTCTATTTATGAGGGGTAATTATGTTTGATAAAAAAGCATATACACTTTATAAATTTCATAAACAATTAAACCAATCTTTCCAAAACAAACGGGAATTGCTGGAATGTGCATTACCCGCTTTACGTGATTTATTTAAATTAGACCGGGTATACTTTTTTGATTGGCAGCAGGAGCGGGCGATTTTGTCGTTAAAAATGATGTGCAAAAAAGAATATTGCATGGACATGCAGGAAGATATTTCTGTATTAAATGAACCCGTATTTTTACGTCAGTTATTGCAAAAAGGCGTTGCGGAAACGACGGATTTAAGTTATCCGGCGATTTATGTGCTATTACGTTGGCAACGCCCGGGGTTGGAATTAAAAGGGGGCGAAGTCCGTTCGTTTATGCAAGACCGCGTAGGGGTGTTGCGTTTAGAGCGGTTTCGTAAAAAACGGATTTTTTCCGCACAAGAAATTGATTTAATTAAGGATTTAGGACAGGAAATTTCACACAATTTGCGTAATACGGAAATCGATCAGGCCAAAAACCAGCGTTTAAATGTTTCTACGGCACTGAACGACTTGTCCACCATTTTTGCATCTTCGTTACGGCTGAATGACGGTTTGGAACTGATTTTAAAGGGCGTGCAAAAATATTTCCGTTTTGACCGCGTACACCTTTATTTAACCAATGCGGAAGGCACTAAAATTAAATCGGTGCTAGGGGTAGATGTTTCCGGGTTAGTGACCCAGCGGGAAGGAAAAGACATCAAAAAAGAAGAAGAACAAATCTTAAAAGAAATTTTTGATTCTTCTGCCATGTACCGTGCCATTCGCAGTGTGATTTACATTCCGCTTAAAGTACAGCGCAATAAAGTAGGATTTTTGACATTTGATAATTTGCTTTCCCGGCGGAAAATCGGCTATTTGGATTTTATTTCGTTGCAACAATTTGCCTCTCAAATGGCCTTGGCTATTGATAACGCCCGGTTATTTGAACGGGTGCAGGAACTTTCTAATTACGACGAACTGACCAAACTTCCGGTTCGCCGCTACTTTAACGAAAAGATGACGGAAGAAATATACCGTGCCAAACGGTTTGATTTATCGCTTGCCTTGATTATTATGGATATTGATTGGTTCAAACAAATCAATGATACATACGGGCACCAAATCGGGGACTTGGCTCTAAAGTCCGTCAGTGAAGTCATCCGCAACAGTCTGCGCCAGACGGATGTGCCGTGCCGTTTCGGCGGAGATGAAATGATTATTTTGCTGCCGCGTACAACGGCGGAAGAGGCCAAAATTATTGCCCGCCGTCTGCAGGAACGTATCCGTGCGATTGTACTTCCGGTGCGGGACAGCGCAGAGGACGTACATCTCAGTGTCAGCCAGGGGATCGCCAGTTATCCGCAAGATGCCGCCAACTCAAAAGAACTATTGGAACGGGCCGATCAAGCGTTATATGTAGTTAAACAAAACGGTCGCGGTTCGTATGCGGTTTACCGTGAAGTGATGGCACAAGTTGAGCACACCGAAACCCCGGATAAGAAATAAAATCAGTTTATCGCTCTGAGGTGCTGGGACTGAGCCTCTTCAACGTAAAACAAAAATTAAAAAAATCTTTTCTTCAAAAAATTTCAAAAAACAGTTGACAGTTTGCGCAAAAGTTGTAAAAATGTAAGAAGACTGTATCGGCGTGTTTTTAAAAATGAAGAACGCGCCGTACTGTGTGCGTATAAAAAATAATCCGCATACAGACGAAAAATTTAAAAAATTACGAAGGATTTAACACGGAATAATTATGAACAAAACCAAAACTTTGATTTGCTGGATTGCTAATAAAGTAGCCGCAGTAGCGGCAGTGGCGGTGCTGATCGGGTCCGCATCCGCCCCGTTGTTCGCCCAAACGGCTGAAGTCCGCTATGCCGGTGTATTTTATAAGGATCTTAGTAGTACCGTCGCAAACATGTATTGCGATTATTCTGATGGTAACACTGTCTCAATAAAAGTATCTCCCGGCACTGAACAAAACCGCAGTTTTACGCATTCGATACTCTCTCCGGTGCCGGGCAGTGCCATGGCAGGTAATTCCTCTGCCCAGAAAATTCAGGACCCGTGGGTTTCCTCCGCACTTATTGAATACGATCAGCCTTACCCGAATGATAAACCGCAGGATAACAAGTATCCCAACCACTGTTTGGCCCTGTGTATGAACGTGTACTGTACAAATAAACCGTTAGGCGGTAGTACATATTCTATCACGTTTCCGTTGCAGGAAGTTAAATTTGACATTGTTAAATACTATAACCAACGTAATTTAGCCAACGCCGACGAAGTACCGGCTCAACGCACCATCAACTTGTATCCTAATCAGGAAAGTGCCACGTGCGGTTCGTACCACTGTCCAGGTAACAAGAATGATGGTTGGACGTGTAACAGTGCACAGTATTATTCTACGGATCCAGGCAAATATGAAGGAATCAAACACCCGACCAATTGTTACTCATTTGAGACTGGTGAGTCTGTAGGGACGGGAAATTGTTGGTGTACCGATGGCGTTTGTTCGTATGCCATCTTTAACGGCGATGGTACACCATCCAATGGAAACAAGGCCATTCCGTTCTGCGCGGCGTGGGACGGCTCTTACGAAATTGCCGGAGAATTTGGTAAATCCAACGGGCAGTTTGGTTTCCGCGCTACCGTTGCGACGGATGTTCCCGGAGATAACATAATCGTAGACAGCATTAAATTTAATTCCACAATCGTCTATCCTGGTATGAACCAAATCCCGATACAGGTAGACGTTACCAATATCCACACGGTACGCAGTACGCCCAGTTTGGTGGGTAGTATTACGGCGGTATCTGCTGAGCCATATACCTATTCTTACCGCTTAAGTAAGGATGCGGACGTACGTATTGCCATTTTTGATGCTTCCAACGGGGATGAACTGAGTTATGGAACTAAGACAAATAGAGGTTCCGTAGTGACCAGAACTCGTTGTGTTGCGGAGTCATGGGATACCACCATTACTTCTGCCAGCGCTTGTGGTAATACCACAAATAAGGGCGTGTATGGAAATTTTTATCAAACTGATTGGAATACTACAGCAACGGGTTGCTGTAAAGATGCTCAAACTGATCCCGACAATAAACTAATTATCCGCCAATTGCGTGTGAGTCCTACAACAGGAGAACTTGTTTTAGTGGATGTTGCAACCGAAGATTCTGATTTAGTACGCACATTGGTAGATTGGCAACCGCGCTTAGGCGAAGGAATGAAGGGCGTGGAAAAAGATGTGCAAATCAGCGAATTTGACTCGTGGGACGGACGTGGCGATAACGGACTTTTATTACCGGCGGGTAACTACGTGGTATCGTTGCAAGCCAAGTCGCAAGATGAATGGCCGGGGGTGGACTTCTCCCGCGCCGTTACGCGCCAACTTTCGTTAGATCCGTTGAAATTAACGGATGTGGTTTCGGTCGGGTTGAATAAACAGTCAACGGCATACGCATCTATCCGCTATGTAGCCACGGAAAGTGCTAAAGTCTATTGGAATATTTATACTCCGGGAACCACGTTTGAAAATGTATTGACGAATTCCGCTGCTCCTACCGGAACGGCTCCTACGATTAAAGGCAATACGGGTAGTTTGGTGTATAGTGCAATAGAAAACCGCACCGGACGCATGAACTTTACCAGCAAATGGGACGGTTTATGCGGGGTACAAGACGGTTGTACACGCACGTATACCAAGGGCGAGAAGAAGAGTGACGGAACAACGGCGGCGCAAGGAGACACTGAATCTTTTGCCTATGGCGCACCTATGCCGGACGGCAACTACGTCTATGCGTTGTGGGCGGAAATTCCCTACAACGGTTGTTACTACAATAAATCGAGTTTAGAGGTTGGCGCTCCGAAGTTTGTAGCGAATACGGCTTGTACAGATGATAAGGCCAACACCAAACAATTTACCGGTGTAAAAACCTTAAAATACACCACGGGGATTATCTCCGTAGACCGCGGAGTCGTAGATGCCACGATTCAACCTGTCAGTTACTCTACCGTCGGTTCCAGTCCGACTGCCTATGGGTTAGATCCGTTCATCTTCAAATATTCTATCGCGCGTGATGCAACAGTGATTGCGAAGGTGGAAAACACGGCCGGGGTAGTGGTAAAATACTTAACGCCGCAGGAAGGTATCACCCAAGTCGCGCAGCAGATGAACACGATGTCGTGGGACGGGCGCGACAATGCGGGCCGTATGGTCTACCCGGGAACGTATATGTTTGTGGTGGAAACGAAAGATGCTATGTTCCCGTCGGTAACGAACCGCGCCGCGGCAGTCTTCCCGGTGGACATGTACCGGGTGGTAGACGTATCCACAACGGATGTGTATGGGGATAGCAACGCTAAAGCGACCATTTCTTACAAATTGTCCAAAGCCATGAACACGCAGATCAACATCTATAATAAAGATGTGGTCATCCCGGACTATAATAATAAAGTAGGGGAATATGCGGGTTATACCGTAAAGGCAACCTATACGGGAAGCAAAAAAGTAAATAATTTAACGAGTGCCGTACCTATTACGCCGACCGGCGGAGTAGCCGCCACGTTGCCGGGCGGTACCTTAACCGGTACCGGTACATATACCGCGTACGATAGTGCCAATGCGAGAATCAACGAATGGACGGTCAGTATCAACCCGGCGTATGTGGAAGGCGGCACCGTAACGGGAGATCAAACACCGAAATATATCGTGTCGTTAACGCAGAAGGAAGTAACGCTCACCGGCAGTGATACGGCGTGGCCTCCGCGCGTGTGCGATAAAGAAACGGACGGAGTGACAAATAGTATCTTCTATACGGCGGACGATCAGAGCAAAGGGATAAAAAAAGGTGCAGTAGATGCGTCAAAGAGCCCGAAGTGTATTTATGTGCGGGATACTTCATTTACGAACTATCCGAAAGATTTGAAGACGGCGCAAAGCGGTATTGTAGATGTCCGCTTGCAACCCATTCACACCTTTGACCGCAGTGCAACGCGCGTGGGAGACGGTTTTGAAATTACGGAAGAGTGGGATGCTTTGTATTTCTACAATCCTACCCCCAGTGCGGCGCGGCATACGCCGGCGGAAATTAAGGCCTGTGAAGATGCGACGAACAAGACGAAGTGTCCGTATGAAATGCTTTCCGACGGGCAATATCCGTTCTATATTTCCGCGCGCAGCAACGAACCGTTTGACCGGTATTATTATGATAAAGATACCGATAGTTCTACGTCTAGCAGTACGTACCGCCCGGGTTATAGTATAACAGGGCAACCGTTTAAATATAGCACGGACACTGTCCATGCGGAATATCTCTACGCCACGGAAAAACCGGTCAGCAAAATTAACATTACGCGCGGTCCGGTGTACTTCTTAGACGGGTCTACCGTAGTATACCCCAATGCGCCGCAGTTATTTAACGTATCGTCCGGTCCGATTTTTGTACCTCCGTACGAGATTAACTTCTCGGTCAGCCGTGCCGCCACGGTGGAAGTGGCCGTTGTGGCTTTGAAAGACGGAGTCTGTAACTCGGATCCGAATATTAAACAGGATACGAAATCAAACAAAGCGGGCGACGTGTGTAAGTTCTTGTCCACCATGACGATTGCCAATACCAGCAACTTTGACCCGAACATTGTTCGCAAAATGTACTGGGACGGTACGGACATGAACGGCTTTTACGTCAAACCGGATGTATATGAAATCCGCTTAACCGCGAAAAACTATCCGGATGCCGGCCTCTACCAGGAAACCGTCAAGAGCATTACCTTAAATGCGGACCTGTTAAAAGTGTTTGACCTCTTGGAAGCGGACGGTTATGCTATTTCCCAACGCGGGACAGATATGCGCATTGGCTATCAGGTATCCGTGCCGATGAAAGTAGCCATCCAAATCTTAAAACCGGGAACCACTATTTACGACTACCAAAAAGGAACCTTGCGCAACCCAACCACGGGTAAAGAAGTGCAAGATATCCGCGAAGTATTGGTAAGAGCCATTGTAGGTATCCGCCCGGCCACGACCTTAATTGAAGAAGTGTGGGACGGTACAGACTATGCCGGACAAGAAGTGCCGGACGGAACGTATCCTTTCCGCTTCGTAACGGCCCTCAACTCGGCCGATATTGATACGGTAACCGGGGAAATTATAGGCGACTATGCCACGACGGATGCGTTGACGAGTTCTGCGAATTGGAAAATTAACAAAGTAGCCGATACGTACGAATACCAAAACTTGCACAAAGCAACCGTGGCAATCGGCGACGGACGGTTTGTCTGCTCGGATTGGGAAAAGACAGTCTTCTTCTACCCCAACCCGCTCAAGAACGCAGACCGCGGTACGCTGGAAATTACCAAGATGCCGGTGCCGGGCGAAGTATCGATCAAGTTCTTTAACTTGGCTGGCGACCTCGTGCGTGACAGCGGTTACACCTGTGTGGATGCGAATAACTATCAAACCACGATGGGTAACAGCTTAAGCTTTAACCCGGATAATAACGTGAGCGCGACACCGTGGACGAATTTTGACTTGTTCCCGTCCCAACGTAACGCTGCCTTGCGCTGCCGCTGGGACCGCACCAACCAACATGGTAAAAAAGTGGCGCGCGGTGTATACTTCGGCTTGGTAGATTTCAAAGCCAAAAACGGACGCGAACACTGCCAAAAAGTAGTCAAGGTGCTTGTACCGTAGGAACGATTTGTAGGGGGAGTGTACCCACTCCCCCACAAGAAGTAAGACGTAAAAGAGTAGTAAATAACAAGCGTGGAAGATTCCGTATCAAGTACGGAATGACTTAAATAAAGGCCATTTTATAAAAAAGGCCGTCATGCTGAACTTGATTCAGCATCTACAACGCAAAAGTAGTGGTTGTTAGGGAGCGTTGGGCTTGAGTCCGGCGTAAAGAAGTTATACAATAAGGAGAAACCTGTAAGAAGGAATCTAACACATTTTATGAATATTAAATTAAAAGTTTTGACGGCTTGTTTTGCGATTGCTTTAGGGACGGGTGTCGTCGCTCAGGCAAAAGGGATTCACGAAAATGCCGGTACCAGTGCCGGAGCATTTTTGAAAATTGATGCCGGGGCACCCACCGCTCAGGCACTCGGGAATGCATACGTTTCTATTGCGGAAGGGCCGGAAGCCCTATTTTGGAACCCGGCCGGAGCCGGCTCTGCCACCACACGTGAAATTGCGTTTACGTACCAGGATTATTTGCAGGGTTATAAGTCCCGCACGCTGGCGTATTTACAACCGATCGGTAAAACCATTATCGGCGTATCCTTAAATTATATGGATATGGATAATTTCGATTTTCGTGATGAATGGGCTCAAAAAATGCCGGAAGTCGGTACTCCGGTTCGCAACTTTGTAGGCGGTGTTTCGATTGCCCGCGGATTTATTAACCAAAAACTCCAAATCGGCGGTACGGCGAAGTATATCAGCGAACGTTTGTATACCGGTTCGGGTTACAACCACTACAACAATGTAGGGTTTGATGTCGGGGCGAAATTGCGCCTGGTAAATTGGTTAGGACTCGGCGGTGCACTAGTTAATATCGGCGATAAAGAAGATATGCCGCAAGGCCTTCGTTTAGGGGCCGATTTGAATACGCGCTATTTTACGATTTCCGGTGAATATATGAAATACCGCGACGATAACGCCCGCTACGGCGTGGGGTTGGAAGTGCATATCCCCGAAGATTTACTTCAAGTGGCCCGGTTTGATTTGCGCGTGGGGTATTACACCCGCACCAATACCGGGGTCAATACGGAAGATTCGTGGGTGGAAAAAATCGGGTTGGAAGAAACTTCCCGGGTATCATTTGGTTTTGGATTATATAGTTCGGAATTGTTTGGTTATGGGGCTTCGCTTGATTATGCCGTAACCCCGTTTGGCGCGTTGGGCACTTCGCAACAGATTGCGTTGTCGGTCCAATTCTAGGATATGTTTGAAAAGAGGATGCTGTTTAAAAATAAAAAAGGACAGACCGCGGTAGAGTATATTGTAGTAGCGGCCGGACTTTTTACGGCGATTATCTCTTTTTACGTGTTGTACTCCCACTTAGTGCCAAAGCAATTTGACCAGGGAGCCAAAGTAATTTTGACGGAATATGATGCAAATTAGTCTTTGTTAAATTAGGAGGACGGATATGAAATATATCGTCGCATTACAAAACAAAATGGATATGCTCAAAGCGCAAGCTTTGAACTGCCTGAAGAAAAAAGAAGGCCAAAACACGATTGAATACGTATTAATGTTAGTCGTGGTCGTGGGTGTGGCCGGCTTAGCGGGCGTAATGATTAAAAAATTTATGCCGGATTTGTTTGAACAAGTCAAAGCCAAAATTTTGGGCGGCGTTAACTCCGCGAGCGACTATTAATCGTTATGCAATTTTGTAGGAAGCGTGGCGGGCAGGTAACTGCCGAGTTAATGCTTATATTGCCTGTATTTATGTTACTGATTTTCTTTGTGCTTGAATACGGCAATATTGCATACCACACGATTCTCGCAAACCACGCTTCTTACGAATTTGCCCGGATCGGTTCGCTTGTAGCCGTAAATAAACCCAGCGGTCGACCGGACCGTTCGCTGATGACGCGTAAGATCAACCAAGCCAAGCAAAAAGTGTTTGGCTCTAAGGCGGGAAGTATTAAGGTAAACATAAAAGTAGAAACAACCGGGACGGATCCTATGTACAAAAAACACCGCCACGAAGATGTTGTCGTAACCGTAACGTACCCGGTACATTTGGCTTTTCCCGGCACGAGTTTTATTTTAGCCAGTGAGCCTCGAAAAGAAGGCATTCGCCGTATTCAGGCTGTAACGCGTATGCCGATTGAAAAAGCATATTTGAGCAGTGATATTAAATAGATTTGTGTAATTATTGAAGTTGTATCTAAGGAGAGAACATGAAACGAGGGATTTTCTTGCCGTTGGTGGTTGCAATTTTAGCGGCCATTGTATATGCAATGATTGTCAGCAGCGCGGAGAAAAAATTGAACGCGTCTAAGAATATTAAACAGGTCTTTGTGCCAATCCGTGATATTAAGGAACGCGAAGTCATTAAACGCGATTTTATCCGCCCAGTTCCGGTTCCGGCCGCTTATTTGCAGAAGGATGCGTTTACCTATACCACGGATGCTGATTTTAAAGCGATTGAAAATGCCGTTGCACGTGTACAAATCCCGAAAGGAAACCAAATTTCCAAATATGCCATTACTTCGTTATCTCCGGAAGCGGGTTTATCTAGCAAAATCCCGGTACAAATGCGCGGTTACGTAATCAGTGTTCCCACTAATACCGCCAATATGATTAAACCGGATGATAACGTGGACGTATTATTAACTTTTGAAGCCATGATGAAGAACGGGAGCCGTCAAAAAGTGGCTGTAACCTTGTTACAGAATATTAAAGTGTTGGGTGTCGGTTCTAACTTAGGCCAAGGGTTAGATATGAAGGCTGCCAATGCAATGAAAAATAAAGAGGAAGACGAGGCTGCTTTTTCGGATAACTCGGCCTTATCGTTGGCGCTTTCCCCGCGGGATGCGCAGTATTTGGCTTTAGCGCAAGCGGAAGGGGACATTTCCGTTATCTTGCGTTCGCATGGGGACGTTACCAACTATATTATGGAAATTGCGACTTTTGATAAATTATTCCAATAGTACAGGATTAACTATGATTAACATGAAATTTATTACGAAAGTATCTTTAGCGGCCTTATTGGGGCTGGTCTTGTTGCCGGGGTTTGCACAAGCGAAGAAAACCCGGTTGGTTGCGGTAAGTGCGGATGTAGTGGAAATCAGTGGTACGTCCCAAAATGTAAAAGGATTTAACTGGAACCAACTCTTTGATTTTGAGGAAGCCACCATTCCGGGCATTTTGTCTTTAGGGGAGTTTGAACGGAAAACGGCTGTTACAACCCGCCTTCGTTTAATGGAAACGGAAGGACGCGCGCAGGTGCTTTCTAACCCGAAAGTGGTTACTTCTACCGGGAATGCGGCGAAGATTTCTGTAGGCGGTAAAATACCGATACCCGTGGTTAATAACCAGGGAGTGGGCTCTCAGTTGGAAGAATACGGGATCCTCTTAAACGTACTCCCTACGATTATTCCGGAACGGAACAACATCATTGATTTACAAGTTCAATTACAAGTATCTACGGTGGACTATTCCAGAACGGTCGTAATCGGAACGGCCTCTGCGCCTTCTTTTACCAACCGCGAAGTAGAAACCCACGTGGAACTTAACAGCGGTGAAACGTTGGTTATCGGAGGGCTTAAGAGCAGTGCCCGCAACGTGGCGGAAGACCGCGTGCCTTTCCTGGGTCGCTTGCCGTTATTGGGGCTACTCTTTAAAACGAAAGACGTTACCGAAGAGCAACGTTCTCTCTTTCTTTTCATAACGGTAGAAGTGGTAGAGTAGAATTTTATGGCAGAAGAAAACGAAGTTCCGCAAAATGAGGCAAAGATTATTGCATTTTCCGGCCCGAAAGAAGGCGCCGGAAAAACCACGCTTGTTTTGAATTTGGCGTTGGGATGGGCAGGAATTCAAAAGCGTCCGGTGCTGATTGTACCGCTCGACCCGTTAGCGCGCCAGGAACATAGTTTTTATTTAGATATTGAAAATCCCGTCAGTGTGGCTGATTTACTGCAAGTATTAGGCAACACGTCTATTGCGGTAGTAGGGGGACTATTACGCGGTAAAATTTCTATGTCGCAATGGGGGGTGGGTTTGTTGCCTTTGGGTAATACGCGCGCGCAAATTGCGGCTATCAGTCCCAAAATTTTAATTCCTATTCTTTCCCGCTTATCGCAGACCTTTGATATTTTCCTGGATGTGGATTCCAGTTTCCCGATGCAGGCGTTTGCATTTGATATTGCCGATAAGATTTTTTGGGTATCTAACGCCACGCGTACCCACATTAATTCTACCGTACAACTTTTTAACGATTATAAAGCGCAACGCTATCCCATGGACCGCGTGAGCGTGATTTGTAACGGGTATGATATGCCGGGTTCCATTCCCTACGAAGAAATGGAACGTTTCTATTCCCAATTAGGCCGCGAAGTGGACGTATTTTTGCCTTGGGATGAAGATGTCATGGCAACTTCCAACCGGCGCGAAGTGGAAATTATTACCAA
>CADBIY010000019.1 GCA_902794895.1 Candidatus Avelusimicrobium vaccinum | reverse complement strand
AAAAAAAAAAAAAATGAAAATATTTGCGGTGCCTTCATAAATATTCCTCTCTTAAATTATACCTTTTACAATTCATATTTGGATATCAGATATTTTTTGTTGAAATATTACTTCTTCAATATTTTGTTCTATTTCATTAATACAAGCAGGAAGATTTTTCTTAATTTCCGTTTCCCAAAAACGTAATACCCACCATCCGTTTCTTTTTAATTGGGCTGTTACTTCACGGTCCCTTTCACGGTTTCTTAAAATTTTATTTTTCCAAAATTCTTTATTAGTTCCGATCCTTTTGGCAGTTTTTTTGAAATCTTTTCCATGCCAAAATTCACTGTCACAAAAAACAGCGATCTTATATTTTCTGAACACAATATCCGGTTTCCCGATAATATTTTTACAATTTTTCCGGTAACGGTATCCTTTATGCCACAATGCTTTCGCCAGCATGAGTTCTATCTCCGTTCCCGAAGACCGGATTGCTTGCATGTTGCGGTGGCGTTGTTCTTTTGTTAAACGGTCCATAAGCCCTCTTGTTCTATTTAGGCTTACTATGAGGCAAAAAGTCAAGAAGAAATCGCACGTATACCGAATTGTAATTAATTCTTTAATACTGTTTTTAATTTTTTCTGGAGTTGCGCGTCTGTTCTTGGAGTATAACCAAGGCTGGAACACACCGACTTAATTTTCTCGATAAATATAGTTATATCCCGTTCAGAGAAGCTTAACTTATTGTTCTTTCGGTCAAAACCACACTCAAACCATTCGGTATCTATATCTAATGGCTTTTTCGGCTTAAACTCACGGATATTGAATACTTTATGTTTAGATTGAGTAATCCACCCAGCTCCCACTTCCAGCATAGGAGACCAACGATGAGACATCTCTTCACTGGTCACATATATAACATACATTTTTTCATCAGAGAGACTATCAACAAAGAATCTCCTCAGATAGTCCAACACGGCCAATCCTTCAGGTATCATAGAATCGGGATTGTCAGAACTGGTATAGAGAATCTCGTCTTCTGGGATACCATTATATACCAACAAATCATAAATTAAATCCGATAATCTTTTGTCTCCTCCCGAATGGCTTATTAGAATTTTCTTCTTAATAGAATGAATTTGTCTTTTTAACCCGAGAAGAGGATTTTCTCCCTCAAGAATATTTTTAATATCAGAAGTTATTTTTTCTTTAGTGACATTTTGACTGGATTCCTGACATATAGAATCCGCTATTTTTTTACTCACTTTATCCTTATATTCAGTAGCTTTTGCTTTTAATTCATCTTCAAATTTTTTCAATTTTTCCACTTTCTTTTTGGGGCGTTCTCTTCTCCAATTTTCTTCGATAAATTTAATGACTTCCTGTAAATATTGTTCTAAACCTTCGGCAGCAATTGAAGACCAGTCAATAGCCTGTCTGTTTGTTGTAATAATTTCTTCTGTTAAATCATCGTCTATAAAATCGACCTTTAATACACCTGTTAAATATGCATATATATAACTTGAAGTTTTTAGATTGAAGAATGAAGGCGCGCTAACCATGCGTCCGTTGGCATACAGAGCAATGCCCCTACAATTATTCGGTTTGGGAGTGGTGAATAATTTCCCTGTGACTTTGCTTCTATTAGGGTAATTTTGTCCTATGTCATTTGGAATATCCTTCGGAAGATCCCATTCAAATTCTTTTTCCAATTTCGCAAAACGTAATTGCTGGGTCACTTCTATAATCGGCTGCTCATCAATTTGTACATAAACGTGAAATGAGTCGTCCAGACCATAAAATAATTGGGAAAGATCCTCAGCCAATTCCTGTGCTGAGAATGAAATCCTCTTTTTAAGATTAGAAAGAGTAACCGTTGTTCCATGACTTTCCCTTGATTTTTCAAAATAAGTAGCCTTGGTTTCATATTCAGTTTGATGTCTTAATTCATCCCAATCCAAAGTGAAGGATACTCCTAGTGTTTCATTTTCTACTTGTGTTCTAATTTGAACGGTATTTCCGAGGCCAAATAGGGCTAATTTCCCCAAACCTTTTCTTCCCATAATATGTCTATTTTTGGAATTTGTTAATTTATTTTCCTCTTCTCTTCGGTTGCGTCCTATAACCAAAAACTTACTGTTTACTTCTTCTGGGGTCATGCCGATTCCATCATCGATTACCTGTATTGACTTTTCTCCTGTTGTTACAATTTTAATATCTACACGAGTAGCTTCTGCGTCATAAGCATTTGCAATTAATTCGGCTAATGCAATCGGAAAAGTGGCATACATCTTTATTCCCAAATGTTCGATTGTTTTGGGATATACCGTCATTTTAAACGTTTCAATTGTCATATTAATCTCCAGACGCTGATAATAATGTTTTTATTATGTGTTTAGCGAGAAGCGGAGGAACTGCATTTCCAATTTGCCGTGCTATGCTTTGCATAGAACCTGCAAACGTATAATTATCGGGAAAACTTTGTAAAGCGGCCCCTTCTCTTAAGGATATAGCTCTGTTCTGTTGCGGATGGGCGTAACGGCCGTTACTTATAGAAAAAAATTTAGTAGTGAGAGTGGGAGCAGGTTTGTTCCATGACATTCTACCATAGGTATCTGAATGGCTGGTGTTGCTTTTATGGCACTCCAAGATTAAATTTGGCGGCAATTCTTTTCTATTATGTTTGATGAATTTTAATCTCAACAGATTTGTTTCTGATAATCCGGCACACCTGTGGTTGGGAAAAGAGTCATTACTTTGCCCGGCTTGAATCGCAGGAAAAGACGAAATAGCCTCTTTAACTGTTTTGTATTTATCAGGTGCATATAGCGGAGATGGAATAGAGACTGATGATTGGGCAGATGCCAGGAGAACAAATCTCCTACGATTTTGCGGAACACCGTAATCTTTAGCATTCACTACTCCATAGTCTATATTCTTAAGGCCAGTTTCCTTCAAACTTTCCAGGAATTGATTAAATACTTGGGGAGCCAATGCCGGCAATCCAGGAACATTTTCCATAAAAACGAGATCCGGCTTACATTCCCTAATTAATCGGGCAAACTGTAACAATAAATTTCTACGTATATCTTGTCTGCGTTTATTCCTATTTTGAGCAGAAAAAGGCTGGCAAGGCGCACAACCTGCCATTAATAATGTTTTATTTCTTCTAGAGCCAACCAATTTAGAAATTTGTTCGGATGTTAGTGTAGATACATCTTGATTGAAATACCGACAAGATTGCCCGTTAGACCGTATATTATTATGCTCATAAGCATATTGCGCATCAGTAGCAATATCAAATCCACCAATTACATCTACCCCGGCGTCAAGCATTCCCCGTGTAAGCCCCCCGGCACCACAAAACAAGTCAATAGCAACTATCGGTTTGTTCATATACGTTCCTATTAAGATTATTATACCCATTTTAAAGTTTTAATGAAAATTCCTTGAAGAGACAAAGAACATTTCCTTTATTCATATAGCGAACCCGGTAGTATATTGCCGGGTTATACACAGAATTATTCTTTGTATCGTTTAAATACCAACGGTACTACTAACTCTTTGATTGTTTTTATGGTATTTTCTTCGTCAATGCTTAGTTCTTCAATGTACTTCTCACATTGTTTGTCGTCGGGCAACATCTGAGCGGTTTCGTATACATTCTTGAAATACTCAAAACTCTCGTTCAAACTTTCTATTTCGCTAGGGAAATGCATTTTCTTAAGCGCATCGGTCAACATATCACCGCGCTTAAACTCCCACTCGGCCGTGGCATACTCGCTTTTCTCTGCCATTAGGTCCATATATTCTCTAAATTGCCGCATAAACCCAACGCGCACCAGTTCTATTAGCTTTTGGATTTGTTCGTACTCTTCGTCTGTAATTCGCGCTATGGGACGGTTTGTGGCTAATGTTTGATAGAGCGTTGCCTTTTGTTCTTCGGCAAGATTAGCGGTGGCATCATCTACACCTTGCCAATAGGTATACTCTTGGGATATTTCTTCCCAAAGGTTTTCTAAAATAAACAGGCACACATAGGTACACAGCAAATCCGACAAGATAAGAGCTGTGCCAAATGCCTTCCTACCACCTATCTGCTTAAACATAGCGTTTAGGTTAAGGTCGCACTTCATTGGGTCGCACTGTTTGGCAGAGGATATAATCTTATTATGATAGAGGAAGTTATCTATCATCTCTTCCGTTACATACCCCTCTTTAGTAAGGCGGCCCATAAAAAGCTCGGCCTTATCCTTACGTTGGCCCTTTTGGTGTATGTTAAATAATAGCTTTTGGCTTTGGATATCTCCACGCAGTGCTTTGTTGGTTAATTGGCGTGCAAAACCCTGTTCTTTGGTAATTTTAGAACCGTCCGTAAGCGTAATGGAGGAGTTTAATTCGCGTTGAATATAGGTATATATACCGTTTCTACTGCCCTTGGTGCGGCCTTTGGGGTTACCGCTTTGGCCGGGTTTGAATTGAGTTTTCTTGGGTGGCTTACCGTACCCTACTTCGTACTGTTTGGGCATGGTGGACTCCGCTTGCGCGGGTACTGCTTTTACTTCAGTTTCGTTCATATACGTCTCCTTATGTTTTATTTGTTTTCATATAGTTATCCCTCTCGAACTTATAATTTTCCCTTGCCGATAACGGCAAAACCCACGCTACATTAAAACATATTTTCTATTTTATGTCAACTTTTTCTATTTTTAATAGAAATTGACTCTTTTTGTAAAAAGAGTTATACTGTCTGTATTGGAGAACACTATGCTTTCGGCAAAACAGAAACAAATTTTAGAACTCGTCCAACAAAACCCGCAAATCACTTTGGCAGAACTGGCTAAAGCGGTTGGCTTGAAATCGGTCAGCACCGTGCACGTACATATCCGCAAACTGATTAAAGAGAACTTTTTAGAGCGCAACGGGCACGCGCTGATTGCCACGCATAGGCCCGTGGATGAGTTTACCCCCATTCCCTTTTACGGATTTGCCCAATGCGGGGATACGGACATTTTTACCGAGGAAAACATTGTGGACTATGTGAATATGCCCACCAAGTTTTTGCCGACTCCTACGCAAGATTTGTTTTTTATTAAGGCCAAAGGCGATTCTATGGAGCCGACTATTAGTGACGGCGATATGCTAATGTTCCGTAAGACTAGCCAGTTGCCCTCTGTGGGGAGTGTGGTATTATGCCGCCGCGAGGACGGGCTTAAAATCAAACGTCTTGGGCAATATAACACCGAAAACGGCCCTGCTTACCGGTTGGTATCAGACAATAAGGCCAAGTACGAGCCGTTCCCTGCGGACGAATCCGTCCAGATTTTAGCCAAACTGGTACGCATGAATTAAGATAGGGAATCAAACTGTGACAAATTGTCACGCTTTGAAAGCGGAAAAAGACCAAGCCGAAGGCGTACAAGAAAATAAAGTGGCCGGACACAAAGGCGGCAAGCTCGCCAAACAAGCGCGTTTACAATTTGAAGAAGCCACCGGAACCAAGGTAGTTACATCCAAGAGTTCCCTGCCGGACTTTACACCTAAAAAACAGATTAAGGAGAAATAGGGAAATTTATTTTTTATAATCACTTTATTTAAGGTAATTTCCAGACAGGAGCCCCCATAGAAAATCCCGTAATAAAAATATCTGCAAAACAGCCATGAGATATATTTTTTTGCATTAGTTGTTCACATAATGTCTCTTGCCATGGTTTCGCCAATATTTGTTCATTGTTATAATATACAAGTAGCGCATAACGTTTATCATATTTTTTTCCTTTTTTGCGTTCAATAGCTTTTTCTATATTTTGAACAATAGGATCTACAACCTCGAATCCAAAGGATTTAAAAGAATTTTCTTTTACCGTTTCATCATATGCACCAACTGAAACAATTTCTATATATTTATATTCCTGATGCCCCTCTATTTTAACATCAAACGGCTGATTTCCCCAATTGGGTTCTACCATACAATTAGAAAATCCATATAAATCATCTATCAGAAGATTATATAATGCCCCCGTCTCTTCTTTTAATCTTTTTGCCGTAGGACTATTTTTGCTATCTCGTTTACCAGATGATTTTATTTCTTCTTGAAATAGATTTAGATTTTCCTTCACTTTTTGAAGTCCATTTTCATACCATTTTACAAATTCAGTTACAGATCTCTTGCGTTCTGGTTCTGGAAAAATATCTCTTAATTCTCGTTTCATTTTACGTTCTCCTAATAACAATTTATTAACACAATATGCCATTTAATATTTAAATCAATTTTAAAGCATTAGTATGCAAATATAAATGAATATTTGGTCTTCCCCATATTTGTATATTTTTTCCCAGCCTCTGCCTAACATTTCCCTATATCTTCCCTGTTTCTCTGCGTAGGGAATTTGGAGTGTTTTGGCAGATATTTCGGCTGATATTTCTAAGACGGGGACACATACATCAGCGCAGCGCAAAGATCCAAAGGATAAACTTTTCAAATGCCTGTTTTTTGCCTGTTAATTGCCTGATAAACAGGGAACTATGCCCCCAGCACGGCTGGTCTAAGAACCGGCAACCCATCAAAATTTTCTGCCCCACCATTTGAAAAGGCACTCTTTGTAGAGTGCCTTTTTTGTTGGCACGGAATCAAGCGAACTTCTTTGCTTGCGTATAGAGGAAATAACCACAACAGGCGTTGAAAATCACAGGTACTAAGCAGGGTGGGCACAAAAGATCTAATCTTCTTCCTCCCAGATCTGGGTCTTAAGGCCTATTTATTTTATAGTCAACTAAATCTATAATATAAAGTATATGTTTAGTAAATTACTAATAAAAGTTGTTGTACGATCCCTCTTAGTGCTGCTACTATTTCAGATGGCAGATGCTTTAATATGAGGCAGACTATATGTGGCGATTACGACGAGGAACCATCCTCCGGAAATGATAATACCCCTAACTTGGCTGACACGACGGACGATGGTGAGGGTGATGAAAATAATAACGGTGCCGATGATGAATTTGAAGAAGATGCCAATACAACAGATATCTTCACGACAGGCGTGGTCGTCCAAGATATTGACTCCATAAATCTTACAGAAATTGATGAAGATTTCTTTAAGAAGATGCAAGGTGAATTCCTTACCTATATACAAAGAGTAAACTGGGAAACTGATCTTAACCTCACTCCCAGAGATACGGGCTGGCTTCTGCGTATGTGTAAATATGTTTGCAAACAAGTCGCCGGAGAAAATGACAATCATTTCGCCAATAAAACCGCCAATAAAATTTCTAAAGCACTGGAAGATCGTGGCCGCAAGTATACGTGTAACCGTGTTATGTGCCTTACCATAGAGGAACTGGTTAGAAAAGTGGAGGTTGAAAACCCGTTCATCCTGCTCGCCGTTGACCTGGATACGTTTAAAGAAGCCATACGCATCGAACCCGAAGTAGCCAGCGTGTATAAGAATATGTTTAAATTTTTCAAGGACCGTGCCACTATGGTGGGAGGTGATTACACTGAAAATACAAAAGAGTTGCTGCGTATCTCTAAGTTAGGTAAAAACAACTATTTTAATACATGGAAAGAACTGGCTCAATTTGCCCAACATAGCAAGGAACTAGACAGCAAAGGCCAGCTCAATCCAAAGACTGAGATGGCCGCTCAGATCAAAGTATTAGAAATCGCCATGTTTCACCTGGTTGACCAGACCAAAGTGAAAAGAGAGGTGGCAAGACAACTTAAGAAGAATCCTGCTATTCGTGCTGCGGTCAAAGAATTGAAACGTAAAACCAAACGACCTACGCGCAAGCAAAGAGCGAGCAACTATTTAAATAACAATGCCATGACGGTCGAGGAAGCTGCCCAATGGATTAGAAAGTATAAATGAAACCCCCCGGTTTCAGCCTTGTGTTTTTTGACAGTGTAATAAATATCCCCCGGCGTAGCCGGGGGATATTTATTCACCTGTTCTTGAAATACCAAAATCAAAAAGAAGTCTCTATCCAACCTTACCAAACCAGAACATTATTTCTCAATCACAAGAGATGCAATATCTTGGCTCATTTTAAATAGTAACTGGCTATAAGATTTGGCTAACTCATCATAGGTTTTACCAACAGGGACAGTATATTCAAATTTTTGACGACTTTGTATCTTCCCCGAATTATCTTTCAAAGTACACCAAGCCGTCAGTTCTGCTTGTTCGTTCAAAACCGCATTGATCATCGTAATCTCCACTATAACCGTCCAGTCAACCTCCCCCCTTCTTAACGGATTTTCTTTAATTTGTGCAGTCGGAAGGAGTGCACTTAAATTTTGTATCAGCACACGGGTTGCCAACACAGAAGGAGTTTCTACCCAACGGTTAAATTCGGATATATTCACTTGGGCAGAATCTTTACGTTGCGTTACAATTTGCGGCCGTTCCATATATTTGGGCAGTTGAATACGGTTTACTCCAATAATTGCCGTATAATCCGCGGAAACGGCCCCGGCGGGCGTGGCGTTCATCGTATAGAAATTAGCGTGTTTACTTGTTCCCAACATACAAGCATTAAATAATAAACAAGGAATAATAATTTTTACGAGTTTCATTTTATTCTCCTTTCTTTCCTTTAATAAGGGATTCGGGATGTTGTTCTAAATAATCTTTCAAATTCCGGGCAGATTTAGCAGCATCAGAAACCTCCTGTAGCATTTCATTCAAATTAGAAAGGGTTTCTTCGCTGGAGCCGGCTACCCGGTCCAAGGTTTCGTCTAACTTTTTGGAACTATTTGTTAAAGCGGGCAATAAAATAGGTAATTCTTTACCTAATGTTTCAGCTACCGTATTAATTTTTTCAAGTGTTTCCTGAATTTTAATTCTATTCAGTCCACGGACCAATTCTTCCTTTTGAGATAAGACTGTCGGTATCTGCGGAATATTTTCTCTTTTGGGGCTTTCAAACATCTTAATTTCCGTATCAGGCAACATCACCAAATCAATCCGCAGTTGCCCCGTTAAATAACTTTGGGAGGCAAGCCGTGCACGCATACCTTCTTGAATCAAAAGATCCAAAAAATCAAAATTCTCTTTGTCTTTTTTCCATATTTTTTCCCAAAGAGAACCCTCGCTGATAATATCGGTTTCTTTAAAGCGGGCATAGACCGCCACATGGAAGTTCAAATCATTTTTATTCGTCACCAGTACAATACGCGTGACTTTACCGACTTCCACTCCCTGAAATATGACGGGTGACCCTTCTGATAAGCCTTGTAATGATTCGGTAAAATACATTACGGCCAGATCTTTTGTATCTGCATGTATTTTATGAAAGACAGATTGTCCAATCAGTCCAATAAACAACACAAATCCAACAACAATAAACAGCCCAATGGCTTTTTTATTTGGTTCCTTTTTCATTTGGTTCTCCTCTTGTTAAAAATTCATACACCTGCTGATTGGGCGGATTTTTTAATAGTTCGCGCGGATTTCCTTTTGCCGAAATCGTGCGAATTGTTTTATCCAAAAAAATACTATTTTTAGCAATGGTAAAAATAGAAGCAAGTTCATGTGTTACCACGATAATAGTCGTACCCAAGGTTTTATTAATTTCTAATATCAAATCATCTAAATTTTTAGAACTAACAGGGTCCAACCCGGCGGAAGGTTCATCAAAATAAACAATTTCGGGATCCAACGCTAATGCCCGTGCCAATCCCGCACGTTTACGCATACCTCCGCTAATTTCGGACGGATAATAATCTTCATACCCACACAGCCCTACTAATGCCAACTTAAATGATACAATTTGGCTGATTCTGTCCCGGGAGTAAGAAGTGTATTGTTGCAGCGGCAAAGCCACATTTTCGGCTAGCGTCATAGAACTAAACAACGCACCGCTTTGGTATAAGATACCACTATGCTTCATAATGTCCAATTTGTCTTTTGAACAAGCATTTATAAAATCTGTATCACGAATCAAAATCCGGCCGGCTTGTGCGGGAATAAGGCCCGTAAGCGTGCGCAGCAAGGTGCTTTTTCCGCATCCTGATCCGCCCATGATGATAAAAATATCGCCTTTGGGAATATCAAAGGACAGGTTTTTCATGATGACTTTTCCATCATAGCCAATGTTTAAATTTTCTACGCGAATGATAGCATTTTGTTTCATCATATCCCTATCCAAGAGCAAATGACCGTCAGTATGCCGGTCATCACAATCATCCATACAATAGAATATACTACCGCATTGGTAGTAGCGGCACCGACACTGTCAGCATTACGCCCACAGTGTACACCAAAATAACACCCGCATAATGCAATAATAAGCCCGAAAACAACGCCGTGGAACACACCCACCAGAAAGTGAGTAATATGAAAAGAATTAATGGTGTACCGGATATATTCCGACAAGGGAACTTCCCAAAACAACACGCATACAAAACAACCGCCTAAAATACCCAGAAAATCAGCCAGTAAAATTAAAATCGGCATAGAAAGCAGTAGCGCATTCATGCGTGGAAGTACCAGAAAATCAGTGCGGGAAATCCCCATAGTTTGCAGTGCATCCAATTCTTCGTTTACTTGCATGGTACCAATAGTGGCCGCGTACGAAGCCCCCGTCCGGCCTGCCATAATAACACCCGTCATGATTGCCCCCATAATACGTGTCATGCCGATAGTAACCAAACTGGCTACATAAATTTGGGCGCCAAAAGTTTTTAGTTGTAGCGCCCCCACAAAGGCTAAAATAAGCCCCACCATAAAACTGATAAGCGATACAATCAGGATAGATTTTGGGCCGCAATCAGCCAGCACCATCCAAAAATCTTTGCGACGGTAAACTGCTTTCCCCACCAGTTGCCGGCCCCAGGAAACCAAACACGCATGAATAAAAAGGCAGCCTTTTTTAACGCAACGGCAAAAACAGAGTCCCGCATCACCAACACGTTCCAGAAAAGGAAGTTTGGGTTGGGTAACTTCTTGTTCCTTATATGGGGATTGAAAAGCAAGGCGCAGGAGTTGCTCCATGCCTTGCGGAATTTGGGAATAGGTAATATGTTCTTTTGGAACACCTTGCAATACGTTAAAAAGAGTAACTACAAAATCCGTATTCCACGATTCAATATTACGCCCAACCAGTTGTACTTTTTTATTACGCAATTGATCAACTGACACTTCTAAAGGTGTAGTTGCATCTAATACGCCTTCTAAAATACAGATGAGATGGTGATCCTTGGTTTGAACTTCAATCATAAAAATAAATGATAATTTAATTGATAAAATTAGTCAAGGTTACCGGTTCATAGACTGGTTTAGTAATTCCCTGTTTTTTACCTAATTCAATACATTTCAGCAACCACGCCATATTGGCACCCAACGTACGCATGGTTTGTAGCCCTTCCTTATCTTTGCGTACGTCATCCGGTGTAAATCCATGCACCATGTTCCAATATTGGGAACCGACTACCTGCATATTTACAATGGTAAAATATTTGTTCAATCGGTCAAAAGCAGCTGTGGCACCTCCCCGGCGGCAAGATACAACCGACGCGGCCAGTTTCCCAGCCATCTTGGAGGAATTGGAAAAGAACAAACGATCACAAAATGAGCAAATTTGCCCGGAAGGTCCCGCATAATAAACGGGAGATCCCAAAATAATTCCATCAAATTCATCCAGGCGGGCCCCTAATTGATTTACCCCGTCATCAAACACACATTTCCCGATTTCCCGGCATTTTCCACAGGCAATACAGCCCGAAACCGGCTTCATTCCTATTTGGTAAATTTCGGTTTCAATCCCATTTTTGTTAAGCGTATTTGCAACTTCCTGCAATGCCGTAAAAGTACATCCGGCCTGATGCGGACTTCCGTTAATTAACAAAACTTTCATAGTTTACTCCTTGATCAAATTTTTACCGCTGTTCCAAGCCTGGCCAACTTTCTCGCCGATTTTATAATATCCGCCCTGGAATTGATCAAACACAAAGGCATTGAGTTTGGTTGGATCCACGGTTCCTTTTTCCGTTAATACCGTTTCATCCGCCAACACATTCACAATGCGTCCCACTACACGAAATCCTTCCGGTTGGATTTCTTCCACTTCACATTCCAGCGTTAGCGGAAATTCTTCCACAATGGGCGCATCCACCCGTGTACTTTTTACCGCGTGTAATCCCGAATTTGCAAATTTATCTTTCACGTTATTACCGGATACAATGCCAAAATAATCGGCCACCTCTAAATGTGCAATATCGGCCACACTGATTGTAAACGCTTTACGTGCTTTAATATTGGCAACTGTTTTATGACTGGCTTCCAAATTCAAAGCCACTTTATCATGATCACAAATACCGCCCCATGCCATATTCATCACATCTACCGTTCCGTCCTCGTTATAGGTGGCAATCATCAGTACCGGCATGGGAAATAAAAATGGTTTTATTCCTAATTCTTTTTTCATAAAAACTCCTTATTGTTATTTCTTTTATTTTACCAATTTCAGACTCTAATCACAGGTCCTTTTTTGATATAGGCTCACTGCGTGTCTATAAGCAATTTTCATTTTACTTACTTGACTTAGAGTAAACTCCAACTGTTATAATAATTAATGGAGGGGTGCTCATGAACAAATTAACTATTACCATCGCGCTGCTCGTTGCAGGCACGCTGTTACTTGCTTACACCGGACGGTCTAAATTAACCTCTAAGGAGAAAATATCCATGGAAAAAAAGATCACGCAAAACGCCGGACGTACCCAACTGGGGAATTTTGCTCCGGAATTTGCTCATTACAATGATGATATTTTATTTGGCGAAAATTGGAACAATACGGATTTGGATTTAAAAACCCGTTCTTTACTAACAGTCAATACGCTGGTAGCCCAGGGAATTACCGATGACTCCCTTATTTATCATTTGCAAAATGCGAAAAACCACGGAGTAACACGCGCCGAAATTGCCGCTGCCATTACCCATACTGCTTTTTATGCAGGCTGGCCCAAAGCATGGGCAGCCTTCCGTTTAGCCAAACAAGTTTGGACGGACGATATCTCCGACATGACCGAAAAAGAAAAATATCAAAAAACGATTTTCTTCCCTATTGGCAAACCCAATGATGCATACGCCCAATACTTTGTCGGTCAAAGTTATTTAGCCCCGATTTCTACCGAACAAGTAACATTCTTCAATGTTACTTTTGAACCAAAATGCCGCAATAACTGGCATATTCATCACGCCACCAAAGGCGGCGGACAGATGCTGCTTGCTGTCGGCGGGCGCGGCTATTATCAAGAATGGGGTAAAGCGCCGGTTGAAATGAATCCCGGAGATGTGATTCATATTCCGGCAGGAGTCAAACACTGGCACGGGGCCGCACCGGACAGTTGGTTTTCGCATTTAGCATTTGAGTTATCCGGTGAAAATACTTCAAACGAGTGGTTAGAACCGGTTTCTGACGAAGAATATAACAAACTGAAATAGAGGTTACCATGAAAAATCTAATTATTTATTATTCACGCAAAGGCGAAAATTATTTCAATGGGAAAATTTGTTCCATTCCCAAAGGAAACACCGAAATTGTCGCCGAGTTCATCCAGCAGGCGGTCGGTGGCGATTTGTTTAAAGTAGATACCGTAAAACCTTATGCGGACAATTACACCGCTTGTATTGAACAGGCCAAACTGGAATTGCAAAGCCAGGCACGGCCCGAATTAAAAAAATACTTAACGGATATTTCCGCCTACGATCATATTTTTGTTTGCGGACCGTGCTGGTGGGGTACGTTTCCGATGGCAATTTTCAGTCAATTGGAAAAATTGGATTTTTCAGGGAAAAAAGTAATGGCGCTGATGACCCATGAGGGTAGCGGACTGGGCAACTGTGAGAGAGATCTGAAAAAATACTGTCCGGGGGCTACTTTGGGTACCGGTTTAGCGATCCAAGGTGCTCACGCACAATCCTCTAGAAACCAAGTAGTAACCTGGGCCAAAAGCCAAATCAACGGATAGGAGATAAACTATGTTAGGAAATTTTACATATGCAAACGCAACAAAACTGTATTTTGGAGATGAATCATTGCAATATTTAAACCAAGAACTTCCCAAATATGGCAAGAAAGTACAATTGATTTACGGGGGCGGTTCTATTAAAAAAAACGGTATTTATGACGAAGTAGTCAACATTTTAAAGGCAAACGGGAAAGAAATTGTAGAAGATGGCGGGGTCATGCCCAACCCTACCGTTGAAAAACTTTATGAAGGCGTTAAAATTGCACGGGAAAACAACGTTGATTTGCTGTTAGCCGTTGGAGGAGGTTCGTGCTGTGACTACGCCAAAGCCGTCTCTGTTTCCGTTCATTGTAAGGAGGATCCTTGGGAAAAATATTTCATCCGTTTTGAAGAACCCGCTTGCCCCATTATACCGGTTGCGTGCGTGCTGACCATGGTGGGAACCGGGTCCGAAATGAACGGCGGTTCGGTGATTACCAATCCGGCCCAACATCTTAAAATTGGGCATGTATTTGGCGAAAATGTGATGCCGAAATTTTCCATTTTAAACCCTAAATTTACCTTAACGCTCCCCAAACGGCAAATGGTCGCCGGAATTTATGATATTTTCAACCACATTTGTGAACAATATTTTTCCGGCACGGACGATAACACCAGCGATTACTTAGCCGAAGGCTTAATGCGTTCAGTGGTCCATAGTGCTAAAATTGCGGTTAAAAACCCGCAAGATTATGAAGCCCGTTCCAATATTATGTGGTGTGCCACCTGGGCCTTAAATACGCTGATTGCAAAAGGCAAAACAACCGACTGGATGGTGCATATGTTGGGCCAAGCCGTTGGAGCCTATACAGATGCCACTCACGGAATGACATTAGCGGCCGTTTCCTTGCCCTATTACCGCCATATTTTACCGTACGGACTAGCCAAATTTAAACGCTTTGCAACCGAAGTATGGAAAATAAACCCGCAAGGAAAGACCGACGAGCAAGTTGCCCAAGAGGGATTACAATCCTTAGAAAATTGGATGAAAGAAATCGGTGTTTGTTTGCACATTAGCGAATTGGGTGCCACCCCCGAAATGATTGAAGGCATTGCAGATGCCACACTCATCTTAAAAGGCGGATACAAAGTGCTTAACCGCGACGAAATTGTAACGATCCTGAAAGAAAGTCTATAAAAAGTGACAAGTGCAAACGGCCTCCGCAAAAACGGAGGCCTTTTTATAACTGCGTTCCATGTAACACGCGCCAAGCAACCAGGGCCTGTTCATCCGCAATAGAGGCGCGTAAGGATTGTAAAGAAGATGCATCCGGCTCGCGGGTAACACCCGGTAATTTTTCCGTCTTTCCCGGTTGGATTTCCCCCAAAAATTCACTGGTTATCCAGTAATAAGCCCCCACTCCCATTTGTTGCTGCCGGAAAGCATTTTTACCAAAAGCATAATAGGTAGTTCCTTTGGGAAGAATCAGTTCTAATACCGTGGCGGCAATATCCTGGTGGCTGACGGCGGCCTGTTTGGAGAGCATTTGTTGGTTAAGGCCCTTGCCAATAAACACCAGCGGAACCGCTAACCGCTCATAAAGCGAGGGCGAATTGGATAACGTCCAACGGTCCGCATGATCCCCGGTAATGACAATTAAACTATCCGGCCAAACGGATAAAATTTGTTCCACAAATTCAGCCAAATACTTATCCGCATACGCAAAATGCCACGCACGGGAGGCCGTCAGTTCCCGTTCGGCTGTTTCCGGCGGAAGCATTTTTTCAAAATCTTCAACAGACGGTAGATCCGGTTCACGCGATTGATCCACCTTATACGGCGGGTGATTGGAACTGGTCAAAATAAAATTAAAGGAGGGTTCGTCTGTAATATAACGCGGAATTTTCGCCAGAAAATCGCGGTCCGGCACCCCCCATACGCCGCCCGTAGCCCCAAAATCCGCCGCGTAAAAAGATTCATCCATTTCCTGATTATTCATGAATAAACCAATATTTTCCCACGATGGAAACCCGCCATAAAAAAAACGGGTTTTGTATCCTTGTTTTTTTAACTGCACCGATAAAGCCGTTTCATACGGTTCTTGCGCGCTGGGACGATTTGCCGTTTGCAAATTCAACTCCGGCATTCCCAAAAGCACGGAGGTAACTCCAAACATGGTTCCGTTGGAAGCCGGCAATACATACGGCCAAGCAACTGCATCCGGCCGGGAAATTAACCGCCGCAGTCCGTTGGCCATGGGTAACGACTGAAATTGATCTAATAACGGCCACATCATATAGGTTTCAGCCACAATCACAAAAATATGGGTAGGCTTTTTGAGCACGGCTCCGGGAGCCGTTTTTTTAAGCAAAGGCAGTAACGTATCGCTTGAATAAACGTCTGTGCCTTGTAAGCGGGCTGCCGCCGTACGTACCTGTTCCGCCGTAATCGCATGGGCTCCTTTAGCCAATTTTTTATAAATGCGGCTCGCTTTATAGAGGGCCTGCACATCATCTAAAATGGCTTCATTGAGAATATGTTGATTCATGCGGGCGGCATTTTTCCAGTAAATAGATCCGTTATACGTAAAACTTCCCCCTTTGCGTACAAACACCGCCAAAGGAATCAGTAAAATACAAATCACAGTAATCGCAAATGCCGGACGTTTTATGGTAGATACTCTTTTCTGTAATACCCGATCCCATTGGTTGGCGAGCCAATAATATATTCCCACCCACACCGCACTGCAAGCCAGCCCGGCAAGCACCCGCCAAACGGCTTGATACTGTTCAATCGAAGTAGAAACAATAGCGCCGACATCATCCTGGAAGGTATTAAAAACAAACGGACTAAACGCATTATGAAATTCTTGATAATAAGGAATACGCGCCTGAAACAGTAACGAAAGCCCTGTTAAGCACACCCCGGCCAGCCCCAAACGAAACCATTTCCCCTTCCATTTAGGCCAGGCGGTTTGCAATAACGTAGCGAAAACAAAGGACGGTAAAAATAAGGCCCCGGCTGTTTTTAAACTAATACGGAAACCATACCACAGGGTCCATCCAATATCACTCCAAGAAGTGTCCGGGGCGAGCGTATTGCGGAACACCATCAAGAAAGCAGCCCGATAAATTGCCAGCACCATTAGCACAAAACAAAACCACAGACAATCTTGTCCAAAATGGGTTAAGAAAATAGCCGTACGTGTTTTTTTCATCTTTGTAAAATATGGACGGCAAAACCGCCAATTTCCTCTTGTAAATATACCACCCGCAAACGCCCGTCCGGATTATATCCGGCACTTTGCCAATTCAATTTGACCCCGGCCTGTTCCAAATAATAGGCCGCACTTTCAGCACTTGCCGTGGAAATAGCAATATGCCCATGCGTTCCGTAAAACGGTTTCTTCATAACTTCAATAATATCACCGGCAAAATAAGCGCCGCCGCGATCTTCTTTCGGAAAACCGAAAATTTGTTCGAATTGACTGGCAGTACGGCGGGAAATTTCTTCGTTGGGGCAATTAATTCCCACATGGCGCAAATCAAAGGACAGCATGGTACGAATTGCTTTTTGTATCCATGTTTGCAAGGAAGAGGAATTAGATAATACCTCTGAAGGAAGCGTGAGTATCCCCCCTACTAATTGATTTTCCGGCACTACACACAAACCAGCCGCTTTCGCCCAGGATTCCAATTCTGGCGACGCATTTTTGACGACCATAAATTTAGCACCCGCCAAGAAAGCGGCTTTTGCCTCCTCCAGGCAGGAAACCTCCGTAATCCCCACCGTAAGTGCGGAAAATCGTTGGCTGCTTTCCAAACCGGTTCGGTCCTTCGCATGAAATACAATATACGAAACAGCACTTTGTTTAAGCGTATTTATAACATCGGCCGTAACCGTTTTCCCCATCGGTACCAACGGAAGCAGGCCTGTTTTTCTGATGTCAGTTAGCATATTTGGCAAATATTCTCCTTGATATTATGGTATCATTTTTAAGTTAGATATATTGTACCGTATCTCATTTATCTCCAAAAGGACTTTTTTTTCACATCCCTATGATCCATTGTTTTGCACCTATTGTTCGTCCGCAAACCCGCGTACTGATTATCGGGTCTATGCCGAGCATCAAATCGCTTGATTTGCAGCAATATTATGCCCATCCGCGCAATCAGTTTTGGAAACTTATTTTCGATTTACTGGAAAACGGAAGGAAACCTGTTGATTATACCGATAAAGTCAACGCGCTTCTAAACCACCGCATCGGGCTTTGGGATGTGTTTGCCGCTTGCCACAGAGAGGGTAGTCTAGATAGCCACATTACCCGCAAACAGCCGAATGATTTCCCCGCTTTATTCCACACCTATCCGGCAATAAAAACGCTCTTGTTTTCCGGTAAAACCGCCTATACGTATTTTTTGCACACTTTCGGAACATTAGAAAAAAATTGCTACTCTCTCCCTTCGCCAAGCCCTGCAATGGCGCAGTTATCCTACTTAGAAAAAAGAGCCATTTGGAAACAAACCTTTATCCGGGCAGGACTATTAGGACCTAATTCCTAATAGGTCTTTTGACCCTTTTTTTTAAAAACAGTAATTTTTATAATATGATTATGAAAAAAATTGCATTTACTCTTTTATCGGCTGTTTTAATGTTAAATCCCGGACTTTATGCCCAAAAAACGGTCCTTCAAGCAGTTTCTAAAACTTCCAAGGTGACTGCCCGGGAAACACAAACCCTAGGACGTATGGTGGTAATGCCCCCTATGCCTGGGACCCTGGTGCATCCTACGGTAGTTCATCTTCCTAATGTATCCTCTGTAAGTAGAATATCACCGTTGACGCCTACAATCCCGACCGGGCCTGTTGCCAAGGTTACCACTCCGTCCATTTCCGGAAAAGTAAACCGCTCTTGGTGGGAACAGCAACAAAGAAACCGTAAAGCGGCCGCCCTTAAAAAACAACATACGGCCCAAGTAAACCTAGCCCAACGCAAAGCCTCCTTGCCGCAATTGTTGGAAAACAATAAACAAACGGTTTCATCTTTTGAAAATTTAGAAGTTCACCAGCAGGAAATCCCCACACTGCCCTGGATTGAGGAACCGCAGATTCTTTACCGCGGGCTGGGGCTTCCGGTTGATGCAAAAGCCGTACGTAATATATTAGAAAACGGATTATTAGTCAAAGATGTCGGGCCCGAAAGTAATACATTGGCCACGATATATGCCGCCGGTTCCCGTGCTTCGTTATCCCATGTAGCACATGTACGTTATACCAATCTAACCAACGATCCGTCCACGGCTTTACACTACGCTGGCCGGAACAATGTTAACGGACAAGTCATCGTATTGGTACGCGTAACCGGGATTGCTGATTATAAAGATATTGTACGGGTAGAGACTGATATTCCACCTGCTCAAATAGAGGAAATGCTGGTATTGGTTTCATTAGACGGTCATCCCCAGTGGTGCCGTGTGGAATTGAAAGGAAATCAATTAGAATTAACGCCTTATGAAGTAACTTTTGGTAAATAATTAAAAGGCCCCGTCACGGGGCCTTTTTAGGTTTACTTATACGTCAGTGCTCTAAATTCACTGGTGTGATTCAATCCTTGAAACATCCACCCTTTTTGCGCATCATTATAAAGGGAAGAAAAGTCTTGAAAATTACGTCGGACCGCTTTATCTAAATTTTGATACGCACGTTTCCGGTCTTTTTTCCACATCCAATAGACCCCAGCCAGATTAACGTAAGGAGTAGGAACCGAACCATCCAGCGATATAGCGGCTTCCAAATCTTTTTTGGCCGCAGCCCAATTTTTTTGTTGCATCTGTAAATAACCCCGGTTATTATAGGGGATAGACCATTTAGGAGTCATTTCAATTGCTTTTGTATAATCGGCAAGGGCATTTTCATAATTTCCCAATTCTTCGTAAATAAGGCCGCGCCGGTTGTAAAATATGGCCTCCGGTTGCAATGACAGTAATTGCGTATAATCGTCAATACATGCTTCCAATTCTCCCATTTCTTTAAAAGCATTGGCCCGATAACGATATGCCGGGGCATACGTTTCATCCCGACGAATGGCTTTGCTAAAATGGGAAACGGCTTCGTCTAAATCTCCTTTGCCCAACAAAGCCCGTCCCAACCAATAATGCAAAAGTGTACTGTCTTCTCCTTGTTCAAGGGCCTGTTGAGCCAGTTCTTCCGCTTCTTCATAATGGTAAGACAAAACATACGCAGGCAACATTTCGCCCCCTATATGGGCCGGAATTTCCCCCATACGGCGGTATTTTACAAAGTCAAGCCGGGCCAAATCATATTTTTCGGCTTTCATATAGGCTCTTGCACGTGCTAAATAAAAATTTCGGTAAGAGGGTTTTAAAGAAATTGCTTGGGTTAAATCGGCAATAGCCGCCGTATTCTTTTTGACCTCCAAATAGGCTAAAGCCCGGGCATAATAGCGGAAAGGATCTTGCGGGCGGAGCATAACGGCATGCGTATAATCGCTAATGGCTTGCTCAGGATGACCCATTCCTAAATGCACATCGGCCCGATGATGATAGGCATCTGCATATTCCGGATCGAGCAAAATGGCTTGATTGAGCAAAGTCATCCGTTCTTGCACTTGTACGGTTTTTTTTGCTTTTGTAACTAACTGTTTAGCCGTTTGCCCCCACGAATAAACTGCCAGCAATAATACGATACTTATGAACCCTATTGTACGTACCATGTTATTTCACCCACCATAATAGGAATGCATTGACGAATAATACAATCCCGCCGACGGCATAAATGCTGCCTAAAAGAAGCAATACAAAAAAACGTAAATTTAAAAAAATAGCCCCTACCAAGGTGGCTTTTCCAGCAAATATTTTACTTATTTTGATAGTCGTTCCGGACCATTTTACAATCCGGGCAATCAATACCGAACGCATAGCCAACGTTAATAATCCTAAACAAATGGTCGTCAACCAGCGCGGCCAGGCAGAAAACTCTTGTTTACGAAGCGTGTGAAACACATCTTGTACGCTGCCACGAATTAACACTTTTGCCTGCTCCTTCGCCAAACCTTCATCTAAACGATTCAGACTGGCAATTGCTTTATCTTGCACACACACCAACATATGATCAATAAAATCTTCCCAGGCAGAACAAGCCTCATATAAGGCAAATATACAAGCCGCAAGCAAGGAATATCCCATACCCACAATCCCTAAAATCACTAATAATAGGCCGATTAATACAAATAAAAGAACCGGAGAGAGAGATAAGGGTGCCAACCATAATGTATATCCAACATACATAGATACCAACAATAGACCCATCCCTGCTGCCAAATGAGGAAGTAGCGCTTGCTGAAACAGAATTGCCAATCCTGCTTTCATCTTGTTTTCAGTGGAACTCGCAGACACAGATCCGTGAGATAAATTAAGCACAGGTTTAGTCGTCATGGCATGCACAATGACCGCAACATCCGTTACACGAATGTTCCTTTTTTCCTTTGGCGGAAGGAATACGATCGGACACTTTAACGATTTTGCCTAATTTTTTATCATATACGTAAGTACCGATATTGTTTTGGCTCATACGATTATTATAGCAGTTTAACGCTATAGAAATGCTATAATATCCAGGGCCGGAAATAAAATTTTAAAAGAAATTTGAAATGCCCCGGCAAAAATGTTAAAATAATTAGGTAGTAAGAATTTTAGTATGATTTCCGCGCCCATAGCTCAATGGATAGAGTGTCAGCCTGCGGAGCTGAAGATACAAGTTCGATTCCTGTTGGGCGCACGTCTTAAAATATACCCGTTCTCCGTCGAGAGCGGGTTTTTTTTATACTTCCTCGTCGGTGACTTTTGAGCAAAATGAGCAAAATTACGCAAATCTTGTATATTGTTAGTGGACCCTGTATGGTGTACAGTAAATGCTCGGATTTTCGCTTTTTATCGTCGACAAAATCTAAATTATATGCGCTTTTTCCGTAAACTATATCCGCACAACTTAAATTCCCAAGATTTTTTACATACTATAATTATTATCTCTCGTCGATAAATAATAAAAACTCCTAAAAAAATTCTTGAAAACTATGAATATACTGGGCACAGTTTGGACACTATAAAGTATATCCTAGCCTCTGCAATTATACGAGAAAATGGGCACTTCTTATTATGCCAACCTACATACTTCTGGACACTATAAAATTCCGAGAAACAAAATGGAATGCAGAATGTTTTCTTAGGTGCTAATAGCTCTAGATACATTTATCTACTAGTTTTACCTGATTCCATTTGCTTATTATTTTTTTGAGTTTTACTTTCAATACCCAATTTCTCTGCGAAACTTCGATTTCTAATTTCCGCTCTATCAGCTAATCCGGACAATTGAATAATTTCTTGATATATGTCGGCAATTGGGACACCCGTTTCTATATTGTTAATAGGTTCACTTGGATAAATCCAATACTTCCCATACGGAGATTTTTTGTATCTATCAGGGATAAGTCCTGTTTTTTCTCCAATCAAAAAGCCATAAAACTGTTTAAATTGAAATTCAGGTACTGCATAATTGGCAATTAATTTGGCATATTTTTGTATTTGATCACAACACTGAGACAAATCTACAGTAGGTGCCTTCAATTCTATTAGAATGCACTTCCCTTCTTCGGGATATAAAAAGATATCTGGACGTAAGCGCCCAGCTTCTTCAGTAACTGCTAATCCTACAGAATCTAGTGCATCATTTATATCAATATCGTCTCTAAATAATTTTCGCCCTTGAATTGCAATTTGATCCAGCGATAAGTCAGAACATCCTTCGAAATGTACAAATTCCTCATTAAATATCCAAAGATCATTTGGAACTCCTTTCGCTTTGCGTTTGAAAAGAGCATTATGAAGGATTCCTTCTTGATCTTGGCGGACTGCAATACCCTTAGACTTATTTTCCTCCCACTCAGTTTGTATAGACAGTTTATTATTTAAAGTAAGCCGCAATAATTCGACAAGTATATCTCTTCGAATTATATATCGAGCTAACTCATCCTTATTTTGTTCAGGAATTTTTTCTAATAATTTATTTGATAGCGTTTCAAGTTTTTCTCGATATTCTGTACTAGTAGGATCTAGGTTTTGTGTTTCTAATGCTTTGAGTTCTTCATATGTTTTGTGAATCTCAATGCTTTGTTCCGCAAAGCGCTTAGCTTGCGTTTGAAATAATTTTTCCGTCACCTCTTCATCTGTATCATTCAAAGATATAGAAGTGGTGGCCTCCACATCTTCCATAGAAATACCGTACGTGGTTGCTATTTTTCGAATATTTTCGGAACGATCTTCTTGAATACGTTTGACATCTTCATACACGTGTTCAAGCCCTTGGCCTATTTTCTTTTTTAACTCATCCTCCAAGACATATTTCATCTCCTGATTATATAGATCACCATTCTTAATATTTCGCTCAACTTCTTTTCTGTCCTGAAATTGAAAATGATCTACAGCCTGGCTAACATATTCAGGTTTATCAAGTAAATCACCTTGGATGCTCGTAAGATAGCGGTACCCCTTATAATCTGTTCCCTTTCGTTTAATAATGGAACTGAAAAAGGGCTGGACTAATATACCTTTACTACACATGTACACTATATTTTCGTCCAATTCGTTAGTCGGAATTTTAAATCGTTGAATTTCAAGTGTGTATGAAGGTTCAACCGGACTCCATTCCACTCGTATTTTATCGGGATTTTCTTTATCTTTAATTATTTTTGCTTTTTCTGTATTTATTTCTACAGTTTCTGTTTTGTCGGGAGTTGGGATAGTGTTTTTATCAAAGAGGAAATGCCCTCTTTCTGTATCATTTAAGTATGTTTTTATTTCTATTTCTAATCCATTTTTTTGATTATCTAACCACATGCGTAGTAAAAAACATTTTAACACATCCGTTTTCAAGTAAGAAATGTCCGAGATATATCGATTATAAAATTCTTTTTCTTGCATGTTTCCTCTAAAAGAACTCATGGAAACAACGGTTTCATAATGATTTTCTTTAGGTGTGCCAGATGTTTCATCATATTCACTGGTTGATGCATTCCAAGTAATATTAATTCTTTGTGAACGATTATTTTCCACGAAATTGCTATCTATTTGTAGATCATCGAAGCGACAAAATACCTGAACAATCCCGGTTCCTCGATTGTTTAATCCTTTAGATTGGTTGGCTAGTTGTTTAAAATTGAACAAATTTTCAGTTGTAAAACCAATGCCATTATCTGTGACCGAAATTTTACTCAGTTTTGCTGGCTGTTTAGTAAACAAATCCTTCCCTTGTTCAAAATATAACTTTAGAGAAATATGTGGTTTAAAAGATGATTTTTTTCTTTCTCGTAGTACAATCGAATCGAGAGCGTTGGTCATTACTTCTTTTATGGGAGCAAATAGATCTTTGGATTTACCAATTAAATTACATGCATCTCTTAATGAAATTTCTTTTTTCTGTATTGCCATAAATTTCTCCTCGAGGTCTTTAATGGTTTTCCTCAAAGTTTTCTACTTGCTTCATTACCTTGCTAAATGCTCATGTACGGTAAAGAAGCAAGCAACCGAAAACAATAGATAGACCGCCAGCACTACACTATTCCGAACCAAAGACCAAAAGATAAGCATTTTGA
>CADBIY010000018.1 GCA_902794895.1 Candidatus Avelusimicrobium vaccinum | reverse complement strand
GTGATGACCCCTTCCGCGCCGACTTTTTCAATGGCTTCGGCAATCATGTTGCCGATTTCGCGGTCGTTAGAAGAAATCGTAGCAATTTGGGCTTTTTCTTCTTTGGTTTTCACCGGTTTGTGCATTTTATTAAGTTGTTCTTTCGTGGCTTCTACAGCCATTTCAATCCCTTTTTTTACGAGAGTTGGGTTGGCTCCGGCGGTAATATTTTTAATGCCTTCGGTCAACATGGCATTGGCAAGCACGGTAGCAGAAGTAGTACCGTCACCGGCCACGTCATTGGTTTTGGAGGCTACTTCGCGGATGAGTTGGGCGCCCATATTTTCAAATTTATCTTCTAATTCAATATCTTTGGCAATGGTTACGCCATCATCAATAATTAACGGAGAACCGAATTTTTTTTCTAATACGACACTACGACCCTTAGGCCCTAAGGTTACTTTAACTGCATTTGCCACTTTTTCAATCCCGGCTTTCATTTTTGCACGGGCTTCATCACCATAAATAATTTGTTTTGCCATAATTTAATTCCTCTTTTACCCCAAAATTCCCAAGATTTCGTCTTGGTGAATAATTAAATACGTTTCATCATCCAGTTTTACTTCAGTACCGGAATATTTTCCATATAACACACGGTCGCCTTTTTTTACATCCATAGCGGCACGTTCGCCTTTTTCGTTTAATTTACCCGGACCGACGGCCAATACTTCCCCTTCCATCGGTTTTTCTTTTGCGGTGTCAGGAATGATGATTCCCCCTTTCATCGTTTCTCTTTCAATGGGCTTAACAATCACGCGGTCGCCCAACGGTTTGAATTTGACTTCTGCCATAATTCCTAAACTCCTTTTTTGTAGAATTTTGAGATTTATTCCTAGGCGGTGTAATTAGCACTCGCTAAGGCTTAATGCTAATTTAGCATATTGTTTGAAAATTGTCAACCTTTTTATTAGAGTGCTAAAAAAGGAATTGATAGCGCAACAATTATTTCCTTTCTTAGGAGCGAAAGAAAATATGTTTGAGACGTTGCTTTAAAGACGGTTTTTTGGGAGGCATCACTTTAATTAAAACAGCAGAAATATTATCTTGCCCATCTTTATCGTTTGATTTGTGCACTAATTGTTTGCAGAGTTTAACAATAGGGAGTTGTTGGCCTTCTTGTAAAATAGTTGCCATATCTTGTTCGCTGAGGCCTTTGTATAAGCCGTCCGAACATAAAAGCATGATATCCCCGGCGTGTACCGGAAATTTCAAGAGATCGAACTCAATATTCTTTTTAATCCCCATGGCTCTGGTCAGTACATTTTGGATTTTTGAATGATCGGCTTCCGCGCGGGTTAATAATCCTCGACGTACATGCTCCATCGCCAAAGAATGGTCGGTAGTAATTTGGTGAATTTTATGATCGCGGAATAAATAAAGCCGGGAATCCCCTACATGAACAGCGGTGGCGCAATCTTTATCAAAAAGTACTCCGGTCATAGTGGTTCCCATCATGCGATAAATGGAAGAGGATTGGGCCGTGGAATAAATAGCAGCGTTCGCTAAATTAGCGGCCATTAAAATTTTTCGGCCGGTATAATCTAATTTCGGTAAAAAATTATCGGGAATTTTAAGTTGAGTATTGTTAATTTTCCGGATGGTTTCCGCCAAAACAGATACCGCAATATTGCTGGCAATTTCTCCGGCGCTATGTCCCCCCATCCCATCTGCTACTACACCCAAACCAAGTGCCGACGAAACAAAGACGTTGTCTTCGTTTTTTTCGCGGATTTTTCCAATATCGGTTACAGCAGCAAATTCAATATCAAAACTGCTCATAATTCCTCTCCAAAGAAAATAGTTCCAACACAGTTGAATAGGCCAAATAAATATAATAAGGCTAATAAGAAAAAATAAGAGTGATTTGTTTGAGCATCTTTGCTAAAGGTGTGTACTGGCAACATCCATGTATATCCCCAAATACCGGCCCGAACCCGTTGTGCTCCGCCCTGATAAAAACGGGTCGTAAGGTCTATTACTAAGGGTTTGGTATTGTCATCAAAAATGCCGGGGGCTATCCGCTCAATTTGAGGGGCTAAACGTTGCTGGGCTTCTTCTTCTGATAAATTGGTTAATTCGTTTGTTTTATCAAACGTAGAAAATAAATTGCGTTTAGAATCAAAGTCCAATTCCTTTTCCAATTTGGAGGCTTCATTTAACTTGGCATTTTTGGTAACTTCAGTTCGGGCTATTAATGTTTGAACCGTATTATGGAGCGAATCGGTAGCACCGGATACAGTATAGATCCATAATCCGGCCATGGCAAATATGAAAAATAAGGTTGGTAAAATAATACTGTTTTTTTGTTGTCGCGAAATGGCATAATAAAATGAACCTAAGCCGAAAAATAAGGAAATATATAATAAGGCTTGGTAAGTAGGGCTTGTGCTCGGGGCAATCGATAAATGCGCAGACAGATAGGTTAACGTGAGCGATAAAATAATTAAGGCCCCGGCGAGTAATCCTTCTCCCCACGAGCGGTTCAATTTCCAGCATAAAGAAAGGGCCCAGGCGGCTGAAAATACTAGGTAGCACAGATAATACTCCGGGGAAAAAAGATATTTCCCGACTGGAGATAAATCCATAAAAGGAACATCCGGTAAGAAGAGTCCGGATAAGTAAGAAATAAATGCTAACAGCAAAAGCACACAGATTGACCGGGAAAATGCTTTTATTTTAGATATTCCAAAGATAGCGAGAATAAAGACTGCTCCCAAGATCATATAGGTTAATTGGCCTTCTGCGTAGGACCCCGCCAAGAAAGGAGCCAGTATATTGGAAATAATTCCGGCAGTTTCCTTTGTGTGAGTCGAGCCTATAACGCCCAGTTTATGAAACACTCCCATAAGAATCGCCGCAAAAATTGCAAATATAGGTACAAAGATAAGTAGTTGGGTAATAATTTTTGCATTTACTTTTATAAAGGTATTCAGGTTCCTTGCTGCTTTCGTTTTAGGTTTAGGGGCCGGAACAAATACATCCACCGGTTTTACATCTTCCTCTTTAAGCATTTCGATAGAAGGCGTTTTATTTGGGGTGCGTTGCGGTTGTTCAGGAGTAGGTATATTACCTACTGCATCTAATTGGGGCATGAGAGAATTTGTAATAGGCTGTGTAACGGGTGTTACATTATGAAGAGGTGTGTTTTCTTTAAAGGCAACCCGTTGGCGTTTCATGGTTTCTGTTGTCAATTTTTCATCCGACACAATTTTCAACGGGCCTTCTTCTCCTAAATCAATGGCGCGACCGGTATTATTTGTTTTTACCCGCAATTGTTCTTCTGCCCGCATTTTACGAAAATACATGTAAGTTTCTTTAGCGGTTTGAAAGCGCATGTCCGGATTTTTACTCATTAATTTCTGAACGGCTAACGCAAGCCATCCCGGTAAATCTTTACGAAGTTTCAGGGGATCCGGTACCGGTTCGTTAATATGTTTTTGGATAATATCCATGGTATTTTTTCCGCTGTAAGGAAAATGGCCCGTAAGAACATAATACATACTGGCCCCGATAGAATATAAATCAGCACGAGTATCCAGCTCCCGGCCTAAGGCTTGTTCCGGTGCGATAAAATAGGCAGTACCGGCCAGTTCGGTCGTTTTCGTGGATCCTTTATCTTTATCTACTTTTTTAGCAATCCCAAAATCCACCACTTTGGCCTGGCCTTGCGGGGTAATCAGAATATTTGAGGGTTTGATATCCCGGTGGATAATTCCTTTTTCATGGGCAGCGGATAACCCCTGCAAAACACCATCAAAAAGATCCAATACCGTCCCAACAGGAATCACTTTTTTCTGTTTTAGTAATGTGGAAAGAGTTTGTCCTTCAATAAACGACATGACAATAAAAAAATATCCTTTCTCTTTCCCAACGTTATACACATTAACAATATTCGGGTGATCTAATTCAGCAATGGCGCGGGCTTCGGTCAAGAATAATTCCACTGCTTTTTTGTCGTTTGCTAAAGCAGGACTAAGAATTTTTACACAAACAATACGGTTTAAGGCTTTATGGCGTGCTTTGTACACAGCGCCCATACCGCCTTCTGCAACTTTATTTAAAATCTCACAACCGGAAATTTCTTGTCCGACTAAAGAGGGTTTGTCAGTCATATATACCTTATGCAAATTAAATTATAAATCTTGTTGTATATAAAAATACTTGATTTTAAAAGAATCAATCATTACAATATAACTACAAGTTATCATATCATATTTTATGTAAATAAAATAGGGGTGCTGGAAATCAATTTCCAGGTTAATAAAAGTATGGCGGAATCTAGTTTTGTTTGTTTACAGGAAATCGGTTCTTTGGTTATTTCAAACGAAGAGATCATCCGGTTTAGTGTTGATTCTTACCACGGTTTTAGGTATCTTTCTATACGACGATATCTTCAAACGGATGGTTTTTCCGGGGCTACGCGTGACGGGGTAACGCTGACCCCCGAAATTCTGCATGCGCTGACACCGCGTATATTAGCCCTAGACAATGAAGTGAAAAACAATCACGCAGGTTCTTTAGGTAAATTTGCTAAACGACCGGGGATATGTATTGTTGCAGAAGTGGGACTGTTCAAAGGGAAGTTGGGACTTGGGTTAAGACAAGACGAAGCAAATGCAAGAAATACCGGAAAAAAACTTTGGATTTCGTTAGAATTTTTGCCGGCTATAAAAGAATTATTTAAAAAAAGTTGTGAAAGATTTACGGATATAATCAGTGATGATTTTTAAATAAAAACCCCGGTTTTAAAACCGGGGTTTTTTCAGAATTATTTCGCAGGAATGTGATATCCGTGCTCCAGCAACATTTCTTTTGCATTATTAAATACAGTATCCACGGTAATATCTTTCATGCATTTGAAATGTCCTTGAGGACACTTTTTCCCTCCATGCAGTGCGCACGGGCGGCAAGCCAAATTCTTCACTTCCATCACGCGGTGCCCTTCCCCGTACGGAAAGAACCCTAGTTCACGGGTTGTAGGACCGAAAATAGCCAAGGTGGGAACTTCAAACGCAGTGGCAATATGCATGGGGCCGGAGTCGTTTGTAATGAATAATTTAAAATGTTGCATTAATGCCATCAGATCGGCTAAACTGGTTTTTCCGCATAGATTTGCGGTATGTCCTTGAGATAACTGGCAGATTTTTTCTCCTAAATCCGCATCTTTCTTCCCCCCGCCTACTAAGACGGCCTGTACACCTAATTCTGTTTGTAAGCGGCTGATGAGCGAAACAAAATATTCCATGGGCCAGCATTTGGTCGGCCAAGCACTTCCGGCATGAATACCGACCAGCGTTTTGCCTTCCAGATTAAAATCTTTAATTAACCGTTCCACATTTTCTTCAGCGGACGGCGCATAGCGCATGTTTAATTTTTCGGCGGTAAATTTTTCTTTTACAATTCCTTGTAATAGCGATAAGTTGCGTTCGGCATCGTGAATCATCCACGAGAACGGAACGGTTTTGGTATATAGAAACCAACCTTCACTGGAGGTAAAACCAATGCGTACCGGAACTCCGGAGAGCCAGGCAATCAGTGCGCTTCTGAAACTACGGTGCGGCACTAAAATTATATCCGCCTTTGTGGCTTTAATGGCTTTGGCGGTTTTCCATACGCCGGTAATTTTATTCCAGCCTTTTTTATCGTTTAAAATAATTTGAGATACTTCTTTCATAGGGCGGAAAATATCTTCCGTCTGCGGACGGGTAATGACCACGATTTTTGCTTGTGGAAATAATTTTGCCGTTTTTTGGATGAGCGGAGTCGTGAGTACGCTGTCTCCAATAAAAGAAGTTTGGAAAATGGCAATGGTGTTTACTTTTTTTCCGTTTCCGTTTTCTTCTGCGTTTTTATAGGCCCAATCCCCTAATTTGGGTTCTTTATAAATTACAGGAATATTCCATGCTTTGAGGGCTTCCAGGTATTTATCTAAAGTATGCTTTTCCAGCACCGGGGAGGCTTTGTGAAATTTAACAAATAACCGGCGTTGCACTGCATTTTTATCGTAACGCAATCGGTTCGGAATCTTGCTAAAAAAACCAAACAGTATGGTTTTAAGAGTGGCATGCAAATCCAGAAAATGCGTAAACCCTCCGTTGCGGATTTGACGGATGTTTGCCCATAGATTTTTTTTGGCAACCATAATTTCGTCAATATCCGGGTGTCCGGCCAACACTTGAGCAAACTGGGGTTTTACCATTAGTGTAATATGGGCAGTCGGCCAAGCGGCCTTGATGTTTTTATACACCGGGGAAGAAAGCACAATATCTCCCAAAGAAGATAAACGTACTACTAAAATTTTAGGATTTTTTTCGTTCATAATTATTCACCACGTCGATTATTTTATCTGTTGCTCCTTTAAAACTAAGTGCAGTTTTGCGTGCCTTGCTATTCATGTTATCCAGTTGGGTAGGATCTTCTAACAAGCGCAAGACGGTTGTTTTAAAATTGTGTTCATCTACTAAAATTCCTCCGCCGCTTTCCAAAAGGGCCTGGGCGGTTTTAGGAGTGTTATAAAAATACTTTCCAAAAAGTACGGTTTTGGATAAAATAGCCGGTTCCAGTAAATTATGTGCCCCACGCGCGGCAACTGACCCGCCCACAAAAGTCAACGTGGCCCGTGCATAAAAAGATTGTAAAAGCCCCATCCGGTCTACACATAATATATCCGTATTCTTATCAAAATTATCATCACTGACAAAAGCATGATGTAATCCGCGTTGCCTTAAAATAGCACGTATTTCCGCAATGCGTTCTAAGTGCCTGGGTGCAAAAACAATTTTAATTTGTTTTTTGATCAGATCCGGTGCCGCACGAAAAAGCATCGTTTCTTCAAGAGGATGTGTACTCCCTAAAACGAGAATCTGTCTTCCGTTCCAGCCAAGTTGGGTAAATAAATTGTCAACAAAAGCCGTTTGGGCGGGGGCATCATTTAACGTATCGTATTTTACATTCCCGCAAACAAAAATACGGTCTTTGGCGATTCCTAAACGCTGGTAGCGTGCAGCATCTTCATCAGTTTGTAAAGTGGCAAATTGTAAATGAGAGAGGACTCGTTTGAACAAGGGTTTAATGAGGGTATAAGCGGTGGCGGAACGGGACGAAATACGACCATTGAGTAAAGCCGTTGGTAAATTGGCGTGGTGGGCCGCCTCCAACATATTAGGCCAAATTTCACGTTCTACAATAAATAACCGGTTTGGATTGGCTAACCGAATAAAACGCCGGATGGAAGGATAAAAATCCAGCGGTACTAAAAAAGATTTGGTAATATCCGGATTTTTTTGGGCAGTTTCTTTTCCTGCCTGCGTAGAAGTAGTAACAATAATATCCTTATTATAAAGGCTTTTAAAACGGGCAATTGTTTCCTTCATGGACATTACTTCCCCCACGCTGGCACAATGAAGCCAAATCGCGTTTTGGGGAATATCGTTTTGTCTTTCCAGGCCAAGCCGTTCGGTCATCTCCTGCCCAAGGTGTTTAAGCAGACCACGCCGGGTAGAAAATAAAAAACCTAATAATACTGCTGACGCGGCGAACGGAAATGCCAAGTTAGTTAAAATGAGTAGTAACAAACCCATATAACCCATTATATGAAATTTCAGGTAGGATGTCTTTGTGTTTTATAAAACCCCCCGGAATTAATTTCCGGGGGTGCAAATTAATTTTGACCGGTAGAAGTTTCCGATGCGGTTGCTTTCTGGGGACTTGTTTCGTCCGCTGAAGAATCCTCTTTTTTCTTTTTAAAGATACTTCCAATGGCTTTTACCGTGGCTTTGGCTGCATCCGTAGTTCCTTTTAGGGTGGCTTCTGCGGCATGTCCCGTTGTTTTTGCGGCTCCGCCGGTAATATGGCCGGCTGTTTTTACGGTACCGGTGGCAAGCCCGGTGGCCGTCTTATAATTTAATAACCCCCCTACCACGGAGCCTACTGTATTTAGGACGTCTAATTTTCCGGACGGATTTTCTAAAGTACCGCCGATTTTAATGACCATGGATGTTTGTTTGGTAAGAACGCTTGCAGATACTTTCATATTCAGTTTATCCGCAGGGAAATCAATTGTTCCGGAACCTTTTAAGTTCGTTAAATCCGAAATGAACGAAGTGTTATTAATGGTCATAATACCATTATTAAATACATATTCACCTTCGGCCCCGGTAAAAGCAATTTCGCCTTTACGCGCGCTAGAGGTAGCATCAAATAACGTAATGTTTAGTTTTTTGGCTACAGAATTGATAATCCCAAAAGGTAATAACAGAAAACGAACCACTTTGTTTCCTTTGAGTAAAGTGTCTATATCGGTAACGGCTCCCGGTTGTAAGGCAAAAGAGGCTGTTCCGTTTGCTTGGCTCATAGAACTGCTCACACGCGTTAAATCCGCATTGAGCACTAACCCATTGGCCCTCATATAAGGTACACTAATTTCTCCAATTTTTAAATTGGCCTTAACATTATAAAACGATTCCGTTTCGTTGGAAGCGGGTGCAGGTGTTTGCGCTGTGGGTATCTCATTCGTGGTTTCGGACGTTTCAGTGGACCCCGGGAATCGGTTCAATGTCAGTTTTGCTAAATCAGCATTGAATACATAACTGGGTATATTTTTTTCTTCTTTATACGAAAAGGAAGCCGTTATTTTTTCCCCATTTAGTAAACCGGTTAAATTGTTACTGGATATATCATCTAACGAAGCCATTTTAATAGTTCCGTTTGTTTGGGTAAGCGTAAAGGGATCATAAATTAAACTGACATTTCGTAATTGGAATGTACCGCTCACATCCTGATAATCTTTCTTTTCAGTGGCTTTAAAAGAGCCAGAAATGGTACCGGTTGGACGGAAATCCAGGGTATCAGTCATTTTAACGGCTTGTTCAATGTTAATATTTGTATTCCCTTTTAAAGTGTATGTCGGGGAAGCACCTCCCCAATTAAGGGGGCCGGAAACGGAAATGCGGCTATCTTGCAGACGTATTTCTGCTTGACTGATTTGGGCAGAAGATTGCTCAATATCGGCCAAAGCCGCTATATTAATGGACATTTCAGGTAATGTAAAAGGCGGAAGATCCGGTAAGAAATCGATAAAAGTGGTTTGGTTAATACCGGATAAAGTACCTTTTAGCATTAAGTTTGGCTTCTCAAAATTTTCAATTTTCCCATTTAGTAATAGTTGGACATTTTTATAAGAGGCCGTTGCTTGGTTGAGAGTTACATAGGCTTGGGAAAGATTTAAATCTGCTAAGAAAACGGTCAAATCAATCGTAGCCGGTAATGTAAGGGTAGCGGTGTTTATCTGGTCGATTTGTACTACAAAGGTAATAATCGCTTGAAATGGTTGGCTTAAATCAAAATTACGGATATCAAAATTAATATTATTGAAATCAGTATTGGTGGATGAATTTAAATCTTTGTAACTGAATTTACAATTAGTTGCCACAAACTGTTCGGCGGTTAAGGCAAAGCCAAACGGGGTTTCCTCTGCCGCTGTATGGGCATCCTCCGAAGATGAATCGCCGGATGTAAGATCATCAAAATTGAAAGACCCATCCGGCTTACTGATAATAGATATTTCGAGCCCGTCCACATTAATTGTTTCAATCTTTATTTGTTTATGCAGTAATGCCAGCCAGGATAAATCTACTTGTACTTTGGTTGCTTTGATAAACGTGCCTTGTTCAAACGTAGTGGACTCGGACAAGGCAAAATTATCCAGGGTCAGCCCTTGCAAACCCAGGGAAGCCCTGTCAAACGAAATTTCCCGTTGAAAATTTTTGCGCGTATAATCCATCGCGATTTGTTTTAAACGTTCGCTTGGAAACATCCAGCGAAGCACCGCCAATGCAGCGACTGTAAAAATAAGCACGATAAGTGCAAGTACCAATATAATTTTTAGTAATTTTTTCATATAGTTATTCTAGTTATTTTGTTATCACATAGCAGTGTGAAAATTAATTATTTTTTGGGTTCAATAATATCGGCTTCAATGATATTTTCTTTATCCAATTGGGCTTGGCGGAAGGCGGCTAAATCTTTATGTAACATGGATAGAATTAAGAGTGCAAACGCCCCGTCATCTGTAATGCCCAGTAGAGGCAGTACGTCCGGCAGTAAATCAATAGGGCTGATTAAATAGATGATACAGATAACAGTCCAAAAAAAAGTGCTCCAAGGCATTTTGTATTGACCGCGTAAAATAGCCCATAGCATAGGAAAAAAAGTTTGAAAATCCTTAAAAACAGACGCAGGATTAAAATTCATCATAACTCCTTTGCCGGAGATTTCGCCTTTGAAGGCAACACCGGAAATTCTGATGCATGAAAACCTAAAATATGTTCATTAATACGCATGGCATAATCTCCCATACGTTCAAAATTATTTAGTATATCCGCATAGGCGGTAATGCTGTCCGGTGAGACATTTTCACTTCCATTGGCAATACGTTCTCTGCGTGCGCGAAGTAATTGTTTGCGTAAATTGTTTAATTGGTTTTCGTCAGACATGGCTTCTTGAAACGTATTTTTTGCATATTCCTGCCATTGGACGGTGGGTTCTTTGAAATTGAGTAACACGTGCCGTGTTCTTTTCATAACCATTTTTGTTAACTTGGCAATCCGGTCTAAATCTGCCCGGTCTTTGGGTGAGAAAGGTTGGGTCGTTTGGAATTTTTCCAAAATGCGTACAATTTTTTCACCGCAGTCCCCCATTCGTTCAATGTTGTTAAGCACATCAAATAAAGAAAATGCTTGGGCCACCGCGTGACGGGATAAATTCCCATGAGTCAGTTGTGTTAAATATATATTAATTTTATGTTCTAAAACATCAGTCGTTTGCTCGGCAAATTTAACATCTTCTACTAAACGATGGAATAATTTATCTTCGTCAGTTTTAATGGCATAAATCAGTTTATCCATCATGCGTGTAATAAAACTCATCATGCGCTCAATTTCTTTTCGTACGGCTACCAGAGCAAGTTCCGGCGTATGTGTAAACCGGGTAGATAAAAATACCAAATCCGATTCTTTTTTATCCTCCCTCTTTGTTTTAGGAATAAAGAATAGCGTAAGACGTGCCAATTGGTTGATTAAGGGCAACATTAACAGCGTATTTATAACATTGAATACTGAATGAAATGCCGAAATATGATAGGGTAGAACAGAAGTTAAATCAGCCGTTTGTCCGGTATACGGAGAACCGGGAACAATCCAGTCAATAAATTGGACAAAATAAGGAAAAATACACAGAACCCACAATACGCCCAGAGTATTAAATAAAAAGTGTCCTAATGCGGCCCGGCGCGCATCATTACTTGCTCCGATTGCTGCCAGGTTTGCTGTTACGGTGGTTCCGATATTTTCCCCCAGCACCAGTGCACAGGAAGTTGGAAAATCAATAATTCCGGCGGCAGCACAGGTAAGTGTCATTGCCATAACTGCGCTGGAAGATTGCAAAATAATAGTTAATACGGCGCCGCTAAAAATAAGAATAAGTAAATTAAATAAATTCGTTGGGGCAAAGCGTGAAATCCATGCAACTACTTGTGGATTTTGGGCAAAATCGGCCGGGATGGCCTCTTTCATAATGCTTAATCCCAAAAAGAGCAAGCCGAACCCTACCAACGTTTCCCCTATACGACGCAACAAAACCGGTTTGGGAATAAATTGTGTAAAAAATCCTACAGCAATCACAGGCAATGCAAAGAGGGAAATTTGTATTTTAAAACCAAATAAACTGACAATCCACGCGGTAACGGTTGTGCCAATATTTGCCCCAAAAATCACGCCTAGGGCCTGATTTAAAGTAAGCAGGCCTGCACTGGTGAACCCGACCACCATAACCGTAGTCGCGCCGGACGCTTGGATAATGCTTGTTACAATAATTCCGCTTAAAGTGGCAGCAAACCGATTGGTAGTAGCAATACGCAATAGTTGGCGCATTTTCTGTCCGGCCGTTTTCTGAAGGCCGTCGCTCATGATTTTCATGCCAAACAAAAAAATCGCCAGACCGCCTAACAAATTAAATGTGATAAGAAGAGTATGCATTGTATTTTTATAATTATTTATTTAATATAGTAATATTTAAATTCCGGTTTATTTTGACATTTTGATAGAAGAATTCTCATCATCTTTTCGTTGCTTGTGAGTGCTTGCTGCTTTTTCTTGCCAACGGGTACGCTCTTGTTCCAGTTGTTTAGCCATTTCATCATCAAATAAAATGGTTGGCATTCGGTCTTCTTCGGCGTACTCCACAATATCTTCCGGTTTAGGTTGGTACACTTGATCCAGATGTTGATGTAAATCGGGATTATCTGATTCCGAATGTACGGAGGCTTTCAAAACCTCCAGGCTTGGCACGTCCTGTGCGGTAGCCGCGTGACCCGCTCCCGATGGCAAAACATGGTTTTTGTGATCATAAATTTCAGTCCGTTGCGGTTGGAATGCTGTTTGCGGTTGCGGAATAAAAGTATCGCGGTTAAAGCCATAATCTAAATTTAAAAAAACCAGCACAATAAATACAGCCATAGATAAGCAAACAAACAGCCAAGCGAGTCCAAATAACATGAGAACGATTATCCACCCTAATGGTAAATTAGGTAAGGTAAAACTATCTGCAAAATAGAGCGGAATCCCCACAATTCCTCCATAAATAACCAAGCCTGCTAATAAAAGCGGTAACAAGCCAGAAAGCAGTAATGCACCTAAAATATATAGTACACGTCCAGCAGTTAGTTGCCAGGAATAAACAATTGCCGACACCGGGCCTTGTTCGCGCAAGACGATGGCCATTTGTCCAAATAATAAACGAATTCCGATATAAATGGAAAGTAAGGATAAAATGACCGGTCCAACAACAGGTATAAATGAGAGGGCTACTGCTGCTATAGCACACAATACATTTATAATTAATTGGTAAATAAAAGCATAAAAAGTAGGAATAACAGTGGCTACAAAAGCATCAGAAACGGACTCGTTATTATTTTCTGCTTTTGAGGCGATAATGCGTAGAATTATATTTTGCAACCACACAAAGCAAAAAACGGCGAAAATAACCCATAACGCTCGTAATAACCAGGATGCGGATGAATTCTGCGCCAACAATAAAATTGCCCCAAACGGAATAGCAAGTATCACTAAAATAATGAGAGCGCTGACCGCAAATGCAACACCTGCCCGATTAGTAATCGAAAAACTTGCACCTAATAAACTGAATAAGTTTTGATGTTCACGGATTTCCATAAAATACTCCTATTGAATACCACTAACATTATAGCAAAACAGAAAAAACAAGAAAACTTAAAAATGACGGGCCAAATCTTGTGCAGCCGCAAAAGCACTGCTCCAGGCCCAATGTAAATTAAATCCTCCTAACCGTCCGGTTACATCTACCAATTCCCCAATGACATACAGACCGGGAAATCGGCGAGTTTGTAAAGTGGCGGCATGTAATTCGGTGGTTGCAATGCCTCCGGCAGTGGCCTCGGCTTTGGTATAACCTGCAGTTCCGTGCGGAACAAAACGAAAGTGGTGTATCATTTGGTAAGCGGCTGCCAATTCGGCCTTGGTGGCATTGGCTAACGAAACATCTTTTCCTGTTAGCAAGGTTTTTGCAACTTTTCCCGGGAAATAATCTCCCAAGACGGCAGAAAACAGTTGGTTTTTGGTTTTGTGGGTTTTAAAAATTTCCCGGCAATCTGCGAAAGGTAAAAAATTAATTTCAATTTCTTGCCCGGCTTTCCAGAAAAGTGAAATTTGTAAAATAGCGGGGCCGCTAAACCCTTCATGGGTAAAAAGAAGTTGGTCTTCAAACGTATGTTTGGCGCAAGTAACACGTGCCCGAATACTGTTTCCGGCCAGGACGGAAAAAAGAGAACGTTTGTTTTTGGGTAGTTGTAAACCGCATAACACCGGGGACGGTTCAATGACCTGAAGCCCTAATTTTTGTGCCAAATTCCATCCAAATGGATTTGCTCCCAATGCCGGGTAAGAAAGCCCTCCGGTGGCTAATACAACGTGTTGTGCATGTAACGTGCCCGCCTCAGTTAAAATACGAAATCCGTCGGTTTGCGGTTGTACATCTAATACATGTACCCCGCAGGTAATTTGCGTATGGGCCTTTTGGGCGCGCGTTATTAAAAAGCGGACAATCTCTTCCGCGTTCCGTGCAAAAAGGCGTCCTTGTGTGCGTTCTTCCCAAGGGATCGCATGTTGGTTTAATAAGTTTATAAAATCGTCCGGGTGGAATGCCGATAAGGCACTTTTGCAAAAGTGCTTTTGTTTAGATAGATAATCATTGGCTGATACCAACCGGTTGGAAAAATTGCATTTTCCTCCCCCGCTTATACGTACTTTACGGGCACAATGTTCGGAAGATTCAAGCAAAATTTTGGGAGCAGAAAAACTTCCCGCGCAGAATAATCCGGCGGCCCCCCCGCCTATAATGGCGGTATGAAAAAAACGGTTTTCTAAAGCCTTCATATTAATACAATAGCATTTTAAAGGGCAATATAATAAAAAAAATGCTATACTAAATAAGAAAGATTACGGATAAGGTATGCAAACACAATCTATCACCATTTCACCGGATGAACTCTCGCAAAGATTGGCTTTCTTTGAAGAAGAATGCCGTCGTCGTGGCTTGCGTGTTACCGAGCAGCGCCGGGAAATTTTTAAAACGGTAGCCTCTTCTCATTCACATCCCAGTGCAGAAGATGTTTTTGCGGTAGTGCGTGAAAAAATGGCTAATGTTTCGTTGGATACGGTTTACCGCACGTTAGCCTCCTTGGCGGACATGGAGTTAATTCTTCGGGTAGGTACGGCCTATAAAGAACGTTTTGACGGAGACTTACGCCCACATGCTCATTTTATTTGCAGTAAATGCGGCGAAGTGTATGATATTTTTTATGATAAAAAAAATATGATGCTTCCGTTGCGGGAGGCTTTTTCATTTGGAGATGTGCGTCAGATTTGTTTACAGTATAAAGGCTCTTGTAAAAAATGCATGCCGCATTAGCAACCGTAACAGATATTCTAAATAACGTATAGGAGAAATACGATGGAATTAAAAGGATCTAAAACCGAAAAAAACCTGCAAACTGCTTTTGCCGGTGAATCGCAGGCACGCAATAAGTACACTTATTATGCGTCTAAAGCCAAAAAAGAAGGGTTTGTTCAAATTGCGAAAATTTTTGAAGAAACCGCCAATAACGAAAAAGAACATGCCAAATTATGGTTTAAAGCCTTGCATGATAATGACATCCCCACTACCGCAGTTAATTTATTAGATGCGGCTGAAGGCGAAAATTACGAATGGACTGATATGTATGCCACGTTTGCCAAAGAAGCCAAAGAAGAAGGTTTTGATAAATTGGCATTTTTGTTTGAAGCCGTTGGTAAAATTGAAAAAATGCACGAAGAACGCTACCGCAAACTTCTTAAAAACGTAGAAACCAATGCCGTATTTCAAAAAGCCGGTATTGTGATGTGGGAATGCGCCAACTGCGGGCACGTGGTAATCGGCGAGAAAGCCCCGGAAGTCTGCCCGGTGTGCAACCATCCGCAAGCGTACTTTATGATTCATCCGGAAAATTACTAATTGCAGATTGTATAAACTTAAAACGAAAACCTCCTCTCCTGATTGGAAAGGGGGTTTTAGTATGTTAAAACGGCAATTAATTACACTTTCTACTTATTATCTTTCCGTTAAGAATTTACTTATTATTTTTTTTCAGTAAAGAACGTACAAAATTGTAGTAGATATTATCGGGTGCTTGTTGCAATTGTTTATCTAATTGGTCTTGACGAATAAATCCTTTTGTAAGTGCAATTTCTTCCAAACAGGCAATTTCAACCCCTTGGTTTTGTTGCATACTGTGTACGAAGTTAGAGGCTTGCAGTACGCTTTCGTGCGTACCGGTATCTAACCAGGCAAAACCGCGTCCCAATTTGGCAACTTTTAATTGGCCGTTTTGCAGGTAGCGTTTATTTAAATCGGTAATTTCCAGTTCCCCACGCGCGGACGGCTTTAATTCTTTGGCGTATTGGACCACGTGGTGATCGTAGAAATAAAGCCCGGTTACGGCAAAGTTGCTTTTGGGATGAGCCGGTTTTTCTTCTAAAGAAATCGCCTGTCCTTGGGAATTAAATTCCACTACGCCAAAACGTTGCGGATCTCCTACTTCATAAGCAAAAACAGTGGCTCCCTGTTTGTGTTCCATTGCCGATTGAAGTAAGGTTTCAAATCCGTTTCCGTAAAAAATATTATCCCCCAAAATTAAGGCGCAAGAGTCGGACCCGATAAACTCTTTTCCTAAAATAAAAGCATCCGCAATACCGCGTTTAATATGCTGGATAACGTAAGAGAGGTGTATCCCCCATTGGGAACCATCCCCCAGCAATTTTTGAAAATTTGTGTTATCTTCGGGGTTGGTAATAATTAAAATATCGCTAATTCCTGCTTGCATTAAAACGGAAAGCGGGTAGTAAATCATGGGTTTATCATAAATAGGCAGTAAAATTTTAGAAATGGGTAAAGAGGCAGGATAAAGCCGTGTTCCTGCTCCGCCAGCTAAGATAATTCCTTTCATATTCGCTCCTATTAAGTTGTTTGTTGTATTATACTGTTTTTAGATACGCTGCGGAAATTCTTTCGTTAACCGTAGAGCGGTTGCTTCCACAGTTTTAACCAATTCCCGGGCTTGTTTGTCAAACGCCCGGCCGGTTAAACCAATCGGATCCTCAATGGAGGTCTTTTTATTCCACGCAAATTCATTGAGCAACCAAATTTTATCTGTGTATTGTGCAAAGCGGTCCAGTAAACGCGCGTGATGGAGTGTTTCCATACAAAATACGAAATCGGCTTGTTGTAGATCTTCTTCTACCAGTTGTGTCGGTTGATGCTGGGCGGGAGGAAGGCCTATGCGTGTTAGGAAATCGGTAATTTTTTGAGGAACCGGCAAGGTTGGATCCACATACATTCCACGGGAGAAAACAACAAATTGCGGTAGGCATTTTTTAAGAATTTCTTGCGCCATAAAACTACGGCAAAGATTAGCGTGGCAAATAAACAATATTTTCATGAGACCTCTTTATAAAATTTTATAAAATATTCATATGAATGTGTTTATAAAAATTTTAGTCGGATTTTTATTTCTGTTTACTCCATTTGCTTTTGCTGGCACGGAACCGTGGGCTTTTAGTATAGTACAAGTAGGAGTCTTACTGGCTTGGAGTCTTGTTTTATGTTCGCGTTCCTTTCTATACCATACCACACTGCTTAAACCGATTCTCTACACGATCGGTGTTTTAATTTTTTTGGCTTTTGTGCAAATCTTCTTTGCGCAAACGATTTTAGCCCCCATCCCTGCTTGGCACCCAATTACGCTCATGCGGCTATATACTTGGGAGCACCTATCTCTGCTTATTACCTATTTAGGAGTGGTTGGATTAGTTTTGCAACTGTATCCGTCTCAACAGGAAATTAAGCATTTATTGGAATGGATGGTGATTTGCGCCTTATTGGTTTCTTTATGTGCGGTTGGTCTGCCAAGAGGAGAATATATTTTTAAACTGACCGGATTTCGTGGGGGTGTCGGTCCTTTTTTAAACCGAAACCATGCGGGTGTATATTTTGCCATAAATACGCTACTTGCTTTGGGATTATTTTTTACGAAAGGGTTAGAATTTCGGCGCAGTATGCTTTCTTCTAAACAAAAGCAAACCTTTTTCTTGCAGCAACTATCTTTAGCCGTGATTGTATTAGCGCTGGGATCCTCTACCGTTATGACACGTTCACGAGGCGGAATGTTATCCTTACTGGTGGGGCTATTTGCTTATTCATTCTTATATGCATATGCGATTCCTAAACAATTAAAAAGACGCCTGAAAGGGGTATTTATTACGTTAATAGCCTTGATATTAACTACCGGTTGGATTACTACCCATATAGAAGAAATTAATGTATTTGCCCAAAGAGGAACACACGCGTCGGAAAAAACACGCCGGATGATGTACCGCTCAGCATTCCGGGCATTAAAAGATTATCCGGTATGGGGTGTAGGAATTGGAGCAATGCCGGTGATGATTACGTCCTATGTAGAATGGAATGTTCCGTATTATATCGAACGGCTGCATAATGATTGGTTGGAAATATTACTTGGCGTTGGGTACTTGGGGGCTGTTTTTATTCTGTTTGGGTTAGGCTGGTTTGTTTGGCGTGCTTTGTATTTGCTCAAACGTTTGGATACGCGAAAACAGCTACTGTTTATTGCATTATTAAGCGGACTGATTGCCATGAGCACAGGAAGTACTGTGGATTTTCATTTTTTCATTCCGGCCAATGCACTCTTGTTTTTTGCCTTGTTAGGCATTACGGCGGCCCCCTCCTATTCACATGGACACGTGTATCGCAGGTCTTTAGGAATTTTGCATAAAATAGTGATTTTAGTGATCGTAGGTGTTTCTCTGTATATTCCCATGCAGAAAACCATTGCGTGGCGCCTTGCTCTTTTTGGTAAAGGACTCAAAAAAGAAGGAAAAATTACTGCTTATCAAAAAGCATTGGCGCATTATCCCTCTCCCCGCTATGCGTTAAAATTAGGAGCAGCCTATTATAATGCCTCTTTATATACTAGCGATTTGGAAGAAAAGCATAGGCTAAAGTTACAGGCTCATCAGACAGCGACGGCATATCTGCGCAAATATCCGCGTGAAAAAGAATTATCCCGCCTGTATTTAAAGGCCCGTCTTCCCTAGGAAAATACTTACAAATTTGGTAAAATAAGTATATGATAAAATCGCTATCTATCATCTGTTTAACGGCCTTGCTTTCCATGGCCTGTGCTTCTGGCAATCAAGTACAACAACCGAGTTCTGTACTCCAGAAAACTATTACACAGCAAGAAGTATTGCAAAAACTTGAGCAGGTTCGCTCTTCGCAATCTTATAAGCTGCAACCGGGAGATTTGGTAAATATTCAAGTGTTCCGTGAAGAAAGTATGGAACGAACCCTCCGTATTAGCGGAAACGGTACGATTACGTTCCCGTTGGTTGGGGCGGTATCTGTGGCGGGATTATCCCAACAAGAAGCCGAAGAGCGTTTAGCCGATAAATTAAAAATATATTTGCGCAGCCCGCAAGTATCTATATTAGTGAAAGAATACGGAAACAAATCTGTTTACGTGCTTGGTCAAGTTCAAAAACCGGCCGCTATTCAAATTCCTCCGGAGAAATCATTAACCGTTTTAGAAGCAATTACCTCGGTAGGTGGGTTTACGGAAGTGGCGAATATATCCAAAGTACGTGTTCTACGTATGCAAAACGGAAAACAAACTGCGATTGACGTGGATATTTCTCAAATTACCAAACAAGGTAATAAAGCAATGGATATTGCACTTATGCCCGGTGATGTGGTGTTTGTGCCGCAAAGTATGTTTTAAGGGTACAATTTATGAATGAAATAACAACAAATAATAAACAACAAGAATTAGACCTCGCAGAAATTATTGCAATTATTTTCAAGCGTTTTTGGCTAATAGTTGTTTGTGTTTTATGCGGTATCGTGGCTGCTGTTTGTGTAAATACACTGATGCGGCCTATGTACGAAGCAACGGCTTTATTAATGATTAATAAAGAAGATGCCGGAAAATTAGATGCTACTCCTTACGGTTCCTTTTTAAGCGAAGAAGATTATTATCGTACGCAATACCAGTTACTGGAAAGTCGTTCGTTATTAGAACGTGTCTATCAGAAAATGAATTTAGAACAATATGAGCAATTTTCCAATCCGGGCGGTGTGTCAAAATTACATGATGCGCTTAAAATTGATCCGGTAACGCGAAGCCGGCTTGTGAATATCCGGGTCCGGGCGTATGATCCGCAACTGGCCGCGGAAATAGCCAATGAAGTGGCTTCTACGTTTGTTACGGAGAATATCAGCAACCGTATTTCTATGGGGCAAGATGTCATCCGGGCACTGGAAAATTCCGAAAATAGTCCCGCGGAGCAAGAGTTGCTTAGTTCCATGCCCCAAGTGGTCAATAGTGATTTTATTAAATCTCTCAAACAGCAAGTGGCTAACTTGGAAAGCCAAAAGGCGGAATTGGCGGCCAAATATACAGAGCAACATCCGGATTTGCTGTCTGTAAAAGGCCAATTAGTTGCTTTAAAATCCCAAATTAACCAGGAAACAAAGCGGTTGGTGCAAAGTATTAAAATTGAATTGTCCGGGCAATTTTCAGGTAATAATATTCGCATTGTCGATCCAGCGATTACGTCAGGAAATCCGGTTCTTCCCCGCAAAATGATCAATTTGTTCGTTGGCGTTTTGGCGGGTGGACTGATCGGCATTATGATTGTTTTTGCTTTAGAGTTTTTAGACCAAAGCATTAACTCTTCAGAAGATGTAGAAAACAAACTCCATTTACCGTTTTTGGGGTTTATTCCCAAAGAAAAACGCAAAGAACGGGACTTGGAATATGCTACGATGCTAAAGCAAGGAAATTTTCTATTGGCAGAGAATATCCGCAATATTCGTACCATGCTAGGTTTTGCATTAGCAGATAACCCCAATGCTCCTTTTTTGATTACCAGTTCATTACAAGGTGAAGGAAAAAGTAATTTGTCGTCTAATTTGGTAGTTGCGTTGGCGCAAGCAGGAAAAAAAGTATTATTAATTGACGGAGATTTGCGCCGGTCTAGACTTCATAAAGTATTTCGCCTTTCCTTGGATCAAGGGTTGAGCAATATTTGGGCCAATGATCCTCAAAAAGCCGATTATGCTGCCAATATTCAAGCGGTTGCAGATGTAAATAATTTATTTGTGATGACCTCCGGCCAACGCCCGCCTAATCCGGCTGAATTATTATCAACTCCTAAATTGGGAGATTTTATAGCCTGGGCGCAAAAAAATTATGATCAGGTTATTGTAGATTGCCCTGCCATTTTACCGGTAGCCGATACCATGTTGTGGGGTCGGTATATTCCACGGGCTATTTTCTTGGTACGTTATGGTAAAACCAATGCACGTTTGGCTAAAATAGCACTCGATAAACTTCATAAAGCAAGTATTAAATTATTGGGGGCTGTCATTGGTCAATATAAGCCGGTTGGGCTGTCATACGGCCAATATGGCTATTATAAGAGTTACCATTACTACGAAGACAAAGAAAAGAAATAAATTGATTTATTCTTTCGATTACCCCGGGGTATCCCGGGGTTTTTTGTGTGTTGTAAAAACCCCGCGCTAGGCGTGGAGTTCCTGTAAGGTTCAACTGATGAACAGGTTGTTAAGATAAATCATAAAGTCATCCTGAACTTGATTCAGGATCTTCAACATATATTGTGGTAGTTACGAAATAGCAACGACAAAAGCGGAAGATTCCAAATCAAGTTTGGAATGACACTTTGTTTAAAAACAGCAAAATAGCAAGAACAAAGCGTGGAAAGTCGCGTGTGGCAGACCGTTAAGAAGGGACTAAGCCCTAGGCGAGTAGGTAAGGGTTTTACCTGCCTGTAAAAAACCCTCCGCTATGCGGAGGGTTGGTTATTTAATCATTTTTAAGTTTGATTAGAACATTGCTTTTACGAAAATACCGGCTTTATTGTTATCGTATTCAGCCCAATCCGTATTGGAGGTACGGGTACGGTATTGGTACCATACACCGGCCATTAACCATTCTTTGAACAAATAGTCAACTTGCGGGCGAACCGTGTATAACGTATCGTGGCGTTTGGTGCCGGCTACTTCGCGGGAATAAGTCATATCTTCCCATCCGAGTAATAAAGAAGCAGATAATTTCTTGTTAAATTTATGCGTTCCGGTTAAGGCGATCAAAGTATCCGCAAAATAACGGTTGGCACCATAAAAGGTTTCTTCCATTTTGCGTTCACCGGATAATTTAACTGTATCACGCGAGGTGGCTTTCCAGGTCAAGGCAGCATAGTAACCAAACAAGTCCGGGTGGTTAGAGGCACCTTCTTTGTCATGGGAATAATCGCGCATGGCATAGGTGGCTTTTGCCGTACCGGTTACTTTAGGAGCAACTTGCCCGTTAATACCAACTCCAACTTGATGACCTACAGAATTATTTACCGTGTTTTTCTGATAAACAATATCCGAGAAAGTATATTCGGCAAACAAGTTAGTTTTAGTGTTAAAGTTGTAGAAAACTTGAGCACCGGCATTAAAACGGTTGCGGTTGAGGTAATCTACTTCACCGTCAAAATAGCGGTCAAAAATATCTTCTACTGCTAAACCGAAACTGATCAGTTTTTCATGACTGGTTTGGTAAGAAGCATAGGCTGTATTGCTCATACGTTTAAAACGCTCAGTCATAGAACTGTTGGCCGGATCAGAGGTGTAAAGGAGTCTATCGCCCAATTTCACGCTTTTATTCGCAATTTCAGCAACCCCTAAGGCATCCCAGTAGTTGTTTTTACCCGGTTTTTCGGTGTAAGCATTATACCCCACTAAAGCACCGGCTTTTAAATTCAAACTGCTACCAGGGATTCTCCCTTTATAATCAGCCCCTACGCGGGTAGTGCTGATGAAAGAGTCCTTTTTCTCTCCATATGCTTTTTTCTTTAAATAGATATTATCATCATAACTAATATCTTCGGTAACTACGAATTTAACCGGCTGGGCGGCAAACACAGGGGCAGCCATTAACGAAATTAATGTAAATACTAATAATTTTTTCATCTTTTCTGTTCCCCTTTTCTTAGCGTGGTGCAGACGGGCTCAAGACCATTTCTTCATATACATTTTGAACGGCTTGTTCAGCAGCAGCGCTTACATTGTTTAATGTGTTTTGATCTACAAACGCAAATTCATATTCGGAAATTGCATCCGGATTGCTGAATTCATCTTGTGTGGCATTGGCGTTTGTATTAGCAGCCATTTTCTTCACATTCGAATTATTGGCGTTAGCCGTCGAAGGTTGTTGTTTTACCGGAGCGGCAGTGGTCGCCACGGCAGCAGTAGCAGCCGGAGCAGCTTGTGCGGCGGTTTTTTGTTGCGTTTGGGCAACCGGCGCTTTCGGTTCAACACGGACTACATTGGTAGAGCTGGTTGGAACAGATCTATTGGCTGTCGTTCTGACAACGGGCTGGGTGTTAGTAGCAGCGGCTAACGGTTCAACATCCGCTTGTTGTAAAGCAACGGGTTCAACCGGTGCTTGTGCAGCATTCGTATTGGCCGGATTGGTAACATTAGCCTGTTGATTAGCTATTTGATTAGTCTGACGAGCAGACGAGAAGTTATGATAGGCAGCATGAGCAGCAAATGCAATTGCTATTGCAGCTACAATACCTATAAGTATGCTTTTCATTACAGTATCTTTCTCCTTATTTGAATATTTAAAATACTTCTTAGATATATTTTATCATTTTGTGGTATAAAATCACAAGGGAAAAAAAGGTTATTTTTTGCGCCATACCATTCGGTTAACAACTTCGGTATAACTTTGAATAATTTTTACTACTTTTGTTGACACATTTTCGTCCGTATAATTCGGTACCGGCAGCCCTTGGTCATTGTTTTTTTGTAATGCAACGGCGGTGGCTACGGCCTGTAATAAAGAATCAGGGCGTATGCCAGCCAGGATAAAACATCCTTTATCTAACGCTTCGGGGCGTTCGGTAGAGGTGCGGATACATACGGCCGGAAAAGGTTTGCCGATAGAAAGGAAAAAACTGCTTTCTTCCGGCAGGGTTCCACTGTCAGACACAACAGCAAAAGCATTCATTTGCAATGCATTATAATCGTGAAAGCCGAGCGGTTCGTGTTGAATGACCCGTTTATCCAGTTTGAAACCGGAACTTTCTAACCGTTTTTTACTGCGCGGGTGGCACGAATATAAAATCGGCATATCGTATTTTTCGGCCAGTTTGTTAATAGCCGTGAAAAGTGATTGAAAATTTTCTTCGGTATCAATATTTTCTTCCCGATGGGCAGAAAGTAAAATATAATTTCCTTTTGTTAAACCTAAGCGTTTTAAAATATCACTTTTCTCAAAAAAAGGTAAATTGGCCTGTAATACTTCGGCCATGGGGCTTCCGGTAACGTAGGTGCGTTCTTTCGGAAGGCCGTTTTCGGCTAAGTACCGACGGGCATGTTCGCTATAACATAAATTTACATCACTGATAATATCTACAATACGCCGGTTTGTTTCTTCGGGTAAACACTCATCTTTACAACGATTTCCGGCTTCCATGTGAAAAATCGGGATATGCAAACGCTTGGCTCCAATCACGGATAAACAACTATTTGTATCCCCCAAAACCAGCACAGCATCCGGCTGCGTATTTACCATTAATTCATACGATTTGGCAATAATATTACCCATGGTTTCGCCCAAATCTTTTCCGACGGCATTCAAATACACTTCCGGTTCAGCCAGTTGTAAATCTTTAAAAAAGATTCCGTTTAAATTGTAGTCATAATTTTGTCCGGTATGCGCCAGTAATACGTCAAAATATTGACGGCATTTTTTAATAACTGCCGCTAAACGGATAATTTCCGGGCGCGTACCGACGATAATTAAAAGTTTTAATTTCCCATTGTTTTTAAATTGAGTCATTTTTTACTCCTTTATAACGGATACGTCCTATTTAAAATAACTTGTCCGGCTTCTACTTTTAGTTTTGCCGGAAGACGATTTTCCGCTTTTACAAGCGCCCCAATGCACAAGTGAACGCCTTCTTGCAACACGCAATCATGGTCCAACACCGCCCCACAATTTACAATGCAACCGCGATCCAAGCGGCAATTTGTATTGACAACCGCTTTAGGCAAAATAACAGTGCCAATTCCTAATTTTGCCGTTGAGCTGACATAAGCAGTAGGATGAATAAAACTGGGGATTGAAATGTGCTCGCGTGCAAAAATATCCAACCATTTTAAGCGAATGTCATTGTTACCAAACGCCGGATACATTTCCGTATCTTCATTTTTAAATTTTATAAAATCGGCACAAACGCCTTGTGTGTTTTTTGCGTTTACATCATCATCTAAAAAAATGACACTTTGGTAGTTTTTTGTTTGGGTTACCAGATCGGCTAAGGTTTTAGCAAACCCCCCCGCTCCCAGCAAAACAAGCCGCTTCATTTGATAACCTCCTCAGCAAATGTATCGGGTTTGTTGGCGTCAAAAAGTTCATTGGCCCACATGAGCGTAATCAGCGGTTCGGTGTTGCTTAAATTAATGATGTTATGCGTGTAACCGGGAAGCATGTGAACTGCCTGTGGTTTATCCCCGCTGACATCAAACGTCCATACTTCGTCCGTACCGATTTTGCGTTGTTCCATACGGGCGTGCCCGGAAACAACGATAAAAAATTCCCATTTTGTATTATGCCAATGCTGCCCCTTTGTAACACCGGGCTTCGAAATATTTACAGAAAATTGTCCATGATCTGAAGTTTTTAACAATTCCGTAAAAGATCCTCTGCTATCTCTTTTCATATTCAAAGCATACTTAAATTTTTTTTCAGGCAAAAAGCTTAAATATGTACTATAAAGTTTTTTTGTAAATGATTGATCTGGAATCGAAGGCATCTGCAATGTTTCAGGCTCATTTTTAAAAGTATGTAAAAGATGAACTATTTGTCCTAAAGTAACTCTATAGGTGGCAGGAGCATGACAATATTTACCATTAGGTTTTTCTATAGGGATTAATCCATCATATTCACAATGATGCTCTTTTCCCTCCAATGCATCTAACATTTCATTTATGAGATCATCAATATAGAGAAGTTCTAATTCTGTACTTGCATCATTCACTTGTATCGGAAGATCATTCGCAATGTTATAGCAGAAAGTAGCTACAACGGAGTTATAATTAGGTTTACTCCATTTTCCAAACA
>CADBIY010000017.1:16322-48877 GCA_902794895.1 Candidatus Avelusimicrobium vaccinum | reverse complement strand
GATTTAACAGATAATATGATGGTAGATTGGTACCCGGTGCCTCATTTAGAACTCACGTCGTTTGGAGATAATGTGGCGTGGACACGTGAGGGAATGAAAGCCTATGGAGCCGGGGAGCATCCGCTTTGGGGAGTCGTGCAAATTTTTAATTGGAAAGAGTTTAAACAGTACCGCCCGGATCATGACCGGATTGGCCGTTTCCCAACGGAAGATGAAATTCGTTTTATGTCTTATGACGGCATTTTGAATGGGGCTACCGGCTTATTTTTCTTTCATTTGTATTCGTTTGGAAAACCGCTTCCGGAGGTTTCGCCCAAAGACTGGCAAGCCGTTGTCAATGTAATTGGGGAATTGGCTAAGATGCGCCCTATCTTTGAAAAAGGTACGTTGGTTGAAAATCCGGTGAAAGTTTCTGCTCCGTTAAAAATGCAAAGTTGGAAATATAAGCGCCATATTTATTCCATTTTAATTAACCGATCGAATACTTCGCAAGCCATTCCGCCGCAATTATTGGATAAGCCTTATAAACGTCTGTTTACCCGTTTAAACGAGAGCCTGCTTGTTCCTTATGGCGTGTGGATACTAAAAAAATAATCTGTTTGTTTTGAGGTTGAAGAAAAACTCCTCCGTTATATAGCGGAGGAGTTTTTATCCAATAGGTATTTTGGAATTATTTTCCTTTATATTTTTCAATTAAATCGCGAATTTGTTTTTCAGTCAACGATTTTAACATCATAACCGCTTCTTGATCTAAGGTAGGTTTTTTGCGATTTGTATTATTTTGCTCGTTCAACCATTTTCTATAGCTTGGATTTTGTTCCAAAGCAAGAGTGGCGGCGCGTTTTTCAATTTCCACGTGTCTTTTAATTTTAGATAAGGTCGCACGTAAGCGCCAAATATGGTTGTGTGATTCCTGATCCGGATTTAATTGGTGTTCTTGATCCAACAAATACATTTTTTCAGCAAAAGTAGCCATGATCGCCCAAGTTTGAACAGCATCTTCATCGCCGATTTTAGAGACTTTAATTAAGGCTTTCGTGTTCTGGTTATATTCTTCGTCCATATAAACGGCACGATACGCAAAGAACTTGTATAAGTTATCAGCTAGGTCTTGAATGACCGGATCGATTTCAACTAGTTGATGATAAGTATCTTCATCAATTAATAATAATAAGAAAGGTTTATTTGTAATGATAGCCGTATGAAGTCCGCGGATAGATAGTTTGGCTACCTTGTGAAAGGTTGCATCGGTAACTTTTTCTTGCAAGGCATCAATCGCCGCATTCTCTAGTTGTGCTAGATGTTCGTCCGCTTGCGGATCATGAATGCTAAGTTGCAGGCGGAACGGTTTGGTGTAGGTGTTTACGCCGCTACAAATCATTTTGAGACGTTGAAAAAAGGATGCATCCCGTAAAGTTAAATGAAGGCCGGTTTTCCAGTTCATATCGCGAACGAAGGCAATTAATTTTTCCTGTGCATATTGAAAATTTTGTTCATGGAACGTTGGCAAAACAGCGTGTGCTTGACTCGGTCCGTTTGGCAGAACATCTTCATTTGTTTTATCTCCAAAGACTTGTGATAGCCGGTACATATCTTGACAAGAATTACTTTCTACAAATAAAGTCCCTGTATCCGGATCTTGAAAGAAATCCATAGCATGGATGGGAGTGGAAAGACAAAGCACCAAACAAAGACAGACCAAACATAACATTAATCGTTTCATAAGCACCTCACAAAATTCACTACATTATTAATATACCTATTTTATAAAAAAGTTGCATGGGTCTTTTTTCCTATATTAAGTTCGGAAAAGGGCCTATATTTAATCTCTTTTGGCAGATAAAATTCCCCCCGCCACAGATACGGCCGTTCCAAAGAGTAACGCTGTTTTGTAAGCGGTAATAAAGGCATATTGCGAAGGATTTCCGTTTGAGAGTAAATATTGTTGAACCAGGGTAAATATGGCTACGGAAAGCGCAATTCCTAAAATCATACCCACATTACGGGCTAAAGCATTGACACTTGCCACTACTCCCAGGCGGGTTTTAGGGGCCGCGCTGAGTACGGTGTTATTATTGGGCACTTGAAATGTACCGCTGCCAAGCCCCATAATCAATTGCGCTAGGATAATGTAGGAAATGCTGGGAGCCGCTCCCATAAATGCAAATTGCAGGGTAGATATAAAAAGGAGTATAAAACCGGCTGTGGTAATAATTCGGGCCGGCCACCGGGCGCACAAGGCTCCGGACACTGCCGAGGCGAGTGCTAATGTAACCGGAAAGGGTAACATTAAAAGACCAATTTTAATAGGATCCATATGCATGATATCTGTTAAATAAAAGGGTAATAACACGGAATTAACAAACAACGCGGTATATCCCAAAATGGCTACCAAACATCCGTACGAAATGGCTTTAATACGAAAAATCGAAAGGCCAATAAACGGATTGTTACTTGTTTTTTCCCGTTGAAGAAAAAAAATAAAGAAAATGACCGATAAAATAAAAGCAATCAAAATAAACGGGTTCGTCCACCCTTTTTCACTAGCGGTATTCAGTGCATATAAGAAAAGAAAACTGGAAAGTGTATAAAAGAAAGCCCCCCGGTAGTCCATGTGTAAAAGCGGATTACCTTTAAAGCGGGGAATTAAATAAATTCCGCGCCACACACCTAAAAGACAAATGGGAAGTGTCAGCCAGAAAATAGAACGCCAACCCCAGGCCTGTATCAACGCGCCTCCAATGGCAGGGCCCGCCAGCCCCCCACAGGCTACAACGGCTCCGATTGCTCCAAAAGCCCGGCCGCGGGATTTTCCATGAAAAATTTGGGTAATTAATGCCTGTGATGTGGCCATCATAGCCGAAGATCCAATTCCTTGTACGGTTCTTGCCAGCAAAATTGCGGTAAGAGAATTGGACAAAGCCCCCAACAGAGCACCTATTCCAAAGGTAATAAATCCTCCTAAATACATCCATTTTCGGCTGTAAATATCACTTAATTTCCCAAAAACCGGTAACAGACAGGTTAAAATCAGCAGGTATAAACTGACAACGAGTTGGATACTTTCCAACGATACCCCAAACTCTGCTGACATAGTCGGTAATGCGATATTCATAATTCCGGCCGATAAGGTGGACATAAACGTCCCGTTAGCCGTAACCGTGAAAATCATCCATTTTTTACTTAGATGGGGTACGTGGATATGCATAATTATTTTTTACAACACAGTAACGTATATGAAAACCGACCGATTTGATCGAATACTTTTTCAACCTTCAGCCCGGCTTTTTTTACACAATGTTCAAGTTGGGTATACGAGTACATTTTGCTGTTACCGTTAGCGATATTAGTAAAATAAAGCGAGGTATGGTTTAAGCAAAAAGTAGCCGCTTTATATTCCTGGCGGTCCCATAAAGGTTCCAAAATATAAATCCGTGTGTTTTGATGAGCAGCTATTTTTACTTTTTTAAGAATAGAAATAATTTGTTTTTCATCAAAACAATCTAAAAATTGGCTCATCAGCACAGCATCCGCTCCTTTGGGAAATTGTGCTTTCCCGTCCAACACGTTCGTCGGGTAGAATTCGGCCCGTTTGCCATATTTCTTTAGATTTTTTTTAGCCATATTGAGTTGGCCGGGTAAATCCACCAACATCAAGGTTACTGCTTTATTATAATCTAAACATTTTTTGGCCCATTTCCCCGTATTAGCCCCAATATCCATGACCCGTTTCGGTGCCGGTTCAAATATAATTGGTAAAATTTCCGGAAAGGCGATATCGGAGTAAAAATGATCAAATGTAAACCAACTTTTCCGGTTCTTTGCCGGTAATTTAGAAAGACCTTCATACACGGTTTTCCATTTACCAAATACCTTCAGTCCGGTAGGTTTTCCGTGGGTGAGGGAATCCTGCAAAGAATGCATGCCTAAATAACACACGTCCTGGACAAAATCCATATTGGCGCGGGTCATAGGGTCGCAAAGTAAAAACCACCCGGTTTTAGTAAGAGCGTATTTTCCGTTTTCAAGTGATACAATTTCCAACGCGATGCCGTTTTCTAATAAGGTTTGAACGGCATAAAGTGATAATTTTAATTTTTTGGCTATTGTTTTATCATCTGCCGGGGTAGTATTAAGCAGTTGCAAGATACCCAAATTGCGCAAAGCCAACGCGGCTTGGAAACTAATCGGCGCAAAAGCAATTTTTTGTGCATCAAAAGCAACATCTGCCATGGTACGCCCTTCTCGGCGTTTGCGGCGATACGGAAGATTGTTTTTTACTTTATTATTAGTTATCATATTTATAAGTAATTTTATTTTATTTCAAGCGAGTTTACAAATGAATAACCCCTCCAACTCCCGAAAAATTGCATTGGTTACCGGAGCCAGCCGCGGAATTGGCCGTGCGGTGGCTAAACAACTGGCCTTAGACGGCTTTGATATTTGGTTGAATTATCATTCAAATCATCAGGCCGCCCAACAAGTCAAAGAAGAAATTGAAAAAACAGGTGCTTGTGTTACTTTGCTACCTTTTGATGTTGCAGATTTATCGGCGGTGCAAACGGCATTAAATCCGTTATTGGAAAAAGCCACTCCTTATGTACTGGTGAATAATGCCGGAATCAGGCGGGATAATTTACTCGTGTTTATGCAGGATGAAGATTGGACCCGTGTCATTGGAACCATTTTAGGTGGATTTCATAATGTAACAAAAACAATCCTGGCCTCTATGATCCGGGCTAAAGGCGGGCGTATTGTAAATATTGCCTCTGCCGCGGCCCATGCACCGGTGCCGGGACAAACAAATTATTCGGCCGCAAAAGCCGGTATCGTGGGTGCGACTCGCAGTCTAGCATTAGAAGTTGCCAAACGAAACATTTTAGTTAATGCGGTATCCCCCGGATTTATTGAAACGGACATGCTGGACGGTCTGCCTATGGATAAAATTATGCCGCTTATTCCCTTGGGCCGTTTGGGCCGTCCGGAAGAAGTAGCGGCTGTGGTTTCGTTCTTGTGTTCTCCGCGAGCCTCTTATATTACCGGACAAGCATTTCAGGTCAATGGCGGCGTATGTATGTAAGTAAACCGCACGATTAAAATTGTATAATGAATGTATGACCCAATCCCCTAAAGTAGTTATTACCGGAACTGGTGCCGTTTCCCCTTACGGTGCAGGAGTTTTTGCTTTGACAGAAGGCCTTTTTTCCGGTTCGTGTGGTATGCATACGGTGCCGGAATTGGAAGCACTTCCCATGGTAAAAACGAAAGTGGCGGCAACCGTGCCGGACATCGATTTTTCCTATATTCCCCGCCGGGATCGGCGTTCCATGAGCCGGATGGCTAAATATGCTTATGCCGCGGCTAAAGAAACCTTGCAATCTGCCGGATATGCAGTAGCCCCTCAAGGATTAGGTTTTTTTATGGGGTCTACATTAAACAGTATTTCCGTGTGGCTGGAAGTTAGCAAAAATTGTTTACAAAATCATTTGGAGTTAGTTAAAACTTCGGATTTTTTACAAATTATGAATCACTCACCGTTAGCAACGGTTTCCCAGGCCCTCAAAATAAACGGCCCTTGTGTGGGAGCCGCAGATGCCTGTGCAACGGGACTGATGAATGTAGGGCTTGCGTATTTGGCGATCAAGCAAGGGGTTGTTTCCCAAGCGCTTTGTGGCGGTACTGAAGAATATCATCCCATGTTTAGTGCTTGTTTTGATATTATGCAGGCCACTTCATGCAATTTTAATGACCGACCTGGTGAGGCTTGCCGTCCGTTTGATAAAGACCGTACCGGTCTTGTTTGTTCGGAAGGATGTGGGTTATTATTCTTGGAAACAGAAGAGAGTGCTAAAAAGCGCGGTGCACCTATCTTAGCGGAAATCATTGGTTTTTCCTCGAATACAGAAACAGAAAATATGGCCTATCCGTCCGCACAAACCTTACGGGAATGTATGGAAATGGCAATCAAAAATGCAGGCATCAGCGCCTCTCAAATCGATTTGTTAAATGCACATGCAACCGGTACGTTAGTGGGGGACATTGCCGAAACACAAGCAGCCAATGCCGTTTTTGGTCCAGGTATCCAGGTAAACAGCCTAAAAGGCCATTTAGGCCATACAATGGGGGCTAGCGGAAGTTTGGAGTTGATTGCTTGTATGGAAATGTTAAAACGTCAGGAAATAATTCCTACAAAAAATTTGTGCCAACCGGATGAACGCTGTGCCCCGGTTACCCACGTAACCCAGTTGGAAAAACATCCGGTAAATATTATTTTAAAGAATAGTTTTGCTATTGGCGGCAATAACTGTTCTGTAATAATAAGGAGACCCCTGTGATTACAAGAGAAGAAATTATCCGTTTAACTAATGAAGCACTGAAAAAAGAATTTGAATTAACTGACGACCAGTTGGTTCCCACGGCCCACTTGCAACAAGATGTCGGTTTAGACAGTTTGGATGCCGTTGATATGGTGGTTGTGTTAGAACAAAAATTCGGTATGACGTTACGCCAAGGATACGATATCCGTTCGATTGTAACCTTAAACGACTTGTACGATTTTATTGAAAAATTGGCCCGCGAGCACGAAGCCGGAAAATAATGTTTTCGTTACGTACTTTTGTGAATACGATTTTATTTGGAGCCGGAGCGATTGTGTGGTTATTGCTGTCCGGACTTATTGCGGGTCCTTTTTTGTGGCTTTTCCCCGGGAAGGAGGGCCGGAATGTACGCCGCTTTGTATATATCCAATCCAAAGGAATTGTTTTTTTCATACGCGCGTGCGCGCGTAAGTTTCGGGTAAAAATATCTCCGCGGCCGCACCAAGCGTGTATTGTGGTGGCTAATCATGCTTCGGCCTTGGATTTGTATACCGTGGCTTCATTGGGGTTTAACAATGTGGTGTATATTACCAAAGGCTGGGTGTTTCGGTTACCTTTTTTCCGTTTTGTGATGCAAGGGGCAGGGTATCTGGATGCTGAAAAAACCCCCCCGCAGGAAATGTTATCCCGCTGTAAAGAAGCCTTGGAGAATGGGTGCGATATTGTGCTTTTTCCGCAAGGATCCCGCAAAAATCCGCAAGCCCGTTTTAAAAGCGGTGCGTTTTATTTAGCGGAGCAGTTGAACGTTCCGGTTGTTCCGGTAGCCATTGCCGGTACCGGCCCTATGCTTCCCCCCGGAAGTATTTGGTTACATCCTGCGGATATTTTGATTCAAGCACTCCCGGCGGTTCATCCGGCTGATTTTAATGGACCGGTGGTACATTTGGAAATGGCACGAACCGTTAAAAATAAAATCATGGAAATTGTAAATCAGGAGGAAAAACAATGAAGAAAAACTTACACCTAATTTTAGCAGTATTTTTTGCGGCAGCATGTAGCGGTTTACCTCAAGTAAAGGATGTACCCACTCGTACGGTTACTCCTGTTAATACCACGATGAAACAGGCAATTTTTCAAGGGGGCGCCAAAAAAGGATGGGCAATGTACGAAGTGACCCCCGGGGAAGTAGAAGGACAGTTAATGTTACGCGGTCATGAAGTACGTGTGCGTATTCCGTATACCGCCAACACCTATGCCATTCACTATGCGGGGAGTTTAAATATGTCCTACAATGCTAAGAAAAACACCATTCACCGCAAATATAACCAATGGGTTCAAAATTTGGATTTAGAAATCCGCCGTGCTGTTAACGGAAATATGATCAACAATGCCTTATAAAATTGATACTCTTATTCCGCACCAACCTCCTATGCGGCTAGTTGATGAAATTCTTTCCGTGGATGCGGCTGCTTCGCGCGTGAAAACGTGCATTGGGCCAGATTTCTTATTTTTGCGTCAAGACGGAACCGTGGCTCCGGAAGCGTTTTGTGAAATTATCGCACAAAGTTTTGCGGCATGCGAATCGAAACGACGGGAATTAGCGGGATTATCTACGGAAGGTGGCGGATATTTGGTCAATATACGTAATTTTCAGTTTTTTTCACCGGCACGTTGCGGCGATGAATTAATTACACAGGTCGTTCAACAAGATGATTTTTTAGGTACTCGAATTGTTAAAGGCACCGTGTTTTGCCAAGAAAACAAATTAGCAGAAGCAACGGTATATATTTTTATGTGGGAAGGAAAGGAGCCTCCAACATCTTTATGAAAAAAATAATTTTTACGGTTTGTTTTTTATTATTTTCGGTCGGCGTTATGGCGCAAGATCTTCAACCGGCGGAAGAAAATAGCCTAGCACAAGAAATTCAACAACGTTTCGCGTCTGTTCAAACGCTTTCCGCTTCGTTTACCCAAGAAAAACATATGAGTTTATTGGAACAGCCGGTAACCAGTGCGGGATATTTTGCTTTTTCCAAAGATCCTGCCAAAATCCGTTGGGAATATACGGAACCGTTTCAAAATGGTTTTTTAATGAGCGAAGGAAAAACATTTCGTTTGGAAGAAGGAATTAAAAAACCTGTGAAGAATGCCATGTCTTCCCATATTGCGGCCCAGATGATGATGTGGTTATCTTTTGATTTGACTGAATTATCAAAAAACTATGAAGTGGAATATTTTGAGAGAGGGGTTATGCTATATCCGAAAGGAAAAATAACGGTACTCCAAAAAATCACCGCTTGGTTTTCGACCGAAAATCCACAAGCATTGGAAAAGATACGTTTGGATGAACCTGGAGGAGATTATACGTTACTCCGATTTTTAAATCCGCAAATTAACCAACCGCTGAAAAAGGAACTTTTTCAATGAAATTAGCAGGGAATAATCGACGAATTTTAAATATTCTTTTTACCGGTTTATTAATTTTTGCGATGGTCGCAAGCAGCTGGAAATTGTTACATATTAAACCGCAAGAAAATATAAACGGATTAGTTCCATTTGCACTCCGGGAACAGATATATTTATTCCAAAAATCCCCACTCAACCGAAAAGTATTTGTTATTGTTCAAGGGCCAGATGAAAATTCCTCACTGGACTATGCCCGTGGGTTACAACAATCTTTATTGGACCAACATTTAATTAAGCCCGGCTTTCAACCTTCGTTAGATCGAATGCAGGCTTGGCTGGGGGCACTTCCTTTCCGGTGGACTGCAAAAGATGAACAGCAAACTCTTACAAAATTGTCTGCAGAGGCTGTGGACCGGTTGATGGCAGAAAATTATAAAAAATTAATTTCTTTAGAAGGTTGGGTATTAAAACCGCTTTTGCTGGCCGATCCGCTGCACTTGATTGATTTAATGGGGCAAAAATTTGCTTTGTTAAATCCTCAAACTTCGGTACGTTATCAAAACGGATTTTTAACGGATGCTACCGGACGGGTGCATCTGGGGATTTATGAATTAAACGCAATACCTGATTTTGCAGCGGCCCGTCAAATGACACAATTTTTTCAACAATTTTCCAAGGATCTTCCTGCAGATGTTAAGGCTTTCTTTTTAGGCGGGCTAAGGTATACGGCAGAAAATGTACAAATTATTCAGCGGGATTTATGGATCGTAGGAACTTTGGCAATGCTAAGTCTGATCCTCATTTTTATTTCCTTTTTGCGAATGAAACAAGCCTTGCTTATTTATTTATTACCACTAGCAGTTACTCCCATAGCAGCATGGGTAACTTATTGGATTTTCGATGGAATTTCCGGCATTACACTTGGATTTGGAAGTGTAGTGGCCGGATTATCGGTTGATTATGCGGTGTATGTGTTTTTTGCTTTACGCAGCGGACAAGAACGGCAACTCATTACTCCACCACTTAAGCGTCATTTATTTTGTACTTTTACAACATCCGCGCTCTGTTTTGTATCTTTATTTATTTCTTCGGTAGAAGTGTTTCGCCAAATTGCCGTGTTTGCCCTTACAGGTCTTTTAATATCCTTGCTGATTGCCTTATACATTTTACCTGTTTATTGGAAAAATCTGCCTATTGCGGAAAATAGCATTTCAAAATCTTTGCCCCCTAAAATTTCAAAACCGTTTGCTTGGAGTCTTTGTTTCGGGGTAATTTGTTTGGGAGTGATTGGATTATTTCAAATTCATTTTGAAAGTGATTTAAATTCTTTAAACGCAACTTCGGGCATTTTTAAACAACAATACAACATATTGCAAAATACCTTGCAAGGCCGTGACCAGGAACAGGCACTGCTATTTGTGAAGGGCCGCACCCGCGAGGAAGCCTTGGAACAAAGCGAACGGTTTGAACAACAGGCCGGTATTCCCTTGGCGGTAAATGCGCTTTTTCCTTCTAAAAATACCGCCGAAAAACAAGTGGCGCAATGGCGGAATTTTTGGAACCAAGACCGCGTTTTGAAACTTCAAAACGATCTAGAAATTTCAGCCAAAAAATTAGGCATGGTGCCTGCGGCTTTTAAACCCTTTATAGACTTTTTAACGGACTTAACCCAGAAAGACACCGCCGATTTTTCTTCCATTTATGACCCTTTTATTTCATTGCCTAACGGAGATTGGGCCGTAACTCATATGGTGCCTTATTCCCCCCGCTTATTACAGCAAGCCACCCGGTTCGGAGCAATACTTATCGCTGGGAGTCAACTGCAACAAGATCTGCTGAAGCAAATTCAACAGGAGTCTTTGTGGGTGGTGGAACTGGCATTTTTGTTAAACTTCGCGGCTGTAACTATTATTTTTAGAAGTATAAGGAAAGCATTGCTGGCATTTATTCCCGTATTGTTTGCGGCGGGATTTACGTTTGCGTGTTTTTGGATTTTTCAATTAAAGATCAATCTTTTTGTATTAATTTTCCTGCCGCTGCTTATGGGGCTTGGTATTGATTATGCGATTTTCCAACTTACCCGCCATGAATTGGCCCCTTCAATACGTACGGCATATGCGCCTGCTGCTTTATGGGTGGCGGCTTTATCGACACTGGCTGGATTTGGCGTACTTATTTTTGCCCGCCACAGTGTTTTGTTTATGATGGGGATTTCCTCATTTTTAGGCATTGGATCTGCCATGTTGTCCGCCCAATATCTTTTACCTGCTATATTGGAGAAAAAGTAATGCATCCTTTTAAAATCTTTTTGTGCCTTCTTTTTTTAACAGCATGCCAGGGAACCTCTTTAGTTTATCGGCAACCTCCGCAAGGAGTAATTCCGCAAGATAAAACAATGTTATGGGCAGGAAGTGTTGAAAATTGGAATTTAGATTTTACGGCCGTTTGCTATCGGGAGGCGGATTCGGTCCGTATGGTTATTTTATCTGTTTTTGGCGTGAAATTAGCGGATTTGAAAGTTTGGCCTCATCACGCGGAAGTATACCATAAACAAGAACAATTTCCAACGGTTGCTTTAGAAGCGTTTGTTCGGTTTGCACGGGAAAATTTCTTTTCCAAGTGCCCCCCGTCAACTGTTCAATATAAAGACGCTCCTACCCATGCTATATTTCGGGCACAGTTAAAAGGAGAATCCGCATGTTATTAGAACAATCGTTAGCGGCCTGTTTTGAACAGGCACAGGACAATTGCTATACTTACCGTATTGATTCCGCTTTGCCGGTCTTTAAAGGTCATTTTCCGGACAATCCGTTATTACCCGGGGTATGCCAACTGGGGCTTTGCGCGGATGCTGTAAGCCGACAGTTAAAACGTTCGGTGGAGATTGATACTGTTTCCCGTTGTAAATTTATGGCTCCTATTCGGCCCGGGCAATCCATTGAGGTCGTGCTTATTTCGCGGCCGGACAGAAAAATTTTAGCAGAATTACGGCTTGCCGATAGTCAAATAAAAGTGAGTCAACTTATTTTTACCGTAAGAGATAGAGTATGAAAAAGATAGAATATTTTACCGTTTTGCCGGGTGAACCGGCTCCGCTTGAAAAATCTGTTTTTCGCACGGTTCGTTTTAATGAAATAGATCCCATGGGGATTATGTGGCACGGGCACTATGCCAGTTTTATAGAAGATGCCCGGGTTGCGCTGGGAAACGAATGGGGCATTGGATATCAAGATTTTTATGACCATAATATTGTAATTCCGGTTCGTAAATTCCATGTTGATTATTTAGCCTCTCTTACCTATCCTTCTACCTATGAAATTCGCGCACGGCTTTTTTATAGCGAAGCGGCCCGTCTGAATTATGATTTTACGATACTGGATTCCAATCAAAACGTGATGGCACGCGGGTATAGTGTTCAATTGATGGTGGATAAAAATAATAATTTACTGTTTGAATGGCCTAAATTTACGCAACAGTTTTTAGCCAGTTGGCGGGCCGGAACTTTAAAAAAATGAGTATGAAATTTGTAATTATCATTCCCCACTATAATCATAACGGTACTTTACGCCGCGTAGCAGAGGGTTGTTTGAAAAAAAATCCACAGGTAGCCGTATTTGACGATGGAAGTGCGGTATCCCCGGAAATTCAACTTTCCGGTCTGCCCGTGACATTGGTTCGGTTTAAAAAGAATAGAGGAAAAGGGGCTGTTTTGTTAGATGCCGCCCGTTGGGCCAAAGCGCACGGTTTTACGCATTTAGTCACGATAGATGCAGACGGACAACACCGGCATCAGGATTATCCCGCACTGGAGCGATTATCGCGTTCCTGCTCACAGGCAATTATTATTGGGAAACGTAAATTTAATAAAGAAACCGTTCCGTTATCTTCCCGTTTTGGGCGTGCTTTTGGTAGTTTTTGGGTGCATCTGCAAACGGGTAAAGCCATACAAGATATTCAAAGCGGGTACCGTGTCTATCCGGTCAATATATTACTCGCCTTACCCTTGTGGTGCAAACGGTATGCGTTTGAAGTGGAAGTTGTCGTGAAAGCCTTATGGGCCGGATTTGAGGTGCGGGAAAAAGAAATTTCAGTTGTGTATCCCAAAAATAGAATTTCCCATTTTAGCGTTTTAAAAGATAATTTACGTTTAACGGTCCTGAATACTTATCTCACGATCCGTTCAATGTTACCCGTTCCGCACCGTCAATATGCAGGCAAGGGAAGAAAAATAGAAAAACGCGGCTATTGGGAAGTGATGATTGAAAATCTTAAAAAACCAAATAGTGCTTCTAAAAATGCATGTTCTGCCGCATGGGGTATTTTCTGTGGAAGTATTGCGCTGCCCGGGATTCGCCAAGTCATGCTTTTTATAGGTGCAGGGTGGTTTGATTTAAATCGGTTATTAGTCATTTCTTTTGAGAAACTTTGCATAGGTCCTATTATCCCGGCATTATGTATAGAAACGGGTTTTTTTATACGTCATGGCTATTTTTTAACGGAATTTAATTTAACTACTTTAGGACGTCAGTTCTTAAGCCGTGTATGGGAGTGGATATTAGGTTCCTTTGTGCTTGCTCCCTGCTTAGCGGCGCTAACATTTTGTTTCGTGTGGCTAATCGGTAAAATAATCACCCGGGGGTTGCATGCGCAATCATAAAGAAGAAACCGGTCGCAGTTTGGCCGGTAAATGGAAACATGCGTTTATCTACGGCCTTATTTTTATAGGCGGCCGTGGGTTGGCTTATGTATTTTTGTATCCGCTCGTTTTTGTATATACTTGTTTCCCTTCGGTACGCAAAAAGTCCCAATCCTATGTAATACGCCGTTTTTCCCCCCGCTGTTTTACTGATTTTTTTAAACACACTTATCTGCTTAATTTAACTTTTGCACGCACGCTCGTGGATCGTGCGGCACTTGGGATTTTGGGGGCAACGGCGGTTACTTCTACGGAAGAAGAACGCGAATTATGCCGCAAACTACTGTCTGAACAAAAAGGACTTATTTTACTTTCCGCCCATGTGGGGTGTTGGCAAATGGCGGTAAATTTAATGCAATTTTTACCCGGCAAAAAGCATGTTTTGTATTACCGCAATCCAAAAGATTATGATAAAACCGTCTCCCAGCATACCGGACAACAAGCCCCCTTTGATTTTATTAACCCGGCCGGACCGTTAGGCGGAACGGTGGAAATGATGAATGCGTTACAACGCGGGGAAGTCCTCTGTGCGATGGGTGATCGTATGTTTGGGCCTGAAAAGAACGCACTTTCCGTACATTTTTTTAAAGGGAAAGTGTCTGTTCCGTACAGTTTTTACCGAATCGCGGCTATCACCGGAGCACCGATTGTTATTCTGTTTTTCCCTTGGTTGAAGCGTGGCATGTTTGCTTCTAAAACGGCTGCGGTATTACGTATCCCGGATGGCGGCAATCAGAAAGAAAAATATCTTCCTTATGCCCAACAATTCATGGACGAATTAGCCGATTTTTGTATACAATATCCGTATCAGTTTTTTAACTATTTTGACTTATGGAGCGAAGAAAATGCAACAAACTGTCGAAGAAATTAAAGAGATGATCTCTTCCGGTATTGATTTAGGGGGTGCTGATTTGTCTAAATTCGGACCGGAAGATGCTATTTTTGGGGACCAGGGTCTTGGTTTAGATAGTCTGGATGCGGTAGAATTGATCATGCTGTTGCAAAAAAAATATGGTATTACCATTGAAAATATGCAGCAAGGCCGGGAAATTTTTAAAAATTTAGGAACTTTGGCCGATTATATTATTAAAAACCGCAAAAAATAAATGAAACAGCCCGCCAGTTGGATTGCCGGACATGGGTGTATATGTGCCAGCGGCAACACTTCCGTAACCTGCTATGAGGGCGCACTGAATGGATGTGCCCGTTTTTTGTTGCCTAAGCATCGAGTGGAAAGTGCATATACTTCTGGTTACCCGGTTTTTTTGGTCGATCCGGCAGTAGTATTATCCTGTCCAAAAGATCAAAGTTTAAGTTTGCATTTTTTTCTTACGGCTGCTAAAGAATCCTTTGCGCAAGCCGGTCTTGAACCTGCCCAATTAACAGACAAAAAGGTTGGAGTTATTGTAGGCACCTCTGTAGATGCCTCTTTTCACTGTTTAAATGTATATAAAAACTGGCGCAATCATAATACATCACCCCAGGATATTGTCGAATTATCCCATTATTTTGCTTCCGCAACGGCTCAGGCAGTGAGCCGCTATTTCGGGTTTAGCGGCCCTTTTCAAACCATTGTAACGGCCTGTGCCAGTGGAACAGATGCTATTGGGTTGGCTGATAGTTGGATCCGGCAAGGATGGTGTGATGCTGTTTTATGCGGCGGAACGGATGAGATGAATTTGATCCCTTATGATGGATTTATTCGTTTGTTAATTGCTTCTAAAGAAAAGTGTAAGCCTTTTGATAAAAATCGTAACGGAATCAATATCGGAGAAGGTGCTGCCGCTATGTTGTTAACTAGCCAAGCATTGGCTAAAGAACTGAATTTAACGCCGAAAGGATACGTATTAGGCTACGGTAATTCATGTGATGCTTATCACCCTACTGCACCCGATCCGCAAGCCAAAGGCCTCAAACAAGCAATTTCTTTTGCATTACAGGAAGGAAACCTTTCGGCAACCGATCTTGCTTTTTGTAATGCACACGGAACTGCTAGTCCGGCCAATGATGCTGCTGAAGCATGCGCTTTTAAGGAAATACTTCCGGCCCTCCCCGTTTGGGGATCTAAAGGCGTTACCGGGCACACCCTGGGGGCTGCCGGTGCGGTGGAAGCGGTATTAACGCTGGAAGCCTTAAATCATCAAGTAGTGCCGCCTACTTGGGGATTTGCGGAAATGGATGAACAAATTGGTTTTTCTCCTACCCAAAATAAACTGAAGATTCATAAACGCGCAGCAATATCTACCTCGCTGGCTTTTGGTGGGTGCAATGCGGCCCTTATTATCGGAGCGCAAGATTATGGACACTAATCTATATATCAACGGTTTTTCTTCTTTTACAGGGGACGTTCCTGCCGAATGGTTTAGCCCCTATATAGAACTGCGCCGTTTACGCCGCATGGAAAAAATCGTCAAAAATACATTATTCTGTTCATTTCAGGCGTTGGAACAGGCCGGCCTGTCTGTACAAGAACCTAAAAATATGGGGTTATGTATTGCAGCCGGGGCAGGATCATTGGAAAATACTTGTAAATTTATGGATAGTATTTTTGAGGATGGAGATGAATTATCTTCTCCAACGGCATTTGCCGGATCAGTCCATAATTCAACCGGGCTTGCTTTGTCCATGCATTTAAATATTCAAGGGCCCTGTGTGACTATTGGGCAATTCGAATCTTCTTTCCCAGCGGCGATAATGACGGCCGTTTCTTTTTTACAAAAGGGGTGTTGCGAGCAAATAGTAGTGGCTGTTGCGGATGAGGTAAATCCAGTGGCGGCAGATTATGCTCCTAAACATATGGATTTATTTCGTCCGTTATTACGTAATGTGCAAGGCCCTTTTGAGCGTTTTTCTGCCGCATTGGTGCTTGGACGTCATCCCCAAGGAGCAAGGCCGTATCAAATTAAATCTGTATGTATGCGACGGGAAAAAAAGATGAATACAACTCCCCGTCCGATCTGTTTTGCACAACAATTGGTTGATTTATTAAAAACAAACGAAACGTTTAGTTTACAGGATATTTTTTGTGATACCCAATTTAACTTGGAGGCCACCCCTTATGTTAAACCGTAATGATATTAAACGGATGATTACTGATCTTTTCCGTACGGAAATGGCCCGGCATCAAAAAGATGCATTGGCCGTGTTTGATAGTCCGGCTGAAAATTTATGGAGCAATATTCCGGCAGATATTTTACATTCGGCGATACTTAAAGCCGGCACCATGTTTGGCTATACTCCGTTAGCATTTTCTTCGTTAGAGTTGATGACGGATTATGCGTATGCATCTTACTTAAAAACCAAACAGGTTGCTTTTTTAACTTCGGGGAGTACAGGAACTCCAAAAATTTGCATACATACCCAGGAAATGATTTGGGAAGAAGCGCGCGGGGTGGCTTTTTTATTTAAGGAAGTACGGCGAATTGTTTCGTTTGTTCCTGCTAACCATTTATACGGATTTACATTTACGGTGGCATTGCCTCATATTTTACAGGTTCCGGTGATTAATTTACCTGCATTACCGACACAATCGTGGGATAAATTACTCCAACCGGGAGATTTATTAGTAGGATTTCCTTTATTTTGGAGTTATTGGTTGCGTTGCAATGAAACATTTCTCCCTGAAATGCATTTATTATCTTCTACGGCTCCTTGTAAAAATGAAATTATAGAATCCCTTCTAAAAGCAGGAGCCACACACTTTACCGAAATTTACGGTTCCAGCGAAACGGGAGCAATGGCCTGGCGAAATTTACCGTATCGGCCTTTTGAAATTTTACCGTTTTGGGAAGTTAAAATGCGTGAAGGAATGCCTTTTATTAAACGGAAAAATGGTGCGGAATGGCAATCGTTACCCGATAAAGTGCAAGTAGAGGAGGAGCGTTTTATTTTCCCATTGGAACGTCGTGATGCGTGTGTTCAGATAGCCGGAATTAACGTTTATCCAAAACACATAGAAAAAATCTTAATGACACATCCGGCAATTGAACAATGCCGTGTGCGCTTAATGCGCCCCGAAGAAGGAGACCGTTTAAAAGCCTTCCTGGTTCCCAAACCGGATGTAATCCCCCCCTCTGTGGAAGAATTAAGAAGTTTTTTGAACGAACACCAAGTAACGGTTCATGAAATACCGCGTTCGTTTACTTTTGGAAACAAATTGCCCACATCCTCTCTTGGTAAAGATGCGGACTGGTAATTCTAAAAGTCCTATTTTTCGTATAGGACCTTTGACCCTTGTTATTTCAGAATTTACGTGTTAAGATATAAGTATAAAACTTATAAATTCCAGGGGATGATTTTTATGAGGCAACTACTATCTATTCTTCTTAGTTTTTCAATTGTATTTTGTAGCATTTCTCCTTCTTATGCCCAACTTGGCCGTTTGATACAAAATTCTATGAGTGCATCCGAGCATGCCGGGCTTGCTGCACGCAATGCAGGGCGGATCAGTAAAATTGCCGCCAATCATGAAATTACCTTAAACCCCTGGAAATATATTAATTTTTCTGCCTTGCCTACCGGATATGTATTTGCTTATGCGGGTAAACCTCTCTCACAGGTAGTGAAGCAATATCCCATTAATTTGGATCTTTCAAGACAGGTCGGTAAAAGCACTGGTAACCAGCCTCTGACACAGGATCTTATTCAACAAAATCTTTCTGCGGCAGTGGGTGCATCTACTGCGCAGATCCTCAAGCAGCAAAATTTGTTTCTTGAATCATTGGATTCGTCCGTATTAGGGAATTTATCCCAATCCCAGATTACAGAATTGTTTTCTTTTGTTTTTGATAAGAATACTCCTGCGTTACTTAAAGAGAAATTTTTTCTTCAATTTATTCCTCAATTTATTGTGGCAAGAGATGCAAGTATTAAAGTTCCGGAACATTTGGAATTAGTCCGTTTTTATAGAAGTTTGTTGTCGGATACTACTTATCCGACCCGGCCACTCCGCATCAGTCAGTATAATGAGACATTGTTAACCTGGGCAAAAAAAATGACGGCCATAAGCAATTTGGGGTTGTTGGGAATTAAAACGGATGTGGAACTTATTTTAAAAACAGCTAAAAGCGCGCCGGAATCTTTGGGAAACTATACGGATGTCATTGCCGGACGGGCATTATTAGCCCTAGGTGCAGATGAAGCGGTGAAAGAATTAGCGGCCTTCCGGTTGCAAACAACAAAGGCAGAGGCATTAACCAGTCCGTTTTGGGCAGGTGTATCTACTTCTTTTGAAACACATGGCTCAACCTTAGGTACCCCTATTGCGTCAACTACGGGGCATACACCCGATCCGGTAATTGAACAAGTTTTAGTAAATGCCAGCGAACTTAATGCGTTGCATTTAGATATGGATTGGGATACAACTCGCGATTGGGTGGCACAGCGTGGCTTGGTTAAAACGTATCAACAATCTTCTAGCACTTCCTTAACACACGCCCCCAGTGCAGAAGGCATGGCAGTATCTCCTTCTGCAACTAATTTAGATGTGCCTTTGTCCGGATCACAACTGGAGTCTATTCACCTGCCACCGACGGAATCAACAATTCCCGAAAGCGCTGTTTCGATGGCAGCTGCTCCCCGTGTTGTACCGGAAACAGCCCCTGCCGCTGGCAAAACAGTCCCCTCTCCCAAGAAAACATCTTCTGTTTTCTCGCGATATGCATCTAAATTACTTCCTAGTTTTTTAAATTTTTCTGCACAATCTGCGAATCGTTCGGCGGAATTAGTATTAAATAAACCGAGACCGCTTATCACCCAACTGCGTGATATTTTATTTAGTGAGGCTTCTAAGGATTTAAAAAAGAAGGCACTCATGCGGTTGTATGAAAATAATATTTTTCAAAATGTAATTGCCAATTTACCGGCCAATGTACGTACTCCGATTGAACAAGCGACAACTGGCGCGACTTTAGAAAACGCCCTTTGGAAGTTATATGATGCCCATTTCTTTGATACCACGTTAGAAAGCATTGCGGATGTATCTGAACAAGGGTCCTTATTGGCAGAATTACAAGGAATTGTTTCTCAGGCGGATTGGGGTGCCAAAGCGGCGCGCGCTTATGAAGAAGAAGCCGTGTTGCCTTTTACCGGGGAAGATAATTTCTCAGGAGTAGTGCCTACGGTTCCGGTGGCAGACCAAAAAAGTATTGTGGCTACTTTCCGGCCGGAGGGATTTGCTGTAGAAAACAAAATGACACATGTAGATACGTCCTCCGGTTCTTACTATCAAAATAATATTCCTTTCTATTACCGTAATGCTAAAGGAGAACTTTCCAGCTGGCCGGTTGGTATTTTGTCGCAAGAACCGGCTAACTGGTATGGACGTCTGCTTTCTACATTACGTTTGGCTACTCAACCCGGCATGACGATTCCGAAAGGATTCGTATTAGCCCTAGATGAACAGGGACAGTGGAAATTAATTATGCCCAAAGGCAATTTATCCGTGGTAGAATCGGATCCTATTTCCAGCAGAATTTTAAAACAAATTCAAAAAGACGGTTCTGTGCGTGTCACTGTAGATAGCCCTTATTCTACAACGGATTTGTTGGCTATGGCACATATGTTGGAACATAATCCACAGTTAAATTTGGAATTAAAACTAAATACACCTCATTCCTTAAAACCGTTTTTAAAAGCACATGCGTTATTTGTCGGGAATGATGCAGGGGCTTCTTTAACAGGACCTTTTAAATCTTCTTTAAAAGAAATTAAAGGATTATCCAATACCTTAGCCAACTTCGTGAGCGGTTTTGGTTATGTGTCCCCGATTGCCGGCGGCTATGCTATGCCATTAATGTCCCGCATGGGCAATGTAAAAACAACGCAACTGATTTATTTGATGTCTGGGGCGGCATTGGCATTTTCCTGGTTTGGGTTGGGCATGAACGGCTTTGTGGATCCGGCAACAATTCCGCTGTTAGGTTTAGCTATTCCCACGGTAGCATTGGTACTTGGTGCCAGTTTAGCTAATTCATTTGTGCCGACTTTCTTAAATTTTTATAAAGATCCTACCGCCCGTACCGCTGCTAACCTTGATTTTGCGACTAATAAGCAAATGTCCCGCTTGATGTTAACCGGTTTAACTGCCGTAGGAGCCGCAGTTGGCATGAACTGGACAGCCGTAGTACCGATTGGGCTGGGGTTATTAGGGGTATCTTATGCTTTATTTAGAAATACACCTATGTACCGCGAAGCTACTACGGCCAAATTGCTAGCGAAAGAAAAAGCCGCTAAAGAAGCGGCTGAGTTCGCGGCATTATCTCCAGAAGAGCAAGCTGCCAAACTTGCCGAACAACAAGCATTGGCTGAAAAACTTGCTCAAGATAATAAGCAATTTGTAACGGAATATCAAGATTTTAGAAATAATTTGCAAGAAATGAGAGATATTCGTTCCCGTGTAAAAATGGTTTATGCCAGTTATGCCGCTAGCTTGATGATGTTAGGACAAGCCGCTAACGAAGTATTAGGATCCGGAATAGGGCAGGGATTTATTACCGGATGTATGGCAGCCACTTACCTTACACGTAAGATTTCTACTTCATTAGTCAAGAAAAATAAAGTAACGGATGATCAATTGACGGGTATTTCTCTTCCGCTATTAGCCACTACCGGGACTGCTTTGGCCTTGGCTCCTTATTCCGGAGCATTAGCGCTTGTAACCGGACTTGCCGGTGTGTTACATTATATGGCAACAGCCGTTCCCGGTCAGTTAGATGCTGCCCGTATGCAAAATATTGTTACGGCTGAAATGCGGGCACGTAAACAAAAAATTGAAGAAGATGCCTCCTTAACCCAAGCCGAAAAAGATGCGCAAATCCAACGTTTAAAAGCCGAAGAACAGGTATGGTCGGCGCAGGCTTCAAAAGACTATTCGCTGTATAATTCTCGAGGGTTATGGGGCATTGGGGCTGCGACGGCTGGTGCATTTTTGTTCGCTGATTATGGCCCGCAATGGACCAAAGACATGCTGGAATGGGTGTCTAATATATTAGATGCTCCTACCCCCTCCTTAGCATTAAACCGCTTGTTGTTTGGCTATTCTGCAACAATTGCGAGTATCTTGGCGTGGAAAAACCGCGCACTAACGGCTGATTTTTTTAACTTGTTTGGTGACCGCCAAGTGACGGCAGAAAAGATTGCAGCCAACAAAATACATGCAAAAACCTTTGGAATCAACGAAAAAAATGCTTCGTTGCGTTTAGTGGATAGTCAAAAACAAATTAAAGAACTTGCCACGCAACTTGTGGATTATGGCCGTACTTCTGAACAAAAAATGACTACAATGCTCAACAAATTAACATCGGTTTATAATCGTTTAGTAGCCGAAAGTGAAATATTAGGCATGGAAGCCGTAAATCCGACTTTTGACGAATTGCGCCGAGTACTACACAGTTATGAAACTATTTTGAATAACCAACATAATGACTTGTCCATTATGCTCCAACGGCAGTATGCCGCATTAAAGAACCATCTTTACGATGGGGCTGGCAATTCCATACAGACGCCTTCCTATATAGAAGAAGGGACCTATCAGTTACCTAAAGAATATGATGCATATGAGTCCGCACGTTGGCTAGTCAGTGAGTTGGACCAATTAGCATTTACCTTGTTACACAAAAATCCGATTGACACGAATGCCTTTGTTACGTATCTTAACCGTGCACGTGAAGATTTGTTGCGCTATGAAAAAGCAAATCCGGCAGATGCTGCCCGTACAGCGCAGTTACGCCGCCATATGGATAGCATTTGCAGTGCTTTGCAAAAACGGGCTGATGAACTATTAGTTCCTACAGGACATGAAACCCCGGAAGAAATGCGTGATTTGCAAAGATTAAGAGACGTGCTTGCTGCGTATGCTGATTAAGCACTCCAGGCCACTTCTTTGGGAGAACCTTTTTAGGTTCTCCCTTTTTTGAAATCTCTGTCATAAAATAAGAGAAATTTTGTTATAATAAAAAAGTAGGAATGTTTGTTATAAACATACTTGATTTCTTTTCTGTAATAGAGCGTAAGTAAACTGCGCCTGTTACAAAAAAGAAAACAGGCATTGAAACTTATCTTAGGAGACTGTATGCTGTCCAAAATTGTAAATTGGTTTAAACCGTTGCCGGACGTTGAGTTGTTAACAGATGAGCAGCAGATTAAACGATTGTATAGAAGTTGGCGTATTAAGATGTTTTTCTCCATGTATTTCGGGTATGCACTTTTCTATTTTACCCGCAAAAACTTGGATATTATTAAACCGGTGCTCATTAACAGTGGTGTTTTTACGGTAGAACAGTTAGGTACGATTGGTTTTGTAATTTACTTGACCTATGGTATCGGTAAATTTTTAAGTGGAACCATTGCTGACCGTTGCAACATTAGTTCCATTATGGCAACAGGATTATTCTCATCTTCTGTTATTAATATTCTCTTTGCCTTCTTACCGCAATTGCAGCATATTTTTCCATTTTCGATAACTTTTATGGCTGCTTTTTTGTGGGGGCTAAACGGGGCTGCCCAGTCTATGGGGTTCCCACCGGTAGCTAAAGGGCTTGTCTATTGGTTCTCCCCCTCTGAACGTGCCACCAAATGGACATTGTGGTCTTCCTCTCATACGTTTGGAGCCTTTTTTGTAGCGCAACTGATTTCCTTACTTTTATGGCTGAAATGTGGCTGGCAAATGGCCTTTTTAGTACCGGCTGCCATGGGTATTGCGTATAGTATTTTTATGGTGTACTTTATGGCAGATACCCCAAAATCAGTAGGGTTGCCTGCTATTGAAATATATCGCAACGACGTAATGCCGGTGAAACAAGAAAAAGAGGATATGACCCAATGGGAAATTATAAAAAAATATGTACTTACAAACCCTTTCCTTTGGGCATTGGCTTTGTCCTACGTGTTTATTTACTATGTCCGTTTTGCCACGCTGGATTGGGCTACGACTTTCTTAAATCAAGAACGCGGTTTTACGGAAGCAGCCGCTGCTTCGGCGGCCTCGGCTATGCCTTTTTTGGGAATGCCTGGTGGTATTGTAGCCGGTTATTTAGCGGACCGTTGGTTTGGGGGACGCTGTACTCAAATGAACCTCATTTATCTGGCCATTTTAGCAGCTAGTTGCTGGGGATTCTATAAAGTAGCATCTCCCAATGCTTTCTGGATGACGGCTGTTTTTGCTGCTATGATTGGTTTCTTTGTAGATGGGCCGCAAAACTTAGCCGGTGGGGTGCAAGCATCCCGTGTAACGGTACAGAAGGCGGCATCTGCGGCCTGTGGGTTTACCGGAATGTTTGGATATTTCGGGGCCATGCTTTCCAGTAAAGGTGCGGCTTATATTAGTCAAGCATATAATTGGAAAGGCGTGTATGTCTCGTGTATTATTGCTTGTATCTTGGCTGGGGTCTGTATTGCTACGACTTGGAAAAAAGAAGCGGCTAGCACAGATAAATAAAAAACCCCTCTTGCTATCTTGCTATCACAAAACCCCGGTGAAAAACCGGGGTTTTGTGTGTAATTCAGTGCTATATTATTACAGACAAAATGTCGACAATTTATTTGACACGTGGATTTTCGTCTCTAAATACGCTACAATATACATAACAACAACCGCATTATCAGGCGTTTGTTTTTTTATGGATAAGGAGAGTTATGAAAAAAATTACATTCATTGTGGCTTGTTTGTTCGTTGCAGGGCTTGCGTATGCCCAGGATGGAAAACAAGGATGGCAAGTTGAACTAAAGAAATTGGCGTTTGATTTCACCAGCACCGAAGTCAAACATGCGCGGTCATATGAAGGTTTTTCGGATGCCCGGTTAACATCCGATTCCCAAACAGCAGTACGTGGCAGTTGGGATTCTATTGCCGATTATCATGCCCAACATTATATCTGGACCAACCAGTTATTAATGGATTATGGTCGTACTAAAATCCGTCCGGTGGAAGGCGACGTGCTTAAAAACGAAAATGCCGATAATATTTTATTCACGACTGGATACACCCAACGTTTGTGGCATGTAGATGACTTTCTGGGTGGTTTTGAAGCAGGGCCCTTTGCCACCATTGGGTACGATACTGAATTTACAAAACCGGAAGATTCCCCCCGCCGCCGCATTTTACGCGGTACAGCTGGCGTAAAAATGTTTGAAGGTAAATATTTAAAAGAACTGTATGCGGCTTTTGTGGGTGAACGCGATTATACCTATAAACCGTATGCCACCAAAACGGCCTGGGAAACAGGTATTAAATTGGAAGCCCCGGTGCGCGAAGGAGTAACCTTTAAATTTGGAGCAATGTTTCGTGATTATTTAGATACAACGGAGAAACATCCCACGGATTTAGATTGGGAAGCCGGTGCAGATGCCCGTTTAGATGTGCAACTCTATAAGAACTTATACGTGGCTCCTTTTATTAGTTTCTATACCGCTAAAGGGGAGTATGTAAAAGATCGCGGTGAAAATGTGTATATTGGAGTTTCTTTATCGTTTAGTCATTTGTTCCACGAAGCAAAATAAGAACTTGCAAGAATAAATGATAATAGAATTGACAATTAATTTCGGATACAGTACACTATTAGATATGAAAAAAATACTCATGCTAAGTAGTTTAGTGCTTATGGTTTCTTTTGCGTTTGCGCAACAACAAACCTATGCAAGATATATGCAATCGCCCAGAGCAGTGGCGATTCCTGCAGATGCTGTCTCTGTGGCATTTGCACGTTCGCAGCAAGAAATTAAACTGTTAAATTATCCGCAAAACACGAATGAACTGATGGAAGCGAAAGATATTATAGATGTATTATTGCCTGCTATTGCCACGTATAATGAAGTTCGCGAAAAATATTTGACGGCTGCGCAGGTAGCAGGAACGCTGATAGCAACGCATCCTTTCTCTGCAAAAAACAAAACTTTTTACGTGCAAGACTTCCTTGAAGAATTTGCTGTGTTTATGCCTGTTGAAATTGCAAATACTTTAATGTCATTTAGGAACAATATTCTAGATGATAAATTAGTAATTGAAACAGAAAAACAAGCAGTATTAGAGGCCTATCTTAATACATACAGCCAACGTAATAAGAAAACGGAACCTTAGGAATTTACCAATTCCGAAATAAAAGATTGAAATGCTGAAAATAATTTATACAAAACCCCCGGGGTTAGGAGCCCGGGGGTTTTGTGTGTTGTGAAAACCTCGCGCCGGGCGTGGGGTTCCTGTAAGGTTCAACTGATAAACAGGTTGTTAAGATAAATCATAAAATCATCCTGAACTTGATTCAGGATCTTCAACAGATGTTGTGGTAGTTACGAAATAGCAACGACAAAAGCGGAAGATTCCAAATCAAGTTTGGAATGACACTTTGTTTAACAGTAAAACAGCAAGAACCAAGCGTGGGAAGTTGCGTGCGGCAGGTAGTTAAGAAGGGATTAAGCCCTAGGCTAGTAAGTAAAGATTTTATCCCACGTATTGTGAAAAACCCCCGGGATTAAAAGCCCGGGGGTTTTTGGTATAACTCTGTGAAAGTTATTTGTTAACGCTGGCCATGTGGGCGATTAAATCAAGCACTTTGTTGGAGTAGCCGATTTCGTTATCGTACCAAGAGACCACTTTCACAAACGTATCGGTTAAGTATACGCCGGCATTGGCATCAAAGATAGAGGTGCGTTTGTCGCCCAAGAAGTCGGAGGACACGACCGCATCTTCGGTGTAGCCTAAAATGCCTTTCAGTTCGCCTTCAGCGGCTTTTTTCATAGCGGCGCAGATGGCTTCTTTGGTGGCCGGTTTGGCCAAGTTGACGGTCAAATCTACTACGGACACGTCCAAGGTCGGTACGCGCATAGAGATACCCGTTAATTTGCCGTTAAGTTCCGGAATTACTTTACCTACGGCTTTAGCAGCACCCGTAGAAGAAGGAATAATGTTGCCGGAAGCAGCACGGCCGCCGCGCCAGTCTTTCATAGACGGACCGTCTACGGTTTTTTGGGTGGCGGTGGTGGAGTGAACGGTGGTCATTAAACCGTTTACGATACCGAAGTTATCGTTTAATACTTTGGCGATAGGAGCCAAGCAGTTGGTGGTGCAGGACGCGTTAGAAACAAATTGCGTACCTTTTACATAGGTTTTTTCGTTTACACCGACTACGAACATCGGGGTGGTATCTTTAGACGGGGCAGACATTACTACATATTTGGCACCCGCTTTGATGTGAGCTTGCGCTTTTTCTTGCGTCAAGAATAAACCGGTAGATTCTACTACATATTCGGCACCTACTTTATCCCAAGCCAAGTTGGCCGGATCTTTTTCAGCGGTTACGCGGATTTTTTTGCCGTTTACAATGAGTTGGCTTTTTTCAACGTCGGCTTCTACCGTGCCGGTGAATTGACCGTGCATGGTGTCGTATTTGAGCATGTAAGCCAAATAGTCAACCGGGCACAAATCGTTAATGCCGACGATTTCAATATCGTTGCGTTCTTGGGCCGCGCGGAAAACAAAGCGTCCAATGCGACCAAAACCGTTAATACCTACTTTAATAGTCATAGTTTTGTACATCCTCCATGGATTTTTTACTTCCTTTATATTTTACCACTTTTTGTTGTTTCGGCGCAGAATAATTTAAAACGGGGATTGATCCTATTTGATACAATAACAATATGCAGCGATTAGAGCCTTCTTTTTTACGTTATTTTATTTACAATAGTGCTTGGGTAAGTGCTATGGATACCTTAGCCACCGGAACATTACTGACGGCTTATGCCCTCGCATTGGGGGCTTCTTCCTGGTTGATTGGATGTTTAGGGGCTCTTCCTTATATGGGGACGGCTGCCAGTATGCTGGGGGCTTATTTTGTTTACAAAGGAATGGATGCAAAAAAAATTACGCTTATTTTCTCTTATGCGAGCCGACCTTTTTATTTATTCGGGGCATTATTGGCTTTCTTTCCCTCCGCTTCGTGGGCAGCTATTGGATTAGCATGGGTGATTGCTTTATGCTATTTTACGGGCGGAATTTCTTCGGGATCCTATTATCCTTGGTTAAAATCCGTATTACCTGCAAAACAAACTTATTTATTTGTTCAACGTAAATATACGGCTTCTATGGGCGCACATATTGGCGGTTTTTTGAGTGCCTTTGTTTTCATGAAATACTGGAGTGATTTAAATGGAAACGTACCTTGTGCGATTTATGCGATTCTCTTCTGTTGTGCTTGTATATGTGGACTTATTGGGACAGCCTGTTTGGGGCATATTCCCGGTAGTGCTAAACCCTGTCAGGTACCCATCCCGGCATTTAAATATATACGAATAACTGTATGGCATTATAAGTGGTTTTTGACAGTGTGTATTGTGATTTTAGGGTCGTTGTTGTTTATGAACACGTTCGTGCCTGTGTTTGTATTACAAATCGGTAAGTGGTCGGTAACTTGGATGACCGGATTAGCCGTGCTTGGACAATTCTTATTTTTGCTTTCTCTCCCTTGGTGGAAAAAAATGAATGAGAAAACTTATTCTCTGTGTTCTTGCCAAGTATCCTTTACAATACTCTGTATTTTATTAAGCGGACTGATTTTTTCCCTCCCCTTGATGACACCAAAACAAGTTATGACATGTAGCGGAGTTTTCTTTGTTTTGAGTTTTATTACACAGGCCGGTATCCAAGCCGGATTAGACGGGGCAGTTCTCTTAGAAGCTCCGAAACGATCCTCGTCTGTTTTTTTTGCGGCAGTTTCTTGTGCTAAATTAATTGCTGCCTTGGGACCGGCCATGGCGGGAATTGTATGGGCCTTATTAAATCAAATGGGGAACGCAGTTAATTTATATCGGCAATGGCAATTTTTCTTTTTATTATGTGTTTGTATACAAATAATAGCCGTAATTGCCTGCATATCGTTTGAAAAAAGGATGTCCCATGGTAAAATCTAAAAAATATAGTCTATATTTATTCTTTGTATTTCTCTTGTTGATAGCGGTTTATGCGTTAATATCCCGGACAACTTCTACGGTTCAACCGGAGGTCAAACAGGCCAGTATTTACGTGGATCCTGCTTCTTTCCCAAGCATGCTCCAAATGGTTGAAGTGGTAAAAAGCAACCCGGAGGAACCTAAATTTATTTTTTGGGAACGGCAACCGAAACTATCACGATTTTTACGAAAACAATATCATATCACAACCGGGAAAACGACATATCAGTCCTATTCGGAGTTAACGGCTACTGAAAGAGTAGACTATTTTAATCAATTACAAAAGCAAATAAAAAAATTTATCTCAAACTATCCGAATGCCTCATTAAAAATACATTTAAATCTCCTGCATAATGATTTTGTGCTTGGAGTCTTACAACTTTTTGATAGGGAACAGAGGAAGATAACTGTGCACTGGTATGAAGATTGTTTTTCCTGTTTTATCCATACTCCGGATACTCGTTTTGTAATCCCGATAGAAAAGGATTCGCAACTGTTGCTTGATTTGCTAGTTCCGACATCAAATAAAGTGAGTTTTTCTCTATCGTTACTCCCTGTTTATTCATCTGTTTTGCATATCGCACATCCAGAGAAACTCATAAAAAACAAATCTTCTTTCCGTGCACTATTTCCTGAAAATGTAAAAATTGAACCAATTGATTATAAGCAAATTCAAGAAAATTTAACAGATTCTCAACGGGAAATGTTACTTAAATTCGCCAGACTTAATCCAACCGATTTGCAACCATTTTTTCAAAATAAACCTGTTTTACTGGGAACACTAGGGCATTCTTTAAAATCTTCTGAAGAATTTAATAAAATGCAATTTCAAATAATTGAAGAGGTGATTAACGATAAATTTGGACAATGGGGCGAATTGGGCAAGGATTATTTCCTTTTACTCAAAGAACATCCGTGGCATACAAACGATCAATCCCTTAAAAAATCTATTTTAAAAAAGTACCCATTCGTGCATTTTTTACCGAAAGACTTTCCCTTAGAAATTTTATTTTTAACAGGATATATCCCCGAGAAAGTTTTTGGATATAGTTCTTCTGTATTCTTTGCTCTTCCCAGTACACGGGTATTATTCTATATTCCGCGGCCGGAAGATCCCTACGTTCCCTGGTTACTTAAATTTGGTAATTTACGGGCAGAACAAATCTATGCAGGAGAAAACGAATCATGAAAAAACTTGGTGTATTGATTGTATTTTTTTTTATGTGCTATTTGTACCGGTTATGTGCTATATTTTTATAAAAAATCTCCTGTGTATCCGGAAGTGAAGCATGCCGTTATGTACGCGGATACTTCCTCATTCCCTACCTTTTTACAGATGGTTGACTTCGTAAAAAGTGATCCCTCCATCCCAAAATTAGTTTTTTGGGGCCGCATGACCCATTTTACGTATCAGGATTCCTTGCCCAAACATACTTGGCTTGTAAAAGGGGCATCCTCCTTAAAAATGAAAAAAAACTTAAAACGTCTTCGCAAAGAAATTGTACGATTTCTTGCCCAATATCCTAATGCTAAATTAACCTTGCATTTAAATAAAGACCAAAATGCTTTAGTCTGGTTGTTTTTAACTACAATCCCCCGGGAAAAAATAGAACACATTCATTGGTATGAAGAAAGTTTTGGAGCAACCTCTTTTCAAATTGGGTATATTCAACTGCCTAAAGAGTATGCGTTATCGATTTTAAACCGAAAAAATCCTCCCCCCCATTTCGGTATTAACTATGCGCTTTCTCTTATTCCTTTTTATCCGTCTACGATACATATCGGGATGAAAGATTTTGTATTTGCTCACTATCCGGAAATAAAAAAATTATTTACACAAGCCCAATCAGTTGAAGATGTCAATTATTTAAAAATTTCACAAAGTTTAACAGAACAACAAAAAAAAGATTTATTACGCTTGGCCGGAATCAATGAACAAGATTTGCTTCCATTTCATGACGGAAAACCGGTAATGCTCTATACGCTCGGTTTTTTTGCAGATGATAAAAAGTTTAATAAAGCCCAAATCCGTATTATGGACCGCTTGCTTTCCGGGAATATTGTACCTTTGGAAAAACCAGAACAATACACTTGGTTTTTTAAAGAACATCCTTGGTTGACTAAAAACACATATTTAAAGGATACGCTACATAAAAAATGGCCTTTTATGCATGCGTTACCGAAACAAATACCCTTAGAGATACTATTTTTAACGGGATATATGCCCGATAAAGTATTTGGATACAGTTCCTCCTTATTTTTTGCTTTACCTCCGGAACGGATTTTATTCTATATTCAAAGACCCCATGATGTATACATTCCGCTACTCAAGCAAGCCGGAATTTTAACCGATGATAAAATTATTTCACTTGAGGAAAAAAATGTTTCAAAATAAACGTATTATTGCAATTATCCCCGCACGAGCCGGTTCAAAAGGGGTGCCGGGTAAAAATCATTGTAAAATTGCCGGCCGTCCCTTAGTCGAATGGACATTTTCAGCCGTAAAAGAATGTACATTCTTTGATGAAATTATTTGTTCAACAGATGATTCGTTGGTGAAGGAATGTGCACGGCTCACAAATATTCGTGTTTTACATCGACCTATTAATTTGTCGAAAGATACTACTCCCATGTTGGATGTATTACTGCATGTGCTGCAAAGGGTTGAAAATCCCCATCAACCGTTTGATTATATTGTTTTATTACAGCCGACCTCACCCTTGCGAACCTCAACCGATATCACAAAAGCAGTTAACTTGGCTATTAAAAACAAGGCAAAAAGTGTTGCCAGTGTAAGCCCTGTCGATCTGCGGCCCGGACTATTACTGATAGGTTCTAAACCAGAAGAAGTATTAAAAACAACGCCTTTAGCTCCAAATTACGCGGAATTGCGACGGCAGGATGCTCCGAAATTATATCGAGTGAATGGTACAGTTTATGTTTTTAAACGGTCTTTTTTGAAACCGAATGCAAAACTTAATACCCCTTCCTTAGGGATTGTGTTACCAAAAAGCCATACACTGGATATTGATACTTTTCAGGATTTCGAGCGATGCGAACGGGCTTTACTCCGTCGTTTACACAAGGAATTATAAAAGCATTTTTGCAGATTAGGTGTAAAAAAAGCAGGGGTGAAAATACGTTCTAACTGCTGCTCAAATTTTTGTGTGGTAAGAAGATGTTGTTTGTATTTTACCGATTTTAAAAAATTGTTTTGTATACAGGCTTGTAATTCTTTTGCGGATTGAACAAAATAACAGGTGGTAAAGTTACAACCATTTACCCGGTTGTTTTGACGGGATCCGAATGTAATCGAAGGAACCTGAAGCAACGGAGCCTCTTTGACACCGCTGGAACTGTTGCCCACTAACCCAATCGAAGAAGAAAGCAGTGATAAATAATCTTCACAAGGAAGGGATTTAATAAATTTAACTTTTTTCTGCGGAAAAGACTGGTACGCACGCAAAATTTCCGTATAACCCGGGTCATTATTAGGCGGTAAAACAATATACTGAAAGGGCAACTTCCCCAGTGTAGAAACCATTTCTTTACAACGTTGATATTGTTGTTTGGGCGTGAGACCGGTTTCCGGGTGATAAAGAACGACGATGTAGGGTGAATTAATTTGTAAATTTTCAAGCAATCTCTTTTGTTCTTTCTCCGTTGGCAATAAACAAAGCACACTGAATCCAACGGTAAATACGGAACAGGGATCTTCCCCCATTTGTATTACACGCCGTTTAGCAATATCATTATCTACCAAAAAGCGGTTTGCCAATTTTGTGATTGCATGACGAAAAGATTCGTCTATATTTCCACTTTCATCCCCGGCTTCAATATGACAAACAGGAATTTGCCTTAGCGTGGCGGCAATGGTCGCTGCCAGCGCTTCCATCCGGTCCCCATGAACAAATAAAAAAGTAATATGTTTTCGAATAAAAAAATCATTGATAGCCTTCAGTAAATGAGTCATGCCGACCACAGGTTCATGTTGCGGGAAAGAGTCATCCCAACAAAAATGTACATATTTGGGAAAATAGGTTTCTAAGTGTTTACGCGTGCAACCAAGTACCTTATTTACATGCATACTGGTTACGAAAATTGACACATAAATCTTTCTTTTGACAAAAAAGTTAATATAAGGCCGTAATTTGGCAAAATCACTTCGGCAACTGGTCATGAAAGCAATGTGTTGTTTT
>CADBIY010000017.1:0-16304 GCA_902794895.1 Candidatus Avelusimicrobium vaccinum | reverse complement strand
TTCCGCCGGCAATGGGATGCCTGGTCGTTTTGCCAATCACTTCCTCCAATTCTGCAGCAGGTATTCCGCCGCTGGGGCGTTTGGTAGTTAAATCTTCTTTTTTGATTTTTTCGCCCGCTCGGAGATCCCGTGCAGCCACTACGGATGAAAATGCAAATTGAATAGTTACTTGCTCTTCTGGGGCTGCTTGCTTGATACCCCCGCGCATCTGTGAAATCCGGGCTGAATTTTCAATCAAAACCGTCAATTCTTGCGGTGTCATGGAACAACAAATGTCTTCCCCGGGGCGCTCTTTAGAATCGGTAAAATGCCGCTCAAGTACACTGGCACCCAATGCAACTGCGGCCAAACAGGCCAGATTATCTTGTGAATGGTCCGACAGACCAATAATTTCACCCGGAAAATCATTTTTTAATTGTTCGAGCGCACCCAACCGAATTAAATGGGCAGGTGTAGGATATAAGTTTGTGGTGTGTAAAAGAACAAACTGATCGTGAAATTTAGTAATGGCATCTACTGTTCGGTGCACCGAACGGAGATCATTCATCCCGGTAGATAAGAAGATTGGCTTTTTAGTTTTTGCAATATAAGATACCAACGGTAAGTTATTCATTTCGCCCGAACCAATTTTATATGCGTTAACACCGAAACGTTCCAGGCGATCTACTGCAGCAAAAGAAAAAGGCGTGGATAAAAACAGGGCCCCGGAAGTTTCAATAAAATCTTTGAGTGCCCTCTCGTCCGTTTCATTTAAAGCGCAACGGGCCATAATATCATAAATAGAATCAGAAGAATTTCCCGGAATCGTATATTTTGCTTCTTCACTCATTTCGGCGTTTGGAATATGGGTTTGATGCTTAATTACCTCAGCCCCCGCTTTGATTGCGGACAATGCCATCTCTTTGGCTACTTGTAAAGAACCGTTATGATTGATTCCTATTTCCGCAATGACAAGAGGCGGATAATCTAACCCAATCCTACGGGTTCCAAATTGAATATATTTATGCATAATATATTTAACAATTTTTAGAAACAAAAAGGTAGAATATTATGAAATTAATCTGCGAAGAATACAAAATAAAGAAAAAACATTAAAGATAAACCGTCGGATATTTTTATGTTAAGTGTTAAAAAATTCTAAGTTTGTTCGTGTTATATGAGTATATTATATCCAATTTCCCGTCAAACAAAAGGGGCATCCGTTATTTCCCCCAAGGCATATGCAGAAATATATGCTAAGGGTTTAAAATTGCCTGAAAATGCGATTGTTGGGCCCGTGCAGCGTTTAACGAAATTTGTACTTTCTCAAGGTAAATATCAATCCAAATTTTTATTTACAGAACTACATATAGATAACGCCCATAATTTTTGTTTTGCTCCTATGTTTGGGTACGGGGCTCCGGCACTGGCCTTGCAGTTGGAAGTATTCATTGCACTGGGTGTAAAAAAATGCATTTTTTTAGGGCTTGCCGGCAGTTTGCAAGAAGACGTATTGCCCGGAGATATCGTTTTGTGCCAGCAGTCTGTTTGTGCGGATGGGACTTCTGCTCATTATAGTAATCATGCAATCGTTCGCCCCAATTTGCAGTTGGTATCGGCCTGGCGAAGAGAACTTGATCGTCAAGGTCAATCCTTTCATCTGGGACGAAATTGGACAACAGATGCCATGTTTCGGGAAACAAAAGCGGAAATCAAGCATTATCAAAAATATGCCGTTTTAACGGCTGAAATGGAAATATCGGCTTTTTTGGCCGTATGCCGCAAGCGGAAAATCAAAGGGGCGGCGGGTGTGGTTGTCAGTGATCAATTACTCAACGGAGTTTGGAAACCCGATTTTAATAATTCGATGATAACTACGCAATTAAGAACATTATTTATAAGTGCCCAAAAAACGTTATTACAAGAATCGTAAAGTTTGATATAATATAGTGTCGGCAGAAAATCTGATCCTATTTTGGAGGGGTGGCTGAGAGGCCGAAAGCGGCGGTTTGCTAAACCGTTATACGGGTTAATTCCCGTATCGAGGGTTCGAATCCCTCCCCCTCCGTATGAATAAAAAGCACCCGAAAGGGTGTTTTTTTTATTTATAAAGAGAGGGTGGAGCGGCATAAAAAGTTTTATGCCGCGTCGGGATTCGAAACAAATTTTTAATGTTTATTTTCAGGCTTGGTCAGCCGGTTAAGTAACCCTTTGCATCCGGCTAACACATCTTGCCAGGTGGCTTCAAAATCGCCGGTATACCAGGGATCTGCCACTTCCGTGTTACGACTGGCAAATTCCATCAATAAGTGTACTTTATGCTGGTTTTCCGGACCGGCTATGCGTAATAGATTGCGGCGATTGGCTTCATCCATACCGATTAACAGATCATAATAATCCGCATCTGCGCGTGTCACTTGGCGGGCTGTTTTCCCTATACAGGAAATACCGTGCTCCGCTAATTTTTGACGGGCCGGCGGATAAACCGGATTACCAATTTCTTCCGAACTGGTGGCGGCAGAGGCAATTTCAAATTGCGTGGACAACCCTGCTTGACGGACTAATTTCTTAAAAATAAATTCAGCCATAGGGCTACGGCAGATATTTCCATGACAAATAAATAAAATTTTTTTCATGGTGATTAAAAACTTTTTTTGAGTCCTTCCGCTAACGGAGTGAAAGACTGCCCGGTTAACCGGACCCACTTTTCGTTAGAGCATATCCAATGACCGGGAACGACCGCCTCTGCCACTTTATCATAATTTAACGCAGGTTGTGTACCGGTTAAACGGGCCGCTTGCTCATAGATCCAAGCAGCAACACGCATCAACCAATACGGTGCCTTGGGCATAATAGGTTTTTTACAATTCATAGCCGTAGCCATTTGAGAAATAAAATAATCCCAACTATAAATATCTTTTTCCGCCACAAAATACGTTTCTCCGGCGGTGTCCGTGCGAATATAGGCCTGATATAATGCTTCGATTAAATCGCTCACGTGTACAAAACTAAAATAACCATTTCCGGATGTGTTCACCATCAAACCGCGTTTGACCCAAAGCGCAATTTTAGAAACTCCGGAATCATTTTTTCCATACACAATCGGCGGACGTATAATCGTCCATTTGATGCTGGAACGTAAAGTATGTACCGCTTGTTCACCGCCCCATTTGGTACGGCCATAGTCGGATACCGGTCTGGGCGTATCTGCTTCTGTGCGCGGATGGTTCACGTCCGGGGCAAAACCGCTGGCAGCCAAACTGGAAACATGAACAAAAGTTTTAATGGAAGAAGTTTGATTGGCGGCTTCTACAACATGACGGGTTGCAACAATATTTGCCTGTTCAAAATCATGATAGTTAAATCCAAAAATAGCCGCAGCCAGATGAAATACGCCTACACATCCTTCCATCGCATTTAGTAAAGACTGCGTATTTTGGTAATCGGCTTGAACAAATTGAACAGCCGGATTGGCCGGTTGCTTTTTAGGAGTCCGGCGCGAAACAATACGAACTTGATATCCCTGTTGCAGGAGTTTTTCCGTTAATGCACGGCCAATAAAACCGTTTCCGCCTGTGATTAAAACAGTTTCTTTCATGATTATTCCGGAATAATTTCAATAGAATCTTGCGTTTGTACCGGTTTTGCGGGAATCACGATTTTCTTTTCGGCCGGTTGAGAAGGGATTTCTTGATTTGAAAAATTTTCATCCCGGCGAACATTACGGTGGACAAAATCAAAATTAAAGGTTAAACGTTTTAAACCCCGTTGAATATCTGCTTTCGTAGGCATCTCTCCCGCTTTTAATTTGGTAATAGGTGCACGGTAATCGGTCTGCGGGAAATACCATAGTAACACATACACTATAATCCCCAACACTACCAAGGTAATAATTTTGTTGAGGGTTTCAAACCGGTAAATGGCAAATAAATTTGACAGTACCGACAAAAGTAATAAAGCCGCCGCGCCGCCGAGCAGAGTAAATAAAATAAAGTGCCAGCCCCGGCTATCAAAATTCGGAAATAAGATCATTACCCCTACACATCCTAATATCAGCAAACCAAAACGTTGCCATCCATTCATAATTATTTCTCCTGTTTAAATTCAACGGTAACCGTTAATAAATCTTTTTCATAATACATGGGTAGCGGGGCAAACGGACCGGCATTAATCACAGCCGAAGAAGCCGCAAAATCAAAGGTATCATCTCCGGATTTGCGCTCTACTTTTAAGTCTTTAATTTTTCCGTCCCGGGCAATCGCAAAGGAAACCATCGCGGCCAGTTCACTTCCGGCCGGGCGTCGTTTTTCCCATTCAATCCATAAAGAATTACGAACTTGCGTAATATACCACGGATACGGGAAATTAGCAAAATCAGTTTGAATATTCCCCCCCGCAAATTCACCTTCTTGGTTGGAAGAAGCGCCGGACGCATCTTGCGTCCCGGAGGAAGCATCTTCATCTAATACACTGGGGGTATCCAAAGGTTCTTCTACTGTAATTTTCTTTTTCGCAGTTTGTGGCTTTTCGGTAATTTCTGTTTTGGCAGCATAAGCCTTTTTAGCAGGTTGCTTGGTTTCCGGTTTTGGAATGGCTTCTTTTGCAGGAGTGGGCACAGGGACTGCAGTTTTAGGGGCCGCAGGTGCCACCGCTTCCTGCCCGGTGGTTGCCACTACTTTACCGGAACCGATAAAATCAATCGTATAGGTGGCAGAAACCTTTTTTGCCGCCGGAGCAAGCAAAAACAGCAAAAATAAGGCTGCTAAAACATGTAATCCGCCTGAAAGTGCTAAATACCGATTCATTAATTCTTTGAAAGTACGCCGATTCCCAATTTAGCGGCACCTAATTGTTTGGCTATATCAAATACATCTACCACCTGTTGAACAGGCACCTCTTTATCGGCTTGTACTAAAATTGTTTTTTTGTTGGCTTTGCCCATACGCAAAATGAGTTCACGTTCCAAATTTTTTAATGTAAATTTTTTATTATCTAATTGGACCGTGCCATTTTTTAGAACTTCAACACGAATAACATCATCTTCTGCTTGCGTGTTAATGGCGGTTGATTTAGGCAAATCCACCGTTAGTTGCATTTGAACCAATAACGGACTCATCACCATAAAAATAATCAGCAAAATGAGTGTGATGTCAATAAACGGCACCATGTTAATGTCCGCCATCACGGTTCGGTTGCGGTGTGTGCTCATGTTACTCCCCATCGGCCGAGTGATACATTACTTCATCAGCCATATTTTCAAGTTCTTTGGCAAAATAGTTGGTTTTTGATAAAAAATAGTTATAAGCAATAACCGCCGGAATAGCCACAAATAACCCGGCCGCCGTATTAATTAAGGCCTCCGCAATACCGGCCGCCACCACAGAAGCCCCACCAGCCGTAGCCGTGTTAGCCGCTAAATCTTTAAAGGCGTGCATGACCCCAATAACGGTTCCAAATAAGCCGATAAACGGTGTAATACTACCCAACGTGCCCAGTACTGTTAAACGGCGTTGCAAACTGGTAATTTGCCAATCAATGGCACTGGATGCAATTTTTTCTTGTTCTTCCAGCGGGCGTTGGCGATTGGCTACTAATTTACTGAGGACAAAAGCGGCAGGAATTTTTTTCTCCATTCCTTTTTTGCAAGCATCTTCTACCTTTTGATAGTTTTCCGAATGTAACGGATGTTGGCACCAATTAATTAATTTGCGGGATAATGAAATAGCAGAACGAAGACGGAAAAAACGTTCTAAAATGACTGAAATCGAATAAACGGATAACAATAATAAAAGAATGAGTACCGGACCGCCGGCCGAAAGTAATTCACGTAATGTAGTTGTTGCCATACGAACTTATTTCTCCTTGGGGTTAACCCCGAACAAAAAATATAACAAAAATTTGAATAAGAATGTTTGCCATTAATCCGGCAGCCACATCATCAAATACAATTCCAAATGCGTTTTCCATCCGGTCAAACGTTTTCACAAACCAGGGTTTAAGTGTATCAAACAGACGAAATAACACAAATGCTGTCAAAAAATACATCCAAGTACGGGGAAGAAACAACATTGCAGTCAAATAACCGGCAATTTCATCAATGACAATTTTTGGGTTATCATGGCTTCCCGTACTCTTTAATTGTACTTTTTTACATACTAATACCGCAAATACCCAAAAAACTAACAAACAAATACTATAAAGCAAATAATCCTGTGGCAATACGTAAACCAGAGGGATCCCCAACAAGGTACCTAAAAAACCTGCACCCGTATTTTTTTTAAAGGGAATTACTAAGGCCGGTAAGTAACTGATAAAAAACCCAGTAGCCAGGGTTCTCCATATTATTTGCATGAAGGTAAACTCCACGATTTTTTAAGTAAATCCCAATTATTACGTAAGTACGAAATAGCACTGATCCAAGTAATTATCGCCGCAATAGCGGTAATCGTGTAAGGCACTTTATGTAGCGTAATAAATAAAATCAGGCAGAAACGGCTGGCCGCACCTTGTAGTAAAAATATCATGTGGTAAACATCTAATACGAAAAAGATGGTTCCAATGGCCGAAAGTTGGATAACGGTTTTGAATTTTCCCCATCGTTCAGCAGCCATTACTTTACCTTCTAAAGCGGCAATGACCCGTAACGTAGAAATCATCAATTCCCGAAGCAGGATAAAAAATACGGCCCAAATAGGAACATCTAATTCTCTAATTCCTACAAATGCAAAGAAAGCGGCCGCGACCAAAATCTTATCTACAAAGGGATCTACGATGGCCCCAAAAGGCGTAATTGTATTCGTTTCACGTGCAATTTTTCCATCCACCCAATCGGTACTGGCGGCCACAATAAAAATAAGCGTTGCGATAAAACGTGCCCATGGGTTTGGCCATAAAATAAAGATAAACATCACAATGGCCATAGCGGCTCGGGTCAGTGTGATTTTATTGGCTAACGTCATCATTTAAAAAATCCTCCAAAAGTAGATTCGGCTAACACCGCATTTTTTTCCGTTTGAATTAATTCTGTTTGTGTGGTCATAAGTTCTGAATCAATTTGAAAGGAGACCGGAAAATAATCGCGGGGAGACAGGGTAAGCGTTAAAGTATATTGTTCACCTTTTTTAGGGGTTAATTTCAACACATTGGGTTGTGTTAATTCCACGTTATGTTTAGCAAGTAAATCGGTAAAATTACCAACGTCAAATAAAATCTCGTTCGTTTGCCCTTTTTTCCATTCTTCCCAAGTATAGGCCGCTACCTGATGGGCACTTTCATCCAGTAGCATCATTTTATTTTTATCGGTAATTAAAGTTTGCTCCAAACGTCCCTGGGCAGAGATAGAATCCACCCGGATTAAAGGAATTTTTTGATCATAAAAAAGAGTCCCTTGCGCGCGGCTGATTTCTACTCCATCATATGAAGAAGTTTGCGTAAAGCGGGTCCGTAACGTTTTTAATTTTTTATCCCACTGTTTAAGATAGGTCATGACTTCTCCGGGATAAAGTGTTTGTTGTGAGGAAGTTGCCGGGGCAATCTTTTGTTCCGTATTACGCGCAGATGCCTGAACTACCGGTGTTTGAGCGGGGATTACTTTTTCTGCCGGGGGTAAAGGTTCATTCGGTGTAATTTCCTCCACCGTTTCCACCTCTAACGGTTGTTCGGACGTGGCTGAATTGTCTTTCGAACATCCCGTCCAAAAGGAAGTTGCTAAAAGCAGAATGAATATTCTATTTATAAACGCTTTCATACTCCGGTTCCTCATAATTTTTTTCAAAAGGTAAACTGGATAATTCTTCGATACCTTGATCAATTAAATCGTAATTAATTTCCCAACGGTTTGATCCTTCAGGCTTGGAAATATAACCGCGCATTTCTAAAACGCTTAACATATTGGTTGCCCGGGCCGAAGAACCAAAATGCGCTTTAAGTAAATCTTGCGATACCCGGCGGCGTTCTTTAATTAAACGCAAGGCTTGGAGTTGTTCTTCCGGTTTTGTACCTAAACCGTCTTGCGGGCGGCCACCGTTGGTTGCTGCTTCGTTTACTACTTGTACCGGATAATCCGGTCCGCCTTGGGCACGTAAGAAGTCGGCCACGGCCTTAATTTCTTCCGGAGATACATAAGCGCCTTGAATGCGAAGCGGTGTTTGGGTAGAACTGTCCAATAAGAGCATATCCCCCCGGCCTAATAAATTTTCCGCCCCTACGCTATCCAAAATTACTTTCGAATCGATCCCCGAAGCAACTTGTAAAGCAATTCGGGAAGGCATATTGGCTTTAATAATACCTGTTACCACTTTCACAGACGGACGCTGGGTACACAAAATCAAGTGGATTCCCATGGCACGGCCCATTTGCGCCAAACGTTGGATGGAATCTTCAATAGAGGCTTTGGTTTGAAGCATTAAATCGGCCATTTCATCAATAATCACGAAGATATAGAACATCTTGTCTTCCTTATTCTGTTTGGCCCATTGATTATATCCTTCGATATTTTTCACTTTTGCCAATTGACACATATCCAACCGTTTTTCCATTACTTTAACTAACATTTGTAAGGATTTGGCGGCATCGGCTGCTTTTGTAATAATATCTGCGTCATCACACGAAGTTTTTGGATCGTAAAGATACGGAATCCCTTCATATAAGGTTAACTCTACCCGTTTAGGATCAATCAGTAAAAATTTGACTTCGTCGGGGCGGTGCTTGAATAAAATGGACATAATAATTGTATGCACACAAATGGATTTACCGCTGTTAGTGGCCCCGGCAATCAGCATGTGCGGCCATTTTTCTGCTACCGTTCCGGCCGGATCCCCATTGGCATGGCGGCCTAGTGCAATCGGCAAAATGGCTTTGGAACCGGCATAGACCGGAGATTGTAAAATTTCTTTCATGGTTACCATGACAGACCGGTCGTTAGGAATTTCAAATCCCATAGTGCTTTTACCCGGAATAGGTGCCTGAACACGGATAGAACGTGCTTGCATACTGGCCTGAATATCTTGTGTTAATGCCGTAATGGAAGACATTTTAACCCCCGCATCCGGTTGGATTTCATACCGGGTAACTACCGGGCCCGGGCTGACTCCGGTTACGTGCGCGTGTACATCAAAACTTTTCAGCGTATCTTCCAAGCGTTTGGTGGCTTGCGCAATTTCGTCATCTGTCGGGCCAACCACCCCATTGCCTTGCGGATCATTCAATAAATCTAAAGAAGGTAATTGGAAGGTTTTGGGATCAAATTTTTTAACTTCACCGTTTTCATTCGCAGGATTAGGCACATTGTTTTCTTTATCCGGATCTGCCTGGGGTTTAGTGTCCGCCGGTTCATTACGACGGGGCAATTTGATCGGCTCCGCTACCGGACGTCTGATTTCCGGCTTTGCGCGGTGAATTTCGGGGGCTTGGTGAATTTCTTCTGCGGTTACTAACGGTGCTTGAGTTTCTTTCTCTATCTTTTTAGATTTTGTATCTTCTTTACCGTCATTTACTTTTTGTTTTAGTTCCGCACGGGCTTCCATCCAGCCGTTAAAATCGTTGCGCACAAACTCAATCGTTTTTTGGAAAACAACAGACCAGGGAATTGCAAAAAGCATATGAAGCCCTACTAAAATAAATGCAAGGGAAAAAAGGGAGGCCCCCACCGAACCGGCAACTCCTTGAAAAGCAAAGTATACTTGATTTCCTACAAGTCCTCCGGATAATTCGGAACCTTTAAAAATAAGACGAAGTTGGGTAAGAAAACTGGAACAAGCGGCTAAAGTAATCGTTGTTCCCAACAGAAAAAATAAAAATGAGGAACTCTTTTTGCGAACAATTTGTATGAGCCAATAGGCTAAAAAAAGCGGTAATAAACAAGCACTTAGGCCCAAGCATTGTTTTAAAAGTTGGCTGATATTTCCCCCCAGTTTCCCGACAGATGCACCAAACCACAAGGCCGCAGTTAACCACACACACACTGTAATTCCAAAAATATATAAAGCGGTACGAATCCAGGAACCGGAAGAAGCATTTTTTTTACTTTTTTTACGTGATTTTTTGGGGGTATAATAATATCTGGCCATATATGATATTTTACTTTATTTTTTTGTGTTTAGGTAATTCGTTTTTAGGGGAGTATTCCTATAGAATAAAATTCATATTCCCTTGTTCCTCTATTTTGCGTACGGAAGAAGTTATTTTTAAGCAGATATTTTCTTTTGCTATAATACCTCTATGAACATAACTTTAAAAAGTCCATATTTTAACGAAATTCTTCACCTGCTTGAACGGTTGGAACAAACCCAACAGGCGACATTTGAACAAGCCGCCCAGAAAATTGCTGAATGTCTCAAAAATAACGGGGTTATTCACACTTTTGGTTGTGGACATAGTGGCAGCGCGGCACTAGAGCCGTTTCACCGAAGTGGCTGTTTTGCCGCGGTAGATGCTATCTTGGACCCGGGGCTGATGTTTCAGCATGGCGCTCATACCGGGACTAACTTGGAACGGCAAGAAGGGTATACTCCTAAACTGCTTGCCACACACGATTTACGCGCCGGGGATATATTACTTGTCTTTTCCAATTCCGGGCGTAATCCGGCCGGTATTGATGCGGTGCTTACCGCCAAAGAAAAAGGCCTTTTTACGATTGCATTCACAGCGGCAAGTGCACATAAAAAAAGTAAAAGCCGCCATTCATCGGGATTACTTTTAAAGGATGCCGCCGATTTAGTAATTGATAATTGTGTCAGCCAAAATGAAACTTGCTTAACATTGGATGATACCGCAGTGGCTCCTATTTCCACCCTTGCTTTTACAGCCGCATTACATCATATTTTGTATCAGGCAGCCGTATTATTATATCGGCAAGGAAAACCTTTGCCTATTTATAAAAGCAGTAATACAGAAGGCGGGGATATGCACAATACGGCTTTAGCCGCTAAATATGCCGCACGCATTAAGTATTTAAAATAATTGCGCCGTATATAATAGAGCATGAAAAAAACCGCCCCTTTCGGAGCGGCTTTTTTACATTTAAACCAATTTACATCTGTTCTTTTAGTACCGGGGCAGACGCAACCGCATTTTCCGGTTTTTTCCCCCAGGTAACATTATAATTAATCCCGTCCGCTTCCAGTGAAATTTTACCCTGCTGGTATAAGCTGCCTAACGCCAAATAAAGTACCGAACTGGATAAGCGGAACATCACTTTAAGTTGCCAGGAAGTGGACGTTTGATTTTGCACCAAATAATCACTGATGCGCGAAATGGCCAACTGGATATTTTCTTGTAATGGATTCATAATTACACCCGTTCAATCGCAAATAACGGTTCTCCCTGTTTAATGGGTTTTCCGTTTTCTACGAGCACTTTTTTAACTACGCAGGTATATTCTGCGCGCATTTCGTTAAATACTTTCATGGCTTCAATTAAGCAAATTACATCACCTTTTTGTACGGTAGCGCCTTCTTTCACAAAAGGCGGGGCGCTGGGAGTAGAACCGCGGAAGAAAATACCTGTTAAAGGGGCTTTAAAAACTTCTTTATATTGCGGTGCGGCGGCGGTGGCAGCAGTTGCTCCGGAGGAGGTCGAAGTCCCTCCAACCGCAACGGGCACCGGTACCATGGCCGGGCGTGCTTTAACTAACCGGACATATAACCCTTTTTGGTCGTATTCGATAGATTCTAAATTGTTGTCCTGCATGAAACTATATAACTGTTTCACTTCTTTTAAAATGGGAGATTCTTTGGCAGTAACTTTAGCAACCGAAGTCGTTTTCTTAGACGTAGTTACTTTTTTGGTGGTTGTTTTTTTCATAACTGATTTTTGCCCTCACTATTAATAACTGCTTGTATTTATTCTACATAATTTTGGACATTTGTGTCTTTGAAGGATCGATTCTCCTGAACAAACCGGGTGCGCGTAGATTCTATTTGTGTCAATATATCTTGCAATATTTCTGTTAGATTATTTTCAAATTGACGGCGTAATTTGTGCCCCTGGGACTGCATATAAATGGGAGTTAAAACCGGAGAAAAAATATAAGTATGTTGGTTAAACCACCGCACTGAAGAGGCAAACCCTGGCGTTCTAAATTCACGCCAGCGGGTAGCGGAAACGGTCCAAAAGGGTTCCTCTTTCCCAGGGTGATAAAATGAAATTTTAAGAAGCGTGCATAAACCTTCATGCGCCATCGCCCATTTTGCCAGTTCCCCCTCACAGTGAGTACGGGTTAAACTAGCCTCTAACGAAGCAATGGCTACATAATCATATTGGTTTTGCAAAGAGCCCTTACCGGCATCTACAGTTTGGAACAGAGTGCCTAAGGCATTGGTAATATCTATCAAAACACGATCTTGTATGTCTAACACAAAAGCCTGGGTTCCCTTATTGTCTGCTTCCGTAATTAAAAATTCCTTAGGAAAAGCGGTATCTGTCCGTAACAACACAGAAACAGGAATGATTTTGGAATGAGTGTTTTTAAAATTATTATGTGGGTTTATTTGACCGTGATAGGTGCAACTTGCCAAACAAACTGTTCCTAAAATTAAGAAGAAAATCCGTTTCATACTTATATTATATAAAAAGCAAACACCCCGAAAAGTTTTTTCGGGGTGTTTTCGGTAAGAAAAACTTATTTAAGTAAAGCCTTTCTGGACAAACGAACTTTACCGTTATTGTCAATTTCCACGCATTTTACTTCGATAATGTCCCCCAAGTGGAGCACATCTTCTACTTTGTTAATACGTTTTTTGTCAATTTCGGAAATATGTAACAGTCCGTCTTTACCGGGCAAGATTTCCACAAACGCCCCAAAGGGTTGAATGGAAACTACCTTACCTTTATAGATTTTATTGACTTCGGCTTCAGCAGTCATCATTTCGATTTCTGCTTTGGCTTGTTCCAAACGGTCGGCGTTGGCAGCAGCAATACTGACGGTACCGTCTTCTTGGATGTCAATTTTCGTTTCCGTTGCTTCGGTAATACGTTTGATGTTTTTACCGCCGGGGCCGATTAACGCACCGATTTTGTCTACCGGGATGCGCATTTTGTAAATAACCGGCGCAAAACGGGAAACTTCTTTTTTCGGTTCGGCAATCGTTTTTTCCATATGGTCCATGATGAACATGCGGCCTTCGGTCGCTTGTTTAATGGCTTGGCGTAATACATCCAACGGGATACCCGTTTTCAGTTTTACGTCCATTTGGAAGGCGGTAATACCTTTGCGGGAACCGGTCAGTTTAAAGTCCATATCTCCCAGGTGGTCTTCCAAACCCATAATATCGGACAACACTACAAATTTACCTTCGCCGCTAATAGCCCCCATAGCAATACCGGAGCAGGCCGATTTCATCGGTACGCCGGCATCAAATAACGCCAAGGAACCACCGCAGACAGAGGCCATAGAGGAAGAACCGTTAGATTCGGTGATGTCAGACACTACACGGATCGTGTACGGGAATTCTTCTTCGCTGGGAATAAGCGGCATTAAAGCGCGGCGGGCAAGTTCCCCGTGGCCGATTTCGCGGCGGCCCGGAGAGCGGTCCGGTTTGCATTCACCCGTGGCAAAACCCGGGAAGTTGTAGTGCAGCATAAAGCGTTCGTAGGTGGTATCGTCCAATCCTTCTACCATTTGTTGGTCATCAGCGGTACCCAAGGTGGCAACAGCTAACGATTGGGTTTGACCGCGGGTAAACAAGGCAGAACCGTGCGCGCGCGGCAACAACCCTACCATAGAACTGAGCGGGCGGATTTCGGTCGGTTTGCGGCCATCCACGCGCACCCCTTCGTGCAAGACGAGGTTGCGGGATTCTTCGTACATAATGTTTTCCAACGCAATCCCGGCGTAAGTGGCGGCATTATCGCCATAGGTAGCCGTTAATTCTTCGGTGAAGGATTTTTTAAGGGCGGACACTTGGCAATCGCGGGTTTGTTTGTCGCTAAAAGCATGCAAGATTTTTTTGGCTTCTTCGCGGAATTTACCGTTAGCCAAATCCACTACTTCTTGCGGCAATTTTTCTACCACATATTCAAATTTCGGTTTGCCGGCCAGTTCGCGCAGTTTAAGTTGCGCGTCGCACATTTTATCAATTTCCGGCTTGGCGGTTTCCATGGCTTTAATGATGGCTTCTTCTTCTACTTCTTTGGCACCACCTTCTACCATTAACAGACCTTGCTTAGAACCGGCAATAACGAGGTCCATATCGCAAGATTCTTGTTCTTCTTTGGTTGGGTTGACAATGTAAATACCGTCTTTGCGGCCAATGCGTACAGCGGCTACCGGTTCGTTAAACGGAATAGAAGAAATAACCACCGACGCGCTGGAAGCAATGACGGATAAAATGTCGGCATCGTGTTTTTCGTCGCTGGAAACAACCATGGCCGTTACGTTGGTTTCGCAAGCAAAACCTTCCGGGAAAATCGGACGCATGGTACGGTCAATAATACGGGAAGAGAGCGTTTCTTTTTTGCTGGCTTTGCCTTCGCGTTTAAAAAAACCGCCGGGGATTTTTCCCGCGGCATACGTTCTTTCCTTATAGTTAACCGTTAAAGGAGTAAAATCGGAAATGCCCGGTTTTTGTTCCTTGGTGGATACAGCCGTAGCAAGCACCATGGTATCGCCCATGGTAGCCATTACGGCGCCGTCAGCTTGTTTAGCCACTAAACCGGTTTGCAGTTTAATGGTATCGCGGCCGACTGTAACTTCCACTTCTTGAATATCAAATTTGTGGTTAAAGTTCGGCATTTAAAAATTCCTATTTTCTTAATTTAAGTTCTTTGGTAACTTGTTGATATTTTTCAAAGTCAGATTTTTTGAGGTAAGAAAGTAAGCGTTTGCGTTGGCCTACTAATTTGTTTAATCCTCTTTCACCCGCAAAATCTTTCGGGTTGGCTTTGAGGTGGTTAGATATATATTGGATGCGTTCCGTAATCAGGGCAATTTGCACAGCGGCAGAGCCGGTGTCGTTTGCACTGGTTTGGAATTTGCTGATGATGTCTTTTCTGTCTTGAGTAGATAATACCATTTGTTTTACTCTAATGGGTTTCACGCAGCCGACCAAGCACTCTTTATCCGAAGGAGTACCGAGCCGGGGTTTACCCTTCTCCTGTTATTTAATTTTTATACTTAACCTAAAAGTACATACTAATTATAGCAAATTGAAAGAAACTATAGGGAAGTTTTTTAAATGCAAAAACTCCCGGAGTCTCCGGGAGTTTGAAATAATTTGCTGCCAATAAACTAATTTCTGCTTCTATTTCTGAAATTGCGTAATCTGTTTATAAAACCACTCGCCCCGTTAGACGGTTGCGACGGCTGAGTTTGCATACGTCCAGAATTGGAAGAACCTGGATGTGTTGAAAATCTTCCCTGTCTGCCTAATCGACCCATATAACGACGCAATTGGTCAATGTTACCAGTAGAACTGTTAGCAGCCCCGGGATTTCCCGGTGGGACGGTTTGTATTCTTCCCGAAGCAGACGGATGAGTAAGGGCTTGTGTTATATCCGTTACAATGGATGACATTTGCTCTTGCTGCGCTTGGGAATGCTCCGGCAGGTTTGTCAACGAAAAGCATTCGCCGTGCGTTCCCGTTGAACGTTCATTTTTGTATTTATTAACAAAATTTAACAGTGCCGAATTTGTAGACATAATTGCCCCATTATACCGCGGATTAGGGGTTTCTTCACCGAAGGTTTCCAATGCAATAATAGTTTTTAAGTCATTTTGATATACAACAGGAGAGCCGCTATTTCCCGGTATAGCATCAGCATCCATATGAAAGTATCCTTGGAAAACGTCGGTTATTTTACCAGGGCTGTACCATGGGCGGTCATGCGGTTTTTCCCCTGGAAATCCCATCACGGCAATACGTTCATTTTTTTTGACTCGAACAGATTTAAAGCTCAAATAACCGGCGGTTTGCCCGAGCGGACGGTCCAAAACGATGATTGCATAATCTTTTTCTTTTGAGGGCTCTAGCCCAGAACGCGAGTTAATTTGTTGAGGATTTCCGGGAGCCACATACATTTTTGTACCGATTGCACAGCGGCCTGTAGATTCACCACCTGCTCTGATATTGAACGTCGAGGCCTCGGCTAATTTTCCTTTTTTATCATACATACAATGTGCATTGGTTAATACAGTGTAAGGCCCAATCAAGGCACCGGAACATCCGGGGTATCCGCCAACAAATTCGGGGCGAACAATGGATACGACGGCAGAATATGGATATTTCAGTCCATCGACCTGATACCAGTCTTCCCGGCCTATAATCCCTTTTTCCATCACGGTTTCCGTTTCAGATTGAGGGTTGAAGCCGTCAATTTCTGTCAAGTTT
>CADBIY010000016.1 GCA_902794895.1 Candidatus Avelusimicrobium vaccinum | reverse complement strand
TAATGACTACCACTACTAATAATTCCGTCAGGGTAAACGCTTTCTTTTTCCGTTGGTTCATACGTTCTCCTTATTGGATATAAATGACTATTTCTTATTAAAACGCCTTTATAAGCGTTTTAATAACAGGGGATACATCCCCCCTCATCCAATATAGAAAAACTTTACCAAAAAAAAAAAAAACGATTAGTCAAGTGAGGGTAGAAACGAACTTGCAAAGTAAATATCCCCAGAAAATGACTATTTACTGGGGACAGACGAGAACAACATCATTTGATCACATCAATCTACTAATAGTATATAACTTTCCAGGTTTCCTGTTCCGCCTTGGCAAGCAAATACCGTCCAACGAACCTCTTTATAAAGTCCGTCTGTATTTAATAGATCTAATTTAACAGAAAATTCTCCCGCAGACTCCTCTTGAGCCGCGGTTTTAAATATTTGTTTGGAAAGCGCTGAATCCCGTGTTAATTCTTCAAAGAAATTCCGACCTAATAAATTACTAGTCCGCTGACCCGTTTTCTGTAATAACGGTTCATTGACGTAAGTAATCTGAAAATCCGGATCCAGTGCCACGGCCGGGGTTTGTGAATAACTTAATACTTTAAGAAGCGCTTTCGAATTGTATTCCAACATACGCCCGTTTTTATGCAATTCCAAACGTAAACTAAGCAGTCGGGCCATGACACCCAACATTTCTTCTGCCCCCGTATCAAAAGACCGCCGGCGGTCTTTTGCGGCGAAACACAGAGCCCCCATTACTTGCCCATGTACTTTAAGCGGAGCGGCCAATAAGGCTCCAAAATGTTTTTCGGTATGAATACAGTGATGGCAAGACATATTTCCCAAATCCGGCCACAATACGGGAGAACCATCGGCAACACTGTCTAAACACTCCTCGACATTAAACTCCATATGACGCTGCAAATTAAATTCATTTTGAGGGGCATACATAACCACACTTTCCCGAGTTGTTTTCCCTTGCCGGAAACGCAAGACCATACCAATATCCGCTTGGAAAATTTTTTTCCCTAATGCCAAAAAGGCCTCTACTTGATCTGTCAAATCGCGGGCCGGTTCACGAATTAAACGGTAAATCTCCTGCAAATGTTCACTGTATGTTTGTTCATTAGAAGAATCCGTCAACCACAAAACAACCTCATCGCGGCCTTTAATCGGGGTCATCGTTCCATCAAAATAGCGTTCGTTACCGGCGATTTCCCAAGATATATTTAGTTTTGCATCTACTTGCATTGCCAAGGATTCTTTAAGAGAAAATATGACTTGCTGCGCCGTTTCTTTCGGCCAAAAAACTTCCGGTGTTTTATTTAAAAATAAAGATTGCGCTTCTTCTACGCTTAAATAATCTAAATTGGAATGCACATCCAACACCATTCCATCTGCATTCATTTTAATATACAAACCGGGTAATGTTTTACGCACACTTTGTAATTCCAGGGCTTGTTGAGACTCACGGGCCACCTCATTAAGTTGTGCTGTTAAATCATTTACCACCACCAGAGCGGTTTCCTTTCCAGGAAGTTCTAACGAAACCACAGTCACTTGGGCATCAAAATCAATGGCATCTTTCGGACGCATGGACAAGCGGAAAGAAGATTTCCCCTCCGCTTTCACTTGTTTCTCTGCCTCCGTTAATACCAGCCCCGGATCTTGATCCTCCCGCGAAGGATCAAAAAATAAGTCACGCAAAGAACGCGTGGTTAATTCTTCTGGCGTATAACCCAATTTTGCGGCCAAAGCGGCATTATCCGGTTCAATTTTACCAAACCTTCCATGATCAAACTGAACAGAAAATACAATCCCCCCAGTGGCAGATAATAACGCCGTTAAATGGGCGGAACGCTCTTCTAAAATTTTCATAATTTGCTGCTGGAATGCCAAACTACGCAACACAAATAAATACCGTCCGTTAGAGTCTTTAACGGCACTAATCCGCACCTGACAAACTTCTAAACTGCTTCCAACCAACAAGGCATATTCCCGGTTAGAAAGGCTCCCTTCTTTACGCAAGGTCTGTAAATCTTGCATTAATGCTAAATGGGTATCGGCCGGAAACAAACGGATTAAATCTTGCCCAACCAGTTCATCCTGTTGTAATTGACATAACGAACAGAACAATTCATTACAGGTTTCTATAGAAAAATTACTGTCGCACAGCACATACGGTTCGCTATTGGGCAATACTAATTTTTCAACAATCGATGCCGGTTGGTGTTCCAATGACGGCAACGGCAATACAGGGTCGTTCCCCGAAGAAGACGAAAGGTTAGACTCTTTGGACACTAAAAAAACAACATAATCCGCCGACACCGACCCATCCTTTGCATCGCGTTTATTAATCGGAACAAAAGTAACGTCAAATTTGACACAACCGGTTCCGTGTATCCGACCTGGGAATAACCGTTCAGCCCGTTCAAAATCGAAGGTATATTCCATTTGGGCCGGCTGGCCGGATTTAAGTTTGCGTCGCACCGCCAATGTCAAGGCCGGTCTCATATAGACATTTCGGTAGAACGTTTGGTCTTTTTCCGTGAAACCAAACAGTTTCCGGCAAGACTCATTCATCACCAATATATACCCCTTATGGGAAAGGATTAACACCGGATTGACACTATTTTCAAATGCGGCACGGAAATGGTCCCGTTCTGTTTTAATGGCACGCAAATTGCGGTTTTCTTCCGTAATATCACGCACGAATCCCAATACAATTCGCCTGCCCAGGTACCGCGACACAATCGCAGAAAATTCCACTTCGATTGTTTTCTTGGAAACCGTTCTCATGCGCAGGACCACCGGTTTATCGGCTTGCGGTAAATCTGCCACAACGGCTTCATATTTTTCCTTCAAAATTTCCTTATGCTCCTCTACTGCCAGATCAACAAGCGGTTTATTTTTAATATTTTCTAACTTTTGAAAACCAAACGTCTGGCAGAAAGCATGGTTTGCATAGATAATTTTACCGTCTTCAACAATAATCACCCCTTCCCGTGCATTTTCAATGAGGAGGGTATTTTTATCGTTTGCTTCACGAATTTGTTTTTCCATTTTCGTTTTCGCTGTGATATCTTCTGACACTACGAGCAAGCAATTGGGAGTTCCGTCAGGATTGAAAACCGGCGTTTTGACCGTATGCATAATTTTGATACCACCTTCCGCCGAAGAAATAAGTTCCTGCGGAATGGTTTGTTCCTTCTTATTTTCAAAAACCCGCAGATCTGCTTCGCGTAAAAATTCGGCTTGATCTTTATTTAAATCGGTCCGGTAGGCAGTGCGGCCAATAACGTCTTCTGCGCGAACCCCAAACAATTCCTCACTCTTCTTATTCCATAAAATATATTTCCCGTCATAATTTTTTACGGATAGCGAAACCGGTAATTGGTTAATAACCGCTTGTAAGAAATTTTTGGCATCCACAATGGCGCGTTCCTGTTCTTTTTTATGGGTAATATCTTCGGCTACGGTAAGCACCATAAAAGGCTTGCCCTCTTTATCAAACACAGGCGCCTTTATTAAATGTAAGAGAATTTTTTCGCCATTTTTAGTGGTATACCATTCTTCCGGGAACTCCAACATTTTTCCTTCTTCAAAAATGGATTTCTCGCGATGGCCGTAAAAATTATCTTCATTTTTATACTCGGTCTCTCCCGGAAACATCTCCAGAGCCCGTTTATTGATAAATGAGATCTTGTCATCTACACTGCGCGCGTAAATGGCTACCGGAACGTGCTCCAAAATACTTTGGAGCGAATTTTTCGTTTCCAACAAATCACGTTCTTGTTGGCGGCGTTCCGTAATATCTTCTACCAAGGTAACTACAAAGCGTTCTTCTTCACGGGTTCCTATAATCGGAACTTTTACTAAGTGAAGTAATTTCCGTTCTCCGGATGCGGTCTTATATTCTTCTTCTGGAATATCCAAAATTCGCCCGCTTAAAAGGACCTCATACTCGCGCCCCAAATATTGGGAGGCTTGTTCCGGCGTTTCATGCGGAAGTTTACCACGCTCATCATAATCATCCTCACTCACGTCTCCAAAAATTGCATTGCACTGTTTATTACGCAACAACATATGTCCATCTGCCCGGCGGGCATATAAACCGATTGGCGCATTTTGTACAATGGCCGATAAAAACCGGTTTACCCGCTGGACTTCCTGTTCCTGTTGGTGGCGTTTGGTAATATCCTCTACCATAGAAAGTACCAATGGCTTTGGGCCGGCATCCATTAAAGGCACTTTAATTAAATGCAGAATTTTTTCATTACCGGAAGAATCCACGTATACTTCTTCCGGAGATTCGTACGGTTTTCCTTCTTTTAAAATTTCTGCTTCACGTTGGCGGTGAAATTTAATTTTATCTTGATTTTGGAAAGCATGCGGATGATCTGTCAGGCTGCTGTCTTTTTCATTCAAAACCTTCATACTTTGGCTATTAAAATAAGTCATCTTTCCATCGCAATCACGGGTATACAATCCTAAGGGAACATTGTTCAAAATAGCCTGTAATAACGTATGGCTGCGTTGAAGTTGTTGGTCATTTTCATAGTGGGAAGTGATATTTTCAAATACGCTAATAAGATAGGTTTCCTTAGAACCGGAAACCCGGTAGACCGATTTACTAACCGATAAGGTACAATTTTCTTTTTCAGACAGCGGATACGTAACCGCTACATTCGCACACGAAGTTCCTGCAAGCACTTGCTTATCCAGGGGTTCTAGCAGCGGATATAATTCCTTAGGTAGCAGTTGGTCGACATGTTTACCCAAGGCCTGGTCCATGGAAATCCCAAATAATTTTTCAGCCAAATGGTTCCACCACACACATTGTTTCTTTTCATTTTGCACCAGTACCGCTTCCGGATAGTGGTTTAAAATCTCTGTCAAAAATTGCTTATCTGCCGTTAATTGTTTAAATTGCGCAGCAGCACTCAGTGTCAACATAATAAAAGGGGTATCTGCCAACACTTTCCCTGTAATTTGTAATACGGGGGCTTGAAGTTCTGTTCTGTCTAAAATAAGCGGTTGAGGCGGATTTTGCGCCTGTGTCAGCGCGTTCACTTGTTGCATGGACAAACCCCATTTATGAATGGCCGATCCTTCCAATTTATCAATAGAGGTGTTTAATAAGGTTGCGGCCGGAGCATTAGCAAATGTGATTTTGCCGGTCACATCTAATAATAACAACGCGGAAGGAAACTGTTTTAAAAAAGCAAACATTTCTTCCGTCATTACTTTAATAGGCTGTTGAGAATCATCCGATTTGGAAAAAAAAGGAAAAAGAGATTTGGCCATACATGCACGCTCCGTTTTAGACAATATGCTAAATACGGTTATATCTTAATAAATTCCGCGTTTCCTTGCAACTAACTACCGAACGCGCATTGCCCGCGTTCGGAAAATTCTTAAACTAATTATTTTACAACCTTTAAAACACTTTTCCCTTTCCGCGCAATTTGCTACTATAAAAAGATGAAATGGATTGGAATGTTTATCATGATGGCCTGTTTGACAAGCACGTTATATGCGGCGGATAAGCCCTATAAACCCGTCACGCAGCGCGCCCAAGCCCAATATTTATCAACGGATACATCCGCCGTAGAGGACACCTGCCCCGGCAATGATATTATTAATCAATTTACCTGCACGAAGGAGCAAGCCCCCGGCTTTACCTGTTATGATGTATACCGCGTACAAGGGGATCCTATCGACTCCGAACGCTATACCCTGCTGAACCAAACTTTAACAGAAGAAAATTCTTCAGCCGAGCCGCTTTGTTCTTTTGAAGAAATGAACTGTGACACTTTTTTAAAAACGTTAAACTATAATTTGGATTTTTCCTGGTTCATTGACAATTTTCCATCTTCCTCCTTTCCGGAGTGCGGGCTGACCTATTCCTGCACCCGAATTGCCTGTTTAAGGCCACTTCCTCCGGGAACAGATAATTCACCCCGTTCCCAAAAATTATCCTGTGTGTTTAAGAAAAATCAAATTTTCTTTTTAGGCGCCCAAATTACGTGCCAAGATAAAAATACAATCTCTAAGTAAAAAAGGGCGTTTCCTGCTAAATTGCTATAATATAGTATGATTTGGGTCCATTTACAGACTATATTTTCGTTCCGCAGTTATCATCTGCTTGCTTTTGCAACACGTAAACACCGTGCTTTGTTTGCGGTTTATTTATTTTTGTTATCTTTACTTGTATTTTATTTTTTTTCAGGATCTTTTATTCACCGAAATTTACCTGTTTTTCTGAAAAATTTTCCGCAAATTACGTTCGAAAAAGGTGTATTAACGTCTCCCTCAAAACCGGTCGTAATACCGATTCCGCAAAGTCCGTTCCAACTGGTTTTTGAGGCCGGCCGTAAAATGCCCCCCACTCTTAACGAGTTAACCGAATCCCAAACGCTTGTATGGATCAGCGGTAATACCCTTTATATGCCGGGAGCAAACGGATTGCAGGCCCAGCCGCTCCCCCCTACCCTTAATTTTACCACTACCCCGGAATTTTTAAAAAAAAATCAACCCGTATTGGCGGCTTCGTTACGTTTTTTTTCCTTCATCATGGGGATCCTTTTTATTCCTTTTATTTTTCTGTTTGATTTCTGTATCGCTGCCTCCGTCGGCCTGTTTTTCAATTTGCTGCGGGCACGCCGCGTGTCAAGAAACCGTATTTTAACATGGGCTTTCTTTTTGTTAGGGCCCTTAAGTGCGCTTTGGTTCGTACGCCTATGGGTTACGATTCCTTTATTTACGCTGGCGCAAGTATTTTTATGTATCATTTATATGCAACAGATTTTTAATACGTTTCCGGAGGAAAACTAAATGCTTATTAAACTGATCCGATCGTTCAGTTCTGCCCACCACTTGCCGAAATATGACGGCCCCTGCCATGATTTGCATGGACATACTTGGAAAGCCATTTTTATCATTGAAGGGCCGGTACGGGAAGACGGAATGGTTTGTGATTTTAAGATCGTAAAAAAGCAACTTGACGCGCTTCTTCCGGATCATCAACTACTAAATGATCTTTTGGAAAATCCAACCGCTGAGAATTTGGCACAATACCTATTCAACAAAATTAGTCCCGAATTGGCTAAACAAGGGCTTAAACTCAAAACATTGGAAATTTGGGAGAGTGAAAATGCCGCCGCTATCATGGAAGGTTAACGAAATTTTCTATTCGGTCCAAGGGGAAGGCGCCCATACCGGTATGCCGGCCGTCTTTTTGCGGCTGGCCGGATGCACCATGGGGTGTGATTTTTGCGACACCAAATACGCTTTTTCCGGCGGCACGGAAATGAATAGTTTACAAATTTTAGTAGCGCTGGCCGAGTTTCCCTGCAAAACGGTCGTTATTACCGGAGGCGAGCCGTCCGAACAAAATTTACCGGGGCTAATCAGTGCGTTAAAATCGGCGGGGCACGTGGTACATCTGGAAACCAACGGCGCATATGATTGTGACGTCAGCCAAGCAGATTTTGTGTGCGTTTCCCCCAAAAAATACGTCAGTCCGGAAATGCTAAAAAAAGCAGATGTAATAAAACTCGTTGTCAGCCAAACGACCGATTTAGAAGATCTAAAAAAATACTATAATTACGAAAACGAAAAAACAACAATTTATTTGCAACCCGAAAGTAACAAACAGGAGAATATCAACTTATGCGTAAAACTGGTAAAAGAACATCCGTCCGCACGGCTAAGCGTGCAGTTACACAAGTTAATTCAAGTACGCTGAGCGAAGAAAAAATTTTACAAAACTTGCGCGAAATTTTAACTTTTATCGGGGATGACCCATCTCGCGAAGGTTTATTGGAAACCCCCCACCGCATTTTACGCAGTTGGAAAAAACTTTACGGCGGCTATAAACAAAAACCGCAAGACGTGTTAAAAACGTTTACCGAAGGATCTTGCGAGGAAATGGTGGTGCTAAAAGACATTGAATTTTATTCCACCTGCGAACATCATTTGCAACCTTTCTTTGGAACCATTAGCATTGGCTACTTACCCAAAGGCAAAGTGCTGGGCATTTCCAAATTGGCGCGGCTCGTGGAAGTGTTTGCACGGCGCTTACAAATCCAAGAAAAATTAGTCGCGCAGATTGCCGACAGTTTAATGGAAACCTTACAGCCGCACGGCGTAATGGTCGTCTGCAAAGCCAAACACATGTGTATCAGTTCGCGCGGTATTGAAAAGCATAACGCCGTGATGGTAACGAGTGCTATCCGCGGTGCATTTAAGAAAATGGAAGTACGTAACGAATTTTTAGAAATGATTAAATAAGATTATCTATATTTAAATAACGATCCTTTTGTATTACAGAGGATCGTTATTTTTAAAACATTTCGCATAATATTTGCATCACACTGGTTGGATTGATAGAATAAGAATATGCCAAAAGTCATGGCCATTTTAAATGCAACGCCCGATTCTTTTTACGACGGTAATCCGCAAAATACGACCGCGGGTCTTTTGGCACGGGCCGAACAATTTATTCAAGAAGGGGCAGATGTTTTAGATATCGGCGGCGAGTCCACCCGCCCTGGGTCGGACCCGGTAGACGAGGTTACCGAACGCGCCCGCGTAATTCCTTTAATTCAATTATTACATAAAGAATGGCCCGGGTTGCCTTTATCGTTGGATACTACCAAACTGTCTATCGCGGAAGAAGGCCTAAAAAATGGGGTGCAAATTATCAATGATGTGAGTGGCAATCCCTCCCCTGATTTATTTAAACTGATTAAAAAATTCAACGCCCGATTGGTTTTAATGCACACACGCGGCACGCCCAAGAACATGCAACAAAATACCGCGTATCAAGATGTAGTACGAGAAGTAAAAGATTTTTTAAGTGAAAAAATTTCACAAGCATTAACGGCAGGTCTTTGCAAAGGCCAACTTATTATTGACCCCGGTTTCGGTTTTGCCAAAACACGCGCGCAAAATTATCTGTTACTTAAAAATTTACGCGAATTGAAATCGCTTGAAGTGCCGCTACTAGTCGCTCTTTCGCGCAAAAGTTTTTTAAGTACCCCCAACGACACGCCCAAAGACCGCTTACCGCAAACACTTGCCGCCAATTTGCTCGCTTTACAACAAGGAGCCGACATTTTACGCGTACATGACGTAAAAGATACGCGCAAAATGCTACAATTTTATCAGGAAACGGAGCAGTCAAATGCCTAATATTTATTTAACTCATACCGGCTCTTTTACGGCGCGCCACGGACACGCAGGCACTCTGGCGGAAGAAATACATCCGCACACTTTTACCTATGAAATCACACTTTACGGTCCGCTAAATAAAGAAGGATATTTGCTGGATTTTCGCCAAATTGCCGCTGTTTTAGATAAAAAAATCAATCGTATTTTAGAAGGTAAAACCCTCAACGATTTATTTGAAAATCCGACAACCGAAATTATTTGTATTTGGATTTTCGGGGTTCTTAAAAACGAATTTTCCCAATTAAAAAGCGTTAAATTGGCCGAAGCACCCGACCGTTGGATTACGTACACCGGAGAAGAATAAATGGCACAAGTAATTTTGGGGCTTGGCAGTAACATCCCCCCCGCCAAAGAAAATATAGACCGCGCTTTAGCCGTACTCCCTTCGCTCGGCACTGTAAAAGAAGTGGCTCCTTACATTATTTCTAAGCCGGAAGGATTTGAACATCAGGACGATTTTGTAAATACCGTAGCCGTTTTAAGTACTCCTTATGCGCCCATGCCTTTACTCAAAAAATTAAAAACGTTGGAAAAAGAGTTAGGGCGAACCCCTACTTTCAAAAACGGACCGCGTGTGATTGATTTAGATATTCTTTTTTATGAGGATCAAGAAATTTTTGAAGATGAGCCGGATTATTTTTTAATCATCCCGCATCCGCGCTTACACGAGAGGGAGTTTGTGTTAAAACCCCTTTCCTATATTCTGCCGGATTATATACATCCGACGCTTAACAAGCCCATTTACCGGCTTTACCGCGAATTAATGAAAAAAAAGGGCTCCCCTACTTGCAGGATATTGTAAAATATATTTGTTAAGCTGTTTACTTTAACAAAGGAGAAACCAATGAAAAAAGTAATGACTGTTTTGGCAGCTGCTATTTTTTTAGGCGCCTGCCACTGCACCAAATGTACTACCACGCCTAACCGCTCTAACACGTGCGTAAAGGCCGCCTGCCAATGCAAACATCATCATAAAGCAGGTTGCAAATGCCCGAAGTGCCAAAAAGAAGGCTGCTTCAAAAAAGCGGAAAAACCGTTGCCGCCTCCGCCTCCGCCAGCTCCGAAACCGGCTCCGAAAGTGAGCGACGATGCTGCCTTGGCTACTGTTGCGAATGTACAACAAAAAGCGGATACAACTGTTCTTTCTTTTAAAGAACCGATTAACTTCGCTTATAACAGCGACAAAATTGCAACTGATTCTTTAAATCAAATCAAAAAGACCGCTGAAGTTCTTAAAAAATATCCGAACAACACCGTCCGTGTAGCCGGTTATACCGATTCTTTAGGAAACCCGGACTACAACGTTGACCTCTCCCAACGCCGCGCGAAAGCCGTTGCCATGGAACTCGTCAACAACGGTGTAGCCGCTGAAAACGTATCCTTTATCGGTTATGGTGCCCAAAACCCGGTTGCTACCAACAAAACCCGTGAAGGCCGCGCTGCTAACCGCCGCGTAGAATTAGAAGTAAAAAACAAATAGTTTCTTTAACTATCCAAAAGGCTCCCGTCCGGGAGCCTTTTTTATGAAAAAAACCTTTCCGTATTTCCCGAAAAAAAGTAGAATATAGCATACTTATCACTTATATAAGGAGAACAAACACACATGAAAAAAGCGTTGTTACTATGCACAGTTTGTGCGTTGTTACTCTCTGCCTGCACCACGCCCGGTAAACGGACGGCTTGGGGTGCAGCCGGAGGTGCTGCAGTAGGCGCTGCGGCCGGAGCGATCATTTCCCACAACACCGGCGGAAAAAGCGGAACTGGAGCCATTATCGGTGCTTTAACCGGGGCTGCGGCCGGCGGTGCTTTGGGTAATTACTACGATAAACAAGCCAAAGAATTAGCCGCTATTGCGGACGTCGTTAAATCTGCCAACGGAATTCAAGTATACTTAAAGAATGATATCCTGTTTGCCGTAGGAAGCGCCGAACTTTCCGCGGCTTCTTTGCAAACCTTGACGGATTTAAACCGTGTACTTAAAAAATATCCGAAAAACCGCATTGTGGTACAAGGATATACCGATTCTACCGGTTCTGTTGCTATCAACCAAAAGTTATCTACTGCCCGTGCAAAAGCGGTCTATGATTTCTTGTTGGGCAGCGGTTTAAAAACGTTAAGCATCACCTATGTTGGTTTCGGTGCTTCCAATCCGGTAGCCAGCAACGATACCGAAGAAGGACGTGCCGCCAACCGCCGCGTAGTTTTGTCCATTACGGCAAACGAAAAAGATATTCAATAAACACCGCAATATCAAAAATGCCCCAATCTGTTGATTGGGGCATTTTGTTTTCTTCATAAAAAGATCCTTCCTTTCATATTCACTATAAATTAAAATTTCCTCCCCCCTAAAAAAGATGTCAAGTCCCTCTGCCACCCCATCTGCAAGAAATTCGCGGTTTCTCACATTTATTTTTACAATGGATAAAAAACAAAATGCTAAAAAACATGATAGATAGAATTAAACGGTTAGAAATTTTATAATACGCTTATTACCAAAATGGCCGCCAATGGCGATTTTGGCGGTTTTGTAACCATTACAGCCGTTCATCTTTCCAAAGATTTAATCCACGTAAAAGTTTTTTTCTCCGTCTTTGGAAGTCCGGATGACCGCAAAAAAACGCAAGAAGCCCTTGATCTGCTGCGAAAAGAAATTGGAGCCTATTTTATTCTACATAACAACTGACCGAAGTGCCGCAATCTATAGCCCTACTACTCCCTAAAATACTTTTGCAAAAATTATCACTCACGCTTTCAGTACATACTTTTCTACCTTGGGAAAATCCTAAGCGATACCATCTTCCATGCCCCGTTGCCTCTGCCCACGCCGGCTCATACTCACCACTAGTACCCAATACCCCGCCTTCATAGATATAAAAATTAAAATTAGTTCCCAAGATTTCACGTTCTGTAGCGGATGTGCCATATTTATTGAGAAAATTAATCGGTAATTCGCTAAAGTTATAAACGATGCCCGTAGTTCCTTCTTCCATATTTTTAAATTGTTCGGCATCATTGATCTCCTTTAGCGTACTCCAAGCCTCTGCCGCCCGGCTTTTTTCCACCGCTTTTTGGTATTGCGGCAGCGCAACACTGGCCAAAATACCGATAATTAACACCACTACAAGCAATTCTATCAAGGTAAAACCGCTTAAATTTTGATTTGTTTTCATAATATGTATCCCTCCTTTTATATCTACTATAAATCAAATTTTATCAAAAAAAAAAAGATGTCAAGCGTTCTGTTAATAACCGCAAATCTTCCTCGCGGAAAACTTACATTAAAAAGAAAATAACATTTCAAAAACTATGGAAAAAAAAACACTAATTTGCTATGCTATCAGTATGCAAATCTATGATGACGTACGCCTAAAGGCTTTATTCCAGTTACTTAAAACCGAAGCAGACACTTACGGTTCCGTCATCAAGCGCGAAATTGCGGCTGCCTTAAAGGAAAATCCTCGTCAGGTGCACCTCGTATTAGAAAATGAATTTTCCGGTAATACCCCTTTACCGGTTGTACATACCCTAGAAGAGATCTGCTGGGAAGATTTAACTCATGCTTTTGCCCGGTTTGCTGCCAAAATCAACCCGGATCTGGAAGAAGGGCTTGCCTTAATTGCTAAGTTTATTGAAACGGCTTCCGAACGTGCAGATATTTCGGACCGAGTGGATCAATGGGCACAACCGCTAAAAACCCCTTTATTAAATGCAAAAAACTACGAAGAAATTGCTACTATTTTAAGTAACTATTTCTTCCGCATACTGCAAATACAAGCACTTCCCGTAAACCAAGATATTAAGAATTTATCTTTTGCCCGGTTTCTCCGTAAAAAAAAGGGGGCCGGATTATGTGTGGCCTGTCTGTATATGGTCCTCGGACAACGATATGGGTTAGAAACCGGACTTATCGATTTAGCCGGACGTGTTCTAGTCTATTTACAAGGAAATACCGACCGGGAATTTTTCTTTATTGATCCGCTGGATAACGGCAAAATTTTATCTGCTGAAGATTGCCGAACATACATTGAAGCGCGTTGTTTAGCGTGGACAGACGATTTCTTTACCCCGCTATCCTCCCGTCAAATTGTCCGCCGGTTCTTGGCCAATATGATTTACACGTTAAACAAAAGCCACGATGACCGGCGCTTAACGTACGTACGCAATTATTTAGAAATCATCAAAAATTAGAGGTGTACTATGAACTATTATGTTTACCTAATTATCGCTGTAGGGTGTTTTGTCGGCGAAATGTTTAGCATGGAATTTTCGCTGGCGTGCTTAGGAATCGGCGCCTTGGGTGCCGCTTTAAGTTCCTGGTTCGGATGGGGTATTTGGATGCAGGTGTTTGTGTTTGCATTCGTTGCTTCCGGTTGTTGGATTGGAATTCGTCCGTTTGCCCTCAAACATTTATACGGAAAATCTAAATATATTAAAACGCCGGCGGAAGATGTGATCGGCCAGGAAGCCGTGGTGGAAACGGCCTTGGATCCAGTAGCCGGAACGGGCCGCGTAAAAGTGTCCGGGGAAAGTTGGAAGGCCACCGCCCGGGAACCATTACCGGCGGGCACCGTCTGTATCGTGGAAAAACTGGACGGGGTTACCTTAACGGTACGAACCAAATAAATCTGTACGAAGTTATTTGATTAGGAGGAAACACATGGAAGAAGCAGGAGCCTTAGGGTTTGTATTTTTGGCAGCATTTATTTTGTTTGTCATTGTAATTATTGCCAAAGGTATTGTGATTGTAAAACAAGCACAAGTAGTCATTATTGAACGTTTCGGGAAATACCTAACCGTATTGAACCCCGGAATTAACTGGATTATCCCGGTAATGGATAAACCGCACCATATGGAATGGCGCAACAGCCGCGAATATGTAGATTCCGCCGGGCGCACACGTTCTGTACCCTATATGGAAATGCGTGATACGATTGATATGCGTGAAACAGTGTACGATTTCCCGCGACAAAGTGTAATTACCAAAGATAACGTAGGTATTGAAATTAATGCGTTGTTATATTTCCAAATTACCGACCCCATTAAAGCCGCTTACAAAGTGGAATCGTTACCAACAGCAATTGAAAAATTAACCCAAACCACACTGAGAAATATTATCGGTGAAATGGACTTGGACCAAACCTTAACATCCCGCGAAATTATCAATAGCAAATTGCAAGTGATCTTAGATGATGCTTCCAATAAATGGGGTGTAAAAGTTAACCGGGTAGAATTACAAGATATTATTCCCCCCGCGGCTATCCGCGAAGCCATGGAAAAACAAATGAAAGCCGAACGCGACCGCCGCGCCATGGTAACCGAAGCCGAAGGTACGAAGACCGCTCAAATTTTAAAAGCGGAAGCCGTACGGGAATCGGAAATCAAAAAAGCCGAAGGGTTGAAACAAGCCGCCATCTTGGAAGCGGAAGGACAAGCCGAAGCCAAAATTAAAGTAGCTCAAGCGGAAGCCGAATCCGTTAAAATTGTAGCCAACACCGTAGCGCAATCTTCCAATCCAGCCAGTTATATGATTTCGCTGAAATACATTGAAGCATTGCAAGCCATGACGGAAGGCAAAGACAATAAAATTATCTATATGCCTTACGAAGCCAGCAACGTACTCGGAGCCGTTGCCGCCATTAAAGACTTAACCGGCGGTGCCGCAGCTACCCAAAGCAAATAAATATTTAACGAAAAACCCGGGGAAACTGTCCCGGGTTTTTTTGTATTTAATAAAGCAATTTATTCCGTCCAACAGTCAGATTCCAAAGCATCACTATCATTAGGAGAATCCGATCCGCCTCCTGACAAACAGGTTTTGCCCGCTGCCGTGGAAAACCCCAATTTTTTACAGTTTCCTCTAGTTAGAGACTCACTATTTCCATCCCAGCAACGCCGCTTCCCATCCGCTGAAAGAGATAAAGTATATTTGGAACCAGAACGTTCTGCTGTGCTCTGATACCCTCCCACTCCATAATAAAAATCTTTTCCGTACCAAGACGTTTCCGTAACGGAATTTCCGTTTTTATCTACAAATGAAAGGGCCAACTCGCTGACCGGATAGGTCGTTGTATCAGTACCTTCTTCCATATTTTTAATTCCTTCCGCTTTCATAATAGCGTTGAGTGTCGCCCACGCTTCCGCCGCGCGCGACTTTTCCACCGCTTTTTCATACTGCGGTAATGCTACGCTTGCTAAAATACCGATAATTAACACCACTACTAAGAGTTCTATTAACGTAAACCCCTTTTTAGATGTTTTGTTCTTCATATCATTTCTCCTTAGGGAGCTGTCCCTCTTTAAATTATATATCAAAAAAAAAAAAACAAACAGCATCTTTTAATTTCTACGACGATAAATAGGCCAAAAAATGGGCTTGACAAGGTGCTCGCCGCACGGGCAGATCGCGCCAAACGACGTTTGTCCAACCCCTTCAAAATACACCGCGAATAACGTAAAAATGTCGTGCATAGCAAACTAACACTATGGAAGATTGTCCTGATTTTTCAAATTCGCTCCAAGGTGCGTGGGTAAGTGGCGCGCAGAGCCGTACTGCCAGGTACGGCAAGCACCAATCACACGCAAATTGGCAGAATTTGGAAAATCGTTGGCCCTTAATAGCAAGAAAAGGGACAATTCTTCATTGTCCCTTTTCTGCGAATTACGTGGTCATACGAACAGCCGTTTGCGTTTAGCCAAACTACTTCACAATTACTTTATAGGTAATATCCTCCCGTAAACTATTATGCACCGGGCAACCTTGCGCCGCTTTCGCGTAAAAATCCTTCTGCGTTTGCGTCAATGTATCCGGGAAATGGAATGTAACTGTAAACGAAATAATTCGCGAATGCTTTTCGTCAAACCCCGGTTCTATCTGCACGGACGTTCCCTCCACCTTTTCTCCGCGGCGGGCTGCCAAAAAGCCCACCATGGTCATCATACAAGCCCCGAGCGAAGCCGCCAATAATTCCCCCGGATTCATATTTTCACGCGGCTCATTATACTCCGTACGAACCGGTTGACGGGTTTCCACTCCGCCAAGTGTTGCTAAATTTTCTTCTAATTTGGTTGTAATTACAGCCATTTTACTTCCCCCTTGATTTAATTTAATGCTGCTAACCGACTAAACAGTTCTTTTTGTTCCTTAGTTAACGTGCGTGGAACATCGATCGTTAAGGTTACATACAAACTCCCCTTGCTGCTAAGGCCCTTACCGCTTAATTTTAATTTTTTTCCACTATGCGTTCCGGCGGGAACTTTTACCTGCACCGGCCCATCTAACGTGGGAACAAAAATTGTACCGCCTAATGCAGCCGTCCAAGGCATCACCGTAACGGGGACATGCAAATCTTCCCCTTCTAACCGGAACATCGCATGCGGACGGATTTTAATAATTAAATACAAATCTCCGGTTCCGCGCTGGGTAGGGTTTCCCATTCCTTTTAATTTAATTTTTTTCCCTTCGCTCACTCCGGCCGGCAATTTAACTGTTACCGTACGGCCGTTGGGAAGCGTCATTTGCATAGGTCCGCCACGATGTGCATCTTCCAAATTTAGGGTCAATTCGGCTTCCACATCACCTGCTGCTTGCCCGGAAGCCGTACTACGCCCGAAATTTTGTCCAAATCCTTGCATGCCGCCTAAACCGCCGAAAATGCTTTGAAAGAAATCGCTAAAATCTCCCCCGCTAAACCCGCCGGAAAATTGCGTATTTCCACCAGAGAAACCACTAAAACCGCCAGCATTATTATACGTATATTGCTGATATTGCTGATAAGGATTTCCCCCAGCGGCTCCGCGGCCACGTGCCGAAGATGCGCCTCCACCACGCGCGTAATTTTGATAATCAGCCTGTCCAACCTGATCGTAAATCGTCCGTTTTTGTTTATCGGACAAAACGGTATAGGCCTCGTTTAAATCTTTAAATTTTTCTGTCCATGTTGCTTTTTCATTTTCCGGGTGCATGTCCGGATGATATTTGCGCGCCATGGTTTTAAACGCTTTTTTTATTTCTGCATCCGAAGCGTTTTTAGTAACTCCTAGAATTTTATAGTAATCTTTATAATCTGCCATAACAATTTCCCCCTTGTGGATACTATTGTATATCTTTTGAACAAATTAAAACAAACTATTTTGCAATAAAAAATTTAAAAATGTGTTTTTAAATAAAAGGAGGTATATTATGAAGAAAATAATATTACTGCTTAGTTGTATCGGATTATTAAGTGGATGTGTAACTATGGTATCCGGCGATTACGGAGGACGTGTCTCCTATATTATTCCGACTGCGGCTTCTAAACGCCCCCGCCCGGTACATTATGTGCGGGCAATTCCCGCCCCTCCTGTAAAACACCCGCCGCGCCCCATACATCGGTCTACCGTTCCACGGCCTATGATGCGTTATTATTAATAAAAACCACGCTTCCCGCGTGGTTTTTAAATGGCTCGCCCTGAAGGACTCGGCAACAAGTCGGCTCGTTGACCCTCGCCGCTCGCTGCCCCGCCTCACGGTATTCGCCTTTCGCTTCGCTCAAACTCATACATCGTTCCGGCTTTCGTGTCCTTACGCAAGCAAAGCAGTTTGCTTGCTCAGGGCAAAATAAAAACCACGCTTCTCGCGTGGTTTTTAAATGGCTCGCCCTGAAGGACTCGAACCTTCAACCTACCGGTTAACAGCCGGTCGCTCCACCATTGAGCTAAGGGCGAATAAATCGTTTTCGATTACATATTTATTGTAATAAAATTATTAATATTTGTAAAGTCCTTTTCTATTTTTCTATTTTCCCTAAGCAGGAGAACTTGTTTGTTTCGTTGAATTTGTATAATATAATTATATGAAAATTAACTGGCGTAATTTCTGTGATAAAACAGACGATTTTCTTAAACTTTCGTTTAAGAAATACTCCTTATTCTTGTTACGGCTTACCCCGCACCAAAACATTGCCCAAACCGTGCTTTCTTACACTGTATTAGGAACGCTGATATTATGTCTTCCTTTTATGACAACCGCACGCGTATCAATCATTGACAACCTGTTTACCGCGGCGGCGGCTGTATCCACCTCGGGGCTTAGCACGGTCAATTTTGCCGATTCTTATACATTGTTAGGGAAATTAGTGGTTTTATTACTCATTCAAATCGGCGGCGTTGGATACATGACCTTCTCGTCTTTTATCTTTATTTCTTTCTCTCAAAGGCACCACTTACGTTTACATCAACAGGAAGCATTATCCACCGAAGTCTCGTTACCAAAAACTTTAAAAATGACCGATTTTCTCTGGTCTGCCGTTGTATTTACTACGATTGCTGAAAGTATTGGTGCCGTGATCTTATACAATTATTTTCGTGCAAATGACTTTGGGACTTGGACAGCCTTATGGTATAGTGTTTTTCATAGCGTGTCTGCTTTTTGTACGGCCGGGTTTTCCCTCTGGAATAACAGTTTGGAAAACTTTGCAGATAGCGGAACCATCAATACCGTTATTTCCTGTTTGGCATTGGCCGGTTCTATCGGTTTTATTGTGATTGCAGATGTTTCCAATTTTATCCGACGAAAAACGAAAGAAATTTCCCTAACCACAAAAATTATTGTACTTGCTACGATGGCTCTGCTTTGTTTAGGAACGCTCACACTATTTATCACAACCCCTTCTCTAACTTTGACCGAAGCATTTTTTCAATCGGTGGCGGCTATGACCACCTGCGGATTTAGCACGGTAAATGTCAGTTTATTATCCTCCGCTTCCTTATTAGTATTGGTACTATTAATGTGCATTGGAGGTGCTCCGGCCGGCACTGCTGGCGGTATCAAGATAACTGCGTTTTGTACAGTCGTAGCAATTATGCGGGCCCGATTGCAACTGCGATCCCGTGTTTCCCTTTTAGGTAGGCGTCTGCCCCTTCCGCGCTTATATGCAGCAACCTCCACTTTTTTATTATATACCCTCTTTTTATTCATCAGTATCTTTATGCTCACATGGACCGAGCATTTGCCCTTCTTAAGTTTAGTGATGGAGTCCGCGGCAGCATTGAGTACCGGAGGGCTATCCACCGGAATTAGCAGCGAACTGTCCCTACTTGGAAAACTCATTATTATCGGAACTATGATTGTAGGCCGTATTGGGGTACTGACCTTTGGTACCGCCGTATTAGCCAGCGAAGAAGATTCTGACAAAGAAAAAAAACCGGTATCCACCGAAGATGTGGCAGTATAGAAATATGAAATTCTATTTAATCAGTTTAGGATGTCCCAAAAATTTAACCAACAGCGAGGAATTTTCCGCACGCCTGCTTGCGCATGGTAATAAACTGGTTTTTTCTCCTGAACAAGCCGACGAAATCATCATCAATACTTGCGGATTTATTGCTTCTGCCATTCAGGAAGCCAAAGAAGAAATCCGCTATGCGCTGGAACTAAAAAAAGCCGGGAAAGTGAAAAAAGTAGCCGTTACCGGTTGTCTGGTGGAACGCTTCAAAGAACAAGTATTGCAAGAATTTCCGGAAATAGACACGTTGTTTTCGATCAGCGCGCAAGAGCAAATAGAATCCACCTTAAAAAAGAAAGGAGCACTTTTGCCGCCGATTGCAAAATCACTTTACTTGCCGGAATATAAGATGAGTTTAACCGCCCCGCACACGGCCTACCTCAAAATAGCGGACGGATGTAATAACCGTTGCGCTTATTGTACCATTCCCTTTATCCGCGGCAATTACCGGTCTAAACCCATGCAAGATGTAGTGCGGGAAGCACGGCTGATGATTCAAAACGGCGTGAAAGAAATTTCTCTAATTGCCCAGGACACAACTTCATACGGAATGGATTTATATGGCAAACCCCAACTCTTGGAATTATTGGAAAAATTACTTAAATTGCGCGGATTAGGCCGTTTGCGTATTATGTATGGGTATCCGCACCGTGTTACCAAAGAAATTGCCCGTTTAATGGCTTCTACGGACAAAATTTTTCATTATATGGATATTCCGCTCCAACATATTGCAGATCCCGTACTTACACGCATGAACCGCCATTGTGATGCGGCCCAAATACGCCGTACGTTGGACATGCTTAAAACAGAAGTACCCGATATTTCGTTACGCACCAATTTTATTGTGGGCTTCCCCGAAGAAACGAAAAAAGATTTCAATGAATTGAAAAAATTCGTGAAAGAATATGAATTTGACAATATGGGCGTATTTGAATATTTCCGCGAAAAAGGGACTGCAGCGTACACTATGAAACAAGTTCCGGCTGCTATTAAACACAAACGCGCCCGGGAATTGGAAGAAGTACAAAGCCGCGTTATTGATCAAATCAATAAGCAGCTGATCGGCACCACCTTGGAAGCCATCGCGGACGGACCGGATTTTGGACGCACTTATAAAGATGCTCCGGATATTGACGGCAAAGTAACCTTCACAACACCCGTTAAAACCGGCACTATTTTTAAAGCAAAAGTAGTTGCCGCGCAAGGGTACGAACGCGAATTAGAACCGATTGTTTAAAATACACGTTACAACTGGCTGGTTAAACTGGTAATAATAGCGTAGGTCCAGGAAAGATCCAACGGCTCCGTCATTTCCTGTGAGTTCGAAAAATCTTTTTCAAATAACCGTTCCTGTAATTCATTGACAAAATGAGTATCCGCTATTCCCAAACTCATCTCTCGGTTAATATGCAAACTCATTTTATCAAAATTAGCAGAACCTACCACCGCCCAACCGTCATATATCGCCGCTTTTACATGTGTCATTCCATTATAAAAATAAACGCGGACACCATTATGAAATAATTTATTGGCCATGTAGCGGTTGTTTTTATCCATAATAGCCACATCATTTTTACCCGGCAAAATAACCCGTACATCCACTCCGCGTGCCCGTGCCGCAATCAAGGCCTGCACGATACGGTCATCCGCAAAATACGCATTTTCAATATAAATACGCCGAGTGGCACGTTTAATCGCCTCTAATTGGGCTTCAAAAATTTGGGATTTGTGCGGTTTAGTATACATTAAGCGAACGTCCACCATATCAGCGCTGGCACGGTTTACTTTGCGTTGTTTTTTGCTAAATAGTTGGCGGTATCCGGCAGAGAAATCTCCCCCCACTCCGGTAAAAGACCAGTTTTTATAAAAATTTTTTACCAATCTTCCCACCACCGGCCCTTCCAAAAAGACCATCATATCGTGCCATGTATAGCGATATTCCTCCCCGATATTCATGCCGCCGGTATAAGCAAATTGGCGGTCAATAATAAATACTTTACTATGGTCAAAAGTGCTCCACGGATTTAAATGGGTACGGGCTTTTACAGAAGATTTTTTCCGCAAATAGGAGGTAATATATTTGGGCATAACAAAATTTTCCGCCGGTTTCAGTTCCGGGTTTTTCCCCGAATTTAAGACCGTATTTAATTCATCTACCACCACGCGCACATCAATTCCCTCTGCCGCCCGTTTTCGCATCACGTCCGCTACCGACAAACCATACGGGTCCGTCATAAAAATATAGACGTTAGTAAAAATACTTTCTTTTGCCCGCTGCATAGCAAGCATCCAGTGCGGAAAAAATTCTTCACCGTCAATCAATAATTTAACACGCGCTTTATAAACTTGCCGGCTTACCTGTTTATCCAACCATTGGTTAAAATCGTTTAAGTCCATAGGACGTGCCTGCCGGTTGAGTGGCAAAATCCGCTCTGCATCCGTTAAACGAGTGGGTAGGAACGTATAAAGAGTGGATGTCCCCACCGCAGCCAAACGGTGCGCGGTGGTAAACGGGGCTTTAATACTGCTCCATAAATGACTTTTAATAATAAAGGAATAAATCATCGCACCTGAAAAACCGATCGTCGTCATTTCTTTTTTTATTTGATAATACTCCGGCAGTTCCAACCGGATATTGTCGCCTGTCCGGGTGTCAATATAAATAAAAGGTGATAGCGGTACCTCTTCCAGGCGCAATAAAAAGCGAGTTTGTTCGCTTCCGGAAGATTGCTGGATTTTTTTTAATTCCTGATAATAAAGCGCCGTAAATTGTTCTGCGCTAATTTGACCGACTATGTCAATATCTCCCGGAGCATCTTTTAAAAAAACTAACCGGGGTTTACCTTCTTTCGAGCGATAGAGAAGCATTTCATACGTATCCATAAACACCAAAACTCCCTGCCCGCTAACCGGCGGAATTAAAGGCAGTAAAGTATATTTAATAAGTTCATTAAATCCATGCGATACCACATGGACAGGAAGGTTTTTTCGAAACGGAATTTCACGGTGGGCTGAAAGCAATATTTTCTGCTCGGTACCGTTTCCCCGAATTTGGTCTAAATCACCCATCAAAGCGAACGCTTTTCCTTCGATTTGATACTGCAAATATAATTTTCGCCCATTGATAAATGCCTGCTCCAGAATGAATTGATGGGTGGCAATTTGACGCAAAACATCCTGCTGGCGGGATACATGCGCACATCCTGCAACGAGCATACAGCAAAAAAGAGAAAATAGTTGCCGCATCAACCTGCAATTAAAGATACGCGGAAATCTGTTTTGCCACATGGCTTGCCACAATTTCATAGCCTTTCGCATTCGGATGAACCATATCCGACATATAACCGCGTTTATGAAATACCGGTGTTAATATACCCGATACGAAGAGGGCTTTTTTTTCGTTGGCTAACTGTTTATAAGCACGGGAATAGGCCCCCATTCCGGGGCCGCCGGTATCAACAATTACCGCTACCGCCCCCGCCGCTTGAACCGCATCTACGATAGAAGCCACCGCGGAAACAGCCTGTTCGCGGCTCATACTTCGCATGAAATCATTGGCGCCAAATTCAATAAGGACCATTTGCGGTTGATGCGCAAGTACGGCTTGTAGACGCTTAGGAGCATCCGCCGCGGTTTCGCCACTTACTCCCTCATTAATAACGGTTTTCCCCGTCAGTTTCGCTAAAACTGCCGGATACGCCGATTCCTTAGAACCCGCGCCATACCCAGCCGTTAAACTATCCCCAAACGCCACAATTACATGGACCGGCTTGCCCGCATTTTTAATTTCACTTTTAAACGGCCACATATACCATCCTACTATTAAAATTCCGCTTAGAATAACTATTTTTTTCATATGTTTATTATAACAAAAGACTGCTTCTTTGCCAGCCTGTCGAACGCGCGAGGGGGTTGACTTTTTGAGCGGTTATTATAAAATAAAAGTATGAGCAAATTACTACTGAGCAAGAACGACGTTATCCGGCTTGTAGATGCTGCACAACAGGCACGGGAATATTCGTATTCTCCCTATTCAAATTTTAAGGTAGGGGCAGCCGTATTAACTAAATCCGGACAAATTTTTACAGGAACTAATATTGAAAATGCTTCGTACGGGCTGACCGTCTGTGCAGAACGAAATGCCATTTTTTCCGCCGTAGGAGCCGGGCAACGGCACTTTAAAGCGCTTGCCTTAATTACACAAAAAGTACCCGGTGTTAAATTTGGGTCTCCTTGCGGAGCCTGTCGCCAAGTGATGAGCGAATTTATGGCTCCGAATACCCCTATTTATATTGCGGTATTAAATGGCAAAAAAAGAACCGTCTACACAAAAACATTAGACGAGTTAATGCCGTTTGCTTTTACCAAATTTACTGAAAAATAATACGCCTGTCTGCGTGTTTTTATAGGAGGAATATGTCGCAAATACTTTACAAAGGGCTCATTGCTCACGTGCTGGAAAATGATTTTCTGCGGCTTACTTTTTTGCCCCAATATGGTTGCAAATTGGCCAGTCTGGTTTCCAAAAAAACGAATCGGGAATTTCTATTTCAGTCCGATAAAGACAAATTAACCATTCCTGCTTATGGAGCTGCTTTTTCCGATTATGATTCAAGTGGTTTTGACGAAGTGTTTCCTTCCATTGATGCTTGCCCTTACCCGGACGGCCCATTCCAAGGAACGCAAATTCCGGACCATGGTGAAGTATGGACGCTTCCCTGGGCCAGTGCTTTCTCTCCCAATGGAAAAAGCGTCAAATCCATTGTAGAAAGTCAAAAACTTCCTTATGCGCTTTCCCGCACGGTAACACTACAAGACAATAATATATTGTTTGAATATGCTGTAGAAAACAAAGCCGACATTGAATTTAAATTTATTTGGACCCCGCATTGCCTGCTGGCGTGTTCCCCCACAACCAAATTGTTAATTCCGCAGAATTTAACAGAAATTATTTCTGTAGAACATTCCACCCAGCATCTGGGGCCTTGGGGAACCTTCCATTCTTACCCTCGGACGACGGATGTACATGGAAAAGTAATTGATTTGTCTAAAACCGAACCTATTACGGCAAAGAATTGTGAAAAATTCTATTTTACTTCACCCAATGTAGCCGGCTGGTGCGGCATCGAACATACCGATACCCACGAACAACTTTTGTATACGTATCCGTCAGACAAAATACCCTACTTAGGGGTATGGAAAACACAAGGCGGCTATCGGGGAGATTATAATATTGCCTTAGAACCCTGTACCGGCGTTTACGACGATTTATATGTAGCAAATAAAATCCGCAGAGCGGCTGTAATTCCCCCCAAAGGAACTGAGGAATGGACGTTAAAAATGACAATTCGTTAACCTAAATTATAGGGAGTATCTTATGAACCAATTAGCATTACGCAGTAAGTTTAATGAGGTTTTTAAAAAAGAAAAATTATACTTTTTTGCACCAGGCCGGGTAAATTTAATCGGCGAACATACCGATTACAACGGCGGGCACGTGTTTCCGTGCGCGCTATCTTTCGGGACTCATTGTGTATTTTGTAAACGCGATGACCAAAAAATCCGGCTACACTCCCTCAATCTACCACAAAAAGGAATTATTGAGGCAGATTTAAACCATATTATATATGATAAAGCCAATGATTGGGCCAATTATCCGTTAGGCGTTATTAAAACGCTCCAAAACCATGGTTATCCGCTAACCTACGGTTTTGAACTTCTCTTTTGGGGCGATATTCCCAATGGAGCGGGGTTATCTTCTTCCGCCTCCATTGAACTGGCAACCGCCGTTGCGATGAACAAAGTTTTCAATCTGCACATTCCGCAAATAGAACTCGTTAAATTTTGTCAGGAAGCAGAAAATAAATTTGTCGGTATGAATTGCGGCATCATGGACCAATTTGCCAGTGGCATGGGAAAAGAAAATCACGCCATTTTGTTAGATTGTAACACCCTTAAATACGAACATGTTCCGCTCAATTTGCAAGGTATTTCCATTTTAATTATCAACAGCAACAAGAAACATTCTCTTGTTACCTCTGCCTACAACGACCGCCGGAGAGAGAGTGAAAATGCGTTAAAAGCCTTGCAAACAAAACTGCCCATCAAATCGCTGGGGGAATTAACTATTGAAGAATTTGAAGCAAACAAAGATTTAATCCAAGATCCGATTGAACGCAAACGTGCCAAGCACGCTGTATACGAAAATCAACGCACGCTACAAGCCACGCAAGCCCTCAAAGCAGGTGATTTGGAAACTTTTGGTAAACTGATGAATCAGTCCCACATTTCACTACGGGATGACTACGAAACAAGTTGTCCGGAATTGGATATTATTGCGGAAACTTGCTGGAAAATTCCCGGCGTATTAGGCGCACGCATTACCGGCGGCGGTTTTGGCGGATGTGCCGTAGCGCTTGTTAAAGACGAAGCCGTTAAAAATGTGATTGATACCGTCGGAAAAATTTACCACGAAAAAACAGGTTTGAAGGCAGATTTCTACATTGCCTCTATCGGCGGCCCCGCACGCCCAATGGAAAAAATATATTAAGGAGTCCTTATGAAAAATATTTTAGTTATTGGTGGCGCAGGGTATATCGGTTCTCATACGGTACGTATGCTTGCCAAGCAAGGATATAATCCTATCGTATTTGATAATTTATCCAAAGGGCATCGCGAAGCGGTAGCCGATTATCCGTTTGAACTGGGCGATTTAGGAGACAAAGCCCGCCTAAGTGAAGTCTTTAAAAAATATAAAATCGAAGCAGTTATGCATTTTGCCGCTTTTATTGAAGTAGGCGAAAGTGTGAAAGAACCGTCTAAATATTATCATAACAATGTTTCCAAAGTACTTAATTTATTAGATGCGATGGTAGAAAACCATATCAACTATTTTGTGTTCTCTTCTACCGCCGCAACCTTTGGAGAACCCGTCAAGGCCAAAATCGACGAAACCCACCCGCAACAACCTATTAATCCGTATGGAAATACTAAATTAATGGTGGAAAAAATACTCGCGGATTTTGATACTGCCTATGGGTTAAAAGCCACGGCGTTGCGTTATTTTAACGCAAGCGGAGCAGACGATTCCGGCGAAATTGGCGAATCACACAATCCGGAATCACATCTCATTCCCATTGTGTTGCAAGCCGCAGCCGGCAAACGCCCCAGCATTAAAATGTTTGGGGATGACTATCCCACTCCCGACGGAACGTGTGTGCGCGATTATGTACACGTTAATGATTTGGCACGTGCACATATCCTCGCCCTGGAAAAAATGATTAAAGAAAATAAAAGTGAACGTTTTAATTTGGGAAGCGGATCCGGATTTAGCGTTGCCGAACTCGTCAAAGAAGCCAAAAAAATTACCGGCGTTGATTTTAAAGTGGAAGTGGCTCCCCGACGAGCAGGCGACCCCGCTGTTTTAGTAGCGGATAGCACCAAAGCACAGCAAGTGTTGGGGTGGAAACCGCAATATTCGCTCACGCGCATTATCGAAACCGCTTGGAATTGGGAACAACACCGTAAATACTAGGAGAAATTATGGATATAAACCTCTTGATTGACCAATTAGTAACCTATGCAATCCGCCAACATTTAATTACTCTCCAAGATAAAAATTGGGCTGTTAACGAACTTCTGGGTATCTTAAAATTAGAAGAATATACGCCAAGCGGTTTTAATGGAAAAACTCCGGATTATCCGTGTGAAATTCTTGCTAAAATTTGTGATTGGGCCGCCCAAAAGGGGCTTATCGCGCCGGACACGATCACTATGCGCGATTTATTTGACACGAAACTAATGGGTGTATTTGCGGCACGCCCCGGCGAAGTTATAAAAGAATTTTTTACGCTACACAAAAAAAATCCCAAAAAAGCCACTGATAAATTTTATCATGATGCCCGTGCTTTGGACTACATCCGCACGGCACGCGTGGCAAAAAACCGCGCCTGGAAAGCACGTACCGCTTACGGCAATTTGGATATTACAATCAACATGTCCAAGCCGGAAAAAGATCCCAAGGATATTGCAGCCGCACTTAAAATGAAAGCCTCTTCGTATCCAAAATGTTTACTTTGTAAAGAAAACGAAGGCTATGCCGGGCGAATCAATCATCCGGCGAGGCAAACCATTCGTTTAATTCCATTGGATTTACTCAAAGACGCAGAACCGTGGTACCTGCAATATTCGCCATACGTGTACTACAATGAGCATTGTATTTGTCTTTCGGGCAAACACGAACCGATGAAACTAACCAAAAAAAGTTTCGCGCGACTACTTAACTTTGTGGATCTATTGCCACACTATTTTATTGGTTCTAATGCGGATTTACCTATCGTCGGCGGCTCTATCCTCACGCACGACCATTTCCAAGGCGGCCGCTACACGTTTGCCATGGAAAAAGCCCCGGTGGAACAAACATTTAAACTGACTAAATTCCCGCGCGTCAAAGCCGGGATCGTGAAATGGCCGATGAGCGTCATCCGTCTAAACGGCTCTAAAAAAGATTTAATAGAAGCCGGGGATTACATCCTCAAAAAATGGCGCACCTATAACGACCCCAAAGCCGATATTATTTCCAAAACGGGAGACACCCCACATAACACGGTTACCCCGATTGCCCGGCGGCGCGGCAAATCGTTCGAACTGGATATAGTACTGCGAAACAACCGAACCACGGACGAGTTCCCGATGGGTATTTTCCACCCTCACGCCGAAGTACACCATATTAAAAAGGAAAATATCGGCTTAATTGAAGTGATGGGTCTGGCAGTTTTACCGGCGCGGCTTGCTAAAGAACTGAAAGATTTGGAGCCGTACCTCCTCCGCAAAGATGTTGCCGGTATTCGCCAAAACGAAACCCTAGCAAAACACGCAGATTGGGCAGAAGAACTGCTCCGCAAGCATACGTTTACTACTAAAAATGCCACACAAATCTTGCAAGCGGAAGTAGGGAAAGTGTTTGCCCAAGTGCTTGAATATGCCGGTGTTTATAAACGTACCGCAGAAGGGAAAGCGGCCTTTGAACGGTTTATTAAGAAACTATAAACCCTTCAAATCATTCTTTGTAAAACGCTCTGAAAACACGCAGGGCGTTTTATTTTATGAAACGAAATTTTTTATTTATAAATTAAAAAATACTTATATTTTAATTATTTTTAAAATTAACTTTACTTTTTTGAAATAATTTTATAGAACATAATATAGAACATAATAATAAGTAAAAGTTTAGGAGGTTGCACCAAAGATGAAAGCATTACACCCCAAACAAACCGAATTATTAGAAATTTTAAAGACCAATATTAGCGATCCTTTAACCATGGAAGAATTAGCAGAGCGGTTAAATGTAAGTGGGAAAAGCGTGGTTTTTCACCACATCAAACAGTTGGAAAAGAAAGGCTATTTAAAACGTAACCCCGCCAATCCGCGCGATTACATTATTTTAAAGGACCCGGAACGCAACGTGATCTATTTAAAGATGTATGGTATGGCCAAATGCGGCCCGGAGGGAACGATCTTAGACGGACAACCCACCCGCATTGTACCGGTAGACCCGAGCATGATTTATTTTCCGGCCTGCAAGGGTTTTATGGTAGAAGCCAAAGGCGACTCCATGGAAAGTTTAATTTCTCCCAAAGATTGGCTGATTGTCGAACAAAACCACCAACCGAAAAATAAAGATGTAGTGGTATGCGTCAATAACGGCGAAGTGCTGGTAAAACGCTTTACACAAGACAGAGAAAATGTGATTTTACAGTCGGAAAATCCGCACTATACTCCTATTATCGCGGACAAAACATCCTTTCACGTGGAAGGGATTGTACGCAGTATTATTAAACGCAGTTTTAATTGTTAAATCTTCCTGACTCCTCGGGTAATCCCGGGGAATTAGTTGTAACCTCAACCGGGTGTGCATTTAGCACACCCGGTTTTAATTTGTTTTCCCCCTTGCAATTCAAAAGAAAAATTACGTAGAATAAGAAAGTAGTAATACAATTTGAAATCTGTTTTTTGGAACCGCGTGAAGAACGCGGATAGCCCTTGGTACCAAGGGCCATAGCGAAGTCCAAAAACGGCTCGTTATCAGGCACAAAACAAACGGCTTAATTACCCGGTTGTTTTGTGCCGAGCGTTTGCCACTCGCAAGAGTGGCAAGCCACGGCTGTTGTCTTTTGGGTCACTTCGCTAGGCTCAAAGATAACGGCCGTTTTTTTGTTACCCTTGAGCCCGACCTAAAGGAGAACAAAAATGAAGAAAAACAAAAACGGTTTCACACTCATTGAACTGTTAGTTGTTGTGCTGATTATCGGCATTTTATCGGCGGTGGCCGTACCGCAATATCAAAAAGCGGTACTAAAAACGCGAGCTATGCAAATTAAACAGTTTTATAGTGCATTAGAAAAAGCGGTTAATGTGTATATACTGGCAAACGGAAATACCCCACTATCATCTTGGAGCGATTTAGACATGGATTTTACACCCTATTTTAGCTCCATTGATATTCCGGCAGGTCAACAGGGAATATTTCCAAATGACCTTTGGACATCCGACTTACCTCATGTACATAGTAACGGCACTTGGCTCTTAAGTGGATACTCCGGTTACTACTTTGGATCTGCATCTATTATGATAGCCTACGATGAAAATACAAATACAATCACTCGTACTTGCCAATACAATTACACCACAGATAATGGAAAGGATTTTTGCAATACCATAGCCGGAAATGATCCAAACTGGACGATTGCAATTCCTTCCTAAACAAACAACCCCGGGCTTATACCCGGGGTTTTATATCTTTTTATAAATCAAATTTATTTTACTTCAACTACGCTTCGGCCGTCCTTTTCCGGAGCGTACGGATCGGTGCGGTTTTCGCCGTCAATGATGTATAAAAATTTGTATGTACCGGGCGCAATAGAAAGCGTGGTTTCCCAATGGTCACCCTTTTTCTTTAAAGATTGCGGCTTAGACATGGTAAATCCGCTGACGATTTGAACTTTCTTTCCTTCTCCAAACCAACGGAACGTTACTTTGCGGTATTTCCCTTTGGAAGAAGGATCTAACACAATGCTTTCTTTTTGCTCGGCAAGAGCCACCGGTTGTACAACTGCTTCCGGCTTTGTTTCTTGTTCCAACACAGCAGACAACGGAACTTCTTCAATCGGGGCGGAAGCCACTGGCACCGGTTCGGCAACCGGCTCGGGCTGGGATACAGAGGCAGGAGTAACAGGTTCCGGTTCGGACGCTATTACTTCTTCCACTTCTTCTATCGTTTCAACAACTGAGGTACCTTCCGGCGCGGCCGGTGTTTGAAAAAGCCCGGCAGAAAAATGTCTATATAAGAAAAAACCGAAGATACATAAAAATACAATATCCACGGTAATTAAAAATAACCAAAGGTCTTTATTTCCGGCTGGTTTTGATTCTAAATCCAGGTTTTCGTTTTCCATAGCGCACCCTGTTAAAAAAAGCGGGCGAAGGGAATCGAACCCTCGTCTAAAGCTTGGGAAGCTTCCATTCTACCATTGAACCACGCCCGCATCATTGCGTTTCCGCTTAATTATTTTAGCAAAGTTTTTTATCGGGCACAATACTTTTACACGGTTTTACCCGGTACCACCGGTACTTGCAAGGTTTTTATAAACTGCAAAGCACTTGCCCGGTCCGTTACTTTTCCTTCCACTTGAGCCACCGCAACCGCTTCTAAAATTTCCCCGATTTTAGGGCTGGGCGGTAAGGATAGCGCGTCCATCACATCACGCCCGGTAATAATACGGGTAGGCAAAATTTTTTTCGGTTGCTCAAAATATTTTTTTAAAAGTAAAGAGAGTACTTGCAAATGTCTCAGTGTTTTACCGACATTCGCTTTTTTTTGGGCTTGTGCCAAACTCATCATTCGGTCCGCACTTTTGGGTAAAATACGTTTTAACTGATCATCCGTAATATAACTGGTGTAATCGGCCCAACATAATAACAACATGGGAAGGGCCGCTTCCCCTAAATCGCGGAAGAAATGGTAGGCGCCCCGGTCTGTAATCACATCGTTGCTGGCTAAATTACTGGGACGCAAATGCTCGCCAATCATAGCGCAAATCAATCGGATTTCAGCGCGGCTATAATGCAACCGTTCCAACACCTGTTTAGCCATTTTGGCCCCTTTTTGCTCATGGTAAAAAAACCGCAACCGCCCGTCTTTCATTTTAGCCGTAGCAGGTTTGGCGATGTCATGTAACAGGGCAGCCATTTTTTGCAATGATTTTTTTTCGGCAAACGGTGCTAATTTTTTTGCATATTTCGGGAATGCTTTATCCAGACGGGCCAACAACTGTTCTTCCCGGCGAAATACGTCCAACGTGTGTTTAAGTACCCCGCCTTTACCGTAATATACTTCGGCGCAGGCACGCTGCGGCTCCAATTCCGGCAGTAAGGCGGTCAGTAAACCGCATTTTTCCATTAAACTTAAATTTTCATAGGCCCGATCCGTTGAAAATAAACGTTCTAATTCTTCGCGTACCCGCTCCCCCGCCGGTTGAACAATTAAAGAGGCATCTTTTTTAATTTGTTTTAAGGTGCGCGCCGAAATGGAAAAACCCAATTCGGCCGATGACCGAAAGGCACGGAGCATCCGCAAAGGATCGTCTTTAAATACGCGCGGAGATGTCATCTCTATTCTTTTTGCAATAATATCTTCCAAGCCGCCTGCATAATCAATCATTTGATTTTTACGCAAGCGTTTAAGTAAAATTTTTGCGTTTCCGTTTTTTTGTTTCTCAATATGAATTTCCGGTAAACAAGATACCGGATACGCCAGTGCGTTAAATGCAAAATCCCGGCGGAGCAAATCGGCTTTTAAATCTTTACCTTGATAAGCGGTTAAATCAATTTGCAGTTTTTCTTTATGGGTTACCAACCGCCATACCCCCAATTCCGGGTCCATTTCAAATACGGCGGCTTTTAATTTTTTTGCAAGCGCATAGGCCGCCGTTTTTACATCTTCCGGCGGCAAGGCAATATCAATATCGGTAGAAAAACGCTTCAGTAAACTGCTACGAACAATCCCCCCCACGTAATACCCCTGGGGAATGATTTCATTCAAAAGGCGTGCCAAATTATTCAAGGCCGTCCTCCGCTGGCGTAGCGGCCACACGGGCAGCCAGTTTAGCAACCGCATCTTTGCGAAGTTCGCGTTTTAACACTTTGCGAAGCGCGTTTTTAGGCAATGATTCCACAAATTCAAAATCACGCGGACGTTTGTAGTTATCCAAGTGGGTTTTAAGGAACATACGAAAGTCTTTTTCATTCACTTCCACGCCCTCTTTTTTAACGGCATAGAGTTTAATAAATTCGCCGCCGCGGCCATCCGGTACGCCGATAATAGCACATTCTTCAATCGCCGGATATTCACAAATAATGGCTTCCACTTGTGCGGAGAAAACTTTAAGACCTTTGATGATAATCATGTCTTTTTTACGGTCTTTAATGAAAATAAAACCGTCATCATCAATTTCCACAATATCACCGGTTTTGAACCAACCGTCTTCAGTAAATGCTTCTTTGGAAGCCTTCTCATTGCCCCAATAACCCCGGAACACGTTCGGGCCTTTTACACACAGTTCACCTTCGTGGTTGCGAGGCACTTCGCGGCCTTCGTCGTCTACTACCAAGGTACTTACCGCCGGGAGTGCCGGGCCGACAGATTTAATTTTTTGAAGTTCTTCGGTATTTACACTAACAACCGGGCTCGTTTCGGTAAGGCCATACCCTTCCAAAATCGGCACGCCGATTTTTTGTTCAAACCGGTCTTTAATTTCTTGCGTCAAGGGTGCCGCACCGGACACGGCAAAGCGTACCGATTTAAACGGCCAGAAACGTAAATAAAGTTGTTTAAGACCTTTGGCTTCTTTAGAAAGTACCGCGTAAATTTGCGGAACTGCCAAAATGAGCGTTACTTTTTCTGTGCCCATGGCTCCTAACCATTTGCTAGCCGGCATTACATTGGCTACAATAACTACTTTTAAATTCAAGTAAAGCGGAATTACCACACACGTCGTCCACGCAAAAGAGTGGAACATCGGCAATAAACATAAGAAACAATCATCATCCGTAATTTTAAAAATCTGTGCGCATGAAATAACGTTAGAGGCTAAGTTTCCGTGGGAAATCATGGCGCCTTTTGGTAATCCTGTCGTTCCAGAAGTGTACAAAATAAAGGCAAGATCATCTAAGCCTGCTTGCGGGGAAGCAGTTTCCTCATGGTAAGTAGATTTTTCAATTTCTTCCCAAAACTTTTTTACAGCCGGGCATTCTGCTGCGGAAGAAGGGATTTCATCCGTTGTAAAAATAACTTGTACACTGGGGGTATCCGGCAAAGCCTTTACATAATGACGAATAAATTCGGCCTGCGTAACGACCGCCTTAGCTGCGGCATTATTCAGGATATATTGTACTTCTTCTTGTTTGGTAACCATAAAATTTATGGGAATACTTACGGCTCCTAATTTATAGAGCCCGTAATTGGCTACCACCGTATCAATGGAATTTCTTAAAACGATACCTACGCGATCCCCTTTGCGGATTCCGTGTTCAAAGAACATATCCGCAGCACGGTCCACTTGGATTAAAAGTTCATGATAGGAAACTTTTTTACCGGTGCCCGCTTCCACCAAAGCCACTTTATCCGGGAAACGGAACGCACTGTCGGCTAAAGAAGTATATAAATCTTTACGGCGAATCATAATTCACACCTCGTTACATAGGGTATACATTTATTGTAGTAAAATTTAGCCCTGTCTGGGGTCTAAAATATCGCGAAAAGCATCTCCCAGCAAATTCCATCCCAACACAAACAGGAAAATGGCTCCTCCCGGAGCAACAACCGTGTACCAGTACGCAAACGGATTTTGGGCTGTACCTAATACCCAGTTACGCGCCATGGCAATTAACTGTCCCCAATCGGCCGTACCCGGCTGTGCCCCCAACCCTAAAAAGGACAACGAAGAGGCCGTCAACACCATATAACCAATATCTAAACTGGCTACTACCACCGAAGGATAAATGGAATTAGGCAAAATATGCCGCAGTAAAATGCGGGGACCGCGTGCCCCTAACGTCCTTGCGGCAGTTACGTAATCACGGCGCTTGACCGATAAAATATCCCCGCGAATTAAACGCGCGTACGAAGGCCATGCCACGGCCGTTAAAGCAATCATCATATTTTTAACATCCGGCCCCAGCATAGCGGCAATCACCATGGCTAACACCAACGAAGGAACCGCAAAAACAATGTCAGTAAGACGCATTAACATTTCGTCTATTTTTCCACCGAAATAAGCCGCAATCCCCCCCACCAAAAGACCAATCAAAAACGCGCAGAAAGTAACACTCCCCCCTACTACAAACGCCAAC
>CADBIY010000015.1 GCA_902794895.1 Candidatus Avelusimicrobium vaccinum | reverse complement strand
TAATGACTACCACTACTAATAATTCCGTCAGGGTAAACGCTTTCTTTTTCCGTTGGTTCATACGTTCTCCTTATTGGATATAAATGACTATTTCTTATTTAAACGCCTTTATAAGCGTTTTAATAACAGGGGATACATTCCCCCTCATCCAATATAGAAAAATTTTACCAAAAAAAAACGACAAGTCAAGCGGGTCCTGAAAAACATAAAGAAACCCCGGGGTTATACCCGGGGTCTTTGCATTGCTAAACATCTTCTTTTTTACACGGCATCAAAACCGGCTTGCAAGGCCTTTTTATTTAACTCCAGCATTTCCGGCTTAGCACGCTTATATACTTTCTTCATCGCGTGTTCTACACTTTCCAATGTTACTGCACCGGTCAGTTTAATAAATGCCCCTAAAGCGACCAAATTGGCAATACGGTCCATGCCTAATTTTTGGGCAATCTCGTTACACGGCACACAGACTGTTTTAATATCGGTGCGCGTGGGGCGTGAATTGATAAGCGAACTGTTTAAAATTAAAAGCCCGCCTTTTTTTAAGAGCGGCTCAAATTTAGGCAGAGACGGCTCGTTCATGACAATCACCGTTTCCGGGGCGGACACAATCGGCGTATAGACTTCTCCGTCAGTAACTACGACCGAGCAGTTCGCCGTACCCCCGCGCATTTCCGGGCCGTACGAAGGCAACCAACTGGCGTTCTTTTTATCTTCTACGCCTGCTTGTGCCAGTAAAATACCGGCCGAAACAACGCCTTGACCGCCAAAACCTGCAATACGAATTCCTTGATACATATTACTTGGCCCCCTCGTCTTTAAAAACACCCAGCGGATATTGCGGCATCATTTTAGTACGCACAAATTCCAGTGCTTGTTCCACACTGGCGTGCCAGTTCGTCGGGCATTGGGATAAAACTTCCACCATGGAAAATCCCACTCCGTTGACTTGGTTTTCAAAGGCTTTTTTAATACATTGTTTGGCTTTTAACACGTTTTGCGGGCTATCCACCGCCACGCGTGCTAAGTATTTAGAGCCGGTAATCTGCGCGAGCATTTCGCACATGTTAATCGGCCAACCCTGGAGTTTCGGGTCGCGTCCTTTGGGGGCCGTCGTAGCAACTTGCCCCACCAGGGTAGTCGGTGCCATTTGGCCGCCCGTCATACCGTAAATAGCGTTGTTAATAAAGATGACGGTAATGTTTTCGCTGCGAACCGCCGCGTGTACAATTTCCGCCATACCGATAGAAGCCAAATCGCCGTCGCCTTGATACGAAAATACAATGGCTTGCGGTTTGGAACGTTTAATACCCGTGGCAATCGCCGGGCCGCGGCCGTGCGCGCCTTGCACACAGTCACACGCGAAATACGAATCGGCAAATACGGCACACCCCACCGGGGCTACGCCGATTACGCGGTCTGCGATATTAAGTTCATCAAATGTTTCCGCCATTAAACGATGCACAATGCCGTGCCCGCAACCGGGGCAATAATGCATCGGCAAATCGGTTAAACTGGCGGGTTTTTTTGCCAAAATTGTACTCATTTTGTTTCCCCCTTGCGGTCGCCCTGCACACCGAGCGATAAATCCCGCTTACACTCATAGGTAAACCCGGCGGCATGTTCGTGTAAATCAAAAAGTCCTTCTTTGCCACCGTTTAAGCACGAGCGCACTCCGGTTAAAATAGCCGCGCCGTCAGGCTGGCCACCGGCCGGATAGGCCTGCAAATAAACCGGAGCTTGACCGTTAACCGCTAGTTTAACATCTTGCACCAGTTGGCCTAAACTTTGTTCCACTGTTAAAATGGCTTTTACTTTTTTGGAAAGTTCCGCCAAGCGTTTGGACGGGAACGGCCAAAGCGTAATCGGGCGGAAAAGTCCTACCTTAAGGCCGGCTTCTTTGGCATGGTTTACGGCTTCCAAACACGCACGGGAAGAAAGCCCGTAGGCCACCAACAGCACATCGCAATCTTCGGTATTGCGTTCTTCAAAGCGGGGTTCTGTTTGTTCAATCAGGCCATAACGTTTAGCACGTTCTACTACGTCGGCAATCAGGTTATCGCCTTTGTAGGAAAACACATTGTTTTTGGCACGTCCGTTTTTATGAATATCTACCGCCCAGTCAAACTTGCCGAGTTTGTTCGGGTCAATAGGGTCAAAATTGAAAGACATGCTTTCCATCATTTGTCCTAAAATTCCGTCGGCTAAAATCATACAAGGCATGCGGTATTTTTCGGCCAGTTCAAAACCGAGTTTTGGGAAATTACCCAATTCTTCCACCGAGTTCGGAGCAAGGACAATCACGTGATAATCCCCGTTACCGCCGCCGCGCGTGGCTTGGAAATAATCCCCTTGCGCGCCACTAATGCTGCCCAGCCCCGGACCGCCGCGCATGACGTTTACAATCAAACACGGCAAATCGGCACTGGCTAAATAAGTAATCCCTTCTTGTTTTAAACTGATACCCGGCGAAGAAGAAGATGTCATACTGCGGGTACCGGTAGCGGCCGCACCGTACACCATATTGATAGCGGCAATTTCGCTTTCGGCTTGTACAAAGGCTCCACCGGCATCGGCCATATAAGCAGACATATATTCCGGCACTTCATTTTGCGGGGTAATGGGATACCCGGCAAAGAAACGGGCCCCGGCCCGAATGGCTCCTTCGGCAAGCGCTTCGTTTCCTTTTCGTAATGTTTTTTCGGTCATAAATAAAAAATCCTATTCATCTTTTAGTACCGTAATGGCCACATCCGGACACATTACATAGCACATTTTGCACCCGATACAATCTTGCGGGCGTTCTTGCTCCGCAGGGAAGTATCCTTTTTTGCTAATCGTTTTTGATTTGCCCAAACATTTTTTCGGGCATACATGCACGCACAAATAACACGCTTTGCAGCGGTTGGCGTCTACCTCAATTCTTGGCATAAGTCTCCTAAGGGGCCGGTGAAAAAATAGTCCGGTTACACCCTATTATAAAGTATATGTCTTTTGTACGGACTGTGCAATAATTCACTGATGTTTTGTACAATAAAAATATGTTATTACGGCTCAAGCAATTACAAGCATTACTGGAAACGGAAACGGATCTCTGGGCCAACTTGGCAAATTTTTCCGCGTTTATTTTTAACGAACTGGCCCAACTAAACTGGGTGGGATTTTACCGGCGAATCGGGGACGAACTCGTCCTCGGGCCGTTTCAAGGCAAAGTGGCTTGCACAAGGCTTAAACGCGGCAAAGGAGTCTGTTGGGCTGCCGCTGAAAAAAAACGAACCGTTGTCGTTGCAGATGTACATGCCTTTGCCGGGCATATTGCGTGCGACAGTGCCTCCCAAAGCGAAATTGTCATCCCCATTATCATAAACGAAAACTTATGGGGTGTACTGGATATAGATGCTCCCATTAAAAACCGTTTTACGCCGGAAGATCAAACTTTTTTGGAACAAGCCCTCACGCTCTTAATATCACACACAAAATTCTAATCTTGCCTCGTCTTTTAAAATTTGATAATATATTTAGGTAGTGCCGAGGTAGCTCAGTGGTAGAGCACTGGTCTGAAAAACCAGGTGTCGACAGTTCGATCCTGTCCCTCGGCACCATTTTTTTATCCTATTAATTACCTATTCTTTCCGTACGCTGTTTCATTTCAAACAACTATTAGTGCAATCATAAACTAACACAGAAAAAACTACCCTGCCGCAAGCAGGGTAGTTTTGAAATATATTCCGTTTCCAACCAACGATTAACGTTTGGAGAATTGGAAGCGTTTGCGCGCACCGGGTTGACCGGGTTTCTTTCTTTCCACCATACGGGGATCGCGCGTTAAGTAGCCGGCTTTTTTGACGGCTTTTTTCAAGTCTTCGCTCACGGCCGCCAAAGAGCGGGCAATCGCGTGGCGCAACGCGCCGGCTTGAGAAGATACACCGCCACCTAATACTTTAGCGGTCACATCATATTCTTTTTCGGTGTTGGTAACCACGAGCGGAGCCTTTACAGCGGCTTTGCAGCGGGCATTGTTGCCAAAATATTCATCTAACGATTTGGCATTTACGGTAATGTTTCCTTTGCCTTTTAGTAAAGATACCGTGGCAACGGAAGTTTTTCTTCTACCGGTTTTCAAGTCTTTCGTATTATTCATAAAAATCCCTCTTATTTACCCATGCGTTCGGTGAAGGTATGTTCTTCGCCGGCGAATAAGCGCAAGCGTTTCATGCGCGGCGCGCGGAGTTTGTTTTCGTCTAACATGCGTTTGACGGCCAATTCCAGCACACGGGTCGGGTTGTTTTCAAGCACGCGTTTGACCGGCGTTTCTTTGGCGCCTTTGGCATAACCAGAGTGCGAGAAATACACTTTTTGCTCCATTTTTTTACCGGTGAGTTTAATTTTACCGGCATTGGTTACGACGACGAAGTCACCGCAGTCCATATGGGGCGTATACGTTTTTTTATGTTTGCCCATCAGCAGTACGGCAATACGGGTTGCCAATCTGCCCAAGGTTTGACCGGATGCATCAATATGATGCCATTTCCGGGTGGTTTCTACTTCCTTTACGGAAGGTAAAAAAGTTTTTGTCATGTTTTGTTTCTACCTTTTGTAATTAATGCGCAGCGGAGTGGTGGCCGCTGTCTTAATGACTCGTGGTTTCCTATATATTATATAAAAGTTTGTAAATTTTGTCTTGCCTTATTGTAGTAAAGGCAACAACCTTTGCGTGGAAGATCCGGAAACAAGTTCAGGATGACCTAATAATTTTAAGAAGCTAACAAATCCTTCCAAGTAGGATTATGCTTAGTTATTAAATTGCGTTTCCAGTTTCTATGCCATCTTTTTAACTGCTTTTCTCTGCCAATAGCATCCACCATACTGGCACAGTTTTCACAATATACTAATTTGCATAAATTATATTGTTTAGAAAATCCGTCTTGTATTCTCTGCTGATGTTCATACAAACGCCGCGTTAAATTATTGGTAACTCCTACATACAGAACCTGATTTGTTTTGTTTGTAAGGATATAAATAAAAGGCATATTTAGTAAATCCATCAAAAGAAAAGTCATGCTGAACTTGTTTCAGCATCTTCCACGCACGCCGTTATTTGTATGTGGTTGAATTAGTTTATTATAGCACAATGCAAATTACATTTGTTTCATACGTCTGCAAAAAGTGCCTGAATTTCCGCTAGCGTGTCTAACCGTACAAATTGGCCCCGCACTTCTGACGCGTTCGGGAAATCTTTAATCCAATATCCGGCAGTCTTGCGGCTGCGGTTAACCCCAATCCGTTCGCCGTAATAGGCCACATTTTCTTCAATAAGTGCTTGATAAATTTCTAACCGCTTTTGTGGAGTGTGTTGTTGCGGAGTCCGTCCGGCAAGTTCATCCATAATATCTTGAAAAATAAACGGATTTCCCACGGCGCCGCGCCCAATCATTACGCCCGAACAACCTGCTTCTATAAACTCTTTTACGCGCGCGGCACTTGTAACCCCGCCGTTACCAATGACCGGAATTTTTACTGCGGCACATGCTTGGGCCAACGCTTCCACATTCGGTTCCCCGCTATGTACATCCACCGCCGCACGGGCATGCAACGTAACCGCCGCCGCACCGCAATTTTCGGCTAATTTTGCCAACCGTGCCCCTAAAACTTCCTGATGATTGAGCGCAATTCGCGTCTTTAACGTAACCGGAATTTTGACGGCTTTCACGGCAGATTCTATCAAACGGCCCAATTTTAATTCATCTTTCATCAATACGCATCCGGCCCCGGCTTTATTAATTTTTTTAACCGGACAGCCTGCATTTAAATCCACCATATCTGCTCCGGCCTGTTCGGCGTTACGCGCGGCCTGCGCAATCGTTTGTTCATCCGAACCAAAAATTTGCATGGAAACCGGGTGCTCTTTCGGATTTACTTGCAACATCCGGCCGCTTTTTGCGTTTCCGTAATGAAGCGCATGTGCGGAAACCATTTCCGCACACACCAGTCCCGCACCGCCGCGCAAACAAAGCACGCGAAAGGGACTGTCTGTAATTCCGGCCATAGGTGCAAGCACTAAATTATTGGCACACACAACGGAACCTATTTTCAACGGATGGATTTCGTTCATTTTATTTTCTTCCAACGTCCTTTAGCCGGCACGGCAACTATTTTTTGCCGCAACAAGCACGAACGCATAATTTGACGGGCTTCTACAAATGTGTTTTTAAATTCTAGCGAGTTAATAAAAAGATCATGTCCAAACCCGCCCGCTAAAATATGATCGGTTACTGCAAAACGGTATTTTTCTTCCGGGCGAAGGATGCGTCCGTTTGCTAGAATTACTTGCCGGATTTTTTTACCAAGAGGGCCCTGTGGATTATACGAAACGGAAAAGCCGGCAATTTGCGGAAAATTATCTTTCGTTTCCAAACTGGCTTCTAATGCGCGAATAAAATCTTTGCCGCGAATTGTAATAAAAGTAATGTTATCTCCGTAGGGATAAGTATTATAAAGATCATATTCGCTAATAACGCCTTTAACGAACGGGCTGCGTAAAGAATCCGAGTTTAATACCGCTCCATCCAATTTGGCCCAACGGTGCAAACAATCAGCCAACAAATCCCCTAATTGGGATTCATCCGCCAAATCATGTGTTACGTCTTGCTCTACTTGCGTAAGGCGAGCGGTCATTTTCTGGCGGGTAGTTTCCCGTATTTGCCGAATATGCTCCGACAATTTTTCATCCGCCCCGTAAGTATCTTGAAAAAGAACAATGTCTTCAAAATCAATTTTTTTTAATTGTTTACTGCTTGTAAAAGTAAGCGTAATATGCGCAATACTATCCAATCGGGATCCCGGATATACAATCGGTGTATGATTGACTTCTTCCACCTCAGCCCGCTCTATGCCTTTATTAGCACTTAAAATTAAATCAATGCCGGTTACTTCTGCGGCTAACGCAGTATCCGTCCAGCGTTGGTCGGATTCTCCCAACGAACTGAGCACAACAATATAATCTACGCCTTTTCCTCGCAATAAAGAAACTATTTCCCGGCTGGTTTCTATCGGGTCTTTAGCCACAAATCCGGTTAAACGTGCTTTGTGTTTTTCAAGTACTTGCGGGTTAACGATCCCTAACAATCCAATTTTAACACCGTGTTGTGTAAAAATTTGGTAATTATGCATGGGCCACGGAATTTTATTATCCAAGGTAACATTAGAAACTATAAATGGAAATTTTTGTGTACGTATAACACTTCGCAAAGCAGGCCAGCCGAAAACAAAATCGTTCTCCGTAACGGCTGCCGCAGAAAAAGGCACTGCTTGTAATAAGGGGGTTATATAGGCCCCTTGAGTCATGGCACTCTCCGGGGAAGAGCCAAACCAATTTCCGCCGTCTAAAAGTAAAAAGGGCTCCGTTTGTTTTTCCAAAAAACTTTTCAAAACAGCATAGCCGCCCGTTTCCCGGTTATTCCACCGAGGTTCCGGACGGCTATAAAAAAATCCTTCGGTATCTGCCGTATAAAAGAGGTGAATGGGTGTAGTTTGTTCTTGGACACAACCCATCAACAACCCACTTAAAAAGAAAAGTCCCCCTATAATACGGCAAATCTTATGCATTATAATTGCACCACACGACCTGTCGGCGCGGGAACAACATCCCCTTGGCGCAGGCCATCTTCCAACAAATCGCGAATGGTTTTGGTTCCCAACTGTTTTTTACGGCTGGACGGTATTTGTTTAAACAAATACCCTTCACTACCGCCTTCGGCAATATAGGTATTTGTTGCAATAATATATTTTTGGCGATTTTTAATCGGTTTTTGATTGATCCAAATATGCAAATCTTTCACCTTGCCTTTTTTGTTGACTTTATAAGTAACCGCCAAACCGGAATAAGCATATAAGTTACGCGGAACCAGGCTGGTTTTTACAAAACGCTTTAAAAACCGCCCGTTCACTTCCACTTGAGAAATGGTATTTTCAAACGGGTGAATATCAATTAAGTCGCGTCTGGTAACAGGACCCGCTTTCATTTCTACACGCGTACCTCCCAGATTGTGAATAAAAACATCCGCCCCACTATATGCCTTGCCCAAATCAGCAATCCAGTTATCCAGCGGAGTATCTTTGTGTGAAGCAACCGGAGACGTTTTGGCTAATGTTTCTTCAATCGTTCCCACCACTTCATCTACGCCGGGCTCGCGCAAAGATTCCGCAAGTTGGGCAATTTGTTTATCTTCTCCGGTTTTACTAACCGTTAAAGGAATCAGTTCGGATTGGGCCTTTAGAAAACGGCCGGTTTTATCATCTGTTGTTACTGTTACTTTACTGACATTTTGCACATGACAACCGCTTTCTACAAATAACACATCATTGATTTTTTCGTTCTGCACAATTTTATGGGCATGTCCGCCAAAAACAAGTTGTACGCGGCCGGAATATTTTTTGCCAATCTCTCCTACATACGGTTGGGTACCATGTTTATCATCTTGTAAAGAGTCATGCACAATTACCGCCACCACTTGCGGATTTTCTTTTTCCACTTCGGTTAAAGCCTGGTCTAATGCATCCAACGGCTTTGTGAACGTATAATGTGTTGTCGGGCTGGTAGGGGTCCGGTTAGCCAGTCCGATCACGGCAATTTTTACGCCGTTTCGTGTAAAAATCTTGTACGGTTTCACCGGCACAGGGTGTTTTAAGGTATCCGTTTCAAAAAAATTGGCCGCCAATATAGCAAATTTTGCCTTTTGTAACATAGGTGCCACTGCCGCTTCTTTAAAGTCGAATTCATGATTCCCAATCGTAGAAGCGTCATAGCCAACCGCATTCATTAATTCAACGGCCTTTAAACCCTTAGACCGCTTTGTTTCAATCGTTCCGTTGGCAAAATCCCCACTGTCTAACAATAAATAATCTTTCGGCCCTTGTTTTAACACCGCGCTTAATGCCGCAAAACCGCCCTGGCCTTCTTGGGGATAGAAGAATCCATGCGTATCGCTGGTGTGATAAATCGTAACAGTTTTAGCCGCTAACAGTATCGGCAAAACGAGTAAAGCCACTAACACACTTATTTTTTTCATACACGCTCCTTATTTTAGAATAATGCGCCCGGTGTCCGGGGGATACACTACTGCTTCTTGAAATGCTTCTGCTACTAACTGGCGTACCGATTTATCACCGGCAGATTTTTTATCTACCCCGGCAAACGCACGCAGTTTTGCAATATAAGAATTGGTGCCTACCGTATAAGTTTTTTTATTTTCAATAGGTTGTCCATTCAATAATACTTGCAAATCTTTAACAAATCCCTTTTTAGATACGGAATATGAAATTTGAAGCCCTGAATAAACATATTTATTCCAAGGAGTTAGGCCCGAGCGGATAAATTTTTTTAGTTGCTCGCCGGTTATTTCCATACGCACCATTTTATCTTCAAAAGGAAACAAATCGATTAACGTGCGTTGGGTAATAGGACCTTTTTCTAAACTAATACGTGTACCGCCGGTATTATGAATAAAAATTTCAGTTTGCGTGTAGCGGCGGCCCAAATCACTGATCCAATCATCCAACGGAGAATCTTTTTCCGTTTTTCGGACCGGATTTTGGGAAATATCCGCCCCTGCAGTACCGATCACGGTTTCCAGGGCCATATCCTTATAACGGTCAGCCAAGGTTGCTATTTTTAAATCCGTACCCGTTTGGGAAATTTGCAAGGGAATTAATTGGGAAGAAAGCGAAACCACCTTGCCTGTTTCGTCATTCAACTCAACTGTAATTTTGGTAACATTTTTTAAATAGCAACCACTTTCAGCAAACAGCACTCCGTTTATAAACTCGTTTTGAAAAATTTTATGGGCATGACCGCCTAATATCACATGCACCCGGCCGGAATATTTTTTGGCAAGATTTCCCAAATACGGCAAAATTCCATTGCGGTAATCCGCCAGAGAATCATGTGCGAGTACAACAACTACGGAAGGATTTTCTTTTTCCGCTTGCTGTAGGGCCGAAGCAAAAGCAGCGAGCGGTTTTGTGAAATAATATTGCTTTGTTGCTTTGGTAGGGTGACGGTTCGCCAAACCAATTACAGCCACTTTTTCTCCGCCCACTTCAAAAATTTCATAGGCTTTGGCCCAGGAGGGCAAATGATCCGTCTTTTTTTCGCGCAAGTTCGCTGCCAAAACGGAGAACTTTGCCTTTTTAAGCATAGGAACCAATCCTTCATCTTTAAAATCGAATTCATGATTTCCAATCGTAGCCGCTTGATAGCCGACCGCATTCATTAATTCCACCGCCGCCAATCCCTTCGTTTTTTTTGTTTCTTCCGTGCCGTTGGCAAAATCCCCGCTGTCTAACAATAAAAACGGATTTTTTTCCTGTTCCAATAAAGCCGCTAAGGCCGCATAACCGCCTACGCCTTTTTGAGGATAAAAAAAGCCATGTGCATCACTGGTATGATAAAACACCAGGGTTTTTCCAAACAACGGAAAAACCAGCGTTAACAAAAATAGAATGATAAAACTTTTTTTCATAAATAAAATAGCCGCGGCTGTAAAGCCGCGGTATGACTACTTTGCAAAACGCGAAAACGGCGAAATTTCACGCAAGCGCTTAACAATCGGCGGCAATTCGTGAAGAACTTTCTCAATATCGGCCTTTGTATTTTGATCCGATAGGGAAAAACGAATAGATCCATGCGCAAACTGAAAAGGAACGCCCATGGCCCGTAACACATGCGACGGCTCCAACGATCCGGACGTACATGCCGACCCGGAGGAAGCGCAAATCCCAAAATCGTTTAAATACATCAAAATCGATTCCCCTTCAATATACCCAAAACTGATATTGGTGGTATTGGGAACACGATGTTCCGGATCCCCGTTTATTTTTACATCTTCAATCGTGGAGATAATTCCCTGTTCCAATTGATCGCGCAAAGCAGCAATTTTTGCAGGGGTACCATCAGCCAGGCGTTTTGCAGCCAGTTCCGCCGCTTTACCAAGGCCTACAATATACGGTACATTTTCTGTGCCAGCCCGGCGGTGTTTTTCCTGATGTCCGCCCACCATAAAAGGCATAAAGCGTGTCCCGCGTTTTACATAGAGTGCTCCTACCCCTTTAGGACCATGAAATTTGTGTGCTGATAAAGAAAGCATATCCACTCCGACTGCTTTTACGTTTACCGGAATTTTTCCCACCGCCTGAACAGCATCCGTATGGAACAAAGCACCGTGTTCATGCGCAATTTGGGCAATTTCGGCAATGGGGAAAATAGTCCCTGTTTCGCTATTGGCCCACATGACGCTAACCAATGCAGTCTGTTCATCAATCACTTGTTTTAATTGGTCCAAATTAAAACGTCCTTTTTCATCCACCCCGATATAATCTACCCGGTATCCTTGCGATTCTAATTGTTTGAAAGGTTCCATCACCGCCGGATGTTCTACAGCAGAGGTAATAATATGCTTCTTATTTTTAAAACCGCGCACTGCGGAAGAAATAGCCGTATTATCACTTTCGGTAGCACAAGCGGTAAAAATAACTTCGTCATCATATTCCGCCCCGATTAATTGCGCCACTTGGTGCCGGGCTGCATCAATTACACGACGGTTTTGTCCGCCAAACGTATGCATGCTGGAAGCATTGCCGTATTGCTCCGTGAAGTAAGGTAACATGGCCGCAACCACTTCCGGCACACATTGTGTGGTAGCATTATTGTCTAAGTAAATCACGTGCTCCATAATTACGCCTGTTCTACCGTTAAATCAGCGGATACTTTGTCTTGAATAACTTTCTCAATAAAATTTTTTAAAGTTCCTTGCGCACCCGCACATCCGCTGCACATCCCCACCAGACGGACTTTGACGACCTTGCCGTCAAAATCAACGAGTTCGGCCGACCCCCCGTCCATATTCAGTTTCGGGCGGATTTCATCTTCTAATACTTTTTCAATTTTGCGGATTTTCTCCACCAACGTCATTTCATTAAACGGTTTTAAAGCCGTTGGAACCGGGCACGAGGCCGCATTATTTACTTTATCTAAAATTTGTTGGATTTCACCCCTGCATTTACCGCATGCCCCACCGGCTTTAGTAAAATGGGTAACATCTTCCACTGTAGTTAAATGGTTGGTACGGATGGCTTTAATAATGGCTTCCTCGGAAACATTAAAACAATGGCAAACAATTTTTTCCGCTTCCTGTTCAAAAATAACCGGTTTGCCGCCTTCGCGGTAACTTTTTACCGCCGCCTCCAACGCTTCCATACCCATGACCGAACAATGCATTTTTTCAGCCGGCAAACTACCCAATGCATCTGCAATATCCTGATTGGTAATTTTAGAAGCCTCGGCAATGGTTTTTCCTTTCACCATTTCCGTTAAAATAGAGGAAGAGGCAATCGCACTGGCACAACCGAATGTTTCAAATTTTGCATCTTCAATCACGTCTGTTTCTTTATTTACTTTAATCGTTAAACGCAGTGCATCCCCGCAAACCAGGCTTCCTACCTGCCCGGTACCGTCTGCTTGTTCAATACTTCCTACATTGCGCGGGTTTTTAAAATGATCCATTACTTTATCTGTATAATCCCACATACGAAATCTCCTTATTTATATTATATCATTTCCCCAAAATGAACGAATCAGTAACACCTATCCCCCCAGGTTGCAAATTGCTACAATGTAAATATGAAAATTTCGCAAGCAATTATTTTTTTGGCCAAAGAAACAAACAGGCCCCTCGCGGAAAAAGTGAAAAATCATCTGTATTCCTACAATTGTAATGCACAGATTATCACTTCGTTCAATGATTTTAAGACGTGGGATCCGGTCGGCTTGCTCATTAGCCTGGGGGGAGACGGCACGCTTCTAAAATGCATGCGGTATGCGGCACCTCATCAAATCCCGGTCTTTGGTATTAATTGCGGTACGTTGGGTTTTTTGGCAGCCTGCGAAAAAGAGGATGCTTGTGCTACGTTAGCGCAATTTTTGGAGGGATCCTGCACCATCCAACAACGTCCCATGTTGCAAGTAAAATTATTCCTCCCCGGGAAATCTTCTCAATTTTTTACTGCGTTTAACGACTGTATTTTGCGGGCCGCCGCTCCGCGCACCTTAATGGTATCTGCCGCTTGGAACGATACCAAAATTCCCCCCTATTACGGGGATGGGGTTATTATTTCTACCCCTACCGGATCTACGGCTTACTCGCTTGCGGCAGGCGGACCCATTGTAGAACCTTCCGTCCATGTTTTTGTTGTTACTCCCATTTGTCCGCATTCGTTACATCAACGCCCGTTGGTACTACCGGCTGATGGCAAATTACAATTAACCCCCGTCTTAGACTATGCCGAAGACCGGGCACTGCTCTCGCTAGACGGGCAAACCAATTTATCATTAGAACCGGGCGCGAGACTGGAAATTCAAATTTTCAAACACCCCGCCTTGCTAGTATGTCCTCCAAGGCGAGATTTTTTTACCGTACTGAACCGTAAATTGAATTGGGGAGAACGCACATGTTAAACGAATTAACGATTGAAAACTTTGCCATTATCTCCCAACTTACCCTAACTTTTGGGGAAGGACTTTCCGTTTTTTCCGGGGAAACCGGGGCCGGAAAATCCATTGTCATTGAGGCTCTTGGATTTACATTGGGAGCCCGCGGGGATGTTTCTTTGATTAAAGACGGTGCCGACCGGCTAAAAGTGTCCGCTACTTTTACAAGCGACGTCCTTGCTCAACCGCTTCGCCAGGAATATCAAATCACCGGAGATGTCTTCACTTTACGGCGGGAACTGGACCGTAAAGGCAAAGGCAAAGCATACCTGGACGGTCGACCGATAACAGTTGCTTCCTTATCAAAACTAGGCCAACTTCTTGTAGATTTTCACGGACAACATGACCACCAGAGTTTACTTCATTCTAGCGTTCACTTAACGTTACTGGATCAGTTTGCCCGGCTAGATAAACAGGTGGATCAGTTTCAACAACTTTATAAGCATGCCCAAACATTGCGTGCCCGCTTGGAAGCGCTCCGTTTAAGCGAGCAGGAAAAAAACCGTTTATTAGACTTATATTCCTATCAATTACAGGAAATTGAGCATGCACATCCTTCCCAAGATGAAGAATTGCAATTGGAGCAAAATTTACCGAAACTGAAACACGCAGGCCGACTTTTAGAACTGGCGGAAAATGCGTATGAGCAACTTTACAATGCGGAAAATTCCGCTACTGCACGTACGGCCAAAGCCGTCAAATTACTGGAAAGCATGGAAGCACTGGACGGCAATTTAACCAGTGTTTGTGATGAACTTAAAAATGCGTTAACCGCGCTGGAAGATGCCTCGGCCACATTAGGATCTTATAAAGATGATTTTGATTTGCAACCGGATGCTTTGGATAAAATGCTGGAGCGCCACGAAAAACTAAAACGTTTAAAAGCCAAATACGGCCCGGAACTGACCGACGTGTTACGCACGGCACAAGAATTAAAAACAAAAATCCAACATTTACAACATGCCGAAGAACAAGAGCAAGATTTACAAAACGAACTGGCTCACGTACAAAGTGATTTACTGCAATCCGCGCGCGCCCTCCATGATAAACGTATGAAAGCCTCCCAAAAACTGGCGGCACTCATTACCGAGCAAATCCGTCCGTTGGGTTTCAACCAAATTAAATTTTCCGTATCCGTAGAAATGGATGAAGAAAGTATGGGCCCAAACGGGGCAGATAAAGTGGAATTCTTATTCTCCCCAAATCCCGGGCAAGCCTTGCGCCCGCTTAAAAACATTGCATCCGGCGGTGAAATCTCCCGTGTGATGTTAGGGTTAAAAACAGTACTTGCTCCCACAGTACCGGTCATGGTATTTGATGAAGTAGATGCCGGGATCGGCGGAGAAACGGGACTACTGGTGGGGCAAAAATTAGTTCAGGCGGCCCAAGGCCGCCAAGTACTCTGCGTTACACATTTGGCGCAAGTGGCAGCCTATGCAGATCATAATTTCCATGTGCAAAAGCAAGCCGTTCACAATACCACGCAGGTACATATTACCCCGCTGGACGGCGAACCTCTCACGCAGGAAATTGCCCGCATGCTTGGCGGAAATTCGAATAAACAGTCCGCCGCCTATAGCCACGCGCAAGAATTACTGCAAACGGCACGCAAGCACCGTAATCTCTAAAATTTACCCGTTTTAGGCTTTGTTTTGATACAATAAAAGTATAAGGGTTTAGCGCCCTATTTGGAAAAGGAGTGAAACTATGTCTAAATGTTGCTGCAAATATGCAAAATGGTTTCCGCATAACTGGTTGTGCTTGAGAGGTTTATATTTCCTATTTTTAGGACTTTTTTACCTCGCTTTCTGCTATGCCATTTATCAAGCGGTGGTCATTTTCAGACACCCCACCATTACCGGGGCTGAAATGTGGGCTATGGTGGCCTATTATGTATTCAGTGATTTGGCATTAGCCGTAGGATTTTTAACGGTAGCCAAAATACTCAAAGTGCTTCGCAAAATTAAACAAGCAGTGGCTCCGTGCTGCTGCTCTACGCAAGAAGCACCTGCTGCACAAGAAGAAACTAAATAATTTAAAGCGGTACGCAAATAATGCGTACCGCTTTTCAATTTTCACATTTTTGAAGTAAACTATGAAGAAACCATTCATTCTTTTCTTATTTTTATTTTTCCTTTCGTTCCCCGCGACGGCCGAAACACTTAAAATGAAAGACGGCTCCTTAGTCAGCGGTTCTATTTTATCCCAAACCGAATATACCTTAAATTTAGCCACTTCTTACGGGAATATCACCCTCAATCAACGCGAAATTGAAGAAATTTTACCGGATAAACACCGTTTGATTTTAAAAGGCGGTTCCCAATTAGTCGGTATCATTTTGGACATGGACGAATTTAATATCAAATTACAAACTGATGACGGAACCACCGTGAATGTGGACGTTCCGCAAGTCGTTTCCATTGAAGCCTATGATTATAACCGCGGCCAAAATGCACAACAAGAATTCGTAGAACAAAAAATAGAAGAGCAAAAAGCCATAGCCGCAGCGACAGCAGTCATACCGGCCGGTACCCCTAAAACGGTAGAAGCCGCAGGCGGTCTTAACTTTGATGCGGATATCAACCAAGTCTTTAATGCCCAAAATGCAACCGTTGTCAACGGACAGGTACAAACACCGCAAGCCCAACCCGCGATTCAAGCCGCACCCCGCCCCATGAGTGAGGAAGAAGCCTTCTTGAAAAATGTAAAAACGGGTGCCGTATCCCAACAGGAATATGCAGCGCAAGCCAAAAAAGAATTACAAGCCAAAAATGCAAAACAGTCTCCCAAAAAAACGGAGCCCGTCAAACATATTGAAAAAAATTATTCTAAATATTTTTCCATTCAAGCCGGGGCTATGCCGCTGGATTTAACCTTAGATAATTCCGCCGTTTCCGAGAAACAAGATGCTTTGGATGTAGGCGGAACCAGTGTATTAGTATCCGGTAAATTTTTATGGCGGATTAAAGAAAGCCGTCTTTGGTTAGGGCCCACGGCCGCCATTGGGAATATCCCCAACCATTCTTTTACGGATTATGATCCCGTTGTGCAAGCCGACCCGGCCAAGTATCCGGATCCAACCGTTTCAACCAATGGGCAAATACTTTCTTTCGGTGCGGCGGCGCATTATTATATTAACCCGAAAGACCGGTTTGCTTTTTATTTAACGGGGTCCGCTTCCTATGAAATGCTTTCCCTGAACTACCGGGGAGAACGTGCCAGCCATACCATTAAATCTAACGGTTTTGCCGGAGCGGCAGGCGTCGGTGTAGAAACGTGGGTGGATGATTTAATGATCGGGCTAGAAGTACGTCAAGTATTTGCTTCCCGCCAGGATGAATTAAAAAAATCGGCTTCTTCTAATACCGTTATCCAAGCCCAACTCAGTTGGAAATTCTAATGCGGATTTTACTGGCACCTAATACGTTAAAAGGTTCGTTAAGCGCAGTAGATTTTGTGCGTGCCATTCAGCCTGTATTACAAAAAAAACATACCGTCCAAAGTTTCTGTTTAAGTGATGGGGGAGACGGTTTCTTAGAATTTTTCGCTTCTCTTTATCCGCAAGCCCGGCGAAAATACGGTGTGGCCAAAGATGCCTTCCTGCAAAATCACCGCGTTCCTTTTTTATTTTTGCCCGAAAAAAAAATTGCTGTGCTGGAAACCGCCAAAATATGCGGGTTAGGAAATACCCCTAAAAACAAATTAGATGTATTACATGCTTCTTCCTATGGAGTTGGCCAAATGCTCCATAAAGCCGTAAAGGCCGGGGCGAAAACAATTTATGTGGGATTAGGCGGAGTGGCCTGTAATGACGGCGGGGCCGGTATGGCACAGGCTTGCGGAGCCATACTAAAAAATCGCCAAAACGAGGTCATCCCTCTCGGAGCACAACCTCTTTTACAAATCAGCCGATTAGATTTATCCCCTTTACAAAAAAAATTCCGCGGCGTAAAAATAATTGGTGTAGCAGATGTTACTAATCCGTTGCTGGGGCCTAAAAGTTCTGCCAAAATTTTTGGACCGCAAAAAGGAGCCGACGCAAACCAAGTGAAGTTATTAGATAAAGCCATGGCTAGTTGGGCACGGGCTATTTTCCGCTCTACAAAACGTTCTATTTCCCATCAACCCAGCACAGCGGCGGCTGGGGCCATCGGGGCCGGACTGACGGGTTGTTTTGGTGCAGAACTTTGGTTAGGTTCCGATTTCCTCATGCAGCATACACCGCTGGAACAACGAATCCGTCATGCCGATTTTATCATTACAAGTGAAGGAAAATTAGATAAGCAAACTTTCTACGGAAAAGCCCCGCTAGCAGTATTACAATTAGCGAAAAAATATAAAAAGCGCATCTTATTTATTTGCGGACAGATTGAAGAAAATGCTCTTAAAAAACAACCGCTGGCTCCGCAGCAAATTGCCGTCCTTACCGATTTTTCCAAAAATGAACGGGATGCCCAAACGCATCCGACCCGTTATTTACGTTTAATTGCGAATGCGTTGGTTTAGTATCTCTAAAAGTTGTGAAGGCTCGTTAATTAAATAGTTCGGTTGGCAACTCGCCAGTTCATTTCGCGAACGAAATCCCCAAGTTACTCCACACGCTTGCACCCCGGCATTTTGCGCCGTCTGCATATCTACCGCAGAGTCGCCAACATATAAAACATCTTTTGGATTTATCCCGGTTATGCGGAAAATATCAAAAACAATTTGAGGGTTCGGTTTCGTGGGAATATTTTCCCGTTGTCCCAACACCGCAACGAAGGAAATATCCGGGAAAAAATAGGTTATCAGCCGTTCTGCCGCCGCTTGGTATTTATTAGAGGCAACGGCTAATTTTATATGATGCCGTTGCAGTGCAGTAAGTACCTCTTGTATCCCTTCATAAGGGTGCGTATAATCCCATAAGTGCTGATCATAGTATGAAAAAAAAGCATTTTTTATACGTGCTAAATTTTCTGCTGTTTTTTCTTTTTCCGGCAAAGCGCGTTCTAATAATTTAGCAACGCCGTTTCCCACAAATTGCCGCACTTCTTCCAGGCTGCGTGTCGGAAATCCGCACGTGCATAACGCGGCATTGGCCGCAGCGGCCAAATCGTCCAATGTGTTTAATAATGTTCCGTCTAAATCAAAAATAATTAATTGTATCATCTTTTGAAAAAACCCGCATAAAGCGGGCTTTTTTATAAATATTTCCGATAAAAATCAGCCAGTTTTTGTTTGTATTCAAAGCCTCCGACTTCCGCACATTTATTATGTTTGGCACCGGGAACCAACCAAATTTCTTTTGGATCTCCTGCTTTTTTGTAAAGCAATTTTGCCTGTGCAGCGGGCACTAAGTTATCATACCGTCCATGAATCAAAAATACCGGCCGGGGAGCAATTTTAGGGATATTATATTTAGGACTATACCGCTCCGGATTAACTCCCAAATTTTTACGGATATAGTGTAAAATAATCGGTAGCAAGGGAAAGTACGGAATATGGTGATGTACCCATGCCCAGCGGGATACCACCCGCCGGAAAGAATAATAAGAAGCCTCCGCAACCACGCAGGAAATTTCCGGATTGCGGGCAGTTTCGCACAGGGCTACCATACCGCCCATAGACAAGCCATATAAACCAATTTTTTCACAAAATTGCGGGCGTGTTTCTTTTAAAAAACGAATCGCAGCCTGAATATCTTTCAGTTCCAAATAACCGATAGAACTGGTTTTTCCGCCACTTTCACCCAACGCCCGAAAATCAAAATAGAACAAGTTAAAACCCAAATCGTGCAAAAAGTGTGTGTTCTTGAAAATATCGGAACGGTTCATTCCCCAACCATGCATCAAAATGATAGTTTTATTCGATTCTTCTTCCGCAGGAATAAACCAACCTTTCAGTTGCACTTTATCTTCCGTTTTAAAAGTAACATTCTCATAAGCAATGCCAAATTGGTCCGGCCAAGCATCTAAAGGTTTACGTTTAGAAACCGGATGTAATACTTTTTTAGCGGCGTGCATACAAAACCATACCACCAGCAAACTAATAATTGCCAAGATGCCTACTATTCCAAGTACCGCATAAAGAATCGTCGTTAGATTCATACTTATCTCCTTGTCTCTAAAATTTGTTTGATAGCAATCGGCACCCGATTGGCCACCTCACTTGCTAACACACCATAAGAAGTTTTATCCCGTGTCATTAAATCACCGGCCAAGCCGTGAATATAAACGCCACATACAGCCGCCTGCCAAGAAGTGTCGAAATCAAAGTTGCTTGCAGTGCCCAACTGCCCCCATAATCCGGCAATTATTCCGGTTAAGACATCCCCGTTTCCCCCTTTCGCTAAAGCCGGACCACCCGTAGTATTTTTAATCAATTTTCCCTTCCCGGCCACCAAAGACCCGTTGCCTTTCAATACCACCACATTCCCTGTTTTACACGACCATTCTTCTGCTTGGGATTGACGAATACTATCCGTTTGGGCGACTGCCGACCCCAATAATCGTGCCATCTCTCCGGGATGCGGGGTAAAAATACAAGGCCGGTTATCCGGCAATCTAACGGTTCTATGTGTTGCTATAAAATTAAGTGCATCTGCATCAACGACTAAGGGGACCGGTACTTTTTCCAAAATAAACCGTAACAACGGACTTTTCCCCATGCCTGGGCCAACCGCAATCACCGAAGGTGTAAATTGAGTACAAAAGTGTTTTAATTTTGTTTGTGCTTGAGCGGATATAACACCCTCTTTCGTACAGGGCAACGGAACCGTAATTACTTCCGGTAAGGCCGCTGCAAACGAAGGCTGTAATCGGTCCGGCAACGCCCAAGCAACCAGTCCGGCACCGGCCCGCAAGGCACTTAATGCACATAAATACCCGGCTCCGCACATCCGATGTGAACCGGCCACCACTAATACGCGGCCAAACGTGCCCTTATGGGCATCTTCTTTACGAGGAGGCAAATGTTTGCGCACCCAGTCCGTTGTAATTAATTTCATTGGGTAACCACCACTTGTGCCGTTGCATAATGACGCGTGTGTGAAAGCGAAATAAAAATAGTCAGTCCGTCCGCACGGGGATCTGCGATTCGTACTTCCGGACGGCCATTTTCCAAATTACTAACGGTAATGTTTTTAAATGCAACCCCGTCAAAAGGCAAGGCTTTAAACACGGCTTCTTTGGCCGCAAAACGCACCGCCAAATGTTCATATTTATTTTTGCGGGATAAACAATATGCAATTTCCTCTTGTGCAAAAATACGTTCTAACGCACCCGTTTTTTTTGCGAAAGATTCAATCCGCTTTACTTCTACCAAATCGGTCCCGATTCCAAGGACTTTCATGTTATTCCACCGTTACACTTTTGGCCAAATTACGCGGCTGATCAATATTACAATCTAGCCGTTTAGCAATCCAATAGGCCAAAAACTGCAAAGGAACGATATCTAAAACCGGTTGTAAAAATTCACTGACTTGCGGAACAAGTAATACTTTGTCGGCTACTTTTTTTGCTTCCGCGGCCCCGTTTTCGGTCGTAATTGCTACGACAAAAGCCCCCCGCGCACGGCATTCCTGGCAAGCAGAGAGCATTTTTTCAAACAGATGATCCTGGGGCATAAGCATAAATACCGGAGTTCCTTTATCTATAATCGAAATGGGTCCATGTTTAATTTCTCCGGCAGCAAAACCTTCCGCGCTCCGGTAAGAAACTTCTTTTAATTTTAAAGCACCTTCCAAGGCAATCGGGAAATTGACATGGCGCCCTAAAAAGATAAACCGGTCGGCTTTGTAAATTTTACGGGTTAAATGCCGCACCTCATATTCCATTTTAACGGCTTCACTCATGGCTTGGGGCAAATGCATCAGTTCTCTGTATAATTTATCAAAAAGCGTTTTGCTGATATTGCCATTGGCATGCCCCAAAGAAATAGCGAGTGCATACATAGCCGTAATTTGGCTGGTAAAGGCCTTTGTGGAAGCGACACTGATTTCCGGACCGCAATGCGTAAAGAAAGTACTATCGCAAACACGAGTAAGGGTAGACCCCAACACGTTACAGATCGCTAACGTACGAAAACCTAATTCTTTGGCTTTTTTAATCGCCCCAATTGTATCCGCCGTTTCCCCGGATTGACTAATGGCTATGGCTAACGTACCTTTATGGTGCGGAACCGTACGATATTTATATTCACTTGCTAAATCCACACTTACCGGGATTCCGGCAAACTGTTCAATATAATATTTTCCAACTAATCCGGCATGATACGCTGTTCCGCAAGCAATAATATGAACCTCGGTTAATCCACGTAAACCGTTGGTATCCAGTCCCAGAATTTTTCCAAAATCGGCACGGGCCGTGCGCAAGGTATCTTCAATGGCCTGAGGCTGGTCATAAATTTCTTTAAGCATAAAATGCTCATATCCGCCTTTTTCGGCTTTTTGCTGGTCCCAGGCAATTTTAACGGTTTTAAATTTTTTTTCCTTCCCGTCTTTATCCAGCACAACCACTTTTTTAGCATGGACCAACACCATTTCGCCATCTTCCAAGAAAAGCACCTTGTTCGTATGTTTTAAAAATGCAGGGACGTCGGAGGCTAGAAAATTTTCTTCTTTTCCGATACCTACTACCATGGGGCTTTGATTTTTAACACCAATCAGTAAACCGGGTGTTTGCGCCCATAATACGCCGTACGCAAAGGCGCCGGAAATTTCTTTATTCGTTTTCTGGACTGCTTTTAATAAACACAGTTCTTTATCGCTATGTTTTACATGTTTCAGATTTTCTTCAATCAGATGCGCAATTACTTCGGTATCAGTCTCACTTTTAAAACGGTGTCCCAGTGATTCCAATTTAGAACGGAGCGCTAAATAATTTTCAATAATTCCATTATGTACTACCACAATGTCTCCGCTACAATCGGTATGCGGATGTGAATTTTCTTCGCTAGGTCTGCCATGGGTAGCCCAACGGGTATGTCCTATTCCGCTTGTCCCCTGTGGGTTTTGAACCAAAGCGGCTTTTTCTAATTCGGCTACTTTTCCTACGGCACGGACTGTCACCAATTTTCCGTCCTGTAAAATAGAAATACCGGCGGAGTCATACCCGCGGTATTCTAATTTTTTTAATCCATCAATAATATAGGGCACGCTATTTTTGGTACCTACATAACCGATAATTCCGCACATAGTTTCCTCTTATAATAGCCCTTTCATTTCACTAACAGCAACCGGTAAGCCCGCAAATATAGAGCGGGTAATGATTGAAAATCCGATATTCATACAAGTCATTCCGCCAATATCGGCTACGGCCAGTACATTATGGTAGTCCAACCCGTGACCTGCATGTACTTCCAATCCTAATTCATTGGCCAGCAAAGTTGCCAAAGCCAAATCTTGCAACAACTTTTGTGTTTGTTTTGCGTTCTTGGCTTCGCTGTAATCACGAGTGCACAATTCCACGATATCCGCCCCCAATTTAGCGGCGGTACGAATATCGGCCGCCGTCGGGCTGACAAATAAACTGACGCGAATATGTTTTTTATGTAAATGCTCGATCATTTCCAGCAAACGTTTGGTGGTTTTGGGAGTAAATTTTAATCCGCCGGTAGTGGTTACTTCCCCCGGTTCTTCGGGCACGATACACACAGAAAACGGTTTATATTTTAAAGCCGTTTTTTCCATATCGGGAGAACAGGAACATTCCAGATGAATTTGTCCGGGAAAATTTTTACATAAGCGGGCAACATCTTTTTCTTGAATATGGCGTGCATCTTTGCGTAAATGGACTACCACATAATCCGCCCCGGTGCTCAAGCAGACCGCGGCTGCATCTACTGGATCCGGATACGCTTCCCGACGGGCTTGACGCAACGTGGCAATATGATCAATATTTACACCTAATTTCAAAGTCATTTTAAACCTCCCGCTTTTTGCAGGTATAAGTTTTCTATTTGTTCGATTACTTCGCTTACCATTTTGGCATCTTTTCCTTCTACTAAAATACGTAATTTCGGCTCCGTTCCGCTATAACGCACAATCACACGTCCCTTGCCGTTCATTTGTTTTTCCAGGGCAGCAACTCCGGGCAAAAAACCGTCTAACGAATCCAAGGCAGGTTTTGCAGTAACGGGAACGGCTTTTAACTGACTGGGATATTTTTCCCATTGATCTCTATAATAACTAGCCGGTTTACCGGAACGTTTTACATGTTGCAAAAACTGTAACGCGGATAAAATACCATCTCCGGTGTTTGTAAACCGACGAAAAATAATATGACCGGAAGTTTCCCCTCCAATCGACAAATTTTCTTTTTCTAAGGCTTCCGACACATATTTATCGCCCACGGTGGTCAATTCTACCTCTATTCCGTTTTCTTGCAGGTAGTTGATGCAGCCTAAATTAGCCATAATGGTTAACACGACTTTATTGGAGGTTAGTTCGCCCCGTTCTTTCATACAAAGTGCGGAAGAGGCAATGATATTATCGCCATCTAATTGGCGGCCTTTCTCATCCGAAGCAATAACGCGGTCGGCATCTCCATCAAAACTAAACCCCATAAAGGCCTGTTCTTTTACTGTCAAATCCTGCATAAACTGCGTATGCAATGCACCCACATTTTTATTAATGTTGGTACCGTCCGGCTTGGCAGCCGTTACCGTGATATTCATTCCTAAGCCGGCAAATACATTTACCGCCACTTTAGAACTGGCCCCGTTGGCACAATCAAGTACAATTTTCGTCCCTTCCAACAAAGAACGGTCTACCGTGGAAATTAAAAATTTCTCATATTCTTTAACTAACGAAAAATCTTCCGTAAATTTACCTGTTGGAGCAGGAACTGTTTGGAGGGTTTCTATTTCCGCTTCAATGGCATTTTCTAATTCTTCCGGCAATTTAGTACCCTGGTTGGTAAAAAATTTAATTCCGTTGAATTCCGCGGGATTATGGCTTGCAGAAATAACCACTCCGCATAAACTGCCTGTTTTCTGCACCAAATAAGCAACCGAGGGAGTCGGGGAAATCCCGATACTAATTACATCTGCGCCGCTGGCACGGATTCCTTTTTCCAACGCGGACAAAATGGTGGGACCGGATGCACGTGAATCTTGCGCAATGATCACTTGAGGTTTTAAATGTGCATCTTGAGCATATGCTTGCAACTGACGCAACGACACATAGCCTAATTTTTCAACAAAATCATCTACTAGCGGGAATTGCCCGGCTATGGCACGAACACCATCCGTACCAAAATATTTTCCCATATTCACTCCTTCCAGTTGCTTTCGTATGACAGAATACAACCGTAAACAACTTACACAAACTAATCAAAGAGCCCCGCTTGTTGTGCCTCCGGCTTGGTGGCTTTCGGCGCCTTCGGTTCCTCTTTGGGGGTGGCTTGTGTATCTGTTGCCGGTTTTTCCGGGGTGGTTTGCTCCTTAGCAACCGGTTTTAAACCTAAAATTTCATCAATTTCATTTGCTTCCACTACTTCTTTTTGAAGTAGTGTTTCTACTAACTTATCAAAAGCAATTCGATGGCTGGTTATAATTTCTTTTGCGCGTGCATAAGAGGTCCGGATTAAAGTAAGGATCTCCTCATCAATAATGCGCGCCAATTCTTCGGAATATGTTTTATGGCGGGATAAATCACGCCCTAAAAACACTTCTCCGTCGTCTCCATTTGGCAAAGCAATCGGGCCCAGTTTTTCACTCATACCGAGTTCCACGACCATTTTGCGGGCATAGGCCATTGTTTTATTCAGGTCATCACTGGCGCCGGATGTAATTTCGCCAAAAACAATTTCCTCAGCGGCACGGCCCGCGAGCAAAATACAAATTTTGTCTAATAATTCCGATTTACTGGTCAAGAATTTATCCTCCAGCGGCAATTGCAAAGTATATCCCAATGCCTGCCCCCGCGGAATAATAGTTACTTTATGTACCGGATCGGAATGATTGGTTAAGCGAGCCACGATAGTATGCCCCACTTCGTGCGCGGCAATTACATGTTGTTCATGCTTAGAAATAATGCGGCTCTTTTTTTGCGGACCAGCTAGCACACGTTCCACGGCTTCATCCAAATCGTTGGAAGAGACCGCTTCTTTATCGGCACGGGCCGCCAAAATGGCTGCTTCGTTGATGACGTTTGCTAAATCAGCACCTACAAAACCGGGGGTCCCTTTTGCCACTGTTTTCAAGTCCACTTCCGGGGCCAGTTTCACTTTTTTTGCATGCACTTTTAGAATTTCTTCCCGTCCTTTCAAATCCGGGGCCGGAACGGAAATGTGGCGGTCAAAACGTCCGGGGCGAATGAGGGCCGGATCCAACACGTCCGGACGGTTGGTGGAAGCCATTAAAATAATACCTTGTTTGCTTTCGAATCCATCCAATTCAATCAACAATTGGTTGAGCGTTTGTTCCCGTTCATCATGTCCGCCGCCAATACCGGCAAAACGTCTGCGGCCGACCGCATCTAATTCATCAATAAAAATAATGGCGGGTGAATTTTTTTTGGCCTGTTCAAACAAATCGCGCACACGTGCCGCCCCCACCCCGACAAACATTTCTACAAATTCCGAGGCAGAAGCCGAAAAAAAGGCTACCCCCGCTTCGCCGGCTACGGCTTTAGCGAGTAAGGTTTTCCCGGTGCCGGGAGCCCCGTATAATAAAACGCCTTTCGGTAATTTGCCACCCAATCTTTGGAATTTTTTAGGATTTTTTAAAAACTTGATAACATCTTCCAATTCCTCTTTGGCCTCTTCACAACCGGCTACATCTTTAAAGGTAACCGTTTGTTTGGAAGGATCCTGCATTTTCGCTTTCGAACGGGCAAAATTCATGGCACTTTTGCCGTCACTGCGTTGCGGACGGATAAAAATAAACCACCATAATCCAATTAAAAGGACAATCCACAATACATTAAATAAAATATTTCCAATCCAACTGCGATCCTGTTCGGCCTTATAAGTAACTTTAGCCGCCGAAAGTTCCTGCACCAAATTAGGATCTTCCATACGTACCGTTTTAAAAGGTACAAATTGGCCTTTATCATTTTTGTACATTCCTGAAATAATAGACGGAGCAACGGTTAAATCTGCCACTTCCGCGGTAGCCACTTTTTGCTTGAACGCAGAATAATCCAGTGTAGTTTCTTTAGTGCCGGATTTGTTAAAAAATAAAATCAATACTACAAAAACGGCCAACCATCCGGCGATTTGACCGATTGAAACGATTTTACGATTGTTAGACGGTTTGTTTTTCATTATTTTCTAAACACCCCAATATACGGCAAATTACGGTACAACTCGTTATAGTCGAGCCCATACCCGATTACAAATTCATTTTCTACGGTAAAACCCACATATTTCGGATGAACATCCGCTTTGCGGTTGCACGGCTTATCCAACAAACAACAAATTTCAATGCTGGCAGCCCCGCGGCTTCTCAAATTACCCATCAGGTAATCCAGCGTAAGCCCGGTATCCACAATATCTTCTACCACTACCACATGGCGGCCTTTGATGCTTTCGCGCAAATCCAACATGGTACGCACTTGTCCGGTACTGGACGTGCCGGAATAAGAGGACAAACACATAAAATCCATATTGCAGTCCACACTTATATTCTTCATCAAATCCGAATAGAACAAAATACATCCTCTTAAAATCCCGACAAATAAAGGTTGTTTACCCCGATAATCCGCAGAAATTTGGCGGCCGAGTTCCGCCACCCGTTTAGCAAGTTGTTCTTCCGAAAATAAAATACGTTCCAACACCGGATTTTCAGGCATAAGCCCTCCCAATAGAAAATATATATAAAGGATACCTTTTTTTAAGGAGAAAGAAAAGCCATCAAACCTTTTTTTACTTCGAACATAGGTTTTTCAGCCAGCAGTTTTTGTGAATTACATAAAATCGTAATATGGAAAACTCCCAAAGCAATTCTAGAAAAGAGAGTATAATTATCTTCCAAACAACTTATCTATATCTTTCATCTTGAGTTGTGCCACGCACGGGCGGCCATGCGGGCAATGCATACCGTCTTTGCATTTTTGCATATTGGACAACAAGGCCTCGGCTTCAGCCGCAGAGATTTGGTCATGCGCTTTAATAGCTTTTTTGCAAGCCAGCATCGCCACCATACGGCGTTTGAGTGTTTCGGTAGATTTGGAGGGATCATCTACTAATTGAGCCAATGAAACAATAAATTCCTTCAAATCATCTTCTTTGAACCGGATCATATGCGGCCGCGTATGTACCAAAACCGTCCGGGCAGAAAAAGGCTCAATTTCAAATCCGGCCGTTTTCAGCCAATCTGTCCAAGATAACAAGGTCTGGGCATTGGAAGGCGGCAAATCTACATGAAGTGGAAATAAAAGTTTTTGCACCAAAACTTTGCGGTTATCAAATGCATCCAAATAATGTTCAAAAAGTACCCGTTCTTGCGCGGCATGCTGGTCAATTAAAATCAGCCCTTGCGGGTTTTCAAACAGCAAATAACTGCGTTGCAGTTGCCCCAAATATCGATACGGTCCTTCAAACCATACCGGAGTTTGGGCAGGGGTCCCTGCATCAAACGGAACCTGTTGCGGAGTGATTCCCGGTTGGGTTGTTTCTGTTTCTGCCGGCAAATTGACCGGACGAGCCGTATAGCCTACCGGTTCCTCGGTCTCGCTTAATGAAACTTGCGGCTTCGGTTTTAATAAGGTGGCCGGAAGCGGTTGGTATTGTTGTTCGGGATCTGTTTGTTTTTCAAAGGAGGGGAAAATAGCATTTGGCGTGGAAGGCTGCGCAGATATAGGTAATGAAATTTTTTCATGAACCGGCTGCTGAATTGCCGCTACTTCCACCGGACGGGAAGCCGCAAAAACAGTTTCCCCGGCCGCATGCATAATCCGACCAAAAATTTGGTTGTCATTGATAAAACGTACTTCCCGTTTTTGCGGATGAATATTGACATCAAATTCGCCGGGGTTCATTTGCAAGTACACCAAAAAGGCCGGATGGCGGTCTTTGGAACGGGCATTTTGATAGGCTTTGTAAATAGCCTGTTGTACCGTTTTTGATTCAATGGGCCGGCGATTAATAAATACATACTGCATATCCCGAACAGACACTAATTTTTCAACCGGCGTAATAAAAAGATGCAGTCCCATTTCCTCAAACGGACGATATAATAAACTTTGGGCCACTTCATCTCCTAAAATGATTTTGGCCCGACAGATGACCGAGGAAGGGAGTTCCCCTGTTTGGGCAGGTAAATTATATACTTCGCGCCCATTGATCCGTACGTGATAACCTACGGTTAAATTGGCGAGGGCACTTTCTTCTACTACTTTTAATAAACAGGCCCTCTCATACGAATCACTTTTTAAAAATTTAAGACGGGCCGGCGTGTTATAGAACAAATCTCTAATTTCTACAGTCGTTCCCAAGATTGCCGGGGCCGGACTTTTAGCCATGATCTTTCCTGCGTGAAGTTCCAACCGGTGGCCCGTTCCTTCCCCGTTAAAACTGGTTAATGTCATGCGCGAAATAGCCGCCACCGAATAGAGTGCTTCTCCGCGAAATCCAAAAGTATGTAGTTTTTCTAAATCGTCAAACGAATGAATTTTACTGGTTGCATGACGAAGTACACTTTTTTCCAAGTCCTCTTCCGACATGCCACTGCCATTATCATGAATGCGTATCAGATCTTTGCCGGAACCGGAAATATCAATGGAAATCTGGGTTGCCCCGGCATCAATGGAATTTTCCAATAGTTCCTTAAGCACGCCGGACGGACGTTCGATCACTTCTCCGGCGGCAATTTTCCCGGCAGTTTGGGCATCTAATACTTGAATTTTACTCATTGATACGTTTCTTCCATTCGCAAATTAACTGAAGGGCCGCCATCGGCGAAAGTTTATCCGGATCTGTTAATTTAATTTCTTCCACAATCGGCGATGAAAACAAATCTTTCACCATATCCTGTTCTTTGGCCGAAATTTTGGCCCCTTTTTTAGATTCTAAATCTTTTAACACTTTTTTAGCCCGCACCGTACAAGCCGCGGGCAGCCCGGCTAATTCCGCCACATGAATCCCATAAGATTGGTCTGCAGCACCCGGCAGAATTTGATACAGAAAAGCCAATTTATTATGTCCGTTTTCATCTTGATATTCCCGTGCTTCCACGTGATAGTTGCGCACGCGGGCATATTTATTTTCCAGATCAATCAGTTCAAAATAATGGGTGGCAAACAGTACTTTCGCGCCGCCATGCGGTTTATATAAATACTCCACAATAGCCCATGCAATAGAAATTCCGTCAAACGTGGAGGTTCCGCGCCCGACTTCATCCAATAAAATCAAACTGCGTGGAGTAAGGGAAGCCAAAATATGGGCCGTTTCATTCATTTCTACCATGAACGTTGAATTGCCGCGGCTAAGCGCATCATGCGCTCCGATACGCGTCATAATTTTATCTACAATCCCGATATGAGCCGAAACCGCCGGAACAAAACTTCCCATTTGCGCCAAAATAACGATAAGAGCGGTTTGTTTTAGAAATACGCTTTTCCCACCCATATTGGGCCCGGTAATCAACATAATTTGGTTGTCTGCCGTACCAATCTGTAGTGAATTTGGAACAAAACTTCCGGCGGGCAAAGTGGCTTCCACCAACGGATGGCGGCCTTGTTCGTAGTGAATTTCGGTTCCGTTATCCACCACCGGACGCGTGTAATTACCTTTCATAGCAACCAATGCTAATGAACGATATACATCCAGTTCCGCTACGATTTTCGCAAATACTTTTACATGATTAATTTGCCCGGATAACGTTTTCCGTATTTCGTCAAAAAGAGAACTTTCTAACCGGATAATACGCTGTTCGGCATTTAAAATCTTATCTTCCAACTTTTTAAGTTCTTCTGTAATAAACCGCTCTGCATTCACAAGCGTTTGCTTGCGGACATAGTGATAGGGAACTTTGGAAATATGGCTTTTGGTTACTTCAAAATAATAACCAAAAACAGAATTAAAACCGACTTTCAAATTGGTAATTCCTGTTATTTCACGCTCGCGGGCGGCAATTTCTTCTAACGTACGGTTTGTATTTTCTTTCAGAGAGCGCAATTCATCTAATTCCGCATTATAACCGGCACGCACAACGTGCCCGTCAGACAAATGCAACGGTGGATTTTCGTCAATGGATTCGTACAGCAGCCGCGCCATCTGTTTTAATGCGGTTTCGTGTTCATGAAATAAAGTGCTTAAATGCGGAACCAGCGCTTGATAAGTAACAAACCAACGCGCAATTGCATCCACATTGAGCAGCGATAAGCGAAGTCCGGCTAAATCTTTAGGGGAAGCCGTGCCCGTTGCGGTGCGGGTCATGATACGTTCCATATCGGCGATATTATCCAGCAACGCGCCTAAATCGGCCAAAGCACTCTGATTTTTAATAAATCCTTCCACCGCATCTTGCCGTTGTGCAATTTCCGCCGGATCCATTAATGGATGGAGCAACCATTCTTTTAATTTTCGGCTCCCGATGGCCGTACAGGTTTTATCCAGTAAGGCCCATAAACTTCCACGGCGGCCCCCTTCCTGACTTTTTACCAATTCCAACGAGGCTACCGCGTTTTCATCAATTTGCAAACAATCTTGTAATTCCCGGTAAGAAGGAATTAATACGGTATTAAAACTAGGCTCCGTGGCATTCAGGTAACGCACAATTTGTAATGCGCAAGCCAGTGCACGGCGGTGATTTGTCCACGCGCAAAGAGCCGGCCAAGTATCCGGCAACGTAAAATTGCCATCAAAAACGGCTTGTTCGGTCAATGTAAGCGTGCCGGGCAACATGACCTTTTGTTTCAACCCTTCTAATGATTTCTTATCCCCTATAATTTCTGCCGGATTTATAGCCGCCAAAGCCGCCGCTAAATTAGCAAGCGAATCATCCTGGTCATTTTGATTCACCCAAAATTCTCCGGTAGAAACTTCTACACAGGCCAAGGCCCAGCCTTTGGCATTAATTTCCAAACATACTAAATAGTTGGCCTGATTGGCTTCCAACAGCGATTCTTCCATCAGCGTTCCCGGCGTAATTACACGAATTACTTTGCGCTCAAAGAGTTTGGTGTTTTTATCCATCACGGAACTGGTTTGTTCACAAATGCCGATTTTCTTTCCGGCCGCAAGCAAGCGTGTAATATAGGTGTTAGCCGCATGATAGGGAATGCCACACATAGGGGTTCCGTTTCGCGCGGTAAGCGTAAGGCCCAAAAGTGCACTTACTTCTTTGGCTTGCTCGTCAAACATTTCATAGAAATCGCCCAATCGGAAGAAAAGGACAATGCCGGGGTATTGGGCCCGAATCTCGTAATATTGTTTCATCAAAGGAGTAAGTGCGGTTTGTTTCATATGGATATTTTAGCATTTTTAATAGGATAAAACCGACTGCAAATTCCCAATAATTTTTTTAAAAACCGGGACACAAAAGATTTTTTTTGTTATAATATATGTACCTAGTTGTTTAAGTAAAATTTATCGGTAGGGTGGCTGAGTGGTCAAAAGCAACGGTCTGTAAAACCGTCGGGCTACGCCCTACATAGGTTCGAATCCTATCCCTACCAAAACTTAAAACCGTCCCTTTGGGGCGGTTTTTTGTTTATAGAAAGAAAGGAGGGAAGAGTGCTTCTGTTTATTGTATATTTATTTTAATTTATGATAGAATACAAACAAAAGAATTTGACATAAAAATGACAGCGCATCTTCTCCTAACACTATTTATTGGGATCGTTATAAATGATTTATAAAATTAAACAATTTCTCCGGCATAGTCTGGTCGGCAATTGGGTTACCAAAAAGATACAAGACTCTATATTTTTCCCCCCGGTATATCGACTATTGTTTTTCTTCCATTTAACCGAACTGAACCATGCGCAACCTACGGATGCCCTCATCAACGCTTCGAAACAAAGCCGTATTTTTTTTGGACAAAACCAAGAGCGAGTCAATAAAATTGTCCAAAATTTGGCGGATAGAAAATCTAAGCACGTATACAACCGACTGATTCAACTACGAAGTTATTTGAAGATACCACCGATTTTTTCCACAGGAAGCCAATATTTCCCCAAAGATATTATTCATTTAAATTCCTATGAATGTTTTGTAGATTGCGGGGCTTACACAGGAGATACCATAGAGGAATTCAGAGAGCTTACACACCATTCTTACCAACATATCGTTGCTTTTGATCCGGATCCCAGAAACTTTTCCATTCTACAAGAAAAATCGTTTAAGAAGTGTACCTGTATTCAAGCCGGAGTATGGAATAAACAAGACACCCTTCCTTTTTATACAGGCAATTTAACGAGTTCTAAACTAGAACAGACCCAAGTTTCCCGCGGCTTATATTCAACCCAAATTCCGGTACAAGTGAATGTAGTAATGATTGATAAGTGCCCAGAATGCGCCGAAATGACTTTCTTAAAAATGGATATTGAAGGGGCCGAGCTAAATGCACTTAAAGGAGCCGAAAAAACGATTCGTAAAAACAGACCTACTTTAGCTATCTGTATTTATCATTCCGACCAAGATATGATAGATATTCCGGAATGGATTTTATCCTTAGGGCTTAATTATAAACTATACGTGCGACATTATAGTTGCAGTTTTTGTCCGGATGAAACTGTTTTATACGCTGTTCCAGATTAAAAAAGAGGCCCCGATTGATATATCCGGGGCCTCTTAACTTTACCTAATCTTATTATTACACTTTTAGCGAGTCTAACAATTCTTCCATCGGCTTTTTGGCTTCTCCGCCGCCTTGGGCAAAATCAGCCCGGCCACCGGCGCGCCCATTCAAATCAGCCGCTAATTGCTTAGCAACGGTTACGGCGTCGGTATTCGGTAATTTCCCGGCCGTTTTTACCACAAAAGAACGTTTTCCGTCCCGGTCGCACGTAACAATCACAAGTGCCTGTTTATGTTTTTGGGCAATTGTATCCGCAATATTGCGCAGTTCCTTGGGTTCGGCATCATCTGCTTTGCGCAAGATAACCGTCGTGCCGTTTTGCAAAGTCAACGTCATTTCGTTGACACCGCCGGCTGCTAACGCTTTTTGGCGGAAATCTTCGTACCGTTTTTTGACCTCTTTCAATTCATCCATAATTGCATGGATGCGGTTAAAAACATCTTTCGTTGGTACTTCCAATCGTGCCGCCAACTGTTCCGTTTGGGTTTGAATGGATTTTAAATATTCAATGGCAGCCGGGCCGGCAATTCCTTCAATGCGGCGAACCCCGGCAGAAACGGAGCCTTCTTTCAATACGAGCACCGTCATTACCTCTGCCGTATTTTTTACGTGGGTACCCGCGCACAATTCTAAACTGTATTTTTGCTCCGGATGCTCAAAATCTCCCCCCATCAGCACGAAACGGGCCGGATCGGCATACGTCTCTCCCAACAAGGTTACCGCACCCAGTTTTTCGGCATCCGCTAACGGACGGGTTTGGCATGTAACCGGCAGGGAATGTGCTACCGCGGCATTGGCAATTTCCCATGCTTTTGCAAGTTCCGCAGCACCGGGAGTTTTAGATAACGTATAATCAAAACGAAACCGTTCCGGCGATACATACGACCCGCTTTGGTGTACGGTGGGTCCAAATACCTGGCGCAACGCCGCATTGACTAAATGGATGGCACTATGGTTAGCCATACAGCGTTTGCGGCGGGCTTCATCTACACGCAACTCTACGGATGTACCTTTTTTCAACGATCCCTGTACTTTATGAACAAATACTTTGCCTAACGGTTTTTGCGTATCCAACACATGGGCTATTTCACGACCGTCACACAAAATCCGTCCGGTATCGCCTACTTGACCACCGGATTCCGCATAAAAAGGGGAAACGTCGAAAACAGCATATCCTGTTCCGTCCAACGAATCGACAAATTCAAATTGTTCATTAAGTAATACCAACACCGTTGCTTTTTGATTTAACGTATCATACCCGGTAAATTGCGTGGCAGGGACGGTGTTTTCTATTTTTTGGAAAGTAATCACTTTCCCTTTCGTAAATTCATCTGCGTACGAACGGCTTTTTTCTTGCGCGGTTTCCTTGGCGACTTTATAACCTTCTTCATCGACAAGCACGCCTTTCGCAGCCGCAATTTCTTTGGTAAGTTCCAGCGGGAAACCGTACGTTTCGTGTAAATGAAAAGCGTCTTCGCCAGCAATAGTCTTCGCACCCGTGGAAAGTAGTTCTGCTAATTTTTCCTCCCCGGTAACCAGTGTTTTTAAAAAAGTGGTTTCTTCTTGTTTTAACACATCTTGGATATGTTGCAAGTTTTTATCAATTTCCGGATACAATCCAGCAAAAATCTGCTGCACCACCGGCACCAGCGTATACAAATACGGCTTTTCATTGCCCATTAACTTGGCATAGCGCGCTGCACGACGGATTAAGCGGCGTAAAATATACCCGCGTCCGTCGTTAGCAGGCAAAATACCTTCTGCAATTAAAAAACTGGAACTGCGCACATGGTCTGCAATAATACGCAAGGCCGATTCTTCCGCTTTGGTTTCTCCTTTAATCTGCAAGTCTTTCTTGGCTTGATGCATAAGCGGGGTAAACAGATCGGTACCGAATACATTTTTGGCTTTTTGCAGTGCCATGCACAACCGTTCGAGCCCCATCCCGGTATCAATGTTATTGTGCGGAAGCGGTTTTAACGAGCCGTCTTCTTGGCGGTTATAACTTTCAAAAACAATATTCCAAATTTCTACAAAGCGTCCGCAATCACACGTAATATCACAATGCGGATTTTTGCATCCTTTATCCCCGAAATCAAAATAAATTTCGGTGCACGGACCACAAGGTCCGGTCGGGCCCATCGTCCAGAAATTATCGGCTTCGTCTAATTCAAAAATCCGTTCTTTCGGGACATATTGCAACCAAGCCTGATAGGCTTCTTCATCCCGCGGGGCAATTCCGCCTTTGTAAATACTGACGTAGAGTTTATCTGCAGGTAACCCCAAGACTTGGGTAAGATATTCCCACGCCCAGGCAATGGCCTCTTTCTTAAAATAATCGCCAAATGAAAAATTGCCCAGCATTTCAAAAAAGGTTAAATGACGTTCGGTAAAACCCACACTGTCAATATCCGTAGTACGTACACATTTTTGACATGTAGCAGCATTTTTGAGTGAATTATCAATTCCTAAAAAATTAGCCTTAAACTGCACCATCCCCGCAGAAGTGAATAAAAGCGTAGGATCATTATGCGGCACCAGGGAACTGGAAGGTAATACCGGTAACCCTTTCTGTTTAAAAAATTGTAAATAACTGTTCCGAATTTCTGTACTTGTTTTCATAAAACCTTCTTTCAATGGATATATATAAAGTATATCAAATTTAAAGATTTCGCCGAGCATCAGCACATCAAGTACCTGTTTTGTTATAATAAAAAAAGAAAGGAGAATGTATGCAACATAAAATTACGGGTTATTTATTTCTTTGTATAGGAGTTTTATTTATATTATTTGCCGTCCTCAGTATGTATAAGGTATTTGTTGGAGGGCAAGCAGTGGCACCCGTAGTACAACTGACGGATATGAATTTAAAAACACAAATGGGTATTATGACCTTCCCTATGACTAATTTTAATACCTTGGCCAATTTAGGTTTATTCGCTATTTTTATGATATTTATGGTATCCGTTGGCGGGAAATTGGCTTCCATAGGATGCAATTTTCTAAAAATAGAACGTATTTATGAAGCGTTATTAAAAAAAGAACAACACCTTTCTAAAGATGATGTAAAAAATTTATGAAAATTCGTTTCATTCTAAATCCCAAAAGTGGCAAAAATCCGCCTGATTTAGATCATTTGGCAAGAACGATTCAACTCAATTTTCCGGGGGCGGACATGCGCCTTACCAAAGCGCCCGGGCATGCTACGGAACTGGCCCGTGAAGCGGTTTCTTTGGGTTTTGAAAATGTAGTTGCCATTGGCGGAGACGGCACGATTAACGAAACCGCCCGTGGCTTGTTGGGCAGCCAAACGGCATTGGGAATCATCCCACGCGGCTCGGGAAACGGACTCGCGCGTGAAATCGGTATGCCGCTATTATTTGAAGAAGCCGTCATGCGGTTACAACGTGCCGAGCGCGCGCTTTGCGATACAGGGACCGCCAACGGGGAATTATTTTTGAATTTGGCCGGAGTTGGTATTGAAGCCGATATTGCTTGGAAATTTATGGAGCATGGCGCAACGGGTGCGCGCGGCAAATGGCCGTATTTTAAGATCGGTGCGAAAACCGTTTTTTCGTACCACCCCCATACGTTGGAACTAAGTATAGACGGACAGACAA
>CADBIY010000014.1 GCA_902794895.1 Candidatus Avelusimicrobium vaccinum | reverse complement strand
ATTGAAGAATATAAAAAACTCGAAAAATTATTAAATAAACTGAAAAATAGACACAACCACCCCACATTAAAGAATATGGACCGGCTCACCAGCACAAACGGTAGCCCCAGCACGGCCCAAGTAAGGGCAAACGAACTCCAGCCTCCTTCCAAATTAAACACTTGGCCGATAAGCCCAATCGTGGCACCGATCATCAAAAAAGACAAAATGGCAAAAAGTTCGCTAAGCCCTTTGCGCTCATGCGTAACGCACCAGAAAGTAGTGTAAAAAATGCTGGCTAAAATAATAAAATCTCCGGTTAATTTGAAAATCGGGCCCAGCGCGTCCCAGTTGGAGGCTACCAATAAACATACGCCTAAGCCAATGAGTAACCCGGCAATAATAAAAGCGGTGCGCCAAAAGGTGTTGCCGGAGCGTTGGCGTTCAAACGCTAAAATTTGGTCCACTTGTTTTTGGTTGATAAATTGTTGTTCTTTCCAACGGTTTAATTTTTTGGATAAAGACATAAACCCTCCCGGAGTATGGTTTATTATATCAAAGTTCCTTTTAATGCGGGAGATGAACTAAAATGCTAAAATATCTTGTAGATTTTTAGCATTTTTTTGTTGTCCCAAGGAGTTTTCCCATGGAAATTGGTATTGTCGGGTTGCCTAACGTAGGCAAATCCACCCTTTTTAACGCGCTTACCTGCGCCGGCGCAGAAGCCAGCAACTATCCGTTCTGCACCATTGAGCCCAACGTGGGCATTGTGCCGATCCCGGATAAGCGGCTGGATAAACTGTTTGAAATGTTTAAACCACCCAAGAAAACGGCCGCGTTCATTAAATTTGTGGATATTGCCGGTATCGTCAAAGGGGCCAGCCAGGGCGAAGGGCTCGGGAACAAATTTTTAGCCAACATCCGCGAAGTGGACGCCATTATCCATGTGGTGCGCCTCTTTGAAGACGAAAATGTTACACACGTGATGAACTCTGTAGATCCGTTGCGTGATATTGAAGTAATTAATACGGAACTGATGCTCGCTGATTTGGAAAGTGCCACAAAAATTTGCGACCGCCTGGCAAGCAACGCCAAATCGGGCAAAAAAGACGCCGTTGCCGCTTGGGAACGCATGAAAGCAATCAAAGCCGCTCTGGAAAACGGCAAGCCGGTTTCCTCGTTAGGTTTAGAGCCGGAAGAATTAAAAGAATACCAATTTTTAACTGCAAAACCCGTTTTGTATGTGGGAAACAATAGCGAAAAACGAAACGAACAAAATGCCGCCAAAGTAGCCGCGTATGCGAAGGAAAACGGCGCGGGCTTTGTGGAATTGTGTGTTAAATTTGAAGCCGATATTGCCGAATTTAGCGAAGAAGAAAAGAAGGCCTTTCTCGCCGAAACAGGGAGTGAATATACGGGGCTTGAAAAAGTAGTGCGCGAAGGGATGAAACTGTTAAACCTTTGCACGTATTTTACCGCCGGAGCCGAAGTGGAAGTACGCAGTTGGCTTATTCCGGTGGGGTGTACGGCTCCGCAAGCCGCGGGTAAAATCCACAGCGATTTTGAAAAAGGCTTTATCCGCGCCGACGTATATACTTTTGACGATTTAGTAAAATACGGCGACGAAAAGGCCCTGCGCGAACACGGCCTCATCCGTAGTGAAGGCAAAGACTATATTGTAAAGGACGGCGACGTTTGCCTGTTTAAAATAAATGCCTAACGTAACGTGTAAACATTTTGGCGTGTGCGGCGGATGTGCGCTGTTAAACCTCCCCTACGAGGAACAGGTTGCTAAAAAGCGCGCGCAGTTGCAAGAAACACTAAAAGATTTTTGGACGCAGGATATTCCCGTTACGGTAACGGACGAGCCGCTTTACTTCCGCAACAAAGTGGAGCTGGGCTTTTGTCACCAAGTTAAATGGCGCGAAGATTACAACAAAAAAGACCCCGCCAACAAAACACGACCCCTCGAATTTGAACAAGCACTTGGTTTTAAATATAAAGGACGTTTTGACCGCGCAGTGGAAATTACCGAGTGTGCTCTTTTTAACGATAAATTGCCCGCGCTGTTGGCGGCAATCCGCGCGTGGGCAGAAAAAGAAAACTTACCCTATTACGACCAACGCAAACACACGGGTGTTCTTCGCCATTTGCTACTAAGGGAAGGGAAAAATACCGGCGAAGAGATTGTAGTGCTGTTTGTAACGGATGATTTTAACGAAAAAACATTTATTAAAGCCGTGGAAAGCGTGCTACCCAACGCCAACATTATGGCGGCGGTTAATAATGGCCTGGCCGACACAGCCGCGCCGGAAAGTTTGCGCGTATTAAAAGGCAAGGACCATATTTTTGAAAAGATTTTTTTGACGGATGAAAACGGTGTAAAAGAGCGCGAAGTAATTTTTCAACTTTCTCCGCAATCGTTTTTTCAAACCAATACCAAAACCGCGCAAAAGATGTACTCCCGCGTGCGGCAATTTGTAAAACAACTGGCCCCTAAACGTATTTACGACTTATACGGCGGGGCCGGTAGTTTTTCGCTCTCGTGCGCGGACTTGTGCGAAAAAAGTATTTGTGTGGAATCCGTCGCGCCTGCTATTTATAACGGGATAGAAAACGCTAAGTTAAACGGGGTAAAAAACGTACAGTTTTTTTGCTCCAAAGTAGAAGATTTTGTGAAACAGCAACCGATTGAAAAAAAGGATGCGCTGATTATTTTGGATCCTCCCCGCGGCGGCATGCACCCTAAAGCGTGCAAAGCGGTGGCAGAGAGCGGCGTAGAAAACGTGCTTTACATTTCGTGTAATCCGCTCACGCTGGCTACGGACCTTAAAACGCTGACGCAACATTACGATATTTTACACGTGGAAGCGTTTGATTTCTTTCCGCACACGCCACATATTGAAACGTTTGTACAACTAAAACTAAAATGACTTTGCAAGAATCGTTACGTTCCCTCAACCCGCAACAACTTGCCGCTGTTAATTACGACGGAGGACCGTGCCTCATTGTAGCCGGTGCGGGAACGGGTAAAACTAAAACATTAACTACCAAAATTGCCAAACTTATTTCGGACGGGTATAACCCTTCGCGTATTTTAGCGGTTACATTTACCAACAAAGCCGCCGGCGAAATGCGCGAGCGCGTGGAACAACTGGTTCCCGGAAGCGCGCGGCGCGTGTGGATCCACACGTTTCACTCGTTTGGCGTACGTATTTTGCGCCAACACGCTGAGAAGTTAGGGCTAACAAAAGATTTTGCAATCTATGATGAAACCGACCAGAAAAAAGTAATCACGCTACTCTTGCAGCAAATGGGCGTTAAAGAACCTAAAAAAGAAGTGGGCCAGATTTTAGCGCAAATTTCGCGTGCCAAAGACGATATGGTCGGGCCGGAAACCATGATGCAAGCAGCCACGGCCTCGGGCATAGATTTTAAAATCCGTACCGCAGAAATTTATCGCCGCTATGAACAAAAGTTAAAAGAAGCCGGCGCACTGGATTTTGGGGATTTACTTGTTAAAACCGTCGTTTTACTGCGCGACCATGAAGATATTAAAAGTTATTACCAAGATTTTTTCCAATATATTTTGGTGGACGAATACCAGGACACAAACCATACCCAATACTTAATTACTAAAATGCTCGCCGCCAAGCACCGCAAATTGTGCGTAGTGGGGGACCCGGACCAAAGTATTTATTCGTGGCGTGGAGCCAATATCCGCAACATTTTGGAATTTGAGAAAGATTTTAAGGATGCTAAAACTATCACGCTGGAGCAAAATTACCGCTCCACCAAAGTAATTTTGGAAGCGTCCAATAAACTAATTACCAAAAACAAAAAGCGCAAAGAAAAAAACCTATTTACCGAAAAAGACTCCGGCGACCCGATTGAAGTGCGTCAAGTCGGCACCGAAGGGGAAGAAGCACGCTGGGTCAGCCAAAACATTAAAGCACTGGTAGATACCGACGGAGCCAGTCTCAAAGATATAGCGGTTTTTTACCGTACCAATGCACAGAGCCGCAGTTTTGAAGACTATTTCCGCCGCTATCAAATTCCGTACCGCTTAGTCGGCACCGTGCGTTTCTATGACCGTAAAGAAATTAAGGATATTCTCTGTTACGCGCGTTTACTGGTAAATCCGGCCGACAACGTCAGTCTGCTACGTATTATCAATACGCCCGCGCGCGGTATCGGTGCTAAAGCACAGGAAGTATTACTCGCTCACGCCGAAGAAAAACAAATTTCACTTTATGATACTCTTAAAAATGCAGCCTACGTGCCGGGACTAAGTTCCATGGCCGTTAAGGCGGCTATCAAACTGGTGCAACTGTTTGAAAACTGGCGCGGCGATATGCTGCTGACGGATCCGGCCGATATTTTTCATAAAATTCTACTGGAATCCGGCTATATGGATGCGGTAAAAGCCGAGTTGGAAAAAGACCCGGAGGCCGAATCCCGCCTGCAAAACTTGGACGCTCTTATCAACGCTGTTAAAGAATATGAAGAACGGTGCGAAAAAGGAGAAAAAGAACCGTCCGTAGCGGATTTTCTGCAAGAAATTTCGCTTTTGTCCGGCGAAGATGACAGCCAGGCCGGCGAAGGCGGAGCCGTTACTTTGATGACGGTGCACCTGGCTAAAGGGTTAGAGTTTGATAATGTTTTCGTAACCGGGTTGGAAGAAAATCTGTTTCCCATCGGGCGCGACAACGAAGACGAAACCGAAGAAGAACGCCGCTTGTGTTACGTGGCCATGACACGTGCCAAAAAACGACTCTTTTTAACCTACGCACGCACCCGCCGCAAATTCGGCCAATTGCAAGAAAATCTGCCCTCCCGCTTTTTGTTTGAAAGCGGCCTGCTGGATGAAAACCAAGTGGAGGAAACAACGCCTCGTTTTGCCTGGGGCACAAACAGCAGTTATTCCGGCGGAAATTACGAACGCTTTACCCAACGCAAACGCCAATACGGCGAAAACTATGCTTCGCGCAACTACACCCGGGATTTTGAGCAATACGCGCACAAAAGCCGTTTTCAAAAACGGTATGATGAAGACGGTTACGAAATTCAAGACGACGATAATTTAGATTATACTTCCGCTTCTTACGGGCGCACTCCCGGTTTAGGTTCCTTATATTCAGCCCCGGCACCGTCTGCCCCTAAATACGCATTTTCCGACCCGCGCCGCGTACCGGGAGCCGTTCACACCACCCCGAAAGCACCCGAAACACCCGTTAAAAAAAATGCAGACGGCGTGGCAGTGGGCTGCCAAGTCAAACACGGGGTATTTGGGCAAGGGAAAATTGTACAAATTGCAGGATCGGGAGAGAGTTCCAAAATTACGGTGCTTTTTCAAAACGGCACCCGCCGTACGTTTATGCTTAAATTTGCCCCGTTGGAAATTTTGTAACAAACCACGCGGGAGCATTACCCGCGTGGTTTTAATAGATACCTTACGAATGTTAATCTACCGCACTTGGATAAGCGCAAAGTGTAAGTACTCTGTTTCCGGCATACCCATCAAAACCGGATGATCTTTTGCCTGACCGCGCAGTTCCACCAGTACTGCCGTACGTCCCGATTTGCTAACACCTTGGCGAATAATATCTACAAATAATTCACGTGAAACATGGTGCGAACAGGTCGAAAAGGCTAAATAGCCGCCCGGCTTGAGTCCTTCAAGTGCCATTTTAACCAGTTTAACGTAAAGCCCCACGGCTTGCGGAAGTGCTTTGCGGCTTTTTACAAAAGCCGGCGGATCTAACAACACCATATCCGGCTGGTCGGGCAGTTCACCTTTTTTCATGGCGGATAAAAGCCGTTCGGCATCATCCCGGTGGAAAATAGCCACATCTTTTACGCCATTTAACTCAGCATTTTTTTGGGCATATTCTACGGCAGCGGCAGAAGAATCACAGCCCCACACCTGGCTCGCCCCGGCTAGCGCCGCCGTAATACCAAAAGAACCAATATACGAATACAAATCCAACACCAATTTATCTTTAAAATACGGTTTTAAAAACGCGCGGTTTTCACGTTGGTCAAAATAAAAACCTGTTTTTTGACCGCCGCGAATCGGTACCAAATATTTTACGCCGTTTTCCTCTATTTCCACTTCTTCGGGAACTTCGCCGATAATTTCCGGCGTATTGGTTAAGCCTTCCAGCGCACGGAATGCGCTGTCGTTTTTATAGTAAATGCCTTTGGGTTTAAAAATTCTTTGGACGGCTTTCGTAATTTGCGGTTTTAATTTTTCCATCCCGGCGGTTAGCACATCCATCACTAACACATCTCCATAGCGGTCAATCACCAGCCCCGGCAGTTGGTCAGCTTCGCCGTAGCACATCCGGCCATACTTGCGCACGCCGATTTCCTTACGCCGGCCGTATGCTTCATCTAACGCTTCAAATACAAAATCTTCCGGCAAATCACCTTCGCCTTTGAGCAAAAGCCGTGCGGCAATTAAACTGTGCGGATTAAAATAACCGATCCCGGCTTGTGTGCCATCGCTGGCAAGAACCCGCACCAAGGTTCCCGGTTCAATAGAAGTATCAAGTCCGTCGATTTCGTTGGAGAAAATCCACCAGTGTCCGGCTTTAAGCCGACGTTCTTCTTTCGCTTTTAATTTAATTTCCTGCATATTAAAGTCCTTTTAATTCTTCCAATTGGCTAAACGGAATTTTAGCCGCACAAAGCGGACATTCTTTCGCGCAAAATGTCTGCATCGGATAAGCCAATAACGAGCGCAACGGCACCGTCAGCGGTAAATATCCCATGGATCGGTCTACAATTACCCCCACGCCAATAACATTACCTTTAAAGTTCCCGACTAATTCAATGGCTTTGTTGATTTTACGTCCGGAAACAGCCACATCATCCACAATCAGTACGTTTTCCCCTTCTTTGATGGAAAAATTATGTTTCAAAATCATTCCGCCTTGCTCATCTTTAGAAGCAAAAATGGCACGTACCCCGCGCACGCGTGCCACTTCCTGCGCCAGTACAGAGTTAGACGGGGTTAATGCCATAATTACATCCGCATTTTTGGTAAATTTATCAGCCAACGCACTGGCAATTTTTTGCGCTAAATGCGGGTGCTGTAAAAGTAAAGAGGTTTGAATATACGTTTGACTATGGAACCCGGAAGGCATGGCAAAGTGACCCTCTAAAATGGCTCCGTGTTCTTGGAGCAAACATAAAATATCTAGATTATTTCTTGGCATGGAAATCTCCTTGTACAAAATCTTTTCCTGTCTTAAAATCGGTTTGCAAACCCATGGCTTGCGCCGCACGGATAGTGGCACCGGTCTTTTTGGCGCGCTGCATGTCCACTTTGGGTTTTAACATCGAAGAAGACACCCGAAACGCCAACGCCGGATTTCCGGATTCATCCGTTAAGTTTTCAGCTAACGCCCCGGAACGGGACGTATTGGAAAACATTGTCCATATAATCATATCAAAATTTTCGTTCACCCAGTCAACCCATCCGCTAACTGCGGCCGATATAGAGGGCCCTACCGTATATGCATTGGTAATTTGCATCCGGCCATTTTCAAAAGCAGTTCCGGCGGACATTTCGGTAAAAGATACATCTTTAAGCACTTTACCCACCTTAAAACTTCCGGCACGTTCCATACGGTGCATAATGATAAATGGTTGGAACGTTACATTAAGTGCCTGCTGTTCTTCGGCTAATTTTTCCATTTGATGAATCACACCGTTTTCCAATTGTGCTTTAATACTGCCGGATAGTTGTTTCATACCGGCTTTTAGTCCGGAGAGTTCAAATTCGCCTCTAAAATTTTGCGCAGAAAGCACTTGGCTGGAAAAAGTATCCGCTGTAATTGTACCGGAAAAATTGCTCATAAAATCGGGCAGACGGTCCCTAAAATTGCGCAACCATGCCAAATCGCCCTCTACAACCGGCTTGGGCGCATGCGAAGGAGTAAGCGGCTCAATAACATCTACAAAATCCTGCACCGTTGCAATAAATTTCATCGGATCAAAATTTGAAAAATGCAGGTTGGAACGGATTTTCCGGCGGGAACTTTTTAAATTTTGAACTGAAGTATTCAGTTTTACCGGCACGCCGTTGAGTTCCGCACCGGCAATATAAGCATATAGGTTACCGTTTCGCCAACTGGCACTGGAACTCAATTTATCAAATACAGTATGTTGGACCGTTACCTTACCGTTTGAAGTGGAAGCATACAGATCTGTAAAATTCTTTTTTGCCTGGAATTCTCCGGTTACACTTTCGGCTTCAAAGCCGTAAAAGGATCCCTTCATCTCTTGCGCACGCAAGGTAAGCAAATCTAACTGATAGTTGCCTTTTTGCCGGGAAATAGCCCCTTCTGCCGATCCTTTTCCTTTTAGTTTATATTTTCCCAGCACAGCATAATACTTTTCTTTTCCGGCTAAATTAAATACATTGGTGGAAAATTTAAAATCAGCCGTATACGGGGCAGACTCAAAATTCAACTGCCCTTTGCCTTCCAATTTCACATCATCCGCGGAAACCACCAGTTGATTTATTTTCAGCACCTGATAATTTTGATCTAAGACACCCGTTGCAACTACGGAAGATGGAGGTGCGGAAAAGGGTGTTTTCTCCAAATGGAAAACCGATAATTGTTTATCGGTAAAAGCAGGAACTTGCGCCCGAATGTTAAAATGGGGCGTCTTCAAATTATCCAGGTCTATGGTCAGTTGGACCGGGCTTTGGAATAAAAAGACTTTCGTCCGCAAATCGCGTATTTCAAATTCCTCCCAGTTAAAATCCGCAAAGTTGACATGCCCGGTTCCTTCAATTTCCATGTCAGCAATTCCATTTTTCCATTGGTTTCTTAATACCATATCCAAGGAAAAACGGGATAATTCATCAAAGCGCAATTGTTCTAACTGTAAATTAAATCCATACACGGCATGGGTCGTTCCGCTGGTTTGATCCTGGTAACTTAACACCCCGTTTTTAACCGTCCAATCTTCTACACTGACCGTTAGTTTCTCGCCGGAAGTTCTCCCGGTAGAAACCGTATTTCCCACATGTTTTAAGCGGGGAATATTGTTACTGCCGTCGGCTAAACGGATAATGCTAAACCGCGGAGATTTAAATACCACCTCATCAATAATCAGTTGGTGTTCCAACAAGGGCAACAACCTAAAACGCAGGGTTACTTTATCTGCAGATACCAAAGCCGATCCTGGGGCCCCCACCGTATCCAATACCTGAAATCCTTTTAATTCCACCGTGTTTAAAAAAGTTAAATCTATCGAGGAAACCGCCACCGGACGGTCCAACCGTTTTTGCAGTTCTTCCGCAATCACTTCACTAATGCGTTGTGCGTTAAAGGTTTTAACCAGGAAAATCCAAGCACCGACAAATAACAGTAACAGAAACATCAAAATAAGCAAAACAACACGCAGCAAAAAGGCGGTACTTCGTTTACAAAGTCGCCAACTGCGAAGGCCCCAACAGCGTTTTTTCTTAAATTTTTCTGCCATGCTTATACCGCGTTAATGATTTGTTCTATTATATAGTTTACTATAATTCGCCAGAGATTAAGCGTACCGCGCAGTACGTGAAGCCCGGCTTGTGTTAGCGAAATGACCTGCGGAAATAAAATTTTTAATACGCACGCTAAAAGAATTAAATTGACCAATAAAATCGTTACGAGAGAAAAAATCTTACCGCCGGCCAGTTTCAGGTCCGGTTGGTCCGCTTCCCACAGCGTTTGAAAGGTTTGTATCAAGTGGAAAGCCGTCAAAAAGCCAATGGCAAACAACATATATCGGCTATACGGAGTTAAATCGATAAATAAGCCGATTACCAAATACAAAAAAGCAAAAACAACGGTATAAAAAGGAATAAAATACGGGGCAAGCACCACAAAAGCGTTTGTTTGATCCATCTTTACAAATCCGCTTTCCTTGCGTACCGAAATTTGATGAACGCGGTATCCGCACAAAAAAGCCGCCAACGCATGGGTCATTTCGTGCCCAAACACATACATCCGCGAAAAATTATACCACGCATAGTGGATGATGCTATACACCCCCGCGCCTGCCAGCAATAATACCGCCATTTTCCATTGGGAAAAAATAGCCGCAAACAAATGTACCAGTTCCACTGCCGCAAATACCACCGTGGGCAACAAAACGAATGCAATAAAGAATTTAACCAACCGAGCCATTAAAATTTCTCCAACCAATCTGTTGTTTGATAGAGGGATAGTGCCCGCTGTTTAGCCTGCCCCAACAAAGGTATAGAAACCGCATCCGGCCGTAAATCTACCCCTAAAAACTTACGGACGGCTTCAATAATCGCCCGCTTAAAAATTGGGTTTTCCCGCGCATGAGGCAGTTGCAAAGATCCCTGATAAAGCACGGTATTTCCAAAGCGCCGCAACGCACCTCCTAAAATTTTGGTCCCGTTGTCTGCGAGTAAATCGTTTGCTACCGGGTTTGTAAAACACGCGCTGGCTCCGGCAGCAGTGGCCGGACGGTATCGTTCTTTTGAAACGGCTCCTTCCAACCCAAAAGTTTGGGGCGAAACCTGCATTAACTCCTGTTGAATCAGCGCATGAAACCGGGCATAAATTTCAGCCGGACGCCCCGGGGCAACAAACACCAACGAAAATGTTAAATCATCCTCATGAAAGACCACCCCTCCCCCCGTAGGACGACGGGTTAGTTGAAATGTTTTTCCGCGCGCGTTTACAAGTGCCTGCACGGCCCGCAACGGTTGGGCATAGCCAAACGTTACTGCCGGGCCGGGTGTCCAATGATAAAAACGCAAGGTTGTTTCCGCCGGGCGGGAAAGCACGGTGATTTCGTCCAGAGCCATGTGCTCGTAAACGTTTAAGGGGGGTGTTGCCAGCATGAAATTCATAGTTAATTACCGTCTAAAATTATATCAAAATTACGGCGGCATGTACTGAATAGAATTATGGTATAATAAATTGACAATTTTTCTGTTTTTGGAACCGTTTAAGAAACGGAGCGCTGCCGACAGTCAGCACAAAGACACTCCAAAAGCAGCCAATCAGGTATAAACCGGAAACGGACTAATTACCCGTTTCTGTTTGTACCGAATGTTTGCCACCCACATGGGTGGCAAACTACGGCTGTTTTGTTTGGGTTAGTGTCTTTGGCTCAAATGAAATAGCCGTTTTTGTTTGAGCCCGATCTTTCGGAGAATCCCAATGAAAAAACAACCTTTACAGCGCGCCCTATGGACGTGCGCCGAAGCCGAAGACGGACTGCAAGATTTACAAATAAAATTAACAGATTTACAAAAGCAATTGCCCGATTCGTTGCATGATTTAAGCATAGAAATCTGGGATGAATTCCGGGCAGTTCAAAACCGGGTACAAGCAGTAAAATACGATTTAATTATTTGTGTACGCCAGCAAAAAGAAGTTACAAAATAACGGATTACATTCTGAAAAATTATTGTCCGGAATAATAAGAAAAGCGGCAACTTTTATTGCCGCTTTTCTGCGTAAACAAAACTTCGCGTCCGCTGTTTTGAAATTTCGCGGTATAATAGCACGCCCTGTTTTCATTTTTGAGCCTAGGCAAGGCCACAAGTTGAGTGCCGCGTACGTCTGCAAAACAACGCACCGCGTTGCAAGACTACCCTTTACGAAAGTTTGTCCTGATTTTTCAAATTCGCTCCAAGTTGCGTGGGTAAGTTGGGCGCATAGGCGTAATGACAGTTACGTCAAGCCCAAGTCACACGCAAATTGGCAGAATTTGGAAAATTGTTGGCTGGGATAGCAAAACAGCGGCAATACTTCTATTGCCGCTGTTTGGCGAGTTTCAAAGCATACGAACAGCCGTTATTTTACCATCGCAAGTTCGGCTGGCGCGCCGCCGATACTTCATCAATGCGTTCTACACATTGGGTATGCGGTGCGGCCTTTACCACGTCCGGCTCTGTTTGGATTTCTTCGTAGATTTTTTCAAGCGCGGCTACAAATGCATCCAACATTTCCTTACTTTCCGTCTCCGTCGGCTCTATCATTAAAGCCTCGGGTACAATCAGCGGGAAATAAATAGTGGGAGCATAGAAGCCATAATCCAAGAGGCGTTTGGCCACGTCGCTCGTATGTACACCGTTCATCACATGCGGATCAATGGAAAGCACACACTCATGCATACAATTTGTATCAAAAAATGCATTGAATTTTCCTTTGAGTTTAGCACGCACATAGTTGGCATTTAAAATGGCTTTTTCGGCAATCGTTTTAAGCGTTTTTCCGTCAAATTGCTTTAAATAGCAAAGTCCGCGCAAACACACCGCCGCGTTGCCGTAAAAGGCCTTCATTTTACCGATACTTTCCGCGCGGTCCGCTTCCAACCGATATACTCCGTTTTCGCACACGACAAACGGTTTCGGCAAAAATTTCGCCACGTGTGCAGCCGCGCCGACCGGGCCGGAACCCGGGCCGCCGCCACCATGCGGAGCCGCAAACGTTTTATGCAAATTCAAGTGCATTACATCCACCCCGAAATCAGCCGGCTTGGCTAGACCAATCAGCGCATTAAAGTTCGCACCGTCCATATATAAAAGCGCGCCCGCTTTATGCACCATCTCGGCAATTTGGCGGATATTTTTTTCAAACAGTCCCACCGTATTAGGAACCGTCAACATAACGGCCGCCGTTTTATGAGATAATGCCGCCTGTAACGTTTGTAAATCCACGCAGCCGTCAGCGCCGGACTTGATATTTACCACCGTATATCCGGCCATATTGGCTGTCGCCGGGTTGGTACCGTGGGCCGTATCGGGAACGATCACTTCAGTGCGGTCCCAATCTTTCCGTGAATCATGGTAGGCCCGAACCGTTAAAATTCCTGTCAGTTCCCCGTGCGCCCCGGCCGCCGGCTGTAAAGTAAATGCCGCCAGCCCGGTAATGGCTTTGAGCCCCTCTTGCAATTCATACAACGCTTTGAGCGTACCTTGCACTGCCGATTGCGGGGCAAACGGGTGTGCATTGGCAAATCCCGGCAAAACCGATAACACGTCGTACGCTTTCGGGTTATACTTCATGGTACACGAGCCAAGCGGATAAAATTGTGCATCTAACGAATAATTCAGTTGCGAAAGCCGCGTAAAATGACGCACCGTATCAAATTCGCTTAATTCGGGCAAATTCGGTTTTTGGCGGCGCAGATAAGCGGCCGGTAAATAATCAGCCGCGTGTTTTTGAGTGGTTTCGAAACGAACGCCGCGGCGGCCCGGACGGGATTTTTCAATCGAAAGTTCGTTGTGCTTTAAAATTTCTTCCATACTAAATTTCCCCCAACGCTTGGGCGTATGCTTTTATATCTGCTTCCGTGCACATTTCCGTAGCACAGACGAGAAGGCGGTTTTCTCCCAAATCATATCCGGCGGCAAAACCTTTAGCGGCCATTTTTTCAATTACTTCGGCAGCCGGTCGCGGACACGTTACCACAAATTCATTAAAGAAAGGAGAGTCTTGTTGCACGTGAAAACCGCTCACTTGCCCAATTTGTTCCGCCAATTTATGTGCGCGTTCCACATTGAGTTCCGCCACTTCTTGAAGTCCTTGCGGGCCTAAGAGTGTCAAATAAATCACAGCATTAAGCGCACAAATGGCTTCGTTGGAACAAATGTTAGAGGCGGCTTTTTCGCGGCGAATATGTTGTTCACGCGCTTGCAAAGTTAACACAAAAGCACGGCGGCCTTGTTTATCTTTGGCGATCCCCACCATACGGCCGGGCAGTTGACGCATATATGCTTTTTTAGCCGTTAAAATTCCCAGGCCGGGTCCGCCAAAATTCATCGGGTTACCCAACACTTGGCCTTCGGCTACTGCAAAATCGGCCTGATAAGCCCCCGGTGTTTGTAACACGCCCAGCGAAATCGGGTTTACCACCGCTACTAAAAGTGCCCCGCAGGAATGTGCAATTTGAGAAACGGCTTCGGCCTGTTCAATATATCCCAAAAAGTTTGGATTCGGCAACACGACACAAGCCGTTTGATCCGACACTTGCATTTTTAAGGCCTCTACATCCAGCGTACCTTGCGCCGTTGCTTTGGCATAAGTAAGCGTTACTCCGCTATGCTGGGTATATGTTTTTAATACTTCTTGATAGTGCGGATGTAAAAGCGGAGAAATAATAATTTCACGAAGGCCCGTTACGCGGTGCGCGGCAAGAACTGCTTCGGCAAGTGCCGTGGCTCCGTCATAATGGGACGCGGTAGCCACGTCCATATCAAATAGCGCGCAGATACAACTTTGAAATTCATAAATCGTTTGGAGCGTACCTTGGCTGGCTTCGGCCTGATACGGTGTATAGGCCGTTAAAAACTCACCGCGGGAAGAAAGCGCGGGAACAGCCGCCGGAATAAAATGCTCATAACATCCAGCCCCGATAAAATTTTTAAGCGACTTATTTTGGGAAGCCAACTCACGTAAGTGGGCAGAAAGGGCTTGTTCGGTAAGGGCTTGCGGCAGATGAAATGCGCAGGTACGCAAATCTGCCGGAATTTGTTGCAGTAAATCTTCCAAACTGTTTACGCCAATGGCGTGCAACATTTCTTGTTCGTCTTGAATAGTATGCGGTATAAACATAAGTTTAAAAACCCCCGGGAAACCTGGGGGATTTTTTAATTATTTTACAATCGTAGCCTGATAGGCGTTAAAATCCAACAAAGCATCTGCTTCGGCCGGATTTGTCATTTTGATTTTAAAAAGCCATCCGTTGCCGTGCGGTTCACGGTTCACCAATGCCGGATCCCCGTTCAGGGCTTCGTTTACTTCTACAATTTCACCGCTGACCGGTGCATAAATTTCACTGGCTGATTTAACCGATTCTACCACACAGCAATTTTTACCTGCTTCGGCCTTTTGACCGATTTTCGGTAAATCAACAAATACAATATCGCTGATTTCTTCCTGGGCGTGATTGCTGATGCCTACCACAGCCACATCTGCTTCTATAAATGCCCATTCGTGTGTTTTGGCAAAACGACAATTTTCCTGATTATACATAGACTCTCCTTATACCCGATTTTGATAAAACGGCGGTTTAACTACTTTGGCACGCAAACGGCGGCCGTGAATTTCAATATCAACTTCGCTATCCGTGGGAACATCCGTATCTAAATAGCCAACCGCAATTCCTTTAAAAAGCGGAGAAAAAGTACCGCTGGTTAATACGCCTTTTTCATCCCCACCGACAAATACTTTACATCCACTGCGCGGAACACCCGGCACCATCAGCACAAAGCCCGCCAATTTCTGGCGGAATCCGGCTGCTTTCCGCGCAACAAGTGCTTCTTTACCGATAAAAGATTCTTTGTTTAATTTCACCACCCAACCGCAATTGGCCTCGTACGGTGTTCGCGTTTGGTTGGCATCTTCTCCATTGAGCAGATACCCGGCTTCCAAGCGAAGTACATCCCGCGCACCCAATCCACAAGGAGTTACCCCGTGTTTTAACAGTTCGTCCCACAACAAGCCAATGGTATCGTTGGGAAGCATAATTTCTACCCCGTCTTCCCCGGTATACCCGGTACGGGTGATATAACCCTCTTTGTCAAACAGGGTAAGCGGACTAATGTGAAAGCGCGGTAAATCGTTTACACCGGGAATCATGCCGTTCACAATCTCAATGGCTTTGGGACCTTGAATAGCAATCATCCCCCACTTACTGCTTTCGTTGCGCACGGTAACGTCAAAATTCTTGGCCTGTTTGGTAAACCAGGCAAAATCTTCATCCGCACAAGCCGCATTGACTACTACCAAAAATTGATCCGGCGCCAAACAAAACGAAATAGCATCATCAATAATGGTACCTTGTTCTGTCAAAATATGTGAGTATGTCCCTTCCGCCGGGCCGTTTTTAATGTTATTACAATTGACGTATTGTAAAAAGGGCCACGCCTCTTTACCTTCCACAAAAATCTGTCCCATGTGGGAAACATCAAACATACCGGCACTTTCGCGCACGGCTTTGTGTTCGGCTAGGATTCCTTCAAATTGAACCGGGAGTAACCACCCGTGGAAATCAACCATTTTTCCGCCGGCTTGCTCGCAACGTGCGGCAAGCGGAGTTGTTTGTAATGTTTGTGTACTCATAGGCACCTCACTGATATAGGGTTATTGTATAAAATTATGGCGGTAAAAAATATTTTTTTCCCTCTTAAGTTAATTAGAAACTGATATAATACTTATTATGGCAGATACACAAAGCGTGATTAGTGACGTAAAACTATTCTTAGAAAAACTAAAAAAAGAAATGCCGGAAATCTTCGGTCCGCAAACGCAAACCGACAGCAAAAACGCGGCGGAGCAAAGTGCTGCCGTGCAAAACCGCGTGCTGTATAACGGGGATTTACATGAAGCCCGCATCTACTTAACGCCGGACCAAGAACCGGGCGTTGCTTTTGACGGAACTGTTTTTCATATCTATTTGCAAACTAAAAACGATAACCCCGGCACACTTGTTACCGATTGGCTACGCCAAAAAGCCGACGAAGTGTTAAAAATGCGCACAAAAGAATGGGCGGAAAAAATCGGTGTTGAATATAATCACATTGTGCTAAAAGACCAAAAAACACTTTGGGCCAGTTGTTCGGGCAAAAAAAATATCAATTATTCGTACCGTATTATCAAAATGCCTCCTGCCGTACAAGATTATTTGATGGTGCATGAACTGTGCCATTTGATACACATGAACCATAGCGCCGAATATTGGCAATTAGTCGCGCAGTTTTGCCCGGACTATAAACTGCACCGCCGTTGGCTTAATGAGCACAAAGACGCGGTGTTTGCGGATGAAACCTTGAAATATACCCCGCAAGATACCGCAGATTGCTAACCTATTTTTTGTAAAACAACCGCCGGGTGCGAATGCCCGGCGGCTGTTTTTGTATAGGAGACTCCCGAATATCTCGGCTAAAAAATATCCGGGCACTGCAATAACGTTTAACGACGAAATATGGCTAGCGAATCCTCAGAAACACTACCCCAAAACGTCCCGTACCAGTGAGGAACTTCCTTGACCAAAGCAACCAATTTTCCATTAAAGATAACCGGTTCGCCAACCTGTAATTTATTTTTGGGCCATTGGCGGCCGATACGGTGCCGACGCACTTTGAACGGAACCCCGAAAGAATTAAAAAACTGGTGCAAAGTACGGGTCATGCTATTTCCATAGACCTCTTGCAAAGCCATTCCTTCCCGCACACTTGCCACAGGAACCCCCATCAGTCCCCGGGATGCCTCTGTTTTAACCAGAATATATCCCATATCACCTTCTATATAAGTGGACTGCGCTGTTCCGACGGCTTTGCGTTGATTGGAAAAGATAAGGTTTACTTTCTTTAACACAAAATCTTTATGTTTTAAACACGTTGCCGGAACAGCCACCTTTTGATTGCCCGCCAACAGCATTCCCTGGCAGGAAGTTTTTTCTTGCGCCACGCGAATGACCGGATTGCCGGCCCCCATTCGAGGCGGGCGGGCCATCACATCTCGCATACGAACCTCTTTTTCCCACTCAGCACTAAACAGGACACGCGCTTGCTCAGCCGCTATGGTCTGCGTTAATCGGCGTTCCACATTTTCATTTGATACATTAAAAGCATTGGCTGCTGTTCCAACGGCTAAAAAAAGCAGGGTTGATACAACTAGATGTAAGGTATTTTTCATAAGTTTCCTCGGTTTATTTAAGTTATTAAGTATATTATACAAAAGTTAGTTAAAACTAACAATAATTTTTTAAAATTAAAAAACTCCATCTATAAAAACGGAGTTTTATCTGGATAAATAAAGTTATTTATTTCTAACTTTTAATATAAAATAAGTCCCAATATGCCGCTTGCCGCTAAAATACTGACAGCCCCCCATTTCAATTTCCACACCGCCGCAAAAGCAGCCGCAAAAATACAAATACTTTTATAGTCAACAAAATTTTCCGCATTACACAACCCAAGCGCCGCCGCCGCAATCAAACCAATTACCGCCGGACGCAAGCCGGAAAATACAGATTCTACTCCCCAAGTATGTTGATACTTTAACAGATACTTACTGATAAGCAACATAATGATAAAAGACGGTAAACACACCGCCACCGTAGCCACCCACGCACCTCCCACATGTCCGGCGGCCATATAACCGGTGTAGGTAGCCATATTGATCCCTACCGGTCCGGGCGTTACTTGACTGATTGCCACCACGTCCGTAAATTGTGCCGTAGAAAGCCACGCATGTTTATATACCACTTCGTTTTGAATAAACGAAATCATGGCATATCCGCCACCGAAATTAAAAAGACCGATTTTAAAAAAAGTTAAAAATAAATGAAGATAAATGCTCATGTACGTTTCCTAAGCAATTGATATATCCAGCCCCCCAAGCCTGCCGCTATAATCACATAAACCGGAGAGATTTTTCCCAACCAAACGCCCCCGGCCACCAGCCCCACTATCCATCCTGTTTTCCGGTTAATTTTAGCCGCAGCGGCCAAGCGGAAAACAGGGGCCGCAATCAATGCCACCACCGCCGGGCGGACTGCCTTAAAAATACGGACCACCCAGGGATTGGTTTGATACGAACGAAAGGATAACGCAACAGCTAAAATAATGCTAAAGGAAGGTAGCACGGCCCCTAAGGTGGCACACAGAGCGCCACGCAGTTTGCCCAACTTATAACCGGTAAAAATAGCCATATTAACCGCTAAAATGCCCGGTGCAGCTTGAGCCACTGCCACTATATCTAAAAATTCCCGACGGGAAAAATAGGCCCGTTTATCCACCAACTCCCGTTCGATCAGCGGCAACATGGCATATCCGCCGCCTAACGTAAACAAGCCGATTTTGAAAAAAATAAGAAAGAGTCGGATACTGCTTGGCATACGTCTATTGTACTATTTAGTCGGGAAATTCAACAATTCGGAAACGGAGAGGTTAAGTCCATTTGCTATACGCCGGATATTTAATAATGCCACGTTACGCTCTCCCCGCTCTACGCCGCCCATATAGGTGCGGTCCAGGCCAATTTCTAATGCAAAATCTTCCTGTGAAAATCCCCGTTCCTTGCGCAGTTTGCGTACTTGTAACCCGAAGGCAATTAAAAATTTTCTGTCTCTTTTGGAATAAGTTGTTTTCTGCATACTTAAAAAATACTGTTTTGCATTTTATAAGTACACGGACTATAAGTATCATTTTATAGTATAATTAAAAAAATAATAAGGAGGGCGTATATGTTCAAGAACGGTTTTACGCGGGTGGAGTTGTTAGTAGTGGTACTGATTATCGGCATTTTATCCGCGGTGGCAGTGCCGCAATACCAAAAGCTGTTGAAAAAAGCCGCGCTACTGAAGCGATACAAATGCTTAGATATATAAATCAACGATTAGAAATATCGGAAATGGAAGGCGATTTTTCTTATGCTTCTAAGGAAGAAATGGGTATTGAACTAGGCAACGGGTTCACTTGTGACTCAGATGGCAATGTTGAAAGATGTTGTAATAAACACTGGTGTTATGACACAAACGGAGTAGCATATGGAACACATTGTGTTGGCAGCAATAGCCCCGTGGCTATTCGCATAGATAACAAAACAAATAATCTTTTTGAGTTAGATGTAGATGACGCAAAATATTCCTTACAATACGGAACTTGTCCAGAAGCGCCTCATCCAAACCACATTGTATGCTACGATTCTGAAGAATACTGCAAAATGTTTAATGGGGTCAATAATCCTATTTAAATTCGTCAGCTATTTTTTAATTTCTTTTTTGGTGTAATTTACAATACCGTTGTAAATACCCAGGGCCATTTTTTCCCGGGCTGATTTGTTGGACAGGCGCGCCCGGTCTTTTTGATTGCTGATAAAACCCATTTCTACTAAAATAGATGGGCTTTGCACCCCTTTGAGCACATAGAAATTCGCTTGGCGCACGCTATTGTTTTGGTTGACCGCAATCCCAATCCCCGGCTGTTTATACACCGCATTGCGGACATACCCGGCCAATTTAGAACTTTCATTGATAAACTCGTTTTTGACCATAGATTGCAATAACGCATCTAAAATTTTTGTATGGGCTTCTTCGTACTGCATGGCTTCGTTTTCTAATGCCGCGGTTTCGGCCGCTTCTTTATCGGTCGCTTTTTCGGAGCGAAAATACACTTGGAACCCATTTGCATTTTTATTTTTAGAAGCGTTCGTGTGAATCGACACAAATAAATCGGCCTTAAATTCGTTTGAAATCCGCGCGCGTTCGCCCAGCGCAATAAACACATCTGTACTACGCGTTACTTTGACTTCAAATCCGCCTTTTTTCAACAGTTTAACCAACTCATTACCCACCAGCAAATTCCATTCCTTTTCCTTATAGCGTCCACGGACGGCACCTGCATCCTTCCCTCCATGCCCCGGGTCCACCACAATGCGTATTTTTCGTTTTTTTGCACTGATACTCACCGGTTGCGGTTCTGCTTTGAAAACAGGCGTATTGGAAGGACCCGGATTGGTATCCGCCTTCATAATAGGCGCACTATCCCCCGCTTGCGCCGCCTGAAGTACAGGGGTATCAGATACCGGCGCGTCATGGTCTGCCTTCATAACCGGGGTATCTGCACCGGACGGGAACATTTCTTCAAAATCATCTTTACTTTCAACAGCAGATAAAGCATTTTGGGCCGTTGAATGAGCCAAGTTTTCCGTTTCCTGTTCGGCTAAAACAGAAGGGATCGCCAAGGTAGAATCCGCTACATTTTCCGTAGGAGTAACAGTTGTAACCGGGCTTTCTTTTGGAAGGGGTGGCTCCGGTTGTTTATCCGTCTTTGCCGCAGTAGCGGCAACACGCAAACGCAAGGTATTTCCTTGTTTAGACATATCCCAGACTTTGGCCGATTTTCCTAAAATTATCTTAATCAGCACCTGATCCCGATCTTGATACAAATCAGCCGATGAAATAAAGTCCGTGCGGAAGCGGAAATGCTCATCCCGTTTTAACGTAACCCCCGGCAACGTAATCGTTAGGGTATGTTTGTTGGGTTCTTGCAAGGACCAACGCACTTCTTGTTTCCGGGAAGCAAAAACAATTTCATTCTCGCGAGAATTTACGACATTTTCAATCCTCTCTAAATCAAAAGGACGTTCGATCCATAATGTATCATTTGAAAATGAAATCTCTTTTTGAAGTGCTTTTTGCAAGGAAGGCAATGTAAAAAAGGAAACCGGCACCATAATCACACCGCCGCGGATCACCACCGGAGATTTTAGTTTTTGCTGGTTACCGTTTACAATGATCTCGCTTAAAGGGGCCGTCAAAATGGCATAAAATCCGCGGGCCGTTACTTTGGCTTGTTTGGCTTGAGCAAACAACTCTACTCCGGCCCCAACTTTACGCGCCATTTTTTGAACATCTACATACGTAGTCCCATTTAATTCTACCGAAGGAACACTTCCCCGGTTATTACCGGATACCGCCACGGAAACCTTGCCTTGCGCGTGCGCAAAACAGGCCATACAACTAATCGCCAGTAAGATTCCCAGGATACGTTTTCGCATGTACTTTCCGCCGGTAAAAAGAAGTGTTTATTCCAGTACGATTTTGTAATCTTCCCAAGCAAGTTGCGGATCTGCTTGAATCTTTAACGTCCGGTGGATATTTTGTTCAATATCCTCTTGCCGTTGTTTAATAGCATCCGCTAACACCGGATGTAAAACAACCCGCAAATTTCCGCCCGGACGACCGTTGGTTAAATCGTAAATTTCCCGTTGAATTTTAATACGCATACTTTCGGCCGATAATACACGCCCGGAACCGTGGCATTGCGGACATTCTTCGCTAATAAAACTACCGGTACTGGCCCGCTTACGTTCCCGCGTCATTTCTACCAAGCCCAAGCGGGTAATCGGTAAAATGCGGATTTTAGCCCGGTCGCCATGCACCGCTTGTGCCAGTGCTTCTACTACGCGGTGGCGGCTGGAAGCTTTGCGCATATCAATAAAGTCAATCACAATAATTCCGCCAATATTGCGCAAGCGGAGTTGGTGGGCAATTTCACCGGCGGCCTCAATATTGGTTTGGGTTACCGTTTCTTCCTGTGATTTGTTGCCGGTAAATTTTCCGGTGTTTACATCAATCGCGCACAACGATTCCGCTTCCTGAATAATAATACTTCCCCCATTCGGCAGCGGCAATTTTGTTTTGCGCAAATTGTCAATTTCCGGCTCCACATTATACGCTTCAAAAATCGGCGTTTTGCCTTTGTAAAGTTTAACACGGTCTGCCAAATCGGGAGAATTTTTTTCCACAAAATCCAAGACCCGTTCATAGTCTTTTTTATTATCGAGCATATAAACTTTGGCATTTTCGGACAATACATCCCGCGCTACTTGCAACACGGCATCCATATCCTCATGCAATAAACGTGGAGAGCGGGAATTTTCAAATTTTTTAACAATCGATTGCCATTGGCGGTACAGGTATTTCACTTCCCGTTCCAGTTCTTCCTTACTGGCTTCTTCGGCTTCCGTACGGACAATACATCCCATACCGTTTAAATGTTTTTCGGCAAGTTCTTGCACAATTTCATTGAGTTTGTGGCGGGCATCCGAACTTTCAATATTTTTTGATACACCGACAAATCCTTGATGCGGAGTTAATACCAAATACCGGCCCGGAAGCGTAACATCCATGGTTACTTTCATCCCTTTGGTGCTAATCGCATCTTTTACTACCTGCACCATCACTTCCTGCCCTTTATGAAGCACTTTATCAATGTTCTTTTTATCGTTTCCAATGACATCCGAAATATACAAATAAGCATTCTTTTCATATCCGATATTCAAAAATGCACTTGAGATTCCGGGCAATACATTTTCCACGGTGCCTTTATAAATATTTCCCACAATATTAAGAGCACCGCGGCGTTCCCAAATCAGTTCATTGACGCGGCCGTCCTCCAATATCGCAATACGTGTTTCTTCAAATGAAGTGTTTACCAATACTTCCACACTGGGAAGTTCTTCTAAATTTTTGCTCATGTTTAAAATCCTCTCTTGGGGGAAAACCCCGAATACGGCTAAATAACGTGAAAACCGCCTTGCGAATCACGCCATAATAAACTTTGCCGTGTAATACAAATATCCTCTAGTGTAAATGCTTCATCGGCAAACGGGATTTCGATCCCCAGCCAGGCGGCTATGAGCCATTCCGGCCGGAGCCATTTATCCTGTACCCGTTGAAGCGTACATAAAATTTCATCAGGCGCAGCCATATACGAATCCACTACATAAGGCGCTGCGTCTAACGTAATTACTAACCCGTTTTCGGCACGGCGCTGAATCAAAATTTGGCCACTTCCGATAAACGTTTCCCACTTCCGCCCGGATGCATTTAAACGGGAAAAATCACCCTGCACCCGGTACTTGGCTGCGGCAGCCAAATTCTGCACGGAAGGCAGCGGATAAGGCACCCGCTGCACCGATATCACTTCGAATCCTTGCGGAACAACGGTTTGCAGTTTCGCCTTTACATCCGCCGCAGGAATATACTCCCGCAGATAAATATCCAGATACTCACGTTCGGCCCGCTGTCCTTGTGCGGGGGCCGGCCCGTAGGATAAGCGCGGCCAATTTTTATTGACCTTTGCCGGTTCTACAGGCAAGCCGGAAGCAAGTACCATGTTTCGTACCGCATTAAAAACGTTTTTCGTTTCCGTTTTGTTAACTTCATAACGGAACACTATACGCATTTTATAAATTTTTGACGTATTTATCATCTTTTTTTAAGCACAAATGCGCCGGGCATATACAGACTGCACGACCCCCAGCGCCCATAAACTGGATACTAAGTTCGATCCGCCATAGGATATGAACGGCAACGGAATTCCCGCCACAGGCACAAAACCGATCAACATCCCGAAATTCACGATCATATAGGTAAAAAACATACCAAATATACCGGCGCACACTAAATACCCATATCGGTCACCGGACATATAAGCCACCGCAATAATGCGCCATAAAATTAACAAATATAATCCAAGGACCAGCAAGGTACCCCACAATCCTAATTCTTCCCCTACTACCGCTAAAATAAAATCGGTATGCCTTTCCGGCACAAAACCTAAACGGGACTGTGTCCCCGAGAAAAGACCGCTTCCGGTAATTCCACCTGCCCCCATGGCAATCTGCGCCTGCAATACATTATATCCGGCGCCCCGGGGATCTGATTTGGGGGCTAAAAAAGTCTCTACCCGTTTACGTTGGTGCGGTTTCATTTGGTGTTCTACAAAAATTCCGCCGAATAAACCGGCAAGTATCACCAACGTAGCCAGTACAAAATAAAACGAAGGCAAAACAATACGGAACTGTTTAAAAAACCACCAGGCCCCATATCCTAACAGAGAAAGTAAAACCGAAAAAGCAACCATATACCAGCCGTTATACGCTAATGCATGAAAAATGCGGATAAAATGGTAGTCCAATAACTCGGGATGCAAATAAATATACGTCCAACTAATAGTAAAAAACCCGGCGACACCCGCTAAGAGAATAATTAAACTTAAATAAAATACAGAAATTCCCGCACAATACAATAAAATTAAAAAGGCCGGAAACGTTACTACCACCGAGGAAAAATCCGGTTGCATCATGATTAACCCGAAGATAGGTAACAATAACGCGCCGACTCCTACTAAAGAAGAAACCTCCCGCATTTTCCGCCCGCGCCTGTCTAAAAAAGCAGCGGCTACCAAAATACTGGCAACCCGGCAAATTTCGGAAGGTTGCATTGAAAAAAAGGGCAGCACAAACCAAGACCGACTTCCGCGTTGATAGGAACCGAATAATAAAACCCCTATCAACATGGCTAAGATAATCCCATAAAGAACTTTCCATTGTTCATCATAAATTTGATAATTAAAACTCCACCCTACAAAAAAGGCAACCGCCCCTACCGGCAAGGCCACAAAATGAGTGCGTACAACGGAATGCGTGAAGGAAATGCTATTCACGGCAGACATAATACACAAGGCCCCCAATAACACCAGACAGACCATCGCCCACAATAAGGTATAGTCCAATCGGTTTCGACCGTTTTGCGATGCTTTAATCCCCCACATAATTTTCTTCCTCCGGCAATAATTCCGCATAATCGGCGGAGTTTCTTTCTTTGGGCACGGGAGCATATTTCCCTTTCTTAAAATAAGCCTCTAACATTTCCCGCGCAACCGGCCCGGCGGCAGAACTGCCACCTTTGCCAAATTCTATAAAAACAGCCAAGGCAATAGAGGGTTCTTTCCCCGGCAATCCGGCAAAAGCCAAAAACCAACCATGGTCGTCTCCATGCGGGTTTTGCGCTGTTCCCGTTTTACCATAGACCTCTAATCCTTCTATTTTTACGCGGCGCGCTGTTCCGTTATCCACTGTATGTTTCAGCGCTTTGAACAACATATCGTATGTTTCCGATTGCAAATCAGCGTGTTGCAACACTTCCGTTTTCCCGATTTGTTCCGTTTTTCCGGTTTGATTGCTTACCAATTTTTCTACATAATATGGCCGATAGACATTTCCCCGGCTTGCAATCGCGGCGGCAAATTGTGCCAATTTTAAGGGGGTAACCAAAAGTTCCCCTTGCCCGATCGCTAAATTAAGTGTGTCGCCCACAAACCAATAGGTTTTGTTACGGGCACGACGGGTGGGACCGTACAGATTACCGGCTTTTTCACCGGGCAGATCAATTCCTGTTTGTCGGCCAAACATAAACATCCGCTCGATCCGTTCAATAGCCGCCGGACCGATTTGAGAAGCCAACGCATAGAAATATACATCACATGAGTTACTCATGCCATCAAAAAAATCAACCGGACCGTGGATTCCCCAACAACGGAACACCCGGGGGCCCGAATCATATTTTCCCGTGCAATTAATTTTACGGTTTAAATCGATATTCCCTTCCTCTAAAATAGCAGCCCCTGTAATAATTTTAAATGTAGAAGCCGGAGGATATACCCCCTGAATGGCTAAATTGTATTCATTGATTTTTTTAGATTTGTTAGGAATTTCCTCATCGCTATACGATACAAACTGATTGGGATTATAAGCCGGAGCACTCGCCATAGCCAAAACAGCCCCGGTGCGCGGGTCTAATGCTACGGCGGCCCCCTTGCCGGTCAATGAGTTTTTAAGCCCTTCTTCTGCGGCTTTTTGCACGTCAAAATTTAATGTCAGGTAAAGATCACTCCCCGCAGACCATTTTTTATCTTCAATAATACTTTTGACACGTCCGCGATAATCCACTTCCAAATAAATACCGCCATCCCGTCCTTTTAATTCTTTTTCAAACTTTTTTTCAATGCCGTTTTTTCCGATTTTTGCATTGAGACGGTATCCCAACTGCGCTTCCCGTTTCCGCCATTCTTGCTCTGTCATACTTCCTAAGTACCCCAAAAGGTGGCTGGCTAAAATACCATATGGGTAAATGCGTTTCGTTTCTTCTACTAAATAAACGCCCGGATAGTAGAGTTGTAATTCTTGCAAAGCCACTGTTCCCTTGGCAGATAAATTTTCTGCTAACGGAACGGCTTTCCCATAAGTAACACTGGCTTCCAATTTTTTAAGCAGTTCCTCTTGGGACAGGTGTAGATAGGGGGCTAAATCAGTCGCTAACCGGTGCAAATACAAGGGTTCCTTTGATCCTGCTCCTAAGTAATACAAACTAAAAGCCGGTGCGTTAGAGGCAATTTCTACCCCATCCGCGGTAAATACACGGCCACGAGGCGCTGTTTGATAAATAATTTGGGTGCGGTTGCGTTCAGCCATTTTTGAATAATTCGCATGACGTAAGACCTGGATATCTACTAAACGCAATGCAATCACGGCTCCGGCAATACCTGCCAGCACCATCATGGTTTTTAAACGCCAACTGAAAATAATTTTAGTAGCAGACATAGATCCCATCTAGTTGCGCTTGGTCGCATTTCCTAACCACCAACGCCGGACTCCCCAAAAAACTACCGGAGATAAAAGCCCGCCGAAAAAGGCTCCACCCAACAGGCTCCACGCCCCCGGCCAGAAGGCTGTATTCGTGAACCACAACAATAAAATGCTATTAATCATACCCACTAAACAGGTAATACAAAAAACAACCATCATTTGCGGAAAAATACTGTCAAAATCAAATCGTTCCCGTAAGGCATACATGATGCAAGCCGCTACGGTAAAAGAGAAGGCATTATTTCCAAATAGTTTAATACCAAAAAAATCTAAAAATAAACCACACAAAAACACAAAAGGATATCCCCATTCCGGGCGCAACACGCTACACAAGGCTAAGGCAAAAACAAGCATCATATTTACACTGAGCCCAATATAAGAAAACAAAGTAGCGCAGCCCCAATGACAAACTGTACCCAAAATAAAAAGTAGAACTAGTTTATAAAACGAGCGGAACATATTATTTTTCCCCTCCGTTGGTAATTACAAATAATTCTTTCACCGCAGCGGGTCGGATCCAGGGGTCCACTTCTACCGTTAAAGCCGTTTGGAACCCTTTGCCTTGGCGGACATTGCTTACTTTTCCCACGCGAATTCCGGCAGGAAAAATACTACTGGAAGAAGCCGTATAGACCTCATCTCCTTCATGTACATCCGCCTGCAAGGAAAGATATTTTATCTGTAATGCCGCGGAACCGTTTCCCTGCAAGAGTCCCGTTTCCTGTGTGTGCCCTACCTGAACAGCCGCAGCAAAGTCTTTGTCCCGCAATAAAAGCACCTTGGAAGTTTTTTCGGTGGTTTCTAACACAATTCCAACAAGGCCGACTTGGTCTTGTTCTAACGATAAAACTGCGCTCCGGGGCCGGATTCCGTCCAAAGATCCCTTATCCACAATAACCACATTCCATTGAGTCGGCTCCCGATACGCTACATGCGTCCATACCCCGTTCCAGCGTTTTTGCGCAGTCATCCCCAGCAGCGTGTTTAAGCGTTCATTCTCCAGCATAATCTGCCGGGCTTGCGTATTGAGCAGATTCGCCATTTCTATCTGCTGTTTTAACTCCCGGTTTTCCCGGTGAGTCTTCAACAATTCCTGCACGGTTTGATGCACATTTTCCATGTATTTCACTGTTTCATGAGAAGCGCGGACTTGCGGGATAAAAATGTAAGCAAGAACTACTTTTACAGAGGAAACAAATCCTTCTAAGGGTAAAAGCATCAGCAAAAAAGATCCAATCAAAAAAGAAACCGGCAACCAAGTATAAAGGCGGCTGGATCCTGCCGAAGATTTTTTATGTGTTTTACGTTGCATAATCCACTCTGTCTTAAATCACAAAAAACGGACACACCCCCTAAGGGACGGTGTCCGCTGAAAAATAAATCATTATACGACTAAAAAGAACGATTACGAGAACTGAAAAAATGTGTTCCTTTTTCGCTCAGTTGTTCTAAAAACTTTCCAGTCCCCAGTGCTACACAGCTCAGCGGATCAGCCGCCCGGTGCACCGGGATATCTGTTTCTTTGCGGATTAATTCCGTAATTCCGCGTAACAAACTGCCCCCGCCGGCAACCACTAAGCCCCGGTCTACCAAATCAGCCGCCAGTTCCGGAGGAGTTTCCTCGAGCGTGCTCTTAATCACATCAATAATAAGCCGCACCGGTTCCATGAGAGCCTGACGAATTTCTTCGGAAGTAACGGTTAAGGTACGCGGTAAACCTTGGGTTTGGTCGCGCCCTTTAACTTCCATCGATTTTTCTTCTTTAAGCGGATAGACGGAACCTAAATTAATTTTCACTTCTTCGGCAGTAGTTTCTCCAATAATTAAATTATATTTTTTCCGGAAATATTGCACGATACATTCGGTAAGTTCATCTCCGGCTACATCAATCGATTTGGCAACTACCATACCGCCTAAAGAAATTACAGCCACTTCCGTCGTCCCGCCACCAATATCTACAATCATGCTGGCGTGCGGTTCGGCAATGGGCAAATCGGCGCCCATGGCCGAAGCCATGGGCTCTTCGATCAAATATACTTCCCTGGCACCGGCTTGCCGGGCTGCATCATCCACAGCACGGCGTTCTACACCGGTAATATCCGAGGGAATTCCAATCACAATACGAGGCCGTAACAGACTGCTGCGACTATGTACCTTGCGAATAAAATAACGAATCATTTCTTGCGTTACTTCAAAGTCCGCAATTACACCGTTTTTCATAGGGCGCACCGCAATAATATTGGCAGGAGTACGGCCAAGCATTTGTTTCGCTTTGGCCCCTACGGCTTTTACTTCTCCTGTTTCTCTTTCTACAGCCACTACGGAAGGTTCCCGTAGTACAATGCCTTTATCTTTGACGTAAATCAAACAGTTGGCAGTGCCCAGGTCCATTCCCAGGTCTGAAGAAAAAAGTCCGCCCAAATAGTCTATTACCATAAACCCCTCAAGATTAGTCTACCAATTTTACAATGGCTACTTCCGCATTATCGCCTTGGCGAAGGCCTGCACGATAAATACGGCAGAAACCGCCGGCGCGATTTGCGTAACGGGCAGCTAATACTTCCATCAATTTTTTGAGGGCAGCTGCATCTTTTACCGTATCTGCAGCGGCACGTTCATTATTGGCTTTTGCCAAGGTAATCAATCCTTCCACCACGCGGCGAACTTCTTTGGCTTTGGGCAAAGTAGTTTTCACTTCTTCGTGAAGGATAATGCTCGTTGCCATATTGTTGAGCATCGCTTTGCGGTGAGACGAAGTCTTACCTAATTTCCGGTATCCGGTATTTTTAATCATACTAAAGGTTACTCCTTAAATTTTCATGCCCAGCGAGAGGTTCATCTCGGCCAGTCTTTCTTTGATCTCGTCCATAGACTTGGCACCGAAATTTTTGATCATTTTCAGTTCATCTTCTGTCATTTTGACAAGATCGCGTACGGTATTCACATTTTCCGATTTCAAGCAGTTAATGGACCGGGAAGATAACTCAATAAATTCAATAGATTGATTTAATAAGTCATCCTGTTTCGAACTGGCTGTGTTGGTTGTGGCAGCAACCGGGGCCTGTTCTTCAACGGCCTCGTCGCTGGTAGTAGCCACACAGTCTGCTTCTCCTTCAATCGTAAAAATATGAAGAGAACCGGACAACAAAACGGCTGCACGGTGCAAAGCACGCGCCGGCAACAAGGTGCCGTCCGTCGTGATTTCCAAAATCAAACGGTCATAGTCCGTTTTCTGGCCAACACGAGCAGGTTCTACATCATAGTGTACTTTTACAATCGGGGAATAAAGAGCATCCACCGGGATAAATCCGGCCGGGCGTTGCACTTTAGCAGATTCTTCCGCCGCTACATATCCTTTCCCGCGGGAAACTTCAATTTCGATATCCAGGGTACCGCCTACTTCTAACGTGGCGATTACAAGATCTTTATTGATAATTTCCACACCATCTAACTCTTCAATATCGGCAGCCGTAACAACGCCGGGTTTAGAGGCGTGCAACTGTAAGTATTCGCGGTTTTTGCCTTCCATTTTAATACGCAAATGCTTAAAGTTGAGCAAAATATTAATTACATCTTCCCGTACATTGGGAATGGTGCTGAATTCATGCACCGCCCCAGCGATCCGCACAGCGCTAACCGCAGCCCCTTCCATACCGGATAACAAAATCCGGCGCAAGGAGTTTCCTACGGTGTGGCCGTAACCGCTTTCGTACGGTTCAGCAATAAATTTACCGTAAAAGTCGGTCGCGGTTTTTTCTTCCAATTGAATCTTTTGGGGAAGTACTAATTCATTAAAAGCCATGCTTATGCCTCCAACCTATTATTTAGAATAGTATTCGACGATCAGCTGCTCGTTGACAGGGTAGGACATTTCCGCTCTGTCGGGCCATCTTAAAAGTTTACCGGTCATTTTTTCGCTATCGTATTCCAAGAAACTCGGGCGTTCGTTGCGTTTTTCGGCTTCGGTTAAACCTTGTTTAACCATCACATTTTCCGCTAACGATTTATCCAAAGTTACTTTATCGCCTAAGCGTAATTGATACGAAGGAACATTGACGGCTTTTCCATTCACAGTCACATAACCGTGCAAAACGAGTTGGCGCGCCGCTTTGAGCGAAACCGCAAAACCTAAACGGCGGACAACATTATCCAACCGGGTTTCTAATTTACGCAAAAAGTTTTCACCGGTTTGACCTTCCGCTTTAGCAGCGGCATCAAACAAGTTATGAAACGGAATTTCCGACATACCAGACTGCCATTTGGCTTTCTGTTTTTCTTGCAAGCGGATTCCGTATTCGGATACTTTGGCTTTGCGTACTTTGCCACCGCGTTTGGTGACTGCGGCCAATTTGTCCATGACACAATTGGTATAGCATTTCGTCCCTTTAAGGAACAATTTGCAATCTAATTTTCTGCATTTTTTGCAGCTGGGTCCTGTATATCTAGACATAAAAATTATACTCTCCTGGCTTTAGGCGGTCTGCATCCGTTGTGCGGAATGGGGGTAATGTCTTTAATGGAAGACACGATAAGTCCGGCTTGTTGTACAGCACGTACGGCCGTTTCGCGGCCTTGTCCCGGGCCGCATACTTTAACGGCCACTTCACGCATACCGAGCGCATAGGCTTTTTCAGCCGCTTTATTGCTGGTAATTTGCGCGGCAAACGGCGTAGATTTTTTGGTACCTTTAAAGCCGTGAGAACCGGCGGTGGACCAGGCGACTGTGTTTCCTTTGTCGTCGGACACCGTTACAATTGTATTATTGAACGAACAATAAATGTGAACAACCCCAAAAGCCGGAGCCTTAGAGTTTTTCTTTTTTGCTTTTGCTGCCGGAGCCTTTGCTGCTGCAGCTGTTGTTTCTTTTTCTTCTGCCATAGTTTAAATTCCTTCTAAAAATTATTTGGTCTTCGAACCGACGGTTTTTCTTCTTCCGCGGCGGGTGCGGCTGTTGGTTTTGGTGCGTTGGCCGCGTACCGGTAAATTACGGCGGTGGCGTTGGCCTCTGTACGAACCAATTTCAATAGCACGGTGAATATTTTGCGCTACTTCACGGCGAAGTTCCCCTTCCACTTTGTATTCTTTTTGCAAAATGGTATTTAAGAGACCTGCTTGTTGTTCGGTCAAATCTTTCACGCGGGTGGCGGGATCAATCTGGCCTTCTAATTTGGCAAGCACTTCTTTGGCATTTTTCTTGCCGATGCCGTAGATGTATTCCAACGCGACATCAATTCTTTTGTTTTTCGGTAAATCAATACCTGCGACTCTAGCCATATTTTTCTAAAACTCCTATAAATTAACCTTGGCGTTGTTTGTGTTTTGCTACTTCGCAAACCACACGGACTACGCCGTTGCGTTTAATAATTTTGCATTTTTGACATATCTTTTTGACACTGGCTCTGACTTTCATTTATTTCTCCCTATAAGTAATCCGTCCGCGGGTTAAATCGTATGGAGAAAGTTCCAATTTCACTTTATCCCCGGGAAGAATTCTTATATGATGAACTCTCATCTTGCCGGATATGTGCCCCAAGATCGTTTTGCCGCCCGCAATTTCAATTTTAAACATTGCATTAGGCAACGCTTCCAGGACCTTACCCTCTATTTCAATCTTATCACTCATACAACTCCGAGTTTGGATTAAATTTCACGAACAAAAACCATCCGCTCCTGTTTACTTTCGCAAACAAAGCGAGTGTTTTTATTCAAAAGCAGTGAAAATCTCACTGCCGTTAGCGGTAACAGCCACCGTGTGTTCAAAGTGGGCAGCATAACTGCCGTCTCTGGTAACAACTGTCCAGCCGTCTTCCAACTCCCTGACTCTAAATGTTCCCGCAGTTAACATGGGCTCAATTGCAAGCACCATTCCGGCTTCTAAAACCGGTCCGGTGCCCGGCGTTCCAAAGTTTGGAATGCTAGGTTCTTCGTGCATATTACGGCCAATTCCGTGCCCGCAATAATCACGCACCACACCCATGTTGTGTTGCATAGCAAAAGTTTCCACCGCGTGTTGTACGTCGCCTAAGCGGCGCCCGGCTTTGACTTGCCCAATGGCCTTATACAAAGATTTCTTTGTAACGTCCATTAACTTCTGGGCTTCATCAGAAACTTTTCCTACACCGAGGGTGATTGCGGCATCCGAACAGAAACCGTCAAGGCGGGCTCCTGTATCGATACTGATAATATCACCACTCTTTAATATTCTATCTTTTTTTGGGATTCCGTGCACGACTTCTTCGTTTACCGACGCGCAAATACTTCCCGGAAACCCATAGTACCCCAGAAAAAGCGGTGTCGCTCCGAAGGAACGAATCGTTTTTTCCGCGGCTTGGTCAAGTTCCCACGTGCTGATACCGGGGCGTACGAGTTCCGTCATTTGTTTTAAAACGGCGGCCGTTACTTTGCCGGCTTTACGCATACGTGCGAGTTCTTGTTCGTTTTTTACTTCAATCATTTTGCCTTCTTAAGGACTTGTACAATGTCCTCAAAAACTTGTTCGGGCGTTTGTTGCCCGTTAACTTCAACATACTTGCCGCTGGTTAAATAATAATTTTTAACCGGCAAGGTGTCTTTGCGATAGACTTCCAACCGGTGTTTCACGCTTTCCGGAGCGTCGTCGGCACGAACGTATAATTCGCCACCGCATTCACACGTGGGCTGCGTGGAAGTAGCCGCCGGCTTACCGCATTTTTTGCATAAGCGACGCGTAGACAACCGTTTTACTACTTCACTTTCCGAAAGATCTATCATAATTACAGCCGTAATATCGCGGTGCAGACGTTTCATCATTTCATCCAACGCCTGCGCTTGCGCTACCGTGCGCGGAAATCCATCAAAAATAATCCCGCCTTTGGCTGATTGAACGCGTTGTTCCAACATAGAAATCATGAGTTCATCCGGCACTAAATTACCGGCATTGATAAGCCCGGCAATTTGTTTGCCCAAAGTTGTTCCGGCTGCAATTTCCGCACGAAGCACATCCCCGGTGGAGATATGTTCCAAGTGGAGTTCTTGTTGCAGTTTGGCCGATTGCGTTCCTTTACCGGCCCCGGGACAACCCATTAAAATGATATTCATAAAATTTTCTAAAATTCCCCAAAATTATCAATTCCGACTTTTTGGGTATTTTGAGAGATTTTGAGGGAATTTCTAGGCGCGTAGAAACGAAGCGTATATTAAAAAATACGTGAGTTTCGTAGCAACAACGAAATTCCCCTAAATCACTCAAAAATTATTGTACGTTAAACCAGCGGCCCTTAATCCGTTTAGAACCTTTCATTAAAGGTTCATAATTGCGGGCTAACAGGTGCGCTTGTACTTGACCGACCGTATCTAACGCAACACCTACTACAATTAAAAGAGCCGTACCGCCGAAATAGAAATCCACATCAAAGTACGCGCGGAAAAAGTCCGGCAAAATCGCAATCAAACATACAAAAATTGCTCCGCAGAACGTTAACCGGTTCATTACCCATTCAATGTAGTTCTTGGTCGGTTCTCCCGGACGAATCCCTTGAATAAAGCCGCCCCATTTTTTCATGTTTTCGGCTAAATCGGCGGGGTTAATCGTCATAGAGTTATAAAAGTAGCAGAAGAAAATAATCAGCGCCGAGAAAATCAGCATATACCAAATATTGCTGTGATTCATAGCACTTAAAATTTTCTGTGCCCAAACCGCTTCTTGGTTAAAACTGGCAATAGTAAGCGGTAGCGAAATAACAGACGAGGCAAAGATAACCGCGATCACACCGCTCTGATCAATTTTGAGAGGCAGATAACTGGTTTGCCCACCATATGTTTTATTTCCTACCTGGCGTTTAGCATACTGCACCGGAATTTGGCGTTGAGCCGTTTCCAGCCATACCACTAAAGCCGTGATCACAATCGCCGCACCAAAAATAACAAGGGCCATAAAGAAGTCCATTTCATCCGTTTGAACCCGGTTGATAACTTCCATAATGGCACCCGGTAAGCGGTCCACAATACCGGCAAAAATAATTAAAGAAATCCCGTTTCCCACGCCTTTTTCTGTAATTTGTTCACCTAACCACATCACAAACATGGTCCCGGCGGCCAACGTAACTACCGTCGTTACAAAAAACATAAACGAGGGATTTACTACCGCAGAAACACCGCCAGCACCTTCTACACGGGTGATGGCAAACGTCATCATAGAGCCTTGTAATAAGGCCAAGAACAGTGCAAAAATGCGGGTAATTTGATTTTCTTTTCTTCTGCCGGATTCCCCTTCTTTATGCATGCGGTCCAGTGCCGGGAAAATATGCGCCCCGCGCACTAACCCCATAATAATGGAGGCGTTAATATACGGCATAATACCAAGCGCCAAGATGGAAAAACGTCCCAATGCACCACCCGAAAAGATATTCATAAAACCTAAAATACCGTTTTGATGGGCGGCAAAGAGTTGTTTTAATACTTCCGTATTGATGCCCGGTATCGGGATAGCAGCCGCTACCCGGAAAACAGCCAATGCGCCGAGCACGAAGAGAAGTCTCTTCTTAAGCTCGGGCGCATTAAAAATATTTGCAACTGTGTTGTTTGACATTATTTCGTCTTCTGTTCAAGCACGGTTACAGTGCCGCCGGCTTTTTCAATCGCCGCTTTAGCGGTGGCAGAAAAACCATGTGCAGACACTTTCAACGCTTTAGACAGCGTTCCGCTGGCTAAAACTTTCACACGGCTGGCATCATGAATGATACCGGCTTTTTTTAAAGCTTCAGGCGTTACTTCCGCACCGGCCGCAAAGAATTTTTCCAAAGAGCCTACATTGACATAGTCAAAACGTCTGGCAAAATCTTTATTGGAAAAACCGCTTTTAGGCGTATGGCGGATTAAAGGCATTTGGCCCCCTTCCTTGCTTTCTTTGCGGGAGTTACCCGAACGGGAAGTTTGACCTTTCATACCTTTGGTGCAGTAGTTACCCAAGCCGGAACCCGGGCCTAACCCCAAGCGTCTTTTGGCTTTACGAGAGCCATGTTTCGGGAAAAGATTATTCAAAGTTACCATAGTATTTTCTCTCCACTTTACTCGGCCTTAGCAGGTTCAGCAGTTACAACTGCTTCTGCTTTGGGGGTTTCTGCAGCCGGAGCCGCTTTACCGCGAATGACATTCACGGTTTCTTTGCTTTTAAGTTGTTTAAAAGCCTCTAAGGTAGCATACACTAAGTTGCACGGGTTGGTGCTACCTAAACTTTTGGCGAGCACGTCTTTAATGCCGGCAGCTTCAAACAACAAACGTACACCACTTCCGGCGATTACACCGGTACCCGGAGCAGCCGGTTTCATCCAAACCGAGGCAGCCCCAAATTTACCGATCGTTTCGTGCGGAATCGTTTCGCCGACAATCGGGAACGTAATCATATGCTTGCGCGCATGCGTTTCCGCTTTGGCGATAGCCGCTTGCACTTGATTGGCTTTTCCAATTGCTACGCCTACTTTGCCTTGCCCGTTGCCAACTACTACTAAGGCACGGAAACCCATACGTTTACCACCTTTTACTACTTTGGTGGTACGGGCGACGTTAATAACCGTCGTTTTCCCTTCTGCCGCGGGTTTGGCTTTTTGAAACTCGGCTCTTTTGCCTTTCGCTTCTTTTCTTTCTTCGTTAGACATTAAATTCACCTATCTACTTAGAATTTCAATCCTGCTTCTCTGGCGGAATCGGCTAACGCTTTGATTCTGCCGTGGTAGACGCGCCCACCGCGGTCAAACATAACTTCTTTGATCCCTTTGTCGAGCGCTTTTTTGGCGATCGCAGCACCTAAGGCTTTGGCGGCCTCAATGCTTTTGGCGGACGTTTCAAATTTGCCTTCAAATTCTTTAGACAACGTGGTAGCAGATACTAACGTGCTATGGGTGTTGTCGTCAATAATTTGGGCATAGATGTATTTTAAACTTCTGTAAACGGACAGTCTCGGGCGGTGCGCTCCATTTTTCAAGAGGTGCCCGCGGCTGCGGTCTTTACGGAATTGGTATCTTTCTTGTTTAGTGGCCATAATTATTTGCCTCCTGCCGCAGTTTTACCGGCTTTGCGAACAATATGTTCACCTTGGTATTTAATACCGCTGCCTTTGTAAGGTTCCGGCGGTCTGATGCGGCGGATCTTAGCAGCAAAATCACCTACTTTGAATTTATCGCTGCCTTTCACCGTTACGGCCCCGGTTTTACCGTCTATTTCTACGGTTAAACCCGTCGGGATTTCCAAATTAACCGGGTGAGAAAAACCGAGTTCTAAATTCAGTTTTTTACCGGCTACCGATGCGCGATAACCTAACCCGTTAATTTCGAGCACTTTGCTAAACCCGTTGGTAACGCCTTCAATGATATTGAAAACGTTCGCGCGGGTCGTTCCGTGCAACGCATTGAGTTCTTTTACACGGCCTTCGGCGACCGTAAAAGTTAAGGTGCCGTCTTTAAGTTCCGGGGTAATTCCGGCCGGGACTGTATAAGAAAGCGTGCCTAATGCACCCGTTGCGGTGATTAAATTTTCTTTGATTTCCACTTTGGTTTTAGCGGGAATATTGATTACTTTTTTTCCAATTCTGCTCATATTCCCCCCTTACCAAACTTGGCACAACAATTCGCCGCCGATTTTTTCGGCCTTGGCTTGCGCGTCGGTCATAATCCCTTTAGAGGTAGATAAAATCGTAACCCCAAAGGCACCACGCACTTTCGGAATGTTGTTGTACGCGCTGTAAACACGGGAACCCGGTTTAGAAATGCGCTTCAAACCTTGAATGACGCATTCGTTTTCAGGCGTGTATTTCAAGAACACTCTCACTACGCCGCCTTTCGTTTCATTGTGGACGGCTTTGAAATTG
>CADBIY010000013.1 GCA_902794895.1 Candidatus Avelusimicrobium vaccinum | reverse complement strand
TTTTTGGGCGTAAATTCGGATTGGTCGTTGATCGCCAAAATGCGGCCTTTGAAAGTTTTATTGGCTTCCGGCAAATAGCCGCTGACTTCTTGCCCGATAGACAGATGGGCCAGCTCTTCATAGGGCACATAAACCCACACGTCCAGTTCTTTTAAATTAGCGACGGTAAGCATTTTTTTACCGGCACTGATAAATTCATTCGGCTCGTAGTATTTATAGAGTACTTGCCCGGTTAACGGACTGGTCAGCGTACACCAGCTTTGCTGCAAGGCAGCCTCATCATACTGATGTTTTTTAAGATCATAATTTTCTCTTGAGCCTGCTGTTGTTTTTAAAAGTTGGGCGGCGCGGTTAAACTCCGTTTGCGTAATTTCTTTTTTGAGATTTGCCGCATCACAGGTTAGGCGTGCTACTACTTGGCCTTGCGTCACCGGGGATCCTTCTTCTACCAAAATTTCTTGAATCGTATCGCTCAAGCGGGCAGAAATATCCACGGATACTGCCTCTGCTACTCCACTATAATGAAACGGCGTACTGCGGAAAAAGGTCAACGCCACAATTACTAAAATTAAAAGCACTACTACGGCGATAATAATTCTTTTTTTCATAAAGTCTCCTTGGCTAAACTATTCAAAATGGCTAACTCATTTAGTTCCTCCACCTGCACATCTGCCAACGAAAGTTGGCTCTCCAGCAAGTCCAAATTGGCGCGGTCTACTTCAAAGAAAGTAACGGCCCCGGCTTTATAGGCCTGATAGGTAAGTCGGGCAGTTTCATCAGCTTGTTTAATTGTATCTTTCAGCAAATTCTCTTGTACTTGCAGGCCATACAGACGATCTTTAGCGGTCGAAAACAAGGCTTCTAACGTTTGCTTTGCATCTTGTTTTTCATAGGTTTTTGCACGGGCAAGTTCCTTTTGTGCCTTGGCTTGCTGGCGGTCTTTGCCTCCTTCAAAAAGCGGAACAGAAACAGCCGCTCCCGCACGCCCTAAAAACACGTGTTCGCGGATGGCTCCGTTGGGGTATTCAAAATACGCGCCGCCCTGCAAAACAGCACGCGGATAGAGAGAAGATTGATAACTATTCGCCAAATACTCGTAATACTGGGCCATTTCATCTAACGCCGCCAATTTGGGCGAGTTTTCATCAAACTCGCTTTGGCTGTACGGACGGAAGACTTGGAGCGTGCTTTCCAACGGATCTGTATTTAAGACGGTAGAAGTTTTACTTTCTTCTTGGGCGTCGGCAAGCCGTTTATCCGTCGGATAAGAGGGATCAATGCCATAATCGGTACCGGTTAATTTAAATAACGTACGCAACTGTCCGGCCAACCTACTGCGGGCTCCGCTCATAGCGGTTTGTGTTTTTAATACTTGCTTACGGGCTATGGAAACATCTAACTTGCTTTTTGCGCCCGCTTTATAGGCCGATTGCACATCGGAAAGTTGTTTTTGGGCTACTTCCAACTGCCCGTTTAACAATACCAGACGTTGCAAAAGTTGTTGCACGGAAAAATAGGCCTGTTGCACTTGTAATAAAATTTGTTTGCGTGCAAATTCATACGATTGTTCTTGGGCACTGGCGGCTTTAGAGGCACTTTTTTTAAGCGCACTGCGCCCGCCGTTATCAAACAGCACATAACTGGCGGTCGGTCCTACGGAGTATCCCCACGTATCGCCAAATTTCAATTTCTGTCCACCTAATTTTAAGGTCGGAACTTCCGACACCCAAGACGCCTTCCCGTCCAACGATAAAGACGGATAGAGCGAAGATGACACACTTTTTTCTTGTGCCCGCGCAGAACGGACTTGGGCTTCTAACCCTTGCAGTTGTGCGGAAGATTTAAGCGCATCCCGTTCACAATCAGCCAAGGACAAAGAAGAAATATCCAACCCATAAAGTACGGTTGTTGTAGTAAATAATACCAGTAACCCGAATAGTTTTTTCATATTTTCTCCCTATTGTTATTTTATCACATTAAAAACGGGCACACTTAGATAATCAACTACCTTTTTAACACCTCTCTGCTGCTAGCGTTCGGATTTTTGCCGTCAAATTGGGCAGGATTTTGGGAATTTAATGGAAAAAGGGCGAATCCCTATCCCCATTAAAAAATATTAAGATAAATTTCCCGAGAGGAAAAAATGAACAAAAGTAGTTTTTGTATAAGAAATAGGGGATGGAACGAGGACTAACTTGTCTTTGTATCGCCGAGACGTTGGGGCATGAAACTATATCTTTTGTAATGACTAAATAACAAAAAACCATTAAATTTTAAGCATTTTCAGTAGTTTTTGTATAAAAATTATCGGAAGGATTACGGACTGCAACCGTCGTAGCTACAGCCATGTTGGCGCACTTTTTATTATGCAACCCGACCTGCTTTTGGACACTAAAAAACCCCCTACACTTAAGTAAGGGGCGTTGCTTTTAGTAAGAGAAGAGAGGGTTAATCCTTCATCTTATCGGGGTCTAACATTTTAATTACTTTGGCCGGTACGCCACCCACAACGGCATAATCGGGCACATCTTTGGTTACCACGGCTCCGGCGGCTACCACGGCGTATTTGCCAATGGTGACTCCGGGGCAAATGGTGGCGCCTAACCCCAGCCAGGCGTTTTTCTTAATGAGTACTTTGCCATAGGTGTAGGTCAAATGACGGTCGTACATATCGTGGTTAATGGTGGCGATTTTAAGCCCGGGGGCGGCCATTACACCGTCTTCAAACTCAATACCGCCGGAAGCCGATAAAATAGCCGAGTGATTGATAAACACCCCTTTGCCGAATTTGACGCGGTTGCCAAAATCGCATGTGAACGGTGTGAGAATACGCACATCATCTAGTTTGCGGCCGAATAATTCTTCCAAATCGGCCACATAAGTCGGGTCGTCGGGCAGTTTGGCATTGGCTTTGGCGCAGAGTGTTCTGGCCCGCATCATTTCGTCCACCGCTTCCTTAAAGTACGGCTCACGGATGTCCGTCGGGCCGCCTTTGTCCATCAGTTCGTACACATATCCTTTGTGGTAGTTCATATTAATCTTGCGGTTTCCAAGCACCCAGGTTGCGTTCTTGTTCTTCCAAGGTCATGGTAAAGAAACGCTTGCCGTTATCCAGGGCGCGGATTTCGTTCATTTCCTCGTTAGTTAGTTCAAAGTCAAAGATGTCCAAATTTTCCTTCATGTGCACGGGATTCATCGTGCGCGGGAAAACAATCGTTCCTTCCTGGATGTGCCAGCGCAAAATGATTTGTACATTGGTTTTGTGGTACTTTTGGGCTAGGCGCGTAAAAAGCGGCTCTTGGATGAGGCCTTTGTCTCCATGGCCAATAGGGTACCAGCTTTCAATGACGGTGCCGTATTTGGCGATTCTTTTTTTAAGTTCGTTTTGCTGATAGTAGGGGTGACATTCTACTTGCAGTACAGAGGGGTAAATGGTGGCGTGTTCCAGCACTTCTTCCAAGCGGTGGGACTCAAAATTGCTTAGCCCAATGGATTTGACACGTCCGTCTTTTACGGCGCGCTCCATATCCTTCCAAGCGCCCAAATAATCGCCAAATTGCTGGTGCAAAAGAAGCAAATCGATATAATTTGTGTCTAAGCGTTTGAGCATTTTATCAATGGCTTGAGAGGTAATTCCTTCGCCGTATTCGCTGGGCCAGAGTTTGGTAGTAATCCAAATTTCTTTTCTGTCTATGCCGCTCTCTTTAACGGCTTTTCCCACACTACGTTCGTTTTGGTAGGCATGGGCGGTATCAATATGCCGGATGCCCAAATTAAGCGCATTTGTAACTACGTCAAAGGTTTCTTTTCCGTCCGGCACCTGGAATACCCCTGTGCCAAATTGCGGGATTAAATTACCGTCGTTTAACTTAATAGTTTTCATAGTTTCTCCTATAAAAATTGTATCAGTTGGAGCAGACTCCAAGTCAAGTCCCCATATCCTCACACTCTTTGACTTACTCAAATTATTTCATATCTCTATTGTATTTATGCATGCCCGCTGTCGTTTATTTTAACAAATAATGGAAGGAAAACAGGGAAACGTTGATAAGCGCCTTATAAAATGATAAAATATATTAGTATATAACAACGACAACACAGATATGAAAAATTTACTTTCTTATTTCTGCAACAGATCCGAACTTTCAGCCACTCACTTAATAACTATTGTTTCCATCTATTTTTTGGTGTTTCTAAACTTTAGTTTCTGGCATTTTGTGTGGGTGCATGCTGATTTTGCCAATTTTACCAATGGTTTATTTGTCTTGTCTATACCGCTACTGCTGTTTACAGTACTGTATTTATTTTTTAGTCTATTGCTTCTTCCGTATGTGGGCAAACCGCTGCTTGTAATACTGCTTATTATTTCCGCCGCCACCAATTATTTTATGTATCAGTTTGGCGTATTTATTGATTCGGACATGATACGTAATACATTTGAAACCAACCCTGGAGAAATAAAAGATTTAATTACCGTACGTTCTGTATTGTGGCTTATATTATTGGGCATTCTCCCTGCCATTTGGTTGGCACGGATTAAGATTACTTTTAACTCGTTTAAAAACGAGGTATGGGGTAGAATCAAACGGTGTGGGATTTTGCTAGTATGCATTTTGGTACTGCTACCTTTCTTGTATAAAGAATATGCTTCCTTTGGGCGCAATAATCGCCAAGTGCGTCATCTTATTAATCCCCTTAACTATACACGGGCCACTTTTCGTTATTTCCAAAAAGAGTATGAAATGAAACGTACATTTACGAAATTAGATGAAAATGCCACGCTTGTTCCGTATTCGGATAAAAAGAAAACCGTTTTTGTAGTTATTGTAGGAGAAACCGCCCGTTCCATGAATTTTTCATTAAATGGTTATGAACATGAAACCAACCCTAAACTTAAAAAACAAGATATTGTGAATTTTCGGCATGTTCACTCGGCCGGAACCAATACAGCGTTTTCCGTACCGGCTATCTTTTCTTTCTTATCACGCAAAGATTTTAACCCCACGGAAGCCAAATACACCGAAAATATATTAGATCTTTTGCAACAAACCGGGTATGAAATTTTGTGGAAGGAAAATGATAATGGGTGCAAAGGTGTATGCGAGCGCGTACCCCATATAGAAATGGACGTAACAAACAAGCAGTTTTGCGACGGCAAGTATTGCCATGACGAAATTTTATTGGAAGGGCTAGAGCAGTTTTTAACCAATCTAAAAGGGCACGCTTTTATTGTGTTGCACACAATTGGTAGTCATGGACCAACGTATTATCGCAGATACCCGGACCAATTCAAGCAATTTACGCCTACCTGTGATACGGAAGAAATACAGACCTGTACCCACGAGCAAATTATCAATACGTATGACAATACGATCTTGTACACGGACTATATTGTTTCGTCTGTGATTGATATATTGAAAAAATTTCCGGCTTATGAAAGCGGGCTACTGTATGTATCCGATCATGGAGAATCTTTAGGAGAAAACGGCATTTATTTGCATGGTCTGCCTTATTTGATAGCTCCCAAAGAACAAACCAGTGTACCTATGCTGGTATGGATGAGTGAAGTAATGAAAAAATTCAGCCATATAGACTACGATTGTTTGAAGAAAAAAGCGACGGAAGAAACTTTTTCCCACGATAATTTATCACACTCTTTACTGGCACTTATGGAAGTAGACAGCAAATGGTATGACAAAAAACTAGATATTTTTGATTCTTGCCGCACTGTTGCTCTTCCACGCAAATTTTAAATTTCACAAAAGGATTGCGTATGCATCCCGCATAAAATAAACTGCCTCAATACAATGAGGCAGTTTATACACTGTGAGCTATTATTTTAAGTTCGTTTTAAAGAAACTTTCCAATTTATCAAAGGGAATTTTTTGCATATTGTCGTACAGGTCCACGTGGCTGGCCCCCGGGATGATGAGCAGTTCTTTATTCTTCCCTTTTAGTTTTTTAAACGCATCTTCCCCAAAATAGCGGCTATGGGCTTTTTCGCCATGGACAATAAGTACCGCACTTTGGATCTCGCTACTGCGTTGCAAAATAGGCATATTGATAAGCGAAAGAGACGACGTGGTATTCCAGTTTCCATTGGAATTAATGGAACGGGCGTGGAAACCGCGCGGTGTTTTGTAATAATTAAAATAATCTTGCACGAATTGCGGCTCCTGCCCGGTAAGTTTTTCCGGTAATCCCGGGGCTTTAGCATACGTGCCGGCCTTGTAGTCCGCGGTGCGTTGCGCGTTTAACTGCTTTAATAATTCATAGCGGGCTTTTTCATCCATGGAATCGTTATATCCGTTGGCGGCCACACGCGTCATATCGTACATGGTGGAAGCCACCGTAGCTTTAATGCGCGTATCCATAGCGGCCGCGTTAAGCGCAAAACCGCCAAAACCGCAAATACCCAAAATACCGATTTTGTTTTCATCTACCCGGGGATGCGTGGACAAATAATCCACCGCGGCACTAAAATCCTCCGTGTTAATATCGGGCGAGGCAACGTTTCTGGGTTCGCCGGAAGATTCCCCCGTGTAGGAAGGGTCAAAGGCCAACGTAATAAACCCGCGTTCGGCCAGCGTTTGGGCATACAGGCCGGAAGATTGTTCTTTTACCGCGCCAAACGGCCCGCTAATAGCAATAGCGGCCAGTTTTTGGTTATCCGCGTCTTTCGGCATATATAAGTCGCCGGCCAGTTCAATGCCGTAGCGGTTCTTAAAATGCACTTTCTTAACGGTTACATCATCACTTTTTGCAAATACTTTATCCCATGTTTTGGCGGTTGTCATCGTAACCCCTCCCAGTAAAATAATTCCTATTAGTAATAGTTTTGTATGCATAACACCTCCTAAAAATATTGTATCACTTAGAGTAAACTCTAAGTCAAGTTAAAAATAAAGACTCTCACATTAATAGTGCTAACGATCTCTTTTAGATATTAAGCCCTCACATTCCGTAAGGAGGCAACCATTGTTTGAAACTATTTGCTTATGCTTTAAGGACTTGACCAATGCCGCTCATACCAACTCCGGCACTATCCTTGGTAAATGGGCCATTTTCGTTGAAATAAGGTTCATAAACGTAGTTTTAAAATGCTTTTGCGCGGACAGCGTGCATAGTCTTCTATATTGTTGCGCTATACCCCTTACTGCAGAAATGGTGCTTTAGCCAAAAATTTCATCGCTTAAAACCATTCTTAAATATAGAAATCAAAAAGTTGTTATAATATAGAATAAGGAGACCAAATTATGAAAATGACAAAATTAATAGCGATCATCGCTCTGTTGGGAAGCTGCATTTCTGTTGGTGCGCAAGAGCCTAAAACGCGCGAAGTGCCAAACGCGCCCGCTTTTTCCGCTATTGAAGTGAGCGGAGGAGACGTAAATGTGTATTTTTCACAAGGGGAAAGCCACGCATTTGCTATCAGTGGTCCTGCCAAACTAGTGAAAGCTACCAAAATAAAAGTAAAGGATAATACCCTTTTTATTGAGTACAACGAACCCTTCTTTTCCGGGGATGATAATGATGTAATCATTCGTGTAACAGCTCCGCAACTAGTTCGGATACGTGTTGCCGGGGAAGCGGACTTTGAATCCAAAACTCCTTTTCATGGACAAGAGTTAACCATTAAAACGCGCCAAAATGGCGAAGTATCCATGACAAACGTTTCCGTTGCTCAAGTAAATCTTGATGCAAAGGGGAGTTCTTCCATTGATATTGACGATATCAGCGCAAACAAAATTCGTGTTTCTTCTCTGGACCGCGCGGAAGTGGAACTGTCCGGGACAACCGATTTATTTGAAGTAACTAAAAAAGGAATGTTGGCAGAAATAGATACCGAAAAACTGAGCACCAAACAAGCCGGCGCTGTTGGCAACGGCGTTGCCGGGCAAGTTACTAAAGACGATGGAAGTGTAGAGTTTAATTTTTAACACGTCCTGTTAGTTTAAATATACTATTCCAAGTCCCGCTAAATGCGGGGCTTTTTTTATAACAGAAAACAAGCGGTGAAATAAAACCACAGCCTGTTCGTTAGTATATTATACGAATTTTATTATTTTGCATCTGCTTTTTACGCATTTTCATCTCCCGCATTGCTAGTTTCTACCTTTGTTATGTTCGGTTTATAGCGACCCTATTCCATACAAACGACTCATATACAAAGAATTAAATTTTGAAATACGAAAGAAATATATTTAAACCTGAGTTCCTCCGATAGACACACGGTTTTTTATTATAATTATAGATAGGGATATAAGCCCCCAACCAAGTAGCCGCCTATTTAAATCTGCTTTTAGTTGACTCATACTGCATATTTTATTACAATAAAATCCGTCTTATAACTGCACAAATTAAACTATGCAAAATCTTTACTTAAGTATTCGTTATCTGCTTATCGGCTATATTTTATGCGGAATTGGCTGGCTGGTTGAAGATTTAATCCAACCGTTATACCCTAGTCTACTACATTATTTTAAGGCCTCTTATATCGCTTGTTATGTATTAATGATGCATTTTGTTACGTTGTCCATTTCCTCCCTGGAAAAAAAGTCAAAAACTTTACGTGTTGCCGGGTGGTTCATCGTCATCGCTATGATTTTGGCAATATGGAGCATGATTCCGACCAGCGAAAAAACAAAAGACTTGTTATATAACATCTCGGGGATTTTCTCATTTATGTCCGGGTATTATATCATCGTAGAATATAGCAAAATAATAGAAAAATCCGCCTTGTTAAAAGCAAAAAAATTAGCACGCCTGATACGCAAGGGAGTGGCTTTTGCGGATATCTTTTTTATTTTATTACTGCTTCCGATTGCTTTATCGGCATTTCCAAACGTAACCAATACGTTGGTAAATGTGGATATGTACATTTATTACGTTATATGGATTTGCTTTGTTGTTTTCTTAATATTGTGTATAATGGAAATCAAGAGGGATCTGACACAACAAACAACAGAGTCTTCTAGTAAGAGAGGAACAAACCGATGAAAAAACAGAAATTATTTATTTTATGTGCTATTTTATGTGCTGGTATTTTGTGCGGTTGTACCAATTCCCAGTTTATTATAGATAAAAGGATAGCCCCCTATTCCAAGGTTCAGAAATATTCAGAAAAAGACCATTTCTTCTTTTGGGGCATGGGCCGCAAACACGAGCATGATTTTTCCAAAATTTGCCCAAACGGAAAAATTGTTAAGATGACTACAAATAATAATTGGATTGATGAAACCTTAGTAGCATTAACCATGGGTGTTTATTATACCAGAACGTTTACTGTGTATTGCGTAGAAAATCCGGTTTCCACCAACTATCGGTTTCAACAGTAACCTAAACTAATATAACAGTTTTAGTTGACAACCCTTTCCATAGCAATGGAAAGGGTTGTCTTTTAACAGAACAGGTGTTTAAATCAAGGTATCTATCTCTTGCTTAGCATGGTGTAAAACATTTTCTATATCCGCGCCATCTACATCTAAATTTTCGGCTTTGATGCAATACGTATCAGATACACCGTAAAAATTTTTGGCAAGTGCTTGCACGTACCCATAGCTGTAGGCCTCGTTTACAATCGGGCCGCCGGCAGTAGTTACATAATAGAGTTTTTTTGCTTTACACAGGCCGTACGGTCTGCCGTCGGCTTGGTAGACAAAAGTTACGCCCACTATATTGATATGCTCTATGTAAAGTTTTAACAAGGCCGGGAACGATAAATCCCAAAACGGGGCGGCAATTACCAGGCAATCTGCGGCGGCAAACTCTTTAGCCGGCGCAAACAACGGGTCTGCAAAATCCCTTTTTGCAATTAAATCGGTGCGGCGTTTGAGTGTTTCTTCGCTTAGCGGCAAGAGCGTGGTTGTGCTGAGATTTCGCTCCTGCACCGTGCCTTTTAATTTGCTTAACAGATAATCTGCCAGCAGTTTAGTGCGGGAATCCTTCCGCGGGCATGCATTAACAAATAAAATATTCATGTTTATTTTTCCGATTCGTTTCCCAGTTTTACAATAAAATAGCCGGAAATTAGGGCGGTCAACACCAGGCCCAGCGGGTACGCCAGCGCTTTACTCAGATGCAAACATTCCGGTGCAATCAAAAAGTACGTACTGCTTACAGCCGTCATAAATATAGCCGGAACAAGCGCCAGGAAATAGGGTCTGTTTTTACCGTACAAATAAGCGGTAGCAGCCCACAGCACAATCATAGCCAGCGTTTGGTTGGACCAGCTAAAATACCGCCATATCACGTCGTAAGGCAGTTGGCTGATAATCACTCCCGCCAACAGTAGCGGCACACTTAAACGCAAGCGTTTTAAAAAGGGTTTTTGGTCTATGTTAAACCAATCGGCCAGCACCAGGCGCGAAGCCCGAAAGGCCGTATCCCCGGATGTAACCGGGCAGACAATTACCCCAATCATCACAAATAACAGCCCCAACGAAATGCCGCCTACTTTCAACGGCCCGATAGTTTTTAAGCAAATATCGTACACCACCCCGGCCTGCCCTACCTGTGCAAGCATCTCGTGCAGTCCGCTCATCAAGCCGCCCGTTTTTTCGTAAACAGCACATCCGGCGGCCGCCCAAATAAGCGCAATTATTCCTTCCATCACCATAGCTCCGGCAAACACTTGGCGGGACTGGTATTCGCTGGTAATACACCTTGCCATCAGCGGGGATTGGGTAGCGTGAAAGCCGGATATGGCCCCGCACGCCACCGTTACAAACATCAGCGGCCAAATAGGCAAATGAGACGGATGCAAATTATGAAAAGCAATTTCCGGGATGTGATAGCCTTGCATAAAAAGCCCGCCCGAAACGCCCAACGCCATTAAGAGCAAACATATACCAAACAAGGGATATACTTTACCGATAATTTTGTCAATCGGCAGAAAGGTAGCCAAAAAGTAATACAGAAAAATAACCGCCAACCAAAAATAGGTATTAGTGAACAAACTACCCGTTGCTACGTGCCCTTTAAACAGAAACACCAGCAAATTAGCAGGCCCCACCGCAAACACCGTGCCCACCATTACCAGCAAAACAATACTAAAAATGTGCATAATTTTTTTAATTTGCGGGCCCAAGTAAATCCCTGTAATTTCGGCCACGGACTGGCCGTTGTTACGAAGGGATAAAAACCCACAAGCAAAATCATGCACCGCGCCCGCGAAAATAGTTCCAAAGGTAATCCACAGAAAAACGCTCGGTCCCCACAACGCGCCCGAAATAGCCCCAAATACGGGCCCTAATCCGGCAATATTTAACAGTTGCACCAGAATCATCCGCCATAGCGGCATGGGCACATAATCTACGCCGTTAGCAAAGCGAACGGCGGGCGTTTGTGCATTTGTCGGGCCGAAAGCACGTTCCACATATTTTGCATATGTAAAGTAGGATAAGATAAGAAGCAGTAAGCAACCAAAGAAACTAATCATAATAATCTCCTATATTATTTTATCACTTTTAAATCGGCCGGACACCCCCGGGTTTTTATTGCTAAGGGGCTGCTATTTTTAGGATAATATAATTATGCCAACATTAGAAAAAGAACTAACCTCATTAGAACAATTTCGGCAAGCGATGGCTTCCGGCACGCATGTAGTGGAAGGAAACCCGTTATTTGCCCAATTTCACCGCTATAGCCAGGAAGCACTCCAAATTACCATGGAATTAAATAATAAATATCATACCCCGCAGGAAGTACGCGCGTTATTTAGCCGCCTAACGGGGCAAGAGATAGATGCTTCTTTTGGCTTATTTCCCCCCTTTTACACCGATTGCGGTAAAAATATCCGCATAGGGAAAAACGTATTTATCAATGCCTGTTGCCGTTTTCAGGACCAAGGTGGCATTACCATTGGGGATGACGTACTCATTGGGCATAACACAACTATTGCTACCCTAAACCACGATGTTAATCCCTATACGCGTGGGAATTTGACTCCCCGCCCCGTTAAAATCGGGAACCGGGTATGGATAGGGTCGGACTGCACCCTTTTGCCCGGCGTAACTATCGCGGACGGGGCTATTATCGGGGCCGGAAGTGTAGTTACTAAAGATATCCCCGAAAATTGTATTGCGGTGGGTAATCCGTGCAAAGTATTACGTAAAATATCAGAAACGGATGATAAGTAAAAACAGCTAACCTATAAAACGTACGGGGATAGTATCGTTGGCCCACGGCAAAATTCTCTTCTTAGAATATTGTAAAATATTCCTATGGAGCAGGAATTATTGGCCCGGCACACAGCACACGCCAATCAATTAATATCTTTCGGGTTTATCCAAAAGGGAAAGGATTTTTTCTACCAAAAAATTTTCCACAGAGGAGCCTTTCGGGCAGAAATTACTGTACACGCGGACAGTAGCGTTTCGGGCCGCGTTATAGACACCCGCACCGGAGCGGAATATACTGCCGTGCATGTAGAAGATGCCGTCGGCTCGTTTGTAGGTACTATCCGGCAAGAATATAAGCAAATTTTAACCCATATCCGCCAAGCCTGTTTTACCAAAAACCCCTTCCTTTTTGCACAATCTAACCGTATCGCAGGCGCAATAGCACAACGGTATGGCGAATATCCCGACTATCCCTTTCGCGAACTTCCGTATTACGGAGTGTTCCGCTATCCAAACAACCGCAAATGGTATGGGCTTGTTATGAATATTCCCAAGTATCGGTTACTTAAAAACAACAAAGCCCCTAAAGATGAAACCCCGGTGGAAATTCTTAATTTAAAAGTGGATAGCGGGCAAGTAAAGACGCTACTTCAAACCAAAGGGTTTTATCCGTGCTACCACATGAACCGTGCTAACTGGATTAGTATTGTGTTGGATGAAACACTCCCCGATGAAACGATTTTAAAATTGCTGGAAACAAGCCGGAATTTTGTTGTGCAAAGCGGGGCGAGAATTGCCGGAAAACCCACCCGATGGCTAATTCCTGCCAATCCGAAATATTTTGATATTGAGGGTGCTTTTTCTAAAACGGACACCCTTATATGGAAACAAAGCAGTACCGTACAGGTAGGGGACGAGGTGTACTTATATGTAGCGGCTCCCGTGTCGGCGGTGCGCTATAAATGCCAAGTGTTAGAAGTAAATATCCCGTATAAATACAAAGATAAACATGTGTCCATGATGCGCGTGATGAAACTAAAACGGCTTAAAACCTTTGCGTCCGATTTGTGGACATTTGCAAAACTAAAGAATTTTGGCATCACGGCCCTGCGAGGGCCACGCCAAGCACCGGCCCCTTTTTGCCAGGCAATAGAGAAATAGCCTATTTGACCTTTCTATTGCTCGCTTTTAACCGGCAAATCATAATCCACAATGCGCACGTTTTCTGTTTGTTCTTGCCAGGAAGTAACGATATCACACACCGAGGCACCGTCTTTCTCTATAACGTGTGCATACGTCTTGGGTTCGGCGGTTTTGTAGGTGGTGCATTGGAGCGTATCCCCCAGGAAAGTCTCCCGGTTGAAACGCACCTGCAACGATTTAAGCGTGTGATTTTGCATAAACTCGGCGGGCGCGGTCATTTCCGCTAAGTTAATGTAGCTTTTGTTGTTAACGTGTTTATTGAAATCTATATCCGAAAGATTGTTTACGTGCGTGATTTGGGTATAAGGCTCCGTAAATGCGGGAAGCACCATTTTGGTATGCGCTCCCAGAGCCAAATCCGTACATACTTCAAATTTCGCACTCATTTCGTCTGCCTTCACCGGGCGTTTAGTGGTAGCATTTAGAATAATCCATAGCGAGTGGCCCTTGCCCACTAACTTATCGTTGTAGTAGAGGTGGAAGTCCGCATATACTTTTAGTTTGGATATTTCCGAAAACCACAATTCCACTTTTAATTCTTCGGACCAAAAAGGAAGATTATCCACAAAATCCATATGGATTTCGCTAATAACCCAAATTTGGTTTTTTTGCATTAAATCATAAGCGGCCATGCGCTTGGTAGCGCAGTAGCGGGCAAACGTGTCTTGCAAGTACATCACGGCGGAGATAGGGCGCAAACGGTGTTTGCGTACGTCCATATCGTCTAAAATAACAGTGTAAGATTTCGTGTATTTATGCATAAGAGAACCTATCTTTTTATATTTTACCATTTTAGTTTACCCGGCAAAAAACGCCCCGGGCGCATAGCACCGGGGCGTTTTAAATAGCCAGAAAAACCTAGCAGATTTCTCCGTCTCCCAAGCCAAACTGCACTAACGAGCCGTCTTTGGCTTGTACGCAGATGTATTGCATGTCCGTTTGGGCCGCCATACTGCGCACCGCTTGCGGCAGTACGCGCACGCAAGATCCTTCCCGCACCGCAATCGTTTGGCCGTCTAACGTCATGCTCCCTTCGCCTTTTAAGAAGATATATACTTCTTCGTTTTGTTTGTGTTTATGGTTAAAAGGGGCCTTCGCGCCGGCGGGCATAAAATTGACCGAAATTTCACAACTGCTAAGCCCTAATACGTCGTGCAAAAAGGCTTTGCCGTGTTCGTATTTGGTGCCGATTTGCGCTAAATTGCCGATTTCTGTAGTTTTGTAGTTTGCCATAAGTTACTCCTGTAACGTAAGATAATTTATTAAATCAAAATACAGTTCTTTTTGTAAAGGCGGCGCCAGGTTATAATAGTCAGCCGATAAAAATTTACGGGCGTTTTATTATTGAATAGCGCACGCAATTTTTCGGGCATACCTGTACGCATTGCATGCAGTTAATACAACTGGGGTGGCGCACAAACGAAGTGGCGGATACCTCAATATTCATAGGGCATGCTTTATCGCACAAGCCGCAATGCACGCACGCGCTTTCTTGGCGGGTGATACCAAAGGGGCGCAGCACACTCCACACGCCCATAGCCGCCCCGTGAACACAGAAATAGTTGCAGAAGGGACGGTCCGTAAAAAACGAGGTGAGCAAAAAGACTACCAACACCGATCCGTTTACCCAATCCCACATGCCGGCCGCTACGCTATGGCTAAAATAAAACCGGCTGTTTAGAAAATAAAACACTATGTTTAGTGTGCTTAGTCCGTAAAGCACGTAACGCAACAGCTGCATATACTGCTGATACTTTTGCGGGAGTTTATAACGCGGCAGGCGGAGTTTTTTAGCGATCAACCCCATCCAGTCCTGCACCGCCCCAAAGGGGCAAATCCACCCGCAGAAAAACACCCCACAAAACAAAATGGTAATCCATATTTTGGAGCCGATACTATCCGCAAACGGCAGAAAAGGCAAAAACAGGCCCGCCATAAAGCAGGCCTGTATTAAAAACCGCAAAGGTTGCAGCATTTTTTTCATCTAAAACCCTAACTTTTTAAGCCAAGCGTTTACTTTTAGTTGAGCGTTCTCCCGTTCGTTTTGTGCTTCGTGCCCGTACAGCGAAAATCCGCTCAATACGTCGGCTTTGGTGGTTTTTTTAATGCTGGCGGGAATAGAGGATAAACCGCTTCCTTCGTGTGTTACAAACGGAGCCACCTGTTTACCGGCCCAGTTGTACTGTTCCATAAACGAGTAAACGACCATAGGCAAATCCCCCCACCAGTTAGGGCACCCGATAAAGACAGTTCCGTACTCGTCAAAATTAGTTACTTTATCCGCTACTTCCGGACGGGCATTGGCGCGTTTTTCCTGTTGGGCTACTTCGGTTAAGGCACGGTACGTGGTTGGATAGGTATCGTTTTTAAGTTTAATTTCAAATAAATCTCCCCCCGTTGCTTGGGCAATCATCTTAGCCACAATGGCGGTGTTGCCTTCTTGAATGTTGCCGACGCTATATTGCTCGCCGGTGCGGGAAAAATATACTACTAATACTTTTCCATGATCAGCGGCCGCCTTTTCAGCCTCCCGGGACTTGGGCTCGGCATTACAAGCAATAGCACATAATGCCGTTAGTAAAATAATCAGTATTTTTTTCATGATAGATCTCCTTTCTAATAGTTATTTACTCATTCGTTTGCGTGTCCGTCTTTCACACAGGCTACATATCCTTGGCATTTTACGTCTTTTTTTGTCCGCTATACACATGCGACTTCCTATTGCAAGGGATAGACAATTTACAAACAAGATTTTCTTAGCCGGCAAGATACAAAAATCTGCTTCCCGCAAACACAACAAAACAATTAACTTGCAATATCCAAATCCGGCGTAATCTGTACTTGATACCCCGGGCAACGTTGCTGCACTTCACAGGTCAGGATTTGTAATGCTTCTTGCCGGTCTACCTCAAAACTAAGGACTACGTCAAATTGCATTTTTTTGTGGGCGGTATCTAAATAAAAGCCATGCATTTGTAAAGCCCAGTCATGCGTCAAAACGATTTTTTGAATTTTGTTGCGCAATTGTGCGGCTTCACTATTGGAAGTGTTACGGGCATATACCCCAACCCCCGTCAAAATAATGCCCGTTTGGCGATAGACCCGGGTCTCAATTTGGCGGGTTAATGCATCTACTTGTGCAGCCGTTAGCGTATCATCTATTTCTATATGTAGAGAAGCGTAATTTTTATTGGGTCCGTAATTATTAATAAATAAATCATACACGCCATGCACCTGTGGTTCTTGTAATATAATTTGTTTTACCTGCCGAACCACTTCCGGATCAGCCCGTCTTCCTAAAATGTCATTGAGTGTTTCCTGGAGCATTCCCCAACCGGCTTTCATAATGACTCCTGAAATGACCAGGCCAACATACCCTTCCAGAGAAATATGCCCCCATAAATATAACAGTGCACAAACTAGTACCGAGGCTGACAAAATAGCATCAAAAGAAGCATCCGAACCGGACGCAATTAACGCGCCGGACTTTACTTTTTCCCCCTGTTTTTTCACATAACGACCCAGTAACAACTTTATTACAACCGCCACGGCCAATATTGCCAATGTTAAGGCGGAATAAACGGGTACTTCCGGATGAATGATTTTTTTGATAGACTCGACCAACGAAACAGCCCCGGCATACAGTACAAGCGCCGATACCAACATGGCACTTAAATACTCCAAACGTCCATGGCCCAGCGGATGTTTTTTATCCGGTTTTTTCCCGGCTAATTTGGCCCCGATAATCGTAATTACCGAAGAAAGAGCATCCGAGAAATTATTTACACCGTCCAAAATCACTGCAATTGAATTAGCCAACACCCCCACAAACACTTTAAACGAGGCTAACAGAATATTCGTAACAATTCCCACGGTACTGGTTTTAACAATAATCCGTTCCCGTTGAACCGTTAAACTGCGCATTTCGGCAGATTCTTCCATAAAACATACACTCCTATAGTTGGATGATCTTTTTTTGTTCAATATTTAAATATCCTTCGGGGCAGTGGGTCGAACAATATACCGTTGGGTGAGTTTGACAGAAGGCCCGCACGCGGCTGAGTGTTTGGAGCGCTTTTTCTTTATCTTCAAATACCACGGACAACTCGTTTTCATAAAGAGCCGCATCACAATAGGTTACGTCCCCATGAAACATATAATAGACGTTCCCTTCTTTTAAGATTGCCACACTGTTTCCGTTGGTGTGCCCTTCGGCACGAACAAGCACTAAGGTATCCGTAATACGTTGGCTCTGCGGAAAATTTTCAAAAGGTCCGTCCGTAAAATGGACACGCACGATATGATCACCCGTCAGTTTCATAGCATCGGCTTCCGTTTGGGAAATATAAATAGAGGCCTGCGGAAACATTCGCAGTTCTCCTGTATGATCCGGATGTTTATGAGTAACTACAATTTTGGTAATTTGTTCCGGCCGGTAACCGGCTTTTTCCAACGCTTCGGCAAAGGTGGCTACTTTGTGGCCCATCCAAAGCGGAGCCCCTTCTTTCGGAGCAATATCGGGTGAATTATTCGGCAACCCCGTATCCGCCAAAATCACATCTTTTCCGTCATCTATTAAAAAATTCTGCAAACTGGACCTGTATTTAACCGATAAATCGATTTGGCTTTTATCGCGGGACCCGCCAAAAGCAAAGGCTTGCGTCATATAACCGCCGTCATAGTATTTTAAGGGAATAATCTTCATCGCTGACTTCTTCAAATGATATTAATTTAATTTTGCCAATTTTTCGCCCATGGCATAGGCAGCTTGTAAATCTTGCGGAAATTGGGTTTGATGAACTTGAGCCTTATGGACAGGATCAAAAATACCCATATTATATTTACTGTAATCCGGCACCTGAAACGTATCACAGCAGGCATATGTTAACACTTCCCCTTTGAGTAAATGTTTCAGCCCGTTTTCAATAGGCACAAAGGCCGGGCGCATAGCCGCTTCATAATACGATTGCGGCGCATTCATGGTATAAATGAGCCCCACGTTTACTTTCCGGTCCAGGTAACTGCTACGGTCATCATAGGACAACACACAAAATCCCAACCGTTCATACAAAGCGTGAAAATGAGCCGTCGGACCACCCATATAAACAGGGGTTCCGATAATAACCCCCTGGGCATGGAGTATCTTATCAATCCATGGAGATAAATCATCCGGCCAATAGCATTTACAGCGTTGCATTCCCTGCCGCTTGCATGCCAAACAGCTGCGGCATCCGGTAAATTTTAGATCAAATAAATTTACATATTCGGTTTGGGCACCAGCCGCTTGCGCTCCTTGTTGGGCCTGCTGAAGCAGTTGTGCGGTATTGCAGTTTTTGCGCGGGCTGGCGTTAATGAAAATAATTTTCATCATTTAAAACTCCCCTTATATATTTATGAAAACTATTTTAGCAAAAATTTTTCTAGGATAGTTGCACATGGATACCTTGACGGATTACTACCAATAATTGATACAATACTAATACTGACTAGGGAGGCGTTTGTATGAAAAAAATTTTAGTAGCGTATTTTAGTGCCAGCGGGATCACCAAAAAACTCGCCCAACGGTTCGCACAGGCTATTGGGGCAGATCTTTTTGAGATTTGTCCGAAAGTTCCTTATACGACTGCTGACTTGAATTGGACGGATCGCAGTAGCCGCAGTTCTGTAGAAATGCGCGATTTAAACTGCCGTCCGGAAATTACCAAACTACCGGACATAACCCCATATGAAACTATTTTTGTAGGGTTTCCTATTTGGTGGTACCGCCAACCAAGTATTATTGATACTTTTATGGAAAAATGCCCCTGGAACGGTCAAACCGTCATTCCGTTCGCAACTTCGGGTGGAAGCAGTTTAGGAGATTCCGCTAAAAATCTGCAACGGCTGGCCCCAAAAGCAAAATTAAAAGACGGCCGAAGATTTTCCGCTAACGAATCAACCCAGCAATTAGCCGATTGGGCCCAATCTGTAATGTAATAAATAACCCATTAAAAAGCCCTGGTTCATGCAGGGCTTTTTTTAATCAAACATAGGCGTCGATAAATAGCGTTCTCCCGTATCCGGCAATAAAACCACAATATTTTTATGTTTATTTTCGGGACGTTTGGCTAGTTCTAATGCAGCCCAAAGCGCTGCCCCGGAAGAAATGCCTACCAATACGCCTTCCGCCCGCGCAAAATCCCTCCCTGTCCTCAGGGCGGATTCATTAGGAACCGGTATAATTTCATCATATACAGAAGTATCGAGCGTTTGAGGAACGAATCCCGCACCAATCCCCTGTATTTGGTGGGAGCCGGCGACCCCTTTAGAAAGTACCGGTGAAGCAGCCGGTTCCACCGCCACCACCCGCACCTTTGGATTTTTACTCTTTAAAAATTTTCCGACACCGCTGATGGTTCCCCCGGTTCCTACTCCGGCCACAAAAATATCCACTTTGCCTTCCATAGCCTCCCAAATTTCCGGGCCGGTAGTTGTCCAATGTGCTTTGGGATTGGCCGGATTGGTAAACTGTCCCGGAATAAAACTTCCCGGAATTTGGCGTGCCAATTCTTCCGCTTTGGCAATAGCCCCTTTCATCCCGGCGGAACCGGGTGTTAATACAATTTCGGCGCCGTATGCCTTGATTAAATTACGTCGCTCAACGCTCATAGTTTCCGGCATGGTAACAATCATTTTATAGTTGCGGGCCGCCGCCAATGCGGCTAAACCGATACCGGTATTGCCGCTGGTCGGTTCAATAATGACCGATCCCGGCTTTAATAATCCTTTTTCCTCAGCATCCAAAATCATGGCTTTAGCCACACGGTCTTTGACACTTCCTGCCGGATTAAAATATTCAAGTTTTGTAAACAGACGAGATTCCGGCGCATACATAGCCGCAAAATTAACGGCTTGTAAAATCGGGGTATGCCCGATTAATTCCAGCATCGAATGAACTGTTTTCATACTATGTATTATAGAATAACTGACCGTTTAACGGGCTTTTCTTGCGGGATGCTTGGCTTTGCGGGAAAAGTGATAAGCACCCGGCAACTTACGCAGTATTTTTTTGAGTTGGCTATATCCATTGCGGATATGACGAAACCGTAGCACACACCAAACTAATATATTTTCATTAATATGTCGGACACGCGCATATTCCGTAACGAAAATTTTCAGTTGTTTATCCCGGTAAAACGGTTGCATTAAATTCACACATACCGCAAACCATCCCAACGGCTTATTTTTAAAAATAAACCGGTTAATATCAATGAGTTCAAATTTGTATTTACCGTCTTTTTCCGTAAAATGTATATTGTTAAGAAGATAATCACGGTGCATCATACCTTGTTCATGTAACCGGGCTGTATAACGGGCCAGCGCACGAATCAGTTTCCCTGTTTTATGAACACTTCCAACTGCTTTTCCAGAAGCCCACGAACTAACAAAATAAGATTTTCCCAATAGTCCTTTTTCGTAATAAACTTCCTGAATATAGGGCAGCGGAGTATGAAAACCGCGCTCTAAAATTTTTTGAGCATTACGAAAACTGCGCACTGCTTTCGGTGTTCGAATGCCCCAAGAATAAAGGATCCGGTTAAAAATAGGCGGAATTCCGTATTTTTTAATTACAATTTTTTGACCCTTAATTTCCAAGGCCCGAACTTCATTACGGCCTTGATAAATACAGATGCCATTTTGTTCAAAAACAGCAGGCAAGTTCGTAAAAAAATCGGGGGACAACGCAGATTGACCGGCAGTTGTATGTTCGTGAAGAATTCTTTGGGTCATAAAATTATTTTATCTTGAAATATACAATTAATAAAATCAAGCGAAAAAAAAGATTATTTTTATAGTATAACATTTTAGAATGAAGAATGTAAGGCTATAAATAATACCGCAAAGTGGGCTCTATCCAATAACCGAAGCGTGTCGACGGGTGCGCCAATGATTCCAATGATTTCATACGCCGGTACAACGGCAAACCGTCCAATACATCATGCCATAAATCCGTAAATACATAGTTAAACCGGCTGGAAGGAAACGAGGTTTCGGCAAAATAAAACGCATCTTGCTCTACGATATAAATTTTTTCTTTATGTGCTACCAGCGGTAAAATATACCGTGTAAAAAATTGAATAATCTGCGAATTTTTTTCAACGACAGTTACCTGTTCAACGGTGTTTTTCCAAGCCGCCTTTACCGCAAAATACCCGAGTCCCAGCCCAAAAACCAACACCTTTCCTTGCGCCTGCTCCAAGGGTAAACGCATGGTTTCTATTTCGTTGGGTGTAATACTCATCCAAACCCGTTCGTTTTCCCATAGGGCCGGATAGAAGAACTCCTCCTGAAAAAAACCGATTTGAGGAATAATTTTTCCATCCGCCGTTTGCACCAGATCTTGAAACACAAAGCATTCATAAGGCGCATACCTTCCAGTCCCCCAACGGATATTTTCTAACTGCCCGGTTTTTCCTTTTAGCAATTGATAAAAACGGTCTTGCCGATAGGGATTCGGTGCTAACGCGTGCACCGCCGGCTGAATATAATCCCGAAATAAAATGCGGTCTTGCTGGTCTTCATCTACAGCAAGCCCTCCGGCAGAGGCTACCAATAAGGCAACTGCTTGTTCCGGCGAGACTCCGGCCCCGGTAAGCGTGATAATATCTTCTTTGTTAATCCAGTCGGACGTCGTATTTAAATAATGCGCCCACAAGCCCAATGCATACTGGTTTTCGACCGTTATTTTAGATTTTTGATTCATCTTGTCGTCTTTTTAATTTCTTCTGCCAACCACTGTAAAGCCGTTTGAGTCGCCCGGCCGATATTGCGCTCACGGGTGCGGGAAAATAGAAATTTTTGTGCTTTTGTTCCGTCTGGGCCAGCAATGGAAATCCATACGGTGCCTACCGGTTTTTCTTCACTTCCGCCATCCGGACCGGCAATTCCGGTGGTAGAGACCGCCCAATCCGCTCCGGTAACCCGACGCACCCCTTCTGCCATTTGACGTGCAACCGGTTCGCTGACAGCCCCGTATTGTTCTAAATCTTCTGCAGACACCCCCAATATGTGTTTTTTCACTTCATTGGAATAGGCGACAATACCCCCTACAAAATACGCAGAAGCACCGGCTACCTCCGTAATAGCATGTGCCAGATTCCCCCCCGTACAACTTTCCGCACAAGCAATTTTATAACCCGATTTTTGAAATACTTGCGCCACTCCTTGCGCCGATAAGGTTTGTTCCCCTACCTCATAGGACAAAGGATGCAAAGCCTGAAGCAACCGATTAAATTGTTCAGATAATGCAGCCCCATCTTCCTTAGCGGTTAAGCGCAGCCGTATCAATCCCGGAGAAGGTAAATAGGCAAGGGATAAACCGTGCGGTAATTGGTTTTCAAAATCAGTAAGTTGTAAGGCCAACTCGGCTTCCGGTATATCATATACAGACACCATTTGATACCGCAGTCCCATCTCCGTAAAATGTGCTTGCAAACGCGGCAAGACTTCTGCTTGCAGTAAATATGCTGTTTCAAAAGGAACACCCGGCAAGGAAACTACTATTTTGCTATCCTGTTCAAACCACATGCCGGGAGCCGTTCCTTTAGCATTACGTAACGGAATACACAACTGCGGCAAAATGGCTTGTGTTTGATTGAGCGAATTTAAACGAAGCGGATTAAAGGCAAAAAATTCTTTTAGCCATTGTTCCACGGTTTCATTTTTAGTTAACGGTGTATGAAAAAATTCAGCCAGGGCTTGTTTGGTAATATCATCCTTCGTCGGTCCCAGCCCGCCGGTGATGAGTACCGTATCAGACTTGGCAAAACTTTCCCGAACGGCGTTTAAAATTTCAGTTTTCACATCCCCCACCGAACGCATTTCCACTGTTTCGGCCCCTAAACGGGCCAATTCACGTGCGATCAATTGCGAATTGGTATCTAAAATTTGCCCCAATAAAATCTCATCTCCAATGGTAATAATGGTTGCTTTCATATCCGGTTTAATCCTTGATCCAAAATTTATATAATTATTATATATTTATTTTTCCGCACTTTTCTATTCTGTAATTGCGCCTAAGCCTAACCGTATTAGCAATATCTTTTAGTAGGCGGAAATTGAGGGTTATATGAAAAAGGACACGATTTTGCCTAATGCTTGGGCTTTAATTCCATTAGCCGTATTTTTAATTTCCTATTTAGCAGTTTCTGTCGTTGCCGGCGATTTTTATAAAATGCCGATTACCGTTGCTTTTGTATTATCTTCCATTGTTGCCATTGCCATGAGCAAGGGCGATTCGCTATCTAACCGAATTGAACTTTTCTGTAAAGGGGCGGCCAATTCCAACATCATGCTGATGGTGCTGATTTTTATTTTAGCCGGAGCATTTGCCCAAACTGCCAAAGCCATGGGTGCGGTGGATGCCACCGTTCAACTCACCTTATCCATTCTGCCGGGTAATATTTTGGCAGCCGGCGTATTTTTGGCAGCATGTATCATTTCCGTTTCGGTAGGAACCTCCGTGGGAACGATTGTGGCTTTAACCCCGGTGGCGGCCGGACTTGCCCAACAAACGGGGTTACCTTTAGCACTAATGGCGGCTGTTGTTGTCAGCGGAGCCATGTTTGGAGATAATTTATCGTTTATTTCTGATACAACTATTGTAGCCACACGCACACAAGGATGCAAAATGGCAGATAAATTTAAAACCAATTTTCAAATTGTCATGCCCTTCGCCATTTTGACTACTATTCTCTATATTTTTTCCGGAAGTGCGGCCCAAACCACCTTTACCCAACACGAAATTGCTTGGGTGAAAGTGATTCCTTATATGGCTGTATTAGCCGCCGCGGTTATGGGCATACATGTGATGATTGTATTGCTTGGGGGAACTGTTTTATGCGGGCTTATCGGGTTGTTAACCGGTTCCCTGGATGTATGGGGTTGGACTACTTCTATGGGAAACGGGATTAACGGAATGGGCGAATTGGTGATTGTAACGATTCTCGCGGGCGGTATGTTGGAAATGATCCGTTACAACGGCGGGTTAGCCTGGATTATTCAAAAAGCAACGGCCCGTATTGATACACGCAAAGGAGCAGAATATAGTTTGGCTTGTATTGTCAGTTTTGCCAATTTATGCACCGCCAATAATACTATCGCGCTTATTATGGCCGGCCCTATTGCAAAAGAAATTGCCCAAAAATTTAAAATTGCACCGAATCGGGCGGCCAGTTTATTGGATATTTTTTCTTGTTTTGTGCAAGGGATGATTCCTTATGGAGCACAACTTTTAATGGCGGCCAGTTTATCCGGAGTTTCCCCCGTGCACATTATGCGTTATCTCTATTATCCTTACTTGTTAGGCATTGGAGCGCTACTGGCGATTCAGTTTTCACTACCGCGCAAATATGCTCGCGGACTAGAAAACGCTGAAGAAACCAACAGAATTTGATAAAATAAAAGCACGAAACTTTTTACGCGCTCGTAGTTCAATGGATAGAGCGTCAGCCTCCGAAGCTGGAAATGTGGGTTCGACTCCCGCCGAGCGCAAATTTAAAATTCCGCCTGAGTGCGGGATTCTCTTATAAATACAAAATTTTAAATCCCACGCCCAGCGTCCAATCTTTGCTATGAATATTTCCGCCGGCATGGGTGCTTCCGATTAAATATAGTGCCGTTCCCGGGCTGACTAACGTGCCGATTTCTGCTTCCGGCACAAATTCCATCTTCCCGGATTGGTGGAAATCTTGATGATAATACCAATTCGTTTGAATCCACCAATTGGACGGATCCAAATAACTGATATTCACTCTAAACCGCCCCATATTAATATCTTCCCGGGCATGGTCCCCCAAGATGGACACGTAATGCTTATAGCCGCCTGCCATATAAATGCCGGAGGAAAATGCTTTCCACACAAACACAGACGGACTGGCTTGCAACTGACCGCTCCCTAACCGTTTGTCCGTAGCCGTAGGGAAGAAAAATTCCATTTTTGCACCATACCCTACCCCGTGTTCCTCCAGGAACCGACTCCACGTAGCGTTGGCTAATATATCTCCCAAACCGCTTACTGATTTCTCCGGGGATTCAAAACGGACCAGCGGAGCCTCTATGCCCCAATTATAATTTGCATTTATACTATGATAGGTTTTTATCATTAACTGAGAAGACGATATACCCTTGCTATCATCTAGGGTTGTGAGCGAAGGATTGATTTCCAGCATGGTTACATTATCCGTTGGTAATACCCCATAATCACACAACCGTTGAATTTGCCCCCAACCGGGAAGCGCCAGCAAACATACAACACAAAAAACCAACCCTTTTTGTTTCATAAAAAACTCCTTACTATCCATATGTTTTATTGTAGTAAGGAGAAGGCCCGTTGTCGCAACTAAAAATTAATTATTTTCCCAACCGATTTGCTTACGGAGAGATTGAATTTTTTCCTGGATATAATTTTCCTGCGAAACAGATAACGGAGATTGGATTCCTTGCATAATATGCAGAGACAAGGTGCGTTCATACCAAGTAAGCGCGCGCCTGAGATCCGCCGAGGTCCCGGCTCCTGTTTCTAACATTTGGGCTAATTGCAACAAAACCAAACAATCTTCGCCCTGATTGGCAACATATAGCGTCCATTTAAAAGCCAGCGGATAGTGGGCAGGAGAGGCAGGATATAAGGCAATAAGCCGGTATGCCGCTTTCGAATCCCCTTGCTCAGCATGTTCTTCCCAGGTGGCATATAAGGCCTTCCGTCTGGATTCTATATCAAACCATTGCTTGCACGTCTGCGCGAGTTGCTGTAGAGAAAATGCCATAAATCTGCTCCACAAAAAGATATTATTATTGTACACTATACGATATATTAAAACAAGTTTCTTTTTCCCATGAAGATTCAACTCGTCCCTACTAAAAATTTATTATCTAAATCTAAAATTCCCGGGGTAGATTTTGTGATCAATCCCTATGTGGGTTGTCCGCATAATTGTATCTATTGCTATGCAGACTATATGCGTAAATTTACGGGCCATACAGAACCGTGGGGCAGTTTTGTAGATATTAAACAGCCGTTAACGCCTTTGAAACCGGCCCTGTTATTTCATACGCATGTGATGTTATGTTCCACGACCGATCCGTATAATCCATTGGAAGAACAATATCAATTAACCCGGCGAATTTTGGAACAACTCGTACAAGCCCAAGCCTATGTCAGCATTTTAACAAAGTCCGATCTAGTCGTTCGTGATATTGATTTATTAAAGCAATTAGAACGATGCGAAGTGGGGTTTTCCTTTTCCTCGGTGGATAAATCTGTTTGCCAACAACTGGAACCGGGCGCCGCTTCTCCGGATAAACGGCTTGCCGCCCTTAAAACGGTTTCCCAAGCCGGCCTATTCACCGTCGTCATGGCGGCTCCGCTCATTCCGGGAATTAGCGATTGGAAATCTATCATAACGGCCACCCAGGAATATACCAACGAATACCGTTTTGACAAGTTAAATTTAAAGCCTGGATTCCAAAAAAAAGTAATTTCATTTATTGCGGCAAATTATCCGCATTTAGTACCGCTTTATAGTGATATTTATTTGAAAGGGAACCTGCGTTATTGGCAAGAACTCGCCCAACAAATCAATCCATTTTGCCAACAACAAAAAATATCCTCAACCATTTTTTTTGATTGAGGATTCATAAAAAGGTACTTTTTAAAGGTAATTTGCAGTTAGGCAACCGTCCCTTCACCCGGATCATCAAACCCAAGCCAACAGGTGCAGAAGAAACCTACCGCCACCGCCGTTAAATAGCCGCAAGCATAAAAAATAATACTATGCATATTGGCTAAAGCGAGTAACAATACCACGCCGGACACTCCAAACGGTATGCTGGAGGCCACTTGGAAGAATGCCACTACGGCCCCGCCTGCGGCTCCGCCGATACACGCAGCAACGAATGGCTTAAATAGCGGCAAGGTAACTCCGTAAATCAACGGTTCGCCAATGCCTAAAACTCCTACCGGCAGTGCATTTTTAATCAAGGTTTTAAAAGCATGATTCTTCGTTTTCCACCATACCGCTAAAGCGGCACCTACTTGACCGGCACCCGCCATACAAAGAATCGGAAATAAGGGGTTAACCCCCAATGAGTCCATTAACTGCTGATGAATTGGAATTAAACTTTGGTGAATTCCCAACATCACAAGAGGTAGAAATGTTCCCCCCAAAAAACCGCCTACAATTAATCCGCCATGCTCAAGCAGAAATTGGGTCAAGGCCGCTAATCCGTCCGCTGCCCAACCGGCTACCGGTTGGATAACAGCCAAAGACAGCGGTCCGATAATTAAAATGGTTAGCAACGGGGTTAAAAACATTTCCGTACTTCCTTTCAGCCAGGCACGCAGTTTTTTTTCGAGTATACATCCTACCCAGCATACCACTAATACCGCCAACACACCGCCTTTACCGGGAGATAACATATAACCAAACAAATTAACTTGTGCTAACGCCGGTGCATTCAATATTCCTGCAAAGGCTAACCCTAATGCCGGGGAGCCGCCAAACTCCTTATTGGCATTATAACCTACAATGGCCATCAAGTAAAAAAATACACTTTGCCCCATAATGCCCAACAAAGCAGTAACGTTGGGAAAACCCGATAAAAGTGTTTTGGACAAAATGTTTGTAATGCCAATAATAAGCCCACAGCCAATATAGGCAGGAATTAAGGGTAAAAAGATATTACCGATTCGGCGGCAGACAGCACTTAAATTACTGAAATATTTGCGTTTTACAGCCTCTTTATTCTTTTTAACGGAATCTTGTAAATTTAATTTCACTCCGGCCGGTGCATTTTCTGTTTCTAATTTGGCAAAATTATGGCGTTCATTAAAATATGCCGCTAATTTACCGGCCGTAGAGGGACCTACAATTAATTGATGCTGTACACCCGAATAGAAATATCCTGCCACATCACGCACGCGGCGTAACGCCTCAACATTAACCAAGGCTTCGTCTTTAACGGTAAAACGAAGGCGGGTCATACAACTTCCTAACGAGGAGATATTATCGGCTCCTCCGGCTGCTTGTAAAATTTTTTTATACATTAAATCTAAATCGGCAGGCATAAATCCTCCTAAAATTATCTTCCTTGGTATTGTAGCAATTATTGATAGTTTATACACAAAGAGACAGCCTCCCCTCAGGCAGGCTGTCTCTTTAGTCTTTATAAAATACTATTTAGAAAGATGTTTGGAGAGGTATTTGCTCATATCAAACATGCTGATTTGTTTTTTGCCTTCAAAAATCGGGGCCAATTTCGCATCCGAATTGATCATGCGTTTATTGGTTTTATCTTGAAGACCGTTCTTTTTAATATAATCCCACATTTTTTTAACAACTTCGGTGCGGGGTAATGCAGCGCTACCTACAATGGTAGCCAACTGGGCGCTGGGGGTTAAAGGGGCCATAAATTTTGCATTTGCTTTTGCCATAAAAAAATCTCCTGTTTTAATTAATTTATTTGTTTTTTACATTCTAGTATATTTGGGGCCTACAGCACAATGCAGGCCCCCGTATTTATAATTACTCGTCGTAAATATATTACGCTGCTACTTTTACTTTCGGCGCAGCCGCTAATACTTCTTTAGAGCAACCGGATTCATATTTCTTGAAGTTTTCAATGAAAGATTGCGCTAAGGATTCGTATTTAGCCATATATTCGTTTTTATCTTTCCACAAGTTCATCGGGTTTAAGATTTCGGAAGGTACGCCTTCGCAGGAAGTCGGGATTTGGAAACCGAAAACCGGGTCCGTCGTAAATTCCACTTTGGCCAATTTACCGTCTAATGCCGCATTCAGCAAGGCACGCGTATATTTAATGCTGATACGGTTACCTACGCCATACGGGCCCCCGATCCAGCCGGTATTCACAAGCCAGCAATCCACGTTGTGTTCTTGAATTTTCTTTTTCAAGAGTTCCGCATACACGGACGGGTGCAACGGCATGAATGGACCGCCAAAGCAGGTAGAGAATGTGCTGGTCGGTTCTTTAACCCCTTTTTCCGTACCGGCTACTTTGGCCGTATAGCCGCTGATGAAGTGATACAACGCTTGATCCGGGCTAAGTTTAGAAATAGGCGGCATAACACCGAAAGCATCACAAGTCAGGAAAATGATGTTTTTCGGGTGGGTTGCACGTTTGGATTCTACCGCATTATCAATGAAATTAAGCGGATAGCAGGCACGGGTATTTTCCGTAAGCGTATCGTCATCCAAGTTGAGTTTGCCGGTTTGCGGATCAAACACCACGTTTTCAAGCACCGTACCAAAGCGACGGGTGGTGGAATAAATTTGGGGTTCGGCTTCTTCGTTAAGGCGGATTACTTTAGCATAGCAGCCACCTTCAAAGTTAAATACACCGTCGGCATCCCAACCGTGTTCATCGTCGCCGATGAGTCCGCGGGTAATATCCGCAGACAAGGTGGTTTTACCGGTACCGGATAAACCGAAGAAAATTGCGCTGTCGTTTTTGCTGCCAACATTGGCGGAGCAGTGCATGGTCATGATGCCTTTTTGCGGCAAGAGGAAGTTCATGATGGTGAACAACGCTTTTTTGTTTTCACCGCCGTATTCACTGCCAATCACGAGCACCATTTTTTTGGCAAAATTGATTAAAATGGCCGTTTCGCTGACAGTCCCGTCGGTGGCCGGATCTACTTTCATTTTCGGCAAGCAGATTAACGTAAATTCCGGCACAAAGGATTTTAATTCTTCTTGTTTCGGTTCAATGAACATGTTTTTAACAAACAGGTTGGTCCAAGCGCATTCCGTAATCGCGCGGACTTTTAAGCGGGAAGCTTCACTAGAGCCGACATAGGCATCCCGGACAAATAAATCTTTATCCGCAACATATTTTTGCACTTTGGCAAAAATTTTGTCAAAATATTCAACTTTAATCCCTTTATTGCTTTTGCTATAAAATAATTTCCCTTCAATTTCAGGAGTTTCCACAAAGTAGCGGTCATTGGGGCTGCGGCCCGTATGTTTACCGGTGCTTACGCACAAAGGTCCGCCATAAACAACATTCCCTTCTTTGCGGCTTAACGATTCCTCATATAAGGCAGGTGTAGAATAGTTCCAGTAAACGGTTTTTTCCGTTTTAATTCCGGCATTTTCCAAACCATATTCCGGTTTAAAATAATCCGGTGTAGCATTGACAGTTTTCATGTTCATTCCTCGTATTACTAATTTGATCCCTCAAGATGAGGGGCATAATTTTCTAGCGCACGGCGTATGCGGCGGATACCCTCTATAATAGAAGTTTTATCCGCGCAAAAGCTGATACGCAAATACCCGTCCGCGCCGAACGCTTTTCCGGGTACTACGGCCACTAATGCCTTGTCTAATAAGAATTGAGCCAATTCTTGAGAAGACGGATTATAGTGGCTAAAATCGGCAAACGTGTAGAAAGTTCCTTCCGGTTTTTTTACTTTTACATGAGGAATATGAGATAACTCCTCCAGTAAAATATTCCGGTTTTCTTCTAATTGTTTGCGTAACTCCAACACACAGGAGTTATCTGCTGTTAAAGCGGCAGCAGCCGCCGCTTCAGACAAATCACTGTTACAAGAAGTGCTTTGGGCCTGAACGCGTGCCATTGCCGCAATCAGTTCTTCATGGGCAGACACCGCCCACCCAATTCGCACTCCTGTCATGGCGTACAATTTAGATACCCCATTAATTAAGACTAAATTTTTACCTTCGCGCACATACGCACACGGATTCGCCGGTTTTTTACCGTCAAAAACCAATTGGTGATAAATATCGTCCATTACCAGAAAAATTTGTTTTTCTTCCGCGACCCGTACTACCGTTTTAATGAATGTTTCACTATAAATCTGTCCGGACGGATTGCAAGGGCTGTTCAGTAAAATGGCTTTTGTGTTAGGGGTTAGCGCAGCCAATAATTCCTGTTCGTTAATTTGCAACGGATCTTTCCCCCGCACCGGCATCGGAACTCCGCCGGCCAGTTTTATCATTTCCGGATAACTTACCCAATACGGGGAGGGAAATACAACTTCATCTCCCGGATCAAGAGCAGCGATTAAAAAATTAAAAAGTGCTTGTTTAGCCCCCGCCGAAATAATCACTTGATTGGGTTGATAGGTGCGTCCGTAATATTTTTCAGTATAGGCGATTACCGCTTTTTTTAAAGCAGGAGTTCCGGCAGACGGGGTATATTTAATATACCGTTTATTGGCTTTATCTATAATTGCTTGCATCGCCGCAACCGGAATTGGAAAAGAGGGTTCTCCCCCGCCTAAATGGATAACCGGATGCCCGGCTTCTTTTAAAGCCCGGGCTTGTGCGTTGAGTTTTAAAGTAGGAGAATCTCCCACCGTGCCAACTAATTTACTTAATGCAATGGACATAAAAAACCTTTGTTATTATTTTACCATTTTCTGGTTTAAAAAGGGAAAAAACCCCGCGTACAAACACGGGGATGTAGAATGATAGATTTATTTAGTACCCGGAGAAATAGCATCTTTCATGCTGTCCGGAGTGGAACGCCCAAAGAGCATATAGGTAAACGTCAAATAGTCCCGATGCACTAAACCGGCCAACGCGGGAACTTCTTTACGCACAAAATATTCCGGCACCCAACGCCAATGGCCTTCCACAAAGCGCAAACGCAACACTTTTTTAAGCGGATAGAAGTCGGGAGTAAACAAAGCAAGATACCCTGCCAGGCCACCGCCGTTCATAAAGGGCGGAACCGTTCCTTCATAAGCCTTAAGCCGGGAATGCGGGTAAATAGTCGCTTTTAAATGCGGAATTTTAAAAAGGGCCTCATCTGCCTGTTGCACACTCAGCAAATCCCTCGTTACATCTAATCCGTCACGCACCATAATACTGGCGCGTAGTTTATTGATGTTCGGAGTTTTTAAATCCTTTAAATAGGGAACCGAATTTAACGTCATCACACGGGGAGTTAGCGTGGCAAAATCAAACCCAACCACCGGAACATTTTTAAATTCCACCGGAGTAAAGCGGCTCATGGTAGAAGTACCGTCATATCCCGCAGGCAATTTTCCCATATACCCGCCATCACTAAAAGAAGCCTGACAAACACCACCCGGTTTATCAAAATTATTAATACGCACCGTGCACGAAGAAGGTCCATCCGTCGGGTCTGCCAGCAAATCCAGTGTTTGCACATCACGCCACGCAGCCCCATATGTTTGTTTATATTGGGAAGTCATAATTTGACCAAACTGTTCCAACGTAAGATAGTTGGACCGGTTTCCTAAAACAAACATATCTTGTAATTTCTCCCACCAAGATTGCTTAGCGGGAACCGGAGCGGTCTGCCGCATATATTCTTGCGCGGCCAAATTACGCCGTTCATTTTCCCACGATACCCATTTGGGACTATTTAAATAAAATTCCGGCATACGCCCCCCCTCAAAAAAGGCGGAACGGCTTGTTTGCGAAAAATAAAGCCTTAAAGAAACCGTTTGTCCGTCTTCCAACAGAATGGGTTTGCGCCACATGGCATTCATCAAATGACGGTTTGCATGTATCCCCCGTTTTTGTACCTCGTCTACGATCACTTTCCAGTGCCGGCGCAATGCGGTCGCCATTTGGGGATTGTTAGTGAACGCGAAACCCTGTTCAAAGGAGTAATCTTCCATGGATGCAATTAAGTCTTTCAATTCCACATTTCTTGTAAAAACAGAACCATCTTCCTCGGCCAGTTCAATCAGGCGTTTTATGTTATCATTAAATTTATTTTTGTAATACCCGGCCGGTAAGCGTTGGGTTCCCGGAATTAACCGTGCATCATACATAAAATCCGGCAAGCGGCCATGTTCGCGCAGGGGATTCAAAATAACCCGCTCCGCTTCTTCCATGGTCATATAATATAAATATTCCATGATGTTATTCGCTTTTTGCGCAGACATACCGCGAATGGCTTCTATCTGGTCGCGCGGGTGAAAATAACCACCCGTATAATATTCCAACCAATCCTGTATCAAGCGTTCTTCATCCTGCAAGCCGGAAGGATACTGTTTGGTAATCAAATTTACCCGGGGCATTTCTTTTTCGGCAGGAATAGCCGGCTCATAAACACCCTTTTCGGATAAAGGAAACATATTTTGCGGAGAAGACATATCTGCAAAAGCAGCAATACCTATACCTCTCCCGGTTTGCGCTGTATTTTTCAGCACGTTGGGTGCATACACCGGCCCCAAAGTCACCGGACGAAAAGGGGGTTGCGTTAAATCTATCGCAAAAAGTTCCGAAGAGGAAATATCTTGATGAATCGCCGGAAATTGTACTTTAGGATGAAAGCGCAAAGATATATAGACCGACGAATTCGTCCCGGACGGATCTACGTGCAATCCCGATAAACGGCTAATGTGAATCAATGGATTTTCGATTGGTTTTAAATTAACCTCCTGTACCGGACCGACTTTGGGAACCAAACGTACCGGTATGCGCTCCTGCTGGAGCCACGCAACTAGTTGTTCATAGGTACTTGTATTGGGAGCCAAGGCCAAAATAGAATCTAATGTTGCACCGGCATGGACATTTACGCAAGCACGTACCGCTGCCGTTAAAGCCAACGGTTCTAAGGGGGTATCTTTGAGTGAGTCGTAAAATTGGAACAACAATTCATTATCTTGCGAATTGCCATACAACCCAATGGCACTGACATTACCCACTGCTTCCAAGGCAAAACGGATTTGCGGATTATGGGGCAGTTCACGGGCTAATTCTTCGACCGTCTTATACTTAGCCAAACTTTTTAATCCGACCAAGTGTAAGGAAAGATCCTTCCGCAAAATTGTTAAGGCTTCCTGTAACCGTTCCGCAGAAATAGGCTCCGGCATGGACGGTAAACTCGTGATATATTGGTTGCGTAATACACGGGCTTGTTCCGGTATACTGAACCGGGACATCGGCGGAAGCTGGGCAGCGAAAGAAGTATTCCTCATCAACAAGGCTAATTGTCTGTAAGAAGGAGAAGACAAGGCGCTAAGGGCAACAGCCCGTGAAACTCGGTCTTCTAAAGCCGGGATTGACGGAGTTTTTGGGACCGATGGTAGCGGGCGGATAACCTTCGCTCCGGCCGAAACATGCGGAACCACCCCTTTTGGCTTGGCCGCTTTACCGAGCATCTTCAACCAGGATTGCGCATGCAAAGAATTCCCTGCCAAAATTCCAATAAAAATTAAAACAGAAATTTTACGTATATTCTTTAATTTATCCATGTTATAATTTTGTATTTTTTTCAACATGAACACAAGGGTCCTTAGACCTATGTAAAAATAGGCCCTGCTTGTTCTTGCCGGCAAGAACTAAATCTGCCGGATGATTTTTGATACAATATTTCTATGATTTATTTAGATCCGGATTTATTGCCTACCAGTTCCTTTGCCTGCGGTCCGGCACAAGGACACCCGGTTTTACGCCAAACACCGCTCGCACAGACTCTATTTGAACGGAGCCACCGCGCGCCGGATTTAGTCCGCGGCCTATACCAACAAGCAATTATTCACGGCAAAGAATTACTCGCTATTCCGGAGGAGTACACCGTATTTTTCTTTCCGGGCGGGGCCACCCCGGCCATGGAAGCCGTCCTTTGGAATTTAGCAAAAGAATCGCTTTCCGGTTTAGCATTCGGGGCCTTTTCCAACCGGTGGGCCGACACCTTAGCCAACCGTCTTCCCGGTCTGGAAAACCGGGTCCGCTTTGCACCGAAAGGGGCTTATTTCCCCACGCAAAAGCCGGATTATACGGCCAGTTTAGTCATTTTAACCCCTAATGAAACCTCTTCCGGCGTGCAAATTCCGGACGAATATTTAAAAGATGCCTGGCAATCCCGCTCGAAACACACGCTTATCGCCTGGGACGTAACTTCCTGTGCGGGGGGCCGTAAATTACCAAACGCCCAATATGATGTATTACTTTGCGGGTTGCAAAAATGTTTTGCAGCCGGCGGCGGAACTTGTTTGATGGCATTAAGTCCACGGGCCATTAAAAGAATAGAAGAAATAAAAAAATTCCGGTCCATTCCATATGCATTAGATTTGGAACCCGCCCTTCAAAAAGCGCGCCTTTTTCAAACCACCAACACGCCAAATACTACTGCCATCTGGTTATTTAACGAAGCCTGCAAATGGATGCTTTCTAACGGTAAAATTGACGCGATGGACCATCTATGCCGCCAACATGCGCACTATCTTTTTCAATGGGCGAAAAAAACCGATTATATAAAACCTTTTGTACCAGAAGATCGTTTCCGTTCTTACACGACGCCAACTTTCCAACTCACAGATTCGCGCATACCCGAAGAAGCCATTAACGGAGCCTTGGCCGCCACCGGGAAACCTAATTTGCAAGACGGGATTAAACGTTTTGCTACCGCCCCGGAAAATACCTTGCGCATTGCGTGCTTTCCGTTTGTAGATATAAACGGAATTGAGGAATATCAAAAATTAACTACCGCCATAGATGAAATTGTGCGGCAGTTACGGAAAGCCTCTTAACTGTTACGGTTGCTCGTCGCGCACGATATAACCGAATTTTTCCAACAGTTCGGAATTATTCCGCCAATTTGGGGACACGACCACATTGAGTTCCACCCGGCACGGTCTGCCTAAAAAGGATTCTACCCGTTTTTGGGAGCGTTTTCGCAACTCGGCAATCATAGTTCCTTTTTTGCCAATTACAATGGGTTTTTGACTTTCGCGCTCTACGTGAATATTTGCACGGATAAAATTTTTAGGACCTAGATTTTCGGTAAATTTTTCAATTTCCACATAGGTACTGTATGGAATTTCCTTTTGATATAAAAGGAAAATTTGCTCGCGGATAAATTCTGCCGCATAAAACCGTTCCCAGCGGTCTGTCCACTGACCGGGCGGGAAGTAAGGCGGACTGGGCGGCAATGCTTGCGCCACCGCCTGTTTTAGGGCTTCAATTCCCACTCCCTTACTGGCACAAATGCGAAAGGTTTGTTCTATTTTCAAATCTTGTTTTACACGTTTTTCCAGGGAATCTAAAAGAGAAGCATCTTTGACTAAATCCGTTTTATTAAGAACCAAAAAAACCGGACAAAAGATATTTTTTAATTTTTCCACCAGTGCCGCATTGTCCGCATAATCTGCCGCCGCATCCAGCAGGAAAAGCACTACATCCGCATCTTCTCCTACGGCACGGTCTACGCATGCGGCCATGGTTTGCTGCAGTTTATATTCTGCTTTTAAAAAACCGGGAGTATCCACAAAAACAATTTGGTAATTTTCCCCTTCACTAATCGCCAAAATATTTTGGCGCGTGGTCTGCGGTTTATGCGTGACCGCAGATAACAGTCCCCCCGCCAATTGGTTCAGCAAGGTGGATTTACCGGCATTGGGCAATCCGGCCAATACTGCAAAACCGCTTTTAAATTTTTCTTCGTCCATACGTTTATTGTACTTATTTTTAACGCACGCGACTACTTTATTATGGCAGCAAATAACTGTCCACTACCTCTGCAATAAAAAACGCATGATAATTTCCGGGCAGTCTGTCGTACCACAATTCATTAATAGCAGGATCCAGCCGCTCCGCACTCATCAAACGGTTATAAATTACCTTACATTCAAAATGCATCCCGGGAATAGTGATAACCGGAGTCGCAATTTTTTCACCGGGGCGCAATTCAAAATGACACGCACTAATTTTATCAAAATTCCGACCGGAATTTTGTCCGCAAATTTCAATTTCCTGGGAAGCATCCGCATAAGGAACCGATACGGTAAATTCCTGCGATTTGGTTAACAAAGAATAGGTATACCGACTTTTACGTACCAGCGCAACCAACACCGGTAACTTCCACATATATCCAATACTTCCCCAAGCCGTCGTCATCACGTTTGTTTTATCCCGATATTTTGTGGTTAAAAAAGCCGCCCGGGACAAAACAGATAAATTTTTTTCTGCATTAAATAAAAACGGAACTCGTTGCATACAAATCCCTCCTTATTTAATTATAGGACGGTTTATTTCTTTGCACGAGGTGTTTTTTTTATTAGAAAACACCCCCCGCGCCTGGCGCGGGGTTTTCTCTCACACAAAAACACCGGCGGTTTATTCAACCGCCGGTGTTTTTCTAGAATTCTATCTGCTTAAACTACGGAGTATCAGTCACCAGTCGGAATGTCATTGTTGGTCGGAGGCGTGCAGGCACCTGTTAATTTATCTTCCGCCACTCCATTGGGAGCCGTGCTACCATCACTACAACACCATTGACCTGTGGTCATCGTATCAATACCGCAGAAATCAGCGCACAACGCAGCACCGTTTCCCGTTTCATCCGTACCTGAACAAGCCGTACCGGTACCCGCGTAGTAGCGTTGCAATGTATATGCATATTGCAACGTGCCCCCCGCAGGAGCAAAGCGGGTAGCGGTTACTTTACCGGATTTAAAATCTTTCAAAGTATCATCGCCAGTGCTCAAGTCAATTTGGAACCCATTACCTGCCTTGTCTGCATCAGCCGGATCCCCTTTGGTGAAGAACGTAGGACCAGTTGCGCCTTTCGGAGCAACGTCCAACCCGCGGAAATCCCCGGTATATTTGTTGATTTGCAAGTATTTGCGTTGTTGCGCTTGGGCAATGTTTGCCATCAAGGTGACTGCTTCGCCCATGCGGCTGCGTTCTACCGCTTTGAAGTATTGCGGCAACGCCATGGCGGCCAAGATGCCGATAATCAGCACCACTACTAAGAGTTCAATTAATGTGAACCCACTATTATGACTTTTAATCATTTTTTTCTCCTTTCCTACGGTTTTTCCCTCCCCAAGGCTCATTTGCCTTACGGGGGGCCCGAAAAAGGGAACTGTAGGAGTTTTCTAACAACCTTCTCCGGGCCTGTAGAAAATGTACCAAAAAAAAAAAACCTGTCAAGCCCTTTTTTTACCGACTAAACTTTTTTAAAAAAGAAAAACATACTTTTCTTTTTT
>CADBIY010000012.1 GCA_902794895.1 Candidatus Avelusimicrobium vaccinum | reverse complement strand
CGTGGAAGTATTGGTGAATGGAAACCAAGAAGAAGTCGCCACCGCCAATAAATATATTAATGCGATTCATAACCAAATTGGCGGAATTCAAAATCCGGTAGAAGTGGATGTCAATTTTAAGGAAGGCGAAGTCAAGTCGTTATCTCAATCGGCAGATGCGGCCGTATTAGCGGCGCAAGAACAAGCCCGTTTAGCCGCAGAACAAGCGGCCCAACAAGCAGCCGCTGAAGAGCAAGCCGCTTTAGCCGCGGCCGAGGCCAAAAAACAGGAGGCTATTGATGCTGTTAATGCACAACAACAAGCATTGACGGATCAAATTGCCGCGACCCGGGAGGAAGCCTTGGCGCAGGCAGAGGCCCAACGTCAGGCCGCTTTAAATCAAGCAGCGGCTTTAACAGATGCCGATTTGGAAGCAGCCTCCACCGTTGCGGCGGTTGCTCCGGTGGCAGCCAATACGGCTCAAAATGATTTAACGGCGATCGAAAATCAAACGGCGCAACAAGTAACTGCGGCGCAAGATCCCACTTTAACTCCCTCAGTCTTAGCGGAGGAAAATCCCACAGTCTTGCAAGCACCGGCCACTTCCGTTTTTGCTGATTTAATGTCCCCGGAAGCAGTCCAGGCGCGTGAATTATATACCCGCCAAAAGTTAGATAGCATGACGAATGCTGCCATTGAAAAAATTAATAATACCAACGGTGTCCATTTATATATGCGTGATAACCGCCCGGATGCCATTGATATTGAACCGGAAACGATCTTTGAGAAAGGTCAGTTCCGTCAAGGTTGCTTGCCTTTATTAAATAGTATTTATGAATTACTGGCGTTGACCCAAGGCTCTGCCTATGTCATTTTGCCGCCCGGATCTTATACAGATGATGTGACGTTGGCCGGTATCCGCCAGGCGATGGCCTTAAATTCTTATTTAGTCAGCCGTGGTATTTCCCAAGGGAAATTACATTACAATATGGGACTTTCTGATGAAGAACCTCCAGCCCGTTATGCAAATTTAAACGGCTTAGCCATCGTTTTTGATTACGATGCCAAATTGCCAACCAAACTGGAAAAGAACGAAAATAATGAAACGGCTCCGTTGTTGAGCATGGCCATTGTTCCTTTGTGCCACGCGATTGACCGTTCATTAGGCGAAGCTTTTGCAATCGATTTTTCCGTACTGGAAACCGTTAGTCCGATCGATAATTGGGTGTTACAAGTGGTTCAACATGGGCGGGACGGAAAATATTATATCGTTCGCCAGTTAGAAGGTTTTACACCGGTTTATCATCAAATTTTATGGAATGGCCGTAAAGGAATTATCGGTCCTGAACTTCCTTGTGGAAAATATACAGTGGTGTTAACCGGAACGGATTTAAAAGGCCAACAGCAAACGATTCGCCGCCGATTAGTGGTTAAGTGTGCCGGCGATACAACCACCGATACCTGTGAAGGTGTTTGTTATGGTAAAAAACAGGTTGCTGAGACCGAAAAAGAACTGAACTATAAAACTGCGCGTTTGTGGGTAAAACCTGGTCGGAAAATGTATCATGGTTCCAGTACTGCTAATGCGGCGGCTGCGAACACTGCGGTAAGCACTAGTGAATCTCATGCTACAAAAACTACGACTACCCGGACGATTATTCAAGAATATGATGGAGATGAAGATTCTGCGATAGCCCCGTTGCCTCAAGCCCCGGCTACCAGTACAACTACGGATACAAGTTATTCCATGGAGGAAGCAGCGTATCCGGCAAACAATCCATATGATATGCCGTACGAAGAAAATTAAGGGGTTAGTGTATGAGTCTTTCTGAGTCGTTAATTGGCCAAAATATGAACGCCCATCCGGATTGCTTGGGAGTTTATATTGGAATTGATGAAATTTATGTGGCGCAAACAGCCAAAAAAGATAGCGGAACCGTGTTAGAGTCGTTAATACGGGTACCGATTCATTCTGTTGATAAAAATTTACTGAAACCGTTAGATTTGAATGAAACCTTTTTTTCCATGGAAAACTGGGTCGAAGCATTAACTAAAGTGGCTTCAAAAAAGAAGTGGAAGACAAATCGGGTGGTAGTAAGTTTATCTCCGGCTTTTTGTTTGTTACGCCATTTTGTGATTCCGGCGAATATTGAACGCAAAATGTGGAAAAATTCTATTCCGCTTCAAGCACGTAAATATATCCATTTCCCATTTGAAAAAGCAGAATATGCATATCATGTGTATGAATTTGAAACGGCGGCTACTAAACAAAAACGTTTAGGAGTTGTGTTTGCAATGACTACAAAACTCATTATCGAACGTTTGCGCAAAGGACTCAAAGCGGCCGGGCTTGAATTAATTTCCGTGGAGCCGTCCAGTTTGTCCTTAGGCCGTGCGTTTAACGATAGTGATAAAGAAGCCGTTGGAAACGGAGGCCGTATTTATTCCTTCTTTGGTAAGGATATGGTGAATTTCGTCTTCTTAAATGAAAATGCTCCGGTGCTTTTGCGGGAAGTGGAAATCTCGGGATCTTTGCCGGCAGAGCGTCGTCGTTTTGAAATTACAAATTGTACGGAATTTATTGCAAAACAATTAGAAAAAGATCCGTTTGAAGAGGCGGTAATTACCGGGATTGATGTGGAACAGTGGATCCCCGCCTTGGAGGCTGATTCAAAAAAACCGGTCCGCTTATGGAATTTGAGTGAGGTTTACGGAATTAAAGCGCAGGCTGCCGGTGAAATTGCTGCCGTAGGTTCCAGTATTAAATTTCATGATCATTTATTACCGGATATTGATTTTACAAAAGGAAACCGCTTAAGCGATTATGAATTTAATGCGAGCGTAACCGCTTGGAAAGTGGTCGCTGCGATTGCGGCGGTTTTTCTATTATTAATCGGTAAATCTTATTGGGGAGTGCATCAGTCCTCTGCTGAGTTGGCGCGAATGCATAGCCAACACCGGGCACCTATTGCGGATTTCCAAGGGTTATCTTCTTCGCAAATTCAGTCAAACTTAAATCAATTAAAAACCCAAGTCAGTAATCTGCAGGCTATGTCCAACTATCAAAATAAGATTACGCCTCTTTTGATGGAGGTGGTCGATTCGATTCCTCCGGAAATTTGGCTTACCTCTATTAGTTATAACGATCCTTTCCCGGCTAAGGGGGGGGAGGCTCGTTCCTTATATTTAGAAGGGGCCATTAAAACCGGGCGCGATGGGCGTGCGGATATGGCATTGGGGAACAAGTTTAGAGAAGCCTTGATTGAACAACCCATTATACGTAAAATATGTGGGGATAAGGCTACAATTAATTGGACCAATGTCGCAGGCACAGGGAGTCGCTCTGACCGGTCTGGACAGGAAACCACGTTCTCATTCGTTTGTAAGCATTAAGGGTATAGGTTATGGCGATTAATTTAAAAAATAACAAACAAATGGAAAACCTGAAGAAAGGATTTCAGGATATTCAAACGGTGTTGCAAGAAGGCAACCTTAAGTTGTTTTTAAAACAAGGCATTGCCGTTTTGGTTATTTTCTTGCTATTTCGGCATGTATCGGGTAAAAATACAGAGAAGGTAAACAACTTCCGTACCCAGATGGATGCTATTTCCACGCAGCAAAGCAGCGAAAAGGAATATTTAAATAATAAAGACGTTTTGCTCGATTTAGAGCCGCGTTTCCCGGATATTTCTACTAAAAATGAATGGTTGGTAGGAAAAGTGTTGGAAGTTTTTAAAGCGGGACAGTTGGCCCCGCAGGTAAACGGACAACAAACGGAAGATGCTTCAAACCCGACTTATATCGCTGCCGGGTTAGATGTGAATACAAATTCGGAATTTAATAAATTTGCAGAGTTTTTAGCAGATATTGAAAACCAAAATGCATTTTTAAAAGTGTCTGGTTTTACCATTAAAAAGGATACAAATCCTTCTAATCTTGGTAATAATCAAATTTCCATGCGCTTTAATACCATTTTTCCGAAAGAAAAAATTGCAAGTCGTATGTTTAAGGATTATAATGAACAAATACAAAAACGAAATCCTAAAGCAACTAAAGGAGGAAAATAATGAAACGCATACTCCTTACTCTTTTGATTTTTAGCAGTTTGGTGAGCCTGTCCCAAGCGCAAACACCTAAAGATTCCCCAGCGCAGGAGCAGCCGGCGGTTGTTGCTGAAGAAACGAAAACGGGAAAAGAGGCGGCTGCGCCAAACGAGGCTTCTCAAACGCAGCAAGTATCCACGGAGAAAGATAAAACTGCTCCGGTAGACCCAACCATAGAAAAAGATTTGCAAGAAGCGGCTAATGATAGTGCAGAGCCAAGCGAAAATTTTGTTACTCCCCGGGAAGAGGTGGAAGAACAACCAGTTCCGGAAAAAAAGGAATTGGTGGTTTATCAACCTAAAAACCGACGGGATCCTACCCTGTCTCCGGATGACTTTCTGTTGCTTCAATATCGCGAGCAGCAGCGTTTAGCTGCCCTTGAAGCGGAACGTCAGCGTCAATTGGCAGAAGAACGCAGAAAGCAAGAGGAAGCCGAAAGGCTGCGTCAGTTGGAACTGGCACGTATTAAAGATCCGACTCGGGAGGTTCGTAACCGGATTCATATCGGCGGTATAGTCGGCCAAGAAGTATTTATTGGTGACAAAGTATATACGGTGGGTAATAAAATATTCGGAGCCCGCATTGTGGAAGTGACTCCGGATTCAGTGGTGTTTACGTATAAGGGACATCAATTTGTAAGGAAAATGAAGTAAAATTCTTTTAGAAATATTAAATAGGAGGAGTATGACAAATCGTTTAGCAGTTGTTTTATCTTGTGCTGCGGTATTTGGCTTAACTGGGAATGTGCTGGCCCAAGAAGCACGCCAAACCCTTCCCAGCGATAATACCATTGCGCTCACAGAAAATACCCCGCTAAACACGTCAGGTGAGACGGGGTTGTACAAGGATGCGGAGGAACCTTCGCCGTTAGACCGGAAGGTTTCTATTCGTGTATCTAATGTACCGATACAGGCTTTCTTGAACAGTATTACCACACAAGCGGGTATTAACTTTATTATGGGCGGAGAAGAATACGCTAATAAAAAAGTTACCGCCTCGCTGACCCGTGTAACTGTCCGCGAAGCGCTAGATACACTTTTGCGTGTGCATGGGCTCTCTTATCAACGCATTGGTAAAAGTGACAGTTATGTGGTTACCAAACGTTCAAATGATGCGCCGGATACCATTACTAAAATCTATACACTCAGTTATATTTCCTTGCAAGGTGTCGGTTCTGCTTCCAGCGAAATGAATAGCATTATGCCGCAAGACGTTTCGTACAGCAGCGGAAGCAGTTCCAGTTATTCCAGCGGAAATTCCTTGGGCAGTGGCAGTTCGTCCGGCAATGGCAGTGATGCTTATAGTGGCGGTGCGGAAATTACCGGTATTATTAAAAGCATGTTGTCTCCGGTAGGACGTATTGCGGTGGATCCCCGTACAAACAAATTAATTATCACAGATGTGGCTGAAGTTTTCCCGCAAGTTGAAAATATTTTGGCTGAACTGGATATTAAACCGCCGCAAGTATTAATCGAAGCGCAAATCGTGGAAGTTAGTAAAACAAGCGGTTTGAGTTTAGGTTTTGAATATGGCGATAGTTCCGGGACCCTTTTGCGTGCAACAGCACCTGCCCGCGTAGTAGATTTGGATTATATCAAAGGACGCGGAGTAAAAGGGTGGAATTATATTTTCCCGACCCGGGATCAAGCCGGATCCTCCAGTTCCGGCGGATCTAGTTCTTCCGGTGGTTCTTCGTCTGGTTCTTCTAGCGGTGATTCCGGAACAGATAAAACCGGCTTGTTAGATTTCTCTGCGTTTAACATTGTGCTCAAAAGTTTGTTAACGCGTGGGGAAGCGAAATATTTGGGAAAACCTAAAGTAGTTACGCTGAATAATAAAGTGGCTACCATTACCACCTCGCGTGATGCTACGGTGGGTATTACCCAAAGCATTTCCGGCAGCGGTGATGCAACCATGAGCACACAATCTGCTGAAAGAAAGCGTGTCGGTTTAACCTTGCAAGTTACTCCGCAAGTCAACCGGGAAGGTTACGTAACCTTGTATGTACAACCTTCTTATTCGGATGTAGTTGCTTCCGGTTTTGACCAATCTATGGATACAACTACCCGGGCTGCTTCTACCTTGGTACGTGTGAAAAACGGGCAAACGGTGGTAATTGGGGGCTTATTAACCTCCCGCGAAACCGAGCAAACCCGCAAAGTACCGTTGTTAGGCGACATTCCGGTATTGGGTTGGTTGTTTACCAGCAAGTCGAAATCAAAAGATACCAACGATTTGGTTATCTTTATTACTCCGACGATTTTGGCGGAATAATCAGTTCATTGAATTACCTGCCCCCGGCAATTTGGGGGCAGGTAAAATTAGTAAGTATTGCATCACGTTGAAAAAGAGGAATAGGAAATGGCAAAACAGTTACATGAAATTATGATTGAGCAGGGGGCTTTAACTGAAGAACAAGTCAAACGCGCCCAGCTTTTTTCTAAGCAAAATAATGTTTCACTTGCCGAGGCTATTATTCGATTTGGTTTGGCCACAGAAGAACAAGTAACCGTGGCTCTTTCTAAACATTTTGCGATTCCCTATGCTTCTAAAGAAAATGGTATTTTAATTCCGGAACGCGAGCAAAATTTACAGGAAATTATTCCTGAAAAATTTGCTCGTGAAAATATGGTTGTTCCGCTGTTTTTGGAAGATGATAACTTGGCTGTTGCTGTGTTGGACCCTACGAACTTATTTCTTTTAGAAAATATTAAGTTAATGTCCGGCAAACAGATTAAGCCGTTCATTGCCAGTAAAAGCCAGTTGTTAAATGCCATGGATTCGTTTTACGCCAATAAAAACTTGTTGGAAGAAGTAATGAACGAAACCGTACAAACCACGGAAGAAGAAACCTCCGGGTCTGAAGAAGATGTGGATGTGGATGCAGCCGGATTTTTGGATTTGGATAAAATTTCTCCGAATTCTTCCCAGTATGTAAAACAAGTAAATGCTATTTTGCGCCAAGCCATTTCGGAACGTACTTCTGATATTCACTTGGAATTATTTGATGAACGGGTATCCCTCCGTTTCCGTATTGACGGATCGTTGTATGAGCGGACTGCTCCGGCGAAAGAAGCGGTCAATGCAATTATTTCACGTATTAAAATTTTGTCTAAACTGGATATTGCGGAAAAGCGTCTGCCGCAGGACGGATCTTTTACCATCCGTTATCAAAACCGTTCTATTGAAGTCCGTGTTTCTGTATGTCCTGCCGTGTACGGTGAAAAATTAGTGCTTCGTATTTTGGATAAGGGAACCGGAGAAATGAATATTGACCGGCTTGGTTTTGAACCGGAACAAAAAAAGGCCTTCTTGGAAGCCGCTAATTTACCTCACGGTTTAATTTTCTTAACGGGACCCACCGGATCCGGTAAATCAACAACCCTAAATGCGGTATTAACTACGATTCGCACCCCGGAACTCAATTTTATGACGTTGGAAGACCCGGTAGAATATAAACTGGCCGGGATTAGCCAAGTGCAGGTAAAGCCAGCCATCGGTCTTACTTTTGCCGCAGGTTTGCGTTCTTTCTTACGTCAGGACCCAGATGTTATTCTGGTGGGGGAGGTGCGCGATAACGAAACGGCCGAAGCATGTTTGAAGGCTGCGTTAACCGGGCACTTAGTGTTATCTACATTACATACAAACGAAGCCTTAGGGGCGGTGCCCCGTTTAATTGATATGGGGATGGAACCCTTCTTGTTAGCCTCTTCGCTGGCATTGGTGGCTGCACAGCGTTTAGTACGTATGCTTTGCCCCTATTGCAAAGTGCCTTATGTGCCGGACCAGGCAATGATTGCTAAAATTATTCAGGAAGGACATTTCAACCCGCAGGATCAAAATTCATGGACATTCTTTAAGTCCGTAGGATGCCCGAAGTGTTTTGGCACAGGGTTCATCGGGCGCCGTGCTATTTATGAAGTGTACCATATGACGGAAGATATGCGTAATATTATTTATAAGACACAAGACTTGGTAGAATTAAAAAAAGCGGCGATCCGTTCCGGCTCTTTGAATTTGCGTGCCAACGGATGGCGTAAAGTAATTCGCGGGCAAACTACGATTGATGAAATTTTAAGTATTACGACGGCGGACGAATAAGCCGGCGGTCTAGTTTGTAGTAAAGAGGGTTTATGCAAAAATACACATATTTAGTAAAAGATTCAAATGGAAAATCCCATAAAGGCACGGTTGCGGCAGATAACCGCGAAAAAGTTATTTTTGCCTTACAGAACAAAGGTTATCTGGTATTAGATGTACGTGAAGGCAGCGGTGGCTTGTTTAGCGGCGGACACCGCAAACGGGGGGGGCGTGTCCCCGGGCATGTACTTGCTTTCTTTGCGGAACAACTTTCCACCTTAATTGCGGGGGGCGTTCCGTTGGTGCGTGCCGTGTCCTTGTTAGGAGAATATTCTTCTAATGCAACGTTGGGTATTGTGCTTACGCAAGTTGCCAAAGATATTGCGGGCGGGCAATCCCTTCATACCGCCTTATCGAATCACCCGCGCACGTTTAGCCATATTTGGCTTTCCTTGGTACAAGCCGGGGAAGTGGGCGGTAAATTGGCGGATACACTGATGCAGATCTCTATTTATACCAAAACCCAAGAAGGCATGAAAAGTAAAATTATTACGGCTATTACGTATCCGGTGATTTTGGCTATTGCATCAGTCGGTGTACTTATTTACTTTGTGGTAGGAATTGTACCTACTTTTGCGCAAATTTTTAAAGATTTTAATATCGACTTGCCTATGATTACGGTGGTCGTATTAAATATTTCCAGTTTAATTGTTAATAACGGGATTTTGCTGATTGCTATCATGGTGTTTTTATTTGTGGCGTTCCGTTTTTATATTAAAACGGTGGACGGACAAAAACGCTGGCACTCCTTTTTGCTCAGTATGCCGATTTTTGGAAACTTCCTTAAAAATATTTATTTTGACCGGATGCTTTCCACCTTATCTACTTTGCTTAAAAGCGGTGTAACGATTTTGAATGCAATTTTGGTTTTGGAAGAATCTTTTGACGGAAACGTGATTATTCAAAATGCACTTAAACAAGTGCGTGCCGATGTGGCGGCTGGGAAATCTATTTCAGATTCCTTCCGTGCAACGGGTGTATTTCCCGGACTGATGACGGAAATGATGCTGATGGGGGAAGAATCCGGTAAACTTCCCGGTATTATTGCAACTCTTTCTAAATTCTATGCAGATAACGTGGAGCAATTTATTGCCCGTTTCTCTGCTGTGATTGACCCTATTTTGATTGTTGGGGTTGGATCGCTGATCGGTATAGTGGTGGCTTCTATTTTCTTGCCGATTTTCAAGTTGTCCCAAATCGGCGGCGGCAACTAAGGAGGAACTATGAAAAACCGTCATGGTTTTACGTTGCTTGAAGTGTTAATTGTGGTAGTAATTGCCGTGTCCATTACGGCTTTTGCCGTTCCGGCTTATAAAAAAACGCAGGAACGTAATAAGTTTTTAGCCGCTAAAGGCGTGTTGCAAGATTTGGGAAACGGCGTGCGCACTTTGCGTGCGGATTTTATTGCGGAAGGTATGGATGTTAATGATGCTCCGAAGAATACCATAATGCTTATTGCCGCCTATAATTCAACGGGAACAACTTTTGAGAACATCAAAAACATATCATCTATCAGCGAACTGTTTACGGTGACTTTGCCTACTGGCCATGAAGGAATGTCGAATGATTCAAGAGTTGGTTACGCGCTGGTTGCCCGCGATTATTTACAACCGATTCCATACGATTCTACTAACCAATACAAGGGATATCTCTTTTATATTTGCCCGGCCGACGGGACAGGAAATCGGTGTTGTAAGGCCAACAGTAGCGAAAATAGAATTGCGTGCATGGCCAAGTCGGAAAATTGCAACGCGTCCAACACGACATATTATCCGGGTGCTTACATCAAGCAAGACGGAAGTGTAGAAGAAGTGGCTCCCAATACGGCTACTGCCACGGCTCTTTGTTCACTTTCCTGATGCTTGAATTTTGCGCAAATTTGCGCAATACTTATACAAGGGGCTTTGTATGAAGAACAGAAAAGGATTTACCTTACTGGAACTTTTAATCGCGGCAACCATTGTGGCGGCCTTGGCCGTAATGGCTACGGTAGCCTATCGCAATGGTGTTATTGAAACGCGTATCCAGGCGGCTAAAACACGCACCGAAGTCTTGGCTGGAGCCGTGCAACGGTTTGTTTTAGATTATGGGGCTAGTAAATTGGGGGCCGGGTCAGAGTTTCGACGCTTAGCCGCGAAAGGTGCTTGTGCGCCGAGTGAACCGAGCGTATCCTCTTTAATTAATTGTGATTATGTAGATAATGACGGCGGTTGGAATGATCCGTATTTTGCGTATTACGTGTGCAACAGCGTAAAAACAGCAGGCACCCCATGTGCTCAGACGACTTTAAATGCTCCGTTAGCGTGTATGTTGGGACGTTCGAATCAGAACAAATTACCGGCTAAATATAAAACGAATTATTCGTATTGTGTCAGTGCAACCGGAAATGAAGAAAAATTTGGGAGTTAAACTATGAATAAACGCGGGTTTACGTTAATGGAGGTTTTGGCAGTCGTCTTATTGCTGGCGGTGATTGCGTCGCTTGCGGTACCGGGGATACGTTCTGCACGTTATGAAATGAAAAATTCCCAAGCCAAAGCGGCTGCTAAAAAACTGCTGGAGGGAATCAAGAGTTACCGTCAAGCCAGCCGTGGTGCAGCGGTTACGTTTCCTGCTACCGGATTTACGGGAGATTTTTCGACTTCTTGTACGGCGGCCGTGAATACGGGGATTCCGGGCACGTCTATTGGTTTGACGGTAAAACAGTTAGCGGCTTGTGGGTTTATCTCTCCTAAAGATTTTAAGGGCCTTCCTTATAAGTTTTATTACGGTACACTTCCCACGATAGCGTCTTCTATTACAGATAAACAAGGATCTATTGTCATGGTAGTGTTGGGAACAGATCAGGCGGGCCCTACGTATAAAAATAATAATAAATATGCCATTTATATAGATGACCGTTTAGAGCCGTTGGAATATGAGGCCGATTAGGAGTATATTATGAGACGAATTTTATCAAATCAAAAAGGTGTTACCTTGCTGGAGGGCTTGATTGCCATGGGATTACTGGCTTTGGTGGCAGCAGGGACTTTTGGCGTATTGCTGTCTGTATCCCATAAATCAGGCAAACCGGATATTCGGGAAGAAATGGCGTTAGCCGTAGAAAAAGCCAATGACCAATTGCAGGCTTACTCGCAGAACATGTCATTTTCCGGTGAATCTCAAAATTCAGTTAGACTATGCGCGGAAGATACCCAGGGCACTGGCCCTTTGGATGTGAGTGTAACCCATAATATTGCTTGTTTGCTCCCGGTAATTTGTGACCGTTCCCATAGCTCTTTTACATACACGATATCCAATCCGGGGGATGTTCCGTTTTATGATCCCTCCGGCAACAGCCGTGGGCAAAATGCTTTTTTAAATCAGACTAATTATGATGTTGCAGCACTGGAAAATATTCACTTTCGTCGACTGCAAATTACTTTTAATATTACGTGTAACGGGTTTACTTTATGAAGAATAAAAATGGTTTTACGTTAACGGAAATTTTGTTAGCCGCTATGATTGTGGGGCTTATTGGCGTAGCGCTTGCCTCGCTGACGACGGCGGCCTCCCGGGAATCCGGCGTAGGCAGTAGCCGGGTGATGCTCCGTAATAATTTGTCCATTGCGTTACGGCAATTACGTCAGGATGTGCACCATGCTTCCCGCGTGTTGTTTGTAAAAGGGCCCTTAACAACTGCTCCCAATACTGCCTCCGGTTCCACGCCTGCTGAAATTCCGCTGTTGGTATTAGCCAATAACGTAAATGTTCAAGGCAAACGTATTGATTCGGATAAAGCAAAAGAATTTATCGCCTATTGTTTTTTACGGGGAAATCAATTTACGCTTTCTTCCGGAGATGCGGTTCAACCTACCACCCCTTCCACCAGCCCGGCTGCTGACGGCGGAGTGATTAAAAGGGTGGTTTGGCAAGGTTCCTCAGATGCGGATGATACCGTTTTGCCCGAAACCGCGGCAGATTTTTGTCCGGCTGACAAAAGCAGTCGTACGGTTTCCGTATGGTTAAACCACGTAAAATTTATCAGTAATTCATATACTACCAGTGGTGGAAAACACTATCCGGTGCCGCTTTTTACATTATTAGATTATAATGGAACGACCAGTTATAATAATAATGCTAGTGCGGTTAGCAAGGGGGCCTTGTTGGGTGTTAATATTATTTTGGAATTGCCATCATACCCTGTTGTGAATGAAGTGATTGAAGAGCGTATTTTGCTTTCTAACGGTGGGGCTTTGACAACAACGCCGTAATCAATAAGAAGAGGATTTTATGCTGAAAAATAATAAAGGTGCAGCGTTAATGCAGGTGTTATTAGTTACAGCCGTGTTAGCCGGCATGGCCACTATGTTATTGCGGGCCAGTTTGTCGCGCATGACTTCCGTGCGGCAGACCCGTCTGTCTGTTTCCCAAGAATTATTGATAGAGTCCTGCCAAGCCGAAATTAATATGATGTGGAGCCAAAAAAAACCGGCAGTATTTCAACGGGATATGGCTGGCTGTTGGATGAATTGCAAAATTGATCCGGAAGAAGATACATGGTCGCCATATACGCAATCCAAATGTTATAAAACTGACACAAATGCCACCCGTAGTTATACCTGCAAGGTGCCTGTAAATGGGGATACCGTGTCGGTAACGGCCGAATTCGCAGAGCCCAGCGCCGAAGAGCCGAACAAGCCTTGCGAATTAACTTACACGGTTAATGCCGCCGATACAGAGCAACTCTAGCCTTTATGCGCAAGAAAATATCGTTTTTCTTACTGACAAGTTTCATGCTAAGTGTTTCCGTTTGGGGACAGACGGAAATGTCCGTCTGCACCGGCGATTCTTGCCCGGGCGGCGGATCCTCCAGCATTGATTTGCTTAAACAATCTTTTCAAAAGTCCTCGCAAACGATACAAGGGGTGGCTTCCTCTGCTATCCCGGCAAAAACGAGCGAATCCCCGGCTTCCGCTTCTGCGGAAAAGCAACCCGCAAGTGCTGTCCCTCCCGCTACGGAGCCTGCGGCCCCGGTACCGCCAAAAACAACTTTACCGAAAACTCCCGCGCCTGTACCGGTTTCTACCACCGGTTCTACGTTAGATATGCCGCTTGCGGTAGGGGGAAATGTTCAATCGGTTCAAACGACGGTTCAGCCTGCCAAAAAGTTATCTCCCGCAGCGGCTAAACGGGTGGAAATGGCAAAAGAAAAACGGGAAAAAAATTCAACCGCTGTTCCCACAGAAGTGGAAACTGCTATAGAGAAGGAGAACGCATTGTTACCCCCGTCTTCGAAAACAGAGGAGGCGGACACTCCCAAAACGCCGGAAGAAGAAGCCGCAGATGCTGAATTGGAGTATGCAGTAAAATTATTGGAGGAATCCAAAGAAAAAGCCTCCTCCGGCCGCCGTATTTTGCCGTCGGCTTCCCAAAACAGACCCGGCAAAGTACCGGCACCTAATAAAGCCTTTAATCCCAATGCGTATCGTCCGGGTGTCACTTGGGTTGCCAGCAAAAGTAACCATTTTGATATTTACACCCAAAAACGCACTTCCGGGATTCCTTCTTCGAATATGCAGATGACCTTTGAGTCTGCCTATCAAACGCTTACGCGCTTTATTCCGTGGATGATATCCGGTCGGGTGCGTGTGTTTGTATATCAAGACCGCGCATCTTATTTGCGGCATGAACCCAATGCTATTGCCTGGTCCCGTGCGGTTGCCTATCCCACACGTGGCGAAGTCGTTGTGTATGATGAGCCGAATAAAGGACAAGAACTCAAGGAATCTTTTACGCATGAATTAACGCATGTTTTTACCCAACGGTTTTTTGATAGCCATAAAACAGGCCAATTGATGACGCCCCTATGGTTAGATGAAGGCCTTGCCGTGATGATGGAAGACCATGCGTATAATGGTTCTAAAGGAGGGCCTTGGGCCAATGATTTTAGAACGCTTAATTTCCGGCGAAAATCGTCTTCAACAGGGAGCAGTTTCGGGTCTTCTTCGATTTTTGGGTCCTCTTCTGCCTCTCGTTTTCCAAAAAGCGGAAAACGTCGTGGAAAACCCTTGTTTTTTACGCCGTTTGAGGAATTTATGCAGGAAGGATCCTTGCAGTCTGCTGACGGTAAAGGAAAAGCGCAGGATTGGTATTTCCAGGCCTATACGATGGTCCGGTTTTTACTCAATCCTTCCGGATCTTCGTCCCCGTCCAACCGGATGCAGTTTGAACAATTTACGCGGTTGCTTAGTCAAGGGGAAGCCAAACGGAACCCATCGACCGGTTTTTTGGTAAAGGATAAAAACGGGAAAACAGTGTATGAACCTTATTCGGTAGAAAAAGCATTGGGTAAGGCGTACCGTTATAACACGATTGATAATTTTGAAGATAGTTTCTGGCGGTGGGCAGATAAACGCTAAAAAAATTGTGGTAAAAAAAATCCCAGTCACTGAGTGGCTGGGATTTTTTTCATTACGATTAAATTATTCTGCTGCCGAACCGAACAAGTCTTGCATCATTTGCAGCAATTCCTGTTGCATAACGCGGGAAGCACGTCCTAATAATACTCCGTCTACTTCGGCTTTGGTGTACGAGAATATGAGTATGACTCCTTGTCCGGCTTCAGTATTTATCTCTTCTTTCTTAAATTGATTTTGATTATTCAAAATATCTTCTGTTAATTTTTTTAAAACCGGTTCCATTTCATCGGCTACTTCATCACTGGATTCTTGGATTTTATTAAAGATAGCAGGAATGGTGGTGTTCAACGATACATGAATTGCTTTATCGGTTTCTGTTAATTGATTCGTTGTTAAATGCTCTTCATAAGTTAACAGCCCGGATTTGAGGGCTTTCATGGTTTTTAATATTTCTTGTTCTTCCGCGGACAGATTTTGTCCGGCTTGTTCAACTTGCTCCATGGGGGTAAAGAATTGGTCAATTAATACTTTCAAATCCGAGGTATTTCCGGCAAAGGCCATGGTCGAAAATGCTACGGCGGCAAGTGTGCACATCCATTTTTTAAATTTCATAACATCCTCCTGTAAGTTTTCCTTCTAATCTTATTCTAATGATTTATGGTTTAAAAAACATGAGTCTTTGGACCTAGATCTTTCCACTAAAAAGACCTAGACGCAGTTAGGCCCAAAATATACTACAATATATGCATGATTATACCTACTATTATTGAAAAGAACGTCGGTTATGATATTTTTTCCCGTCTATTAAAAGACCGTATTATTTTTGTAGGCGGCCGTGAAGGTGAAGTGGATACTGCCAGCGCCAACATGATTATTGCCCAATTGTTGTATTTGGATGCGGACGATCCTACCCGGGAAATCAATCTTTACATCAATTCTCCCGGTGGTATGGTAACGGCGGGACTCGCCATTTACGATACGATGCAATTTATCAAAGCCCCGATTACGACTATTTGTATGGGCCAGGCCATGAGTTTTGGTGCGGTGTTATTAGCGGCCGGCTCTAAGGGAAAACGCTATGCACTTCCGCATGCCCGTATTATGATTCACCAACCGCTTATTTGGGGAGGGGGAATTTCCGGACAAGTAACGGATATTGAAATTGAAGCCAAGGAACTGCGCGATAATAAAGAACATCTGTTAGATATTTTGGCCAAACATACCGGTCAAGATAAAGAAAAAATCCGTCAGGATAGCGAACGCAATTACTATATGTCTGCGCAAGAAGCAAAAGCGTACGGACTGATTGATGAAGTGTTGGAACTCAAGAAATAGGTTTACGGTCGTTGGGGAATTTCAAAAAAAGCCGAGTTTTTTCTCGGCTTTTTTATAACTACAGATCACTAAAAACCCCGGGCGTATGAGCCCGAAGAGTTTTACCACTCTGAATAAAAAGAATCGTTCCTTTCTATAGTGGGTTGTGTAATCTTAGGATATAACGGATTATTTTGTGAGGGAAATCCTTCTCGCTCCAAGCGGTTCATCAATTCATTCAAACGGTTTAATGATTCAAATGATTTAGGCGTTACCTGGTGTGTATCTAACTCTTTAATAACCTCATTATCTACTGAAAATCCGGCAATACAGGGATTGCCGTATGGGACGGCCTCAATCTGGGTATAAGCCTGATTAGAGTAGGGATTATAGCATTGATAACTTAATATCGGAGTTATTAGAACGGAAGCAAGATTCTTGTTGGCAGATCTTACATTAGCATTTGCCCGTTCTGTTTTGGATATATCCCGGAGTAGATGTAACATTGCAAATCCGGGCATGCCTTTGGCAAAAGTGCTGGTGGGAATTTGAAATTTCCCGGCCCGACTGGCCGCCACCCACTTGTCCACAGCAGGAGCTACCTGTTGACGATAAACATCTCCATCTACTACCATGATATTGTGTACAAAGGAAATTCCCTGCTTGTACTTGGCCAAGGCAGTTTGTAAGGCCGCTTCTTTAGGGGTTTTGTCTAAATTTGTAATAAGTGCTAATGGCCCGGTGGAAGCTTTAACCCATTCTTCATTAATTTTTACGTTTTGTGTATTTTCTGACAGCGCAAAGTTAGATGAGGTGATGAGATACTTAACATCGCTGCCCGTTAACAGATGATGGACATTGGACATAGTACCCATATAGCAAGAGACCAAATCCAATAAATCTACCTTTACATGATTCTGTTTGAGGGCATTTATCAGATGAAAAATCGTAATAAATGGTTTTTCATCCGTTGTTTTCATGGCCACCTTCATATGGTGTCCATTTCCATGGGCTTTAAACAACATAGCCGTGTAAAGATGAGGAGACGATTGCAGTTGCTTGACCAGGTAGTTTAACACTTCCTGTGAGGAATATTTTTTCAGGTCCACCTGTCTGTATGCATACTGGGGCTCATCCGATGTGTTAGCTCCTTTTTCCCGATGGGCAGGTTGTGCTTTGAAAATATTTAAAAAAGAAGAACCATCCTTCCGGGAGTAAAAGAGAATTGCTTTTTCCACATGGTTTGCTTTGAAGTGTTTAAACAATTCTTTTCGGGAATCGTCCACCGCACCCCAATTTTCCAAATTTCCGGTATTCAGAATAATTAATACCTGCCATTTTTTATCCAATGAAGAGGAGGAAATAGAATTGCCCAAAGATTGTTGCAGGTTGGATGCCTGTAAAGGGGGTAAAGTCGTTGGCAGATTATTTTGACGTGCATTTTGTAAAAAGTTTTGCAAACGGTTTCCATCCAAGCCTTGTAAGGAGGGGCGTTGTTGCGCTTGGGAAGATATACCTAAACAAACAAGTAACAGCAGGGGTAATAATTTTTTCATAAAAGTTCTCCTCGATAGGCTGTATACTTTAATTATAAACGTATTTTGGATAATTTTCAAGACTGTAAGCAAATGGGAGACTTTCTAAAATTAAAATTAGCAGACAAAATTATTATTTGCTAATTTTGAAATAATTTGCTACAATTCTTCTAATAACGTACAGATTTTTATTTTTAGTCTAGTAGGTATATGGGGGTCTTTTTATGACAGAAGAAACAAAAAAATTAACACTTTCTCTGCCCACTGTTGTTCCGGCGGTAGCCATTCGGGACGTGGTAATGTTCCCGGGCATGAATTTACCGTTATCCGTGGATCGCGAAAAATCGGTTGCTGCGGTCGAACTAGCCTTAAATACGCCTGAAAAATATATTTTAGCCGTATCCCAAAAAAATGCCGAAATTGATGACCCGCGGGAGCAGGATATTTATCATTTCGGGGTGATTGCCCAAATTACACAAAATTTAAAAATGCCCGATGGCTCCATGAAAATCTTTTTACAAGGATTAGTGCGGGCGCGTGTGCATAAGTTGGAAATGAATAACGTGGCCGGGGCATGGTTTGCATCGGTAGAATATATTGAAGAAGAAGATGATAATTCTCCGGTGGTGCAGGCGTTAATGCGTAAAGTGCTGGACGAATTTGATCATTATGCCCGTGTTTCGCACCGGATTGCCGTAGAAGGGGTTTCTTTTCTACGTCAAATTAACGACGGCTCAAAACTTGCCGATACCGTAGCCTCTAACATGTTGGTTAAAACCCCGCAACGGCAGGAAATTCTGGAAGCGGTCCACATTAAAGACCGCTTGGAAAAAATCTTAAAATTGATTACAAGCGAAGTAGAAATTTTAGGATTGGAAGAAAAAATCCATTCTAAAGTGCGTGCCCAAATTGAGAAAAACCAAAAAGAATATTATCTCAATGAGCAGATGAAAGCCATTCAAAAAGAACTTAGTCAAAAAGATGATTTTCAAAAAGAATTAGACGAATTGCGTAGCAAAATTAAGAAAAACGGCCTTCCACCTCATGCAAAAGAAGCAGCCGAAAAGGAGTTGGACCGTTTAGCCAAAATGGCTCCGTTTTCCCCGGAATCAACGGTTTCCCGTACGTATTTGGATTGGTTACTCAATATGCCATGGAACAAAACCACGCAGGATGTATTAGATCTAAAAAAAGCACGTGAAATTTTAGATGAAGATCATTTCGGTTTGGAAAAACCGAAAGAACGTATTTTGGAATATTTGGCGGTCAATAAACTGACCAAAAGTTTACGCGGACCGGTATTATGTTTTGCCGGAGCACCCGGGGTGGGAAAAACGTCTTTGGCTAAATCAATCGCACGGGCGATTGGCCGCAAATTTGTGCGCATGTCATTAGGGGGCGTACGCGACGAAAGTGAAATCCGCGGACACCGCCGGACCTATATCGGCTCTATGCCGGGGCGCATTATTCAGGGGATCAGCAAAGCCAAAAGTTCTAACCCGGTGTTTTTATTGGACGAGATTGATAAAATGGGGTCCGATTGGCGCGGAGATCCGGCGGCAGCCTTGCTGGAACTGTTAGATCCGGAGCAAAATAAAGAATTTACGGATCACTTTTTAGATGTGCCGTTTGATGTTTCCAAAGTGATGTTTATTACGACGGCCAACTCGCTAGGCAACATTCCTTCCACCTTGCGCGACCGCTTGGAAATTATTGATTTTGACGGATATACAGAATATGAAAAACAGGATATTGTTTCCAACTATTTACTGCCTAAGCAGATGAAAGTGCATGGTTTGAAAGAAGGGCAATTAGAAGTCGAGAAAGAGGCCGTGGCTTTACTAATGCGCGACTATGTGCGTGAAGCCGGGGTACGTAATTTGGACCGGGAGATCGGCTCCTTGTGCCGCAAAGCCGCCAAGATGATTGTAGATGGTAAGAAAAAAGTGGTGGTAACGAAAGAAAACTTGCATGATTTTTTAGGCGTCCCGCGCTATGCTAATTTTGCGACGGAAGAAAACGGAGTGGGTATTGCCACGGGCCTTGCATGGACGAGTGTGGGCGGTGAAACGTTATCTATTGAAGCCACGAAATTGCCCGGGAAAGGAACGCTCATTTTAACCGGTATGTTAGGTAATGTGATGAAGGAATCCGTCCGTGCCGCATTGACATATGCCAGAAGCCGCGGGTATGGTAAAAAAGTAGATTTTGATAAAACCGATTTCCATATTCACTTTCCGGAAGGGGCCGTACCGAAAGACGGACCGTCTGCCGGAAGCGTGATTACAACGGCTTTAACCAGTTTACTGACCGGTCTTCCTGTCAAAAAACACTTAGCCATGACAGGGGAAGTAACCATTACCGGGAGAGTGTTACCGGTAGGCGGAATTAAAGAAAAATTCCTTGCCGCGTATCGCGAAGGAGTTAAGACGATTCTCTATCCGCATACTAACGCAAAAGATGTGGCGGAAATCCCGGAGCGTGTACGCAAGGAACTGACCCTAATCCCAGTGAAACATATGGATGAGGTGTTGCCGCTTGCATTAGAAGGATGGAAAGAATTTGATAAAAAGTCATCTTCCCAAAAAACGGCTAATAAAAAAACCGCCAAAAAACCTGCTAAAAAAGTGATGAAAAAATCGTCTAAAAAAGCAGTAAAAAAAGCGGTTTCCAAAAAAGGCAAACGCAAATAAATACATAATTACTCAGTAAAAAACCCCGCTTGTAAAAGCGGGGTTTTTGACGTTCAATAAAATTATTTGCCTTGTTTGGCCGCTTCTTTAGCGGCTTTGGCTTGGGCAGCCCGCTCTTTGCAGGCGGCTTTCCCAACCAACGCGCGTAAATTCTTGCTTGTTGTTTTTACAATTACTTTACGCAGACACCACAAAGCCCACACATTGGGTACGGTCATCATAGTCATGGTAAGAATAGCCAGTGCCCACATAAAGCGCGTAGAAACGTTGGCTTCCGCGGTCCGTGTCAGAGACTCTACAATGGTAAAATCCCACGAGAAACTGGTTCCAATCCACGCTCCTACAAAGACAAGTGCAATAAAAAGTAACCGGGTAGGTTTAATAAGTTTATTGCTTCCTTTGCAGAGAAATTGTAACGATTTTTCCGTATAATATCCCCAGCCGATAATCGTGGTGAAAGAAAAGATAACCAACGAAAAAATGAGAATCGGCGTACCAATATAGGGTACCGTCTTAAAAGCGCTGTTGCATAAATTAGCCGCATATACGTTAGGGTTCTGCCAATCTCCGGCAAGAACAATAACAATTCCTGTGAGAGAGCAGATAAAAATTGCCCAAAATACGCTGGTAGCTGATACAATTGCCATTTGGGTTGCACTGCGTGTTTTGGCGGCGGCAGCCGCAATAGAGGCCGATCCCATCCCGGCTTCCGTCGCTAAAACGGCGCGTGTAACACCGGCTGAAATTGCCGGAATCATACTTTGCACGATAGCCATAATACTGACACCTACCGCTCCGCCGACGGCTGCTTTACCGGTGAAGGCGCTAACTAATACAGTCCATAAGGCAGACGGAATTTTAGAAAAATTCATGCCTAGTACAATGAGGGCTAACAGTAAATATAAACCGCCCATGATCGGCACTAACCATTCGGAGTAGGCGGCAATTCGTTTTACGCCGCCGATGACCACAATTGCAGTTATCGCCGCAATTACGGCCCCCACATACCAGGGGTTCAAATTATATCCTTCCCGAAGTGCATCTGCAATAGAGTTAGATTGTAAGGCGCTGCCCGCAGTAAGCCCCATTAACAAAGTGCCTACCGCAAAGATAATGCCCAGCCATTTTAATTTTAACACCCGGGATAAATAATACATGGGACCACCCACATATTCGCCGTCTGGTAGTTTAACGCGGTATTTAAAGGCCACTAAACATTCACTATATTTGATCGCAAAATTGAAAATACCGGCTATGACCATCCAAAATAAAGCGCCCGGGCCGCCTTCTGCAACAGCGGTAGTTACCCCAATGATACTGCCGGTACCGACTGTAGCCCCGATCATCACGGCTAACGAGCCGAAACTGCTTACCATGCCTTCACTGTCTACCTTCATAATAGAGAGTTTCATGGCAGGGAAAGTATATTTCTGTAAAAAATTTAAGCGAATGGTAAAATAGATTCCCAAGGTAAGTAAGATGAGAATCATGGGGGGACCCCAAATCAGAGTATTGAATCCATTCAATACGTTATATCCGTGATTCACGGATGGCTCCGCCGCAAATGCGGCGATGGCGTTCCATAAAGCAAATAAACTTTGCATGTGTAGGTTCATTTCCTCCTTAACAGTACAACTTTATTATTCTAGCAAAAAAATATATTTGTGTGTTTGAAATTAATGGTATACCCGCTAAATTTTATTTCCTTTTTTGCTCAATATGATATATAATTTGAATAGCACCAGGTGCTAGTTTATTAATGAGAGGGTTTTATGAAAAAGATTTTACTTGTACTTGCAGTAGTTGCTTTTGCCGGAGCCTGTTCCACTAAAAATACGCGTTCCACGACCAATGCGGATGGCACCAAGGTGGCTTACCGTGGGGCTAACAATACCAATGCCAGTACCAATAGCAAAGATGCAAAATATCAAATTATTGACCAAGAATTTGATAACCTTCTCGCGCCTGGTACTGACTATGATAATTTGAGTGAATATGAACTGCAGGCTTGTGGTGCTACTTACTTACCGCCTCAAAAAGAATTGAAAACTGTGCAACCGAAAACTGAAGTGGTGGTTGTAAAAGAAGAAGATTTAAAAACGGATACCAGCCGCAAGAAAAAAGTCACTAACACCACTAATATTTACTACATGGATGGCCCTGCTCCGCAGAAAGTATCTTCTACATCCACTACTACCGTTACTTCTTCTTCAAGCAGTTCTAGTTCTAGTTCCAGTTCCGGCACAGGTGGCAATTCCAGTTATACTTCGTCATCGTCCAGTTCTACTTTCTAGGCAATAAGAACTATGTTTAAAACGTTGGAACAAGAAGCCCAACTGTTGCAGGAGGCCAATCGTTTGTACGGTTTCTTGCAACATGTTTCCAAATCAAAAACTGCGAAATGGACGTTGCAAGATTGTTTGCAAGCGGCTCCTTACACGTTGGCTATTAACCGTTTTAAGCAAGAAAAAAACGCCGTCATTTTAGCACATTCCTACACCACACCGGATTTAGTATACGGTGTGGCTGATTTTCGTGGCGATTCTTACGAATTGGCTCTAAAAGCGCGTGAGTCTACAGCCGATACGATTATTTTTGCCGGGGTGTGGTTTATGGCGGAAACGGCCAAAATTATCAATCCTTCCAAAAATGTACTGATTCCTGCCGGGAAGGCCGGTTGTACGTTGGCCGATTCTATGACCGGGGCTGACGTACAAAAATTGCGTGCCCAGCATCCGGGGGTGCCGGCTTTGTGTTACATCAACAGTACGGCGGAAGTGAAAGCGGCTTGTGATGTATGCGTAACATCCGGCAATGTGTTTGATATTGCGCAAAAAATGCCGGGGAATGAACTGATTTTTGTTCCGGATATGTTGATGGCTCAAAATTTGGAAGCCGAATTATTGCGCCGCGGAACTCCTAAAAAAATTATATCGTCGGGCGGTTCTTGTTGTGTGCATGATAAATACCGTCAGGAACAAGTAGAGCAGTTGCGGGCCGCGTATCCGGATATTCGGGTGCTTGCCCACCCGGAATGCCCGATTGAAGTATGCCGCTTGTGTGATTACGTAGGCAGTACAAAAGGCATGGCGTCGTATATTGCCGCTTCGTCGGATAAAACATTCGGTATGTTGACGGAATTCGGGCTTGTGAACCGCATGGAAGCCGAACATCCCGATAAAAAATTTGTATGGCCTTTTGGCGTATGCAGTTATATGAAAAAAAATAATCTCATCAATACGCTAGAAGCGCTTTTAGACCCTCGACCGGAACAACAAGTTACTGTTGAGGAAAAGGTGGCAAAATTTGCCAAAAAATCTATTGAAAAAATGTTTGAGTTAGCCAAATGATTCTCGATAAAATTATTGAACTTGCGTTAGAAGAAGATTTAAGTTTGGGGGATATTACCTCGGATACGATTTTTTCGCCCGAAGAACGAGCAATAGCCGCCATTACGGCTAAAGAAGATTTAGTGCTTTGCGGCATGAATACCGCACGGGAAGTGTTTCATGCGGTGGATGAAAGTGTCATTTTTCGCCCGCTGAAAAAAGACGGTGATTGGGTAAAAAAAGGCGAACGCGTATTGGAATTAGAAGGACGGGTACTTTCTATTTTAAAAGCCGAGCGAACGGCCCTTAATTTTATGCAACGCATGAGTGGGATTGCCACGGCTTCGCGGGAATATGCCGCTATCGGTCAAAAATATGGCGTTATGATTGTGGATACCCGCAAAACGCAACCGGGGTTACGCCGGTTAGATAAATATGCTGTGCGGGTGGGGGGAGCCCGCAATCACCGCATCAGTTTAGCCGATAGTGTGATGATTAAAGACAATCACATTGCTGCGGCCGGATCGATTATGCGTGCTGTTAAAAAAATCAAATCGGTTATTGGACATACGCCTAAAGTAGAAGTTGAAACTACTAATTTAGAGGAAGTACGCGAGGCCTTGTCGGCAGGAGCCGATATTATTATGCTGGATAACATGACTCCCCAAGAGATTTTGACCTGTAAAAAAGAGATTGCGGGCCGCGCCATTATTGAAGTATCCGGTGGAGTTAATAAAAATAATTTGGAAAGTTACTGCCAAACCGGAGTAGATGTGATTTCTATGGGGGCGTTAACCCATTCGGTGCCTTCTAAAGATTTAAGTTTAAAAATAGTACAATATATTAAATAGCAGCGCAAAGAAGAAAAGAGGAAAAGATGAATTATAGTGAGTTGTATTCCCAAGTGGTAAGCCGGTCCAAGGCATCGGCGATACGCGAATTGTTAAAAGTTATTTCCCGTCCTGAAATTATTTCATTTGCAGGCGGATTACCGGATCCCAATTTATTCCCTGTTAAAGAAGTGGCTGAGATTATGAATCAGGTAGTTTTGGAACATCCGAAGGAATCGTTACAATATGGCACCACGGAAGGGCAAGATAAACTGAAAACGGAACTTATTAAATTATTGCAAGATACGGAAAATATTACGGTAAATTCTTCCCAAATATTGGTGGTGTCGGCATCCCAGCAAGCCTTAGATATGGCAGCCCGGATTTTTGTAAATCCCGGAGATGCTATTATTACCGCCGCTCCCACTTATTTGGGTGCGTTGCAAGCATTTCAGGTGGCAGGAGCCGATATTATTGGGGCAGATAGTGATGAATATGGAATGATTCCGGAGGCCTTGGAAAAAGAACTTGCCTCTTTGAAACAGCAAGGCCGTCGGTGCAAATATGTCTATTTAGTGCCGGATTTCCAAAATCCGACCGGCACTACTATTCCCGAAGACCGCCGTATTAAAATTTTAGAAATTGTAAAAAAGTATCATACTTTTGTGCTGGAAGATTCTCCCTATCGCCAAGTGCGTTTTGAAGGGGTTTCCCCAAAGACATTTTATGCGTTGGATAAAGGGGAAGGAAATGTAATTACCTTGTTTACATTCTCTAAAATTTTTGTGCCCGGTTTCCGCTTGGGTTATATTGTAGGTCCGGAAGATGTCATCCGTAAATTTGTGATTTTAAAGCAAGCAATGGACTTATGCTCTTCCCCTATTTTACAATTAGCCACCGCCGCATATTTAAAAAGTGGCCGTCTGCGAGTACATATTCAGGAATTAATCGGGGTATACCGTCAAAAGCGCGATTTAATGCTTAAAACACTGGCAGAAGTTATGCCGGAAGGAATTTCTTGGACACGCCCGGAAGGGGGACTTTTCTTATGGCTAACGCTTCCTAAGCATATGAACGCCAGTGAACTGCTACACAAAGCCATTGAAAACAAAGTAGCGTTTGTAGCGGGGGTGGATTTCTATCCGTCCGGTAATGTGCGCAATGATATGCGTTTGAATTTTTCCTATTCGTCGCCGGAGCAAATAGTGGAAGGACTGAAACGACTCGCACAAACTATTAAAGAAAATATTTAAAAAATACCCGGGTTTATTCACCCGGGTATTTTTTAAATCAAGAATTAAAACAACCAAACGCGCAATCCGTATGAAATGGCGGCAATTAACGCTGCGGCTGGAATGGTGATAAACCACGCCCATATAATGCGCCGTGCTACGCCCCAATGTACTCCGGATAAACGGCGTAATGCCCCAATACCCACGATAGCACCTGTAATCGTGTGGGTCGTGCTGACCGGAATCCCTAAAAAAGAAGCAATGAAAATAGAACTACCGGCAGCGGCTTCGGCACAAAAACCGTCCACCGGGCGAAGGCGCGTGATTTTTTGGCCCATCGTTTTGACAATACGCCACCCGCCTGAGAGCGTGCCCAGTGCAATCGCTGCTTGGCAGATAATTACCACAGAAAACGGTACAATAAATTCACCGTTATGAATGGCCGCTAATTCTTGATGCGAGTAGAAAAATTCTTGCAATGCAGTAACATCCGTTCCCGCGGCCATACCTCCAACGAGTAACATGCTGATAATACCCATTGTTTTTTGTGCGTCGTTCCCTCCATATCCCAAGGAATAAGCCGCTGCGGAAAATAATTCGGCCCGACGGAAAAATCCGTCTACTTTTGAAGGTTTAAAATGATTGGCAATATTAAACACTATAATCCCAACCACGGTGCTAAACAAAAAGCCTAATAGTGGTGCTATAAAGATAAATGCTACCGTTTTTATAATACCGCTTGCTACTAACGCTTGCGGACCACCTTTAAGAAGCCCGGCTCCAATTAACCCGCCGATTAATGCATGGGAAGAACTGGATGGTAACCCAAACCACCAAGTAATTAGGTTCCAGCCACAGGCACCCACTAAAGCCCCAAATACTAAATTAGAGTCTATAAATTGGGTATGAATAATGCCAGCACCAATTGTTTTTGCTACGGCCGTACCAAAAATCAAAAACGCCACGAAGTTAAAAAAGGCTGCCCACCAGACCGCTAAACGTGGAGAAAGCACACGTGTGGAAATAACGGTAGAAACAGCATTCGCCGCATCATGAAATCCGTTTAAATAATCAAAAAAGAGCGCCAAAAGAATTAAAAAGATAATCCATGCCATAATGTACGCCTGTTAATTATTTTTTACCAAGATGGATTCTACCATGTTGGCTACATGTTCACAGAAATCACTGGTAGTTTCGGCAATTTCGTACAGTTCTTTTTGCTTAATAACCATAATGGGATCTTTTTCATTAGCAAATAAATAGGAAATGGCTTCATCCCGCAAAACGTCTCCTTCATTTTCCAAACGGTTAATTTCCACGCATTGCCGGAGAGTTTCCGTCATATTCTTTTTATTGCGTAAAGCCACCAATGCTTTTTGTAAAGCGCGGGAAGTTTGTTCCAGAAGTACCGCTAATTTTTTACTATATTCGGTAGGTTTAGAGATTTTATATAAATAAAAACGATTGGCTAAAAGATAGATATTATCAATAATATCATCCAAGCGGTTTGCAAGGGCTAAAATATCTTCCCGGTCAAACGGGGTGATAAACGTTTCGTTTAGGGTATTGATGGTGTTATGGGTTAGTTCATCTCCGTAGTGTTCAAATTCATGCATTTTGCGCACATTTTCGGGGGTAAATGCACCTTCCTCCACCAGTTTGCGATAGTATTCTGCTGCGTGTACAATATTTTCTGCTTGCTTATCAAACAAGTCAAAAAATTTTTCCTCTCTGGGTAAGAACATACGTGCTCCTTTTATTTATTGGTTCCGTGGGGAACGGGGTCTTTTTGCAAAAACGCCCGTTTGAAACAATCAAACGGGCGCGCATAAATTACTGTTTGTTTTCCTGCTTCAAGGCATCCGGCAGGTTAACGGCTGCTTTTAATAAGAAGGGGCGTTTTTTAACCTCCTCAATAAAGGCCGCATCCCGCAATTTATTGCGGTATTCTTTTTCCTGAAAAATGTAACGGAACTTTGTGTATACGTCATACGTTCCGGCCAGTAAGGCCACAATATCCTGTACACCTACAATTTCTTCGTCCGTGGGAATTACAAATACTTTTACAGGAGAATTATCGGCAGAAATACGGCATTCCGCTTTATTGGTGTTTGCCGCATCATTGCGTTCTTCGTCAAGAATAATACCAAAGTTTTCAAGTCCTTTAAGCACCCGGGCCCGTACATCCGGGGCACGTTCCCCAATGCCTGCGGTAAAAACAATGCAATCCAACCGTCCTAACACGGCCATATACGCGCCGATATATTTTTTAATACGGTGGGCTTGTACATCTACGGCTAACTTGCAAAGTTCATCTCCGTTTTCCGTTCCTTTGCGTACATCGCGTTGGTCGGAAAAACGGTCCCCGGTCAGGGCATACATACCGCTCTTTTTATTTAAAATGGTATACATTTCATCCGGGCTCATATTCAATTTGTGCATCATGTGGAAACAAACGGACGGATCAATATCCCCGGAGCGGGAACCCATCACAAGTCCTTCTAACGGAGTTAGTCCCATACTGGTGTCTACGCATTGACCGTTCTTAACCGCGGTTACGCTGGCCCCTGCCCCGATATGGCAGACAATAGTGTTCATTTCGTCTACATTTTTGTCCATGAGTACGGCGGCCCGTCTTGAAGTATATAAGACGGAAGAACCATGGAACCCATAGCGGCGGATATTGTAATCGGTATACCATTTACGCGGTAAGGCGTACATATAGGCAGATGCCGGCATGGTTTGGTGAAAGGCCGTATCCATCACACATACGTGGGTTACGTTGGGCAAAATAGAACGGGCTGCTTCAATTCCCATGATGTGAGCCGGATTGTGAAGGGGGGCTAAATCGGCAATATTGCGAAGTTCAGCCACCACGCTGTCATCCACAATAACCGATTTTGCAAATTTTCCGCCATGTACGATACGGTGCCCAACCGCGCTAATCACGTTAATATTTTCAATGACGCCATGTTCTTTGTCAGTCAGCGTATTAATTACTAAATTGATTGCATCTTTATGGTCTTTGCAGTTGCGTTTTAATTCAAAAGAAGGAAGACCGGGCCGGTCATGCGTAATGCAAGAGCCGTCAATGCCAATACGTTCTACCGTTCCGGCACAAAGACTTTTCTTTTGATCCCAATCATAGACGCTGTATTTTACAGAGGAACTTCCACAGTTTAAAAATAAAATAATCATGTTTTATCCTTTATTGATCCCTGCCGGGAAAAGTAGAAAGAAAATAACTTTCTATTTCATTGTAGCAAAAAAATCATTAAATCGGCAGGAAAAATATGCGATGTTAGTCCTATTGAAATGATAGGTCTTATGACCTATGGATAAATTTTAAAAAATTTCTATAATATTAATGTAAATCTTACACAATAAGGAGAACGTTTTATGTTTCGCCAATGGATTTCCCGTATTTTATCAGTTGTGTTTTTGTTAGAGGTTATTTTTCCTGCTCCCGTCGTTCGGGCCGCTGTGCCGACTACGCAATCTATTAGCCAGCAATTGAGTTCTCAAGTGCAAAGCAACTCCAACAAGGCGTGTGAACCTGATAAAACCCTTACCGATGAAAGATTACGCGCGGCGGATCGTTTCCGGCAGACAGACCTTGCCAAAGAGATTGTCTGCCGTCATCAACAGGGGGCTAAAAAAAACTCCGGAAAAGGTTTTGCGGCACGCGGACGTAGAGCGGCACATCAAGAGGCCGGACCTATGCAAATCCAAACCGAAGCCATTTCCGAGTCTACCGCTATACGTAGACCCATACAACCGGTTCCGTTTACCCCTAGATCTTCTAAACCCGCCCGGCCGGCGGCTCCTAGAGATCCTTATTTGCATCAAGAAACCCGGGTGGGTGCGGGATTTAAAACGGTGGTTACTTGGCGTGATCAGCAAGGTTTATTTGAAAACTGGGTCATTACACAATTAACATCACGTCTTAACAGTCCTGATTTTGAGTTTGGAGAGTTAATCGATTTTATGGATCCGTATGATCCCTCGGGATATGATCCGGTGGTAACGGCAGTCGCTGCAGAAGCCTTAAGTATTTGGTTCCAATCCGCAATGAATATAACAGATGAGGACGTGTTGGAAGGGTTGGCGTTTTATGCTTCCGAACTGGAACAGCGCGCTTTATATCGTTTGGCTTTTTTGGAAAATAAATCCGATATTTTCAACCGGTCTGTTAATGACATACGTGCAATTGGCAGTCTGCGACTGATGCTGTGGAATCTTGCTATCTTTGAACTTAAAATTCTTTACGGCCATCATAAAGATATTTTTTATCATTATAACAACGATAGCATTCTGACGTTCGGGTCAAAAGAGAAAGGGGGCGGTTTGGGACAAAGGGAATTTGATAAATTTATTTCTGACATAGAGTTATTGAGTGCTAACATAAAAAATGATGATCCTTCGTCTGTTTCTATGCAACTTCAAATGACTCTGAACTATGCCATACCGTTCGGGTTACTTCGTGAAAAATCCGGCATACTGATTGAGGAGGATGGAACCCATATTTCCAAAGATGCCTGGCCTGATCTATCGATGTTCATGAATCGCTTGGACACTTTGACCAAGAAGCTGACTCCGCAAGAGCGGTATACGACTATGAATGATATTCCTTACGGCAATTACCTGCAAACCTCTACCCTGTTATATTCTATGGTTGCGGCTTCTTTGCAACAAAATTTGACGGAAGAAGATTTGCAAGGTGCACGTTTGACAAATTTGATTACCTTGTTAAAAAAAGCCGCCGATGTTAAAACGCAAACTACATCCAGTGTAGTAACGGCGGTGGAATTGGCCTCATTTTTAATTAGCGCACACCAGGTGAATATGTCTGCCGCAGACCGGCAATATTTTGCGAATGCGTTAGAAAGCATTTACTGCCGTTCCGCGATTGGACATCAGGATAATTTATATAAGAATGTAAATGGAGCCTGGGTTCAACAGAACCTCGGATCCAGCGTGTCCGGTCTGCGCAATATGGCGCAATTATATTTTGAATCTTTTGGATTTACAGATGTTGAACAACATAAACAATTCATGCAGGGACTTGCTAAAATGCACAGGGCCTTTAAGACGCCCAGAACGGTTTATAAAAAGGTAAACCCTGCCGTGGACCACTTGCTTTCCTGGGAAGAGAAATTGGATGGCAGAACCACCACACGTAAAATAAGTCAATTACCGCCCGGAGATTTTTATTATAAATGTGTCCTTGATGATAATTATAAGGGGAACGATATTTTAAAAGCCAAGGAAGTAGGCCGTGTGATGGGAGCCGTGTTGGTGGAAATTTTAACCTGGGTGGCTTTTGACGGGGCTTTACGCATTATCGGTAAATTTGTGAGTCCTATTTTCCGTACCGGAATTGCCGGGGTAAAAGCCTTGCCGCGCGCTATTAAAGTCGCCGGAAGAACAGCCCGTACCGGACGGATGGCCGGTTTAGCAGCCGGTGCCCGGGAATTACGCGAAGCCGTTGTCCTTGCAAACCGTGTGAAGAAATTTCAAAATCAGGCGGGGACGATTACAGCAGTTACTAACGGAGGAATGAAAGCAACTACTTCCGTAACCGAAGGACAGTTGGCTTTACCGGGCCCGGGAGTAACGGCTACTTCTACGCCGCATGCCCTCAAGGTGGAAACGGTGTATGAAATGGTACCGGCTTTACGTCCTTGGACCAAATGGACCGATATGTATAACCGCCGGTTGTTCGGTTTAGGACCTGCCCGTAAAGAAATTGAAGCCGTCGTTTTAACCCAAGGGAAGAGAACGGTAACGGTAAATATGCGTGAGTTAGGATTAGAAAATGGAATTCAAACTCTGGGGGATTGGGAACGCATGTTGTCGGCCGCTGCCGACAATGGCTTTAAATTTGAACCTCTTACCGGGGCGGCTTTACGTCAGGCCCGGGCGGAGGCCTATATGACGGCCCAAGCTGCACAAAAAGTATCTGCGCAAAATTGGCTTTCCAGCCATATGCCGGGGGCTACCAAATACTGGAAATATGAAGGGGCGGAAAAGGGTTGGGTGCAGATTTCCCAACAAGAATTTATGAATCTGCATTCCGGTTTAGTGCGCAACCAAGCCCATGTGTCGGGAGTGTTATCCAAAAAAGGCAATGAGGTGGTGGAAAACTATTACGAAATTTTAGGCGTTGCGCGGACAGCTACGGATAAGGAAATTCAACAAGCTTTCAGACGTCAGGCCATATTGACTCACCCGGATAAAGGCGGAAATATGGAGGCAATGTATAAACGGGTAGCGGAGGCCTATGATGTGTTGCGTAATCCGGAGAAAAGGGCCGCCTTTGACCGCATGTTAGACTTGGGCGGAACGGCTATGTTAGAAAATGAAGCCGGACAATCCCTGGCGATTACGCTCAAAGGCGGTGTGTTTGATGGCAGTAACGGAGTGGCTTTCGGCTCTGCCAGCAAAGATTTAAGTGATGTAGTCGGTAATGTGCAGAAATACATGGAAGATAATGGAATGTTTAATCCGTTTAGAGTGAATATAGCGAAGTTGCCGAGTTATTGGCAAGGAAGTTATTACAGCATTACGCGTTTCCTGCCGGCTATGTACGGGGCGGATTTCTTATTACAGGATCATTTCCGCCAGTCATTGTCTTCACAGGTAGAAAGTGAACAAAAAGAAGTTCTTGCGCCTTTCCAAGCGGGGTTAGAGGCGTTAGAGCAAAAAGCAAAAGAACAAAATCTGCCACCGACGCTTCCGTCCTTATATGAACGTGTGTCCTCCGTGGAACCGTTGGTAGGATCGTGGTTGGGCATGCCGTATCTGTCTTTTGCGGGCTCCTCGATGGGAGAAGTGCTCTACCAAACCTGGCATAATGTGTTAGAACCGTTTAGCCCGTGGAAATTGCATTTGATAAATCAAGATAACCGTCAAATGCTTCGGGAAAATGCTTCTTACATGTTAGCGAATGATGCTGTGATGGGTGCCGTGCAAGACCAATTAAAACAAGAATCTATTGAGGCGGCCATGAAACCGTTACGGCAACAATATCAGGAAAGTATTTCTCAAATAAGGCAACAATATGGCGAAACATTTGCTAAAGAGGCGGATGAATATTGGAAGCAATTTCTGCAAGAAATAGAATCTGTATTAAATGCAAATAAAACGGAAGAAGAACAACAACAAGAAATAGAACGCTTAAATAGGCAACTTGCCCTGCAGTTGCAACGGAGTGCAACAGTGGCTCAAGTGACTGCTGAAAAGAAAAGTTTTATGGCCGCATATGCTTCGGCCCCGGTGGCGGTGCAAAAACAAGTAGAGGAATTATATGACCGGTATATTAAAGAGGTTACGGGTATTGTGTCTAATTTAAAATTAAGCGATAGTAAAGTCGGCAACTTAATAGAAAAAGCCGGTAAAAAATTATCAGAACAACTGGAACGCTTATTGAAATCTTTGGGTATGGATGCTGGAAGTGCGGCTGCTGCCCAAGCACAAGACCCTGGAATTTATTATGAACTCGAAAATATTGAGGACGAAGCAGACTATTTCAGTTATGTGTATCATAATTTCTTGACCACTTATATGGAAATTTATCCTGAAGAGGTGAGAGATCCACTGGTGTCTTTGTTGGAACCGGCTTTAAAACGGATGGATGAGATTGTTGCCTCAAATGAACTCAGCGAACCCCAAAAACGGGCACAGTTGCAACAGATAAAAAAGAACGTAATGTTACAGGCGAGTAATATTTTACAGTCTCATGAACCTGACTATTTAAAACAGTTTTATGCTGTAAGAAGTCAAATGATTAGTAGTGCTGTACTATATTCGGATTCTTGCGTTGCCAGTATTCAGTATATGTTGGATGAACAGGAACAAGTCTTTCAAGCGTTGTTGCCGGAACTGGAAACAAAAACGAAAGAACGGCGGCAGAAAAAAATCCAACAGTTTTTTAACGAATTGCAAGAGAAATTCGTAAGGTTACTTAACACGGCAGAATCTGCTTATTAAAATAGTGCTAATACAAAGAAACCCCGGGCGTAAGCCCGGGGTTTCTTTGTGTGTTGTGAAACTCCCGGCTAGGCATGGGGTTTTGTTAAGGTTTTACCGATGAACCGGTTGTTAAGATAAATCATCAAGTCATCCTGAACTTGATTGAAAATCTTCAACGAATGTTGTGGTAGTTACGAAACAGCAAGAATAAAAGCGGAAGATTCCAAATCAAGTTTGGAATGACACTTTGTTTAAAAACAGCAAACACAAAGCGTGGAAAGTTGCGTGCGGTAGGTAGTTAAGAAGGATCTAAGCCCTTAGGGGAAATAGGTCCTGAATAAAGACATTTTCAGGACTCCGCTTTGCTTCGGTTTTACCCGTATGTGAAACTCCCCCGCCGAAGAGCGGGGGAGTTTTTACTGTTTGACAAGTTTATTTTGATTCCTTGTAGAAACGGGCTACTTCTTTTTCCAGTTCATCCGGGGTAAGGTTCCCGGCTTGTAACAGATAAGAATGAAAGGTTTCTTCTTTGAATTTTTTACCTTGTTTCTTTTGATATTTATGGCGCAAATTTTGTAGTACATCAAACCCGGCTTGATAACTTAATGCCTCTGCCGGGGCCGATACGATTTGTTTAATCAATGTGTCGGCTTGATCCTGTTCCAGACCATGTTCCAAGGTAAGAAATTCCAGTGTATCCGTGTAGGAGAATTGACGTGTATGCAATTTAAAATCGGCCAGTGCCTGCAAGGCTTGGATATAGTGCTCCCAAGCCGTGAATAAAAGATCTTCATCGGTAATCAAAAATCCTTTTTCCAGCGCAACTTGTTGTGCGTATTTTTTCCATCCGTTTTGTATAGTTTTCGAAGGATAAAAACGGCGCTGGGCAGATAAGTTGGCCGTGGCTACTGTTTGATAATACCTACCGGGGATTAATTCTTCGGTAAGCATTAACTTTTGGACCGGTTGGTTAAAATCTCGGTTTAACTGTTCTTGTTGGGATAATTGATTTCCATTCGGTAAACGCAAGAAAAAATCAGTATGTGAATTATATTGATTACCGTAGGGGGGGACTAATAAATAGGCTTTGAAATAGGCAAAATACTGGGGCATAGCCACGACATTAAATTTAAAGGATTTTTGCGGAAAAATACCTTGTTCATTAAAAAAGGCAGCGGCAGCTTCGGCCTGTTGGGCTAAGGCTGTTAACGGATCTTCCGGCGGTTCTACTTCAATAATACGTTTGGTGACCGCATAAAAATCTTGTGCATTTAGCAACCCCTGAGGTTCATTATCTTTTGTTTTGGCAGAAGTTGACTCCTTTTTTTGGACAGCAAGATCTGTTTCGTTTTCTTGACCGTCTAGCACCGTGATTTCTTCGGTTTCTATATCCTGTATAAAAGGACGCAACGATTTTGTTAACTCTTGTTGTGCCTCTTGCACCTTCTTTTCTAATTGAGCCAATAGTTTTTCCGATTTTTCAGTAATTTGGTATTGGTTTTTTAATAGAAAATTATATGCCTCCTCCCCTGCCCGGAAATCGTATGTATTTTCCGCACGGGATAGTTGCTTAAACAAATCAAATAAACGTTTAATAGCGTGTTTGGCTTGGGCCGTTTGTTGTTTAATCTGGGACGAAGTGTCTTCATCCGGGGAGGTTTTGAGTAAGAACTCGGTCAAATCATCCATAGATAAAAAGGCATAATAGGCTTTTTCCATGGCTATTTGGGCTTGAAAAGCCGGCGCATGGGTTAGATAAGTTTCGGCTTGGTCCGCCACTTTGGATAATGCGTGAAGACGGGCTAGGATATCGAGCCGTTGGCGGTTAGGCGAAGCCATTTGCTTCAGCCGCAAATCATAGATGGCATCAAATGCTTCCGCATAATATAACGGGTTCGAGGAAACACGATCCTGCTCTTCTAACCAAATCATATAATCCAAGTCATTAAGCAACAGTTTCCGGTCTGCTTTTTTAGACGGAGACAGTGTACCTGTTTCCATGGTTTCGAGTTGTTGGCGAATGCTGTGCAAAGCAGCCAACGCCTGGGCACTATGTTGAGGGGTCCGATCGTCTAATTTGGTATTTGCCGACGAATAACCTAACCGGGTTGCCCGTTCCGGGAAAAAAGACAATAAAACAGATGCATACCGATTTGCCAGATCATTAAAGGCAGTATCCTGCAAAATGGTATCGATATTGTCCATATCCATGATATTTTGCGTATAAAGAGGTGTTGTAAACAATAAACAACCGGCCAAAATAGCAAAGTAATGTATTTTTGTATGATTCATAAAGTACGTTCCTATATGATAATTTAAAAACAATTTTATTGTATCGCTTATTATATAACAATGTCAAATATAACATCTAAAATAAACGGATTAAACACAAAATATGTTACAATAAAGAAACTTCCTAAACCAGGTGCCGGGGTTTACCGGTATATCTTTTATTTGCTATAATAGCATTATCTTAATAGGGCCATTAGCTCAGTTGGTAGAGCAGACGCCTCTTAAGCGTAAGGTCGTGAGTTCGAGCCTCACATGGCCCACATTTAGTATTTCAAAAATATCAAGGACGGATGGCGGAACTGGTAGACGCGTACGCCTTAGGAGCGTATGGTTCACACCGTGAGGGTTCAAGTCCCTCTCCGTCCATATTTTACCGGCTATGCCGGCAATAAAGAGGAGTGTATTATAAGATGTCCATCTTCAAAACTGCCCAAAGCGGCGAGGTAAAAACCAAACAACTTAATAAAGAAGGATGCCGGGTTACTTTATCAGTAGAGGCTACACCGGAACTGGTTACCAAATCTTTTCAAAATGCGGCTGTTCAAGTGCAATCCCGTGCCCAAATGCAAGGATTTCGTGCCGGGAAAGTACCGCTTGATTTAGTCAAACAAAATTTTGCAGGCCATATTAAGGAACGTGCCTTGGATTTAACCGTAAAAGCCGCCATCAATGCCGCCGTGGAAGATGCTAAATTGGACCCGGTTGCCGTTCCTACATTAACCAAAGGCGATTTTGCTAATTTTAATGATGGAAAACCGTTTACATTTGAAATCGCGGTAGATGTGGCTCCGGAATTTGAAGTAAAAGATTATAAAGGCATTGAAATTACCAAAAAGCCGGAAACTGCTACCGAAGCGGATGTAAAAGAAAATTTAGACCGGGTATTAGATGCCAATGCCCGTTTGGAAAGTGCTGCCGAAGGATCCGTCATTGATGACAAATGCTACGCAGTTATCCATTACACCGGCAAACGTAACGGTACAGACGATTATAAACTCTCTGCCGATAGCGAATTAGTCGATATGGCCGCTCCGCAAACCATGCCTGGTTTAGCCGAGGGGTTAAAAGGACTTAAAAAAGGCGACGTGAAGGATATTGAAAGCAAAGACGGACAGGATACGGTTTCTTATCACGTAACCGTTGATGATATTAAAAATAAAATTGTACCCGAATTGAATGACAGTTTTGCCAAAGATATGGGTTTTGAAACGTTAGATGCGTTGAAAGCCAAAGTGAAAGAAAGTTTGGATAATGAAGCAAAACAAGCATCCAATCGCGACGAAGTAGCCCAAATTGAAAATCACTTAGTAAAAATGAACAATTTTGAGTTGCCGCAAAGTTTAGTGGAAGAATATACCGAATCTTCTTTGCATAACTTTGTGCATAATATGACACAGTTAGATCCGCACCAACTGACGGCGGAACAACACAAAGCGTTTGAAGAACGCATCCGTCCGACGGTAGAAAAAGATCTTCGTATTGGGTATATTGTGCATGCAATTGCCAAAAAAGAAAATTTAGAAGCCGTGGAAGCGGACTGGAAGGCCGAATTGGATAAAAGTATTGCTTCTGCCCAAAATAAAAGTGATGAAAAGAAAATCAAAGCATTCTTTGAAGAACGCAAAGCGCACATTTTGGCCACGCTTACCGAACGCAAAGTGTTTGATTTTTTAAAATCCAACGCAAGCTATAAATAAGGAAAACCCGTCTTTATAGCAGTATCCCCCGGTTTATACCGGGGGGTTTTTTATAATTTGGGCGGAAGGGGAGTCCTAAACATACATAGGTCTTTTGGCCCTTGCTGTGTATGCTTTTTTTGGTATACTGATAGTAGGCTTGTTTTTGCTTTGAGGACAGAAAATAATGAAAAAAATTGTTATAGGGACCATGGCTCTTTTGCTTTTGGCTACAACTTTAACCCCTGCCAAGCAACTGCAAAATGTCCAACAAACAGTCTTAACAAAACGAATAGAAAATGCCGTCCATACGTCGGCCAACTTTAATCCGCTACGCGTTCAATTTGCGGGGCTGGAGTTGGTGTTGGACGAAAAAACAGCCAATAACTCCTTTTATTATAAATGGGTTCAAAAAACTAGTTTATGGCAGGAGTTGAAATGGGGCCTCAAGCGCGGTTTATGGGAGGCTCCGCTAAAAAATTTTATATTACTTTCCGTAAACCCGGTAACGGAACTTTTGGACGTAACGGCAAAAGAACGCTACGAACACACGCGGCAGGAGTGTTTGCGGCAACGCGTTTTCTATCAACAACATTCCGCGCAGGGCAGGCTTTTCTGTGTCGGTACAGAATCCGGTAAAGTGTTTGCTTCGCTGTATGTGGGGACGGAAGATGAACACGGATTTACTGAAAAATTAGAAATCCGTAAATTTGGTAACAACCAGGATATAGATTTCTTCTTCTATACGGCCGAATCGGGTGCCAATACACCTGCATCTGTGGAACAATTTTGGATTCCCGAAATGGTTAAATTTCAATTTCCGGCCGTAAAATCAGCCCGTTAATTATTTTTTGTTTTACGCTACACCGTACATCCGCTCTCCGAATGGGGGAATTTTGCTATAATTTCTATATGAAACGATCAATCGTCCTATTGCTTTTTATAGGTCTTACGTGTCTGCTACGCGCACAGACAACTCCTGCCGGGCAGTCGGCGGCAGATACGGCACGTACGGTCACCAAATCGTCTTTGACCGCTACCCGGATGGACAGTAAATTAAATGATGTGATTCTTCACCGTACAGTGATGGATTATACCCTCCCGGAAGAATTACGTCCCATTATGCAAAAATGCGTGGAAGGGGAAAGTGACGAGTGTTATTTTTCGCTCAAGACCTTTGAAAATGCTTCCGATTCTAACTTGGCGGGTGCGGCCAATTTGGAACTTGCGTACTTATCACTTCAACGCGGACTGCTTAAACAGGCCATGACCTATGTGGACCGCGCACAGCAATTGCGGCCGGATGATCCGTTTATTCAATTATCACAGGGGTGGTTTTTGCTTGCGCTATTTTTGTAGCCCATGCTATAATAAAAATGCAATCTTTAGTTGTCTATTCAAGGCAGTTTTTATATATCGTA
>CADBIY010000011.1 GCA_902794895.1 Candidatus Avelusimicrobium vaccinum | reverse complement strand
AAAAACCTGTCAAGCCCTTTTTTTACCGACTAAACTTTTTTAAAAAAGAAAAACATACTTTTCTTTTTTTTGTAAAAATGCTACACTGGTTGTATGAAATATTTTTTTCCGGTATTTTTATTACTTACCCTGGTTGGATGCACTTCCTACAAAACAGTTCCGGTTACACTGCCGGACGGATTTACCGTGCAAGCACGCGTGGCCGACACTCCGCAAAAACAACAACGCGGACTGATGTTTGTTAAACATTTGCCCGAAAACGAAGGGATGTTATTTCCATTTGAAGAAGAAACTGACCAATTATTTTGGATGAAAAACACGCTGGTCGATTTAGATATTGTGTATCTGGGAGCCGATAAACGGGTTATTTTAGTAGACCCGCAAGTGCCCCACTCGTACACTTATACGCCCGACAGCGAGGTGGCTTATTCCGCCGGATACGGTAAATACGTATTAGAACTTGCTGCCAAAACTGCCCAACGGCACGGGGTTACGCAGGGCGCAGAACTCCGTTTTACGTGGAACGAATGAAAAATTGGATTTTCGTACTTGTCTTTTTAGCCGCGGCGATTGGACCCCTCCAAGCGCAAGAATCGGCTTGGAAAGAAATAGAACAACAAGCCAAAACCCATTTGATGCGTTTAATCGGCATTAATACTTCTATGCCTAATCCGCAAGAATTAAAGGCCGCGCGGTATATTTATAAAGAATTTAACAAACACAAAATAGATTGGGAAATATTCATTCCGGTCAAAGGCCGTGCCAACCTAATGGCGCGCATCCCGGGGACAGATCCCAATAAAAAGCCGTTGTTACTCATTTCCCATTTGGACACCGTATCCCCTGCGGAAGGTTGGACCTTTCCGCCTTTTCAAGCCACCGAGCAAGAAGGCCGTATTTACGGCTTAGGGGCCACGGATGCAAAAAACTATACAGCCGCTTATTTATCGTTATTCACTTGGCTGGCCGGGCAACCCCAACGCCCGGAGCGTGATATTATCTTTTTGGCCACATCCGGCGAAGAATCCGGTAGTGAAGCCGGCTTGCGTTGGCTGGAAGACACCTATTGGAATAAAATCGCCCCCGGATATGCACTCAACGAAGGGGGTGGTATTATCCGCACAGACGAAGGGACTCCCCTTGTTTTTGCGGAAGCCTCTACCAAAATGTATATGGACGTAAAAATAACCGCTCATGGACAAGAAGGACATACCTCTGTTCCGGTTCAGGAAAACGCCGTTTACGTACTTTCCCAAGCCCTGGCGAAAATTGAATCCTACGACCCGCCTGCGAAATTAACCGCACCAGCCCGTGCCTTCTTTAAGGCCATTCTTCCCTTACAAGATGAGGACGGGAAAACCACGATCCGGTTTTTATTAGACGGTTCCGAACAAAACCTCCAAGCAGCGGCTCAAGTAATGGCCCAGGATCCTTTTTTCCGTTCTCAACTGAAAGATACGCTATCCCCCACCTTGTTATCCGCCAGCAGCCAGGATGCCAGTTCTACCAGCGCCCATGCAAGTGCCTTGATTAATATACGCTTATTACCGAATTCCGACCCGGATGAGTTGTTTGCGAATTTATCCGATTTATTTAAAGAAGATCCCCATATTACTTTGGAAATGGTCGAACGGCCCCAACTTCCTTTCCCTACTCCCATGGACGGAACGGACGAGTTATTTGCTTCTATTGAACTGACTGCCCAAAAATTATGGCCCGGGGCCATTACCGTTCCCGGATTGAGCCCCGCTTCCGGCGATAACGAATTTTTACGGCGCTTAGGCGTAATCACCTATGGCTTGGGGCCGGAAATGAACCCTATGGCGGAAAATACAGCCCATATGACTAATGAATTTATCCGGGAAGAAGATTTCTTCCGTCAAGTCCGTTTTATTGCAGGGATTGTTTTCAATTTTGCTTACGGAAAAGATTTACTGTCTTTCCCCAGTTTAGCCCGAACAGCAACCGAAACCGATTTTTCTACTTTACCACAACAAGGAGAAACTTATGCCGAAAAAAACAACCAAAACCAGAACGAAAAAAACCTTAGCGGAAATTAAACAGGCCCAACAGGCATTTTACCGCAAAAACCGCAAACGCTTACTGGCTTATGCGAACAATTATTACGCAGAACACAAAGAAGAAGTGTTGAAGAAAGCAAAAGTTCGCTATGCTAAAAAACGGAAAGATTACTTTTGTATTGAATGCGGGAAAAAATTACCGCGTGAAATAAGCGGACATCATCTGTTTTGCGACAAATGCCGTAAAACTAAAAAAATCCGTGTTCGAAAACCTGCTAAAAAAACAAAATAATTTCTTTTGCGCTTCTATCTTGTGAAGTAAAGAAGAATAAAATGATATAATAGGGTAATTATAAGTTCCCCTTTAGGAGTTTTTACATGATTAAACAAGGAAAATGTTTTTTTACCTCCGAGTCCGTATCTAAAGGCCACCCGGATAAAGTATGCGACCAAATTTCCGACGCTATTTTAGATGAAATCTTAAAAAAAGATAAAACGGCCCGTGTTGCTTGTGAAACGTACATCACACGCGGTTTAGTAATTGTCGGCGGTGAAATTACCACCCGTACGTGGGTAGATGTAGAACAAATTGCCCGGGATGTAATTAAAAATATCGGCTACGATAACGCCCAATTCGGCTTCAACGGAAATACTTGTGCTGTGGTTAATGTAATCGGCAAGCAATCCCCGGATATCAGCCAGGGCGTAGATATCGGTGGGGCCGGAGATCAGGGGCTGATGGTAGGTTATGCCGTTAACGAAACGAAAGAATTTATGCCGCTTTCCTTGGTGCTTTCACACGAGATTTTGAAAAAATTGGAAACCGTCCGCACAAAAAAAATTCTTCCTTATTTAGGGCCGGATGCTAAGAGCCAAGTAACCGTAGAATATCAAGACGGCAAGCCCTTGCGGGTAGACACCGTGGTAGTTTCCACCCAACACACTGAAGCCATTTTAGATAAAACCGGCAACCAAATTACCGAAAAATCTAAAAAACAAATCGCCGATGCCGCTATCTGGCCGATTATTAAAGATTGGGCTGATAAAAATACCAAAATTTATATCAATCCTACCGGTAAATTTGTAATCGGGGGGCCGCAGTCCGACACCGGGCTGACCGGTCGCAAAATTATTGTAGACACTTACGGAGGCCGCTGCCCGCACGGAGGAGGTGCCTTCTCGGGGAAAGATCCTACAAAAGTGGACCGCTCCGCCGCTTACATGGCACGCTATATTGCCAAAAATATTGTAGCAGCCAAACTGGCCCAAGAATGCACCGTTCAACTTGCTTATGCGATCGGACGCGAAGAACCCGTCGGTTTTTATGTGGATACGCATGAAACCGGAGTGCTTCCGGATGAGCAATTAGCCGCGTGGGCCCGCAAAATCTTCCCGCTTACACCGCGCGGAATTATTGAGCATTTTAAATTACGCGCGCCTATTTATTTGCAAACGGCTTCTTTCGGGCACTTCGGCCGTAAAGAGTTCCCCTGGGAAAAGACCGACAAAATAGAAGTTTTAAAAAAAGCAATTAAATAATTAAACGCCCCCCGGTGGGGCGTTTTTATAAAGGAGAAAAATGAAAGTTTGTTTATTACTGGCAGACGGATTTGAAGAAATAGAAGCCCTGGGCACTTATGCTATTTTAAAAAGATCCGGCCTGGACGTAGATTTATTTGCAGTATCAGATCAGGATACTACGGGACGGTTTGGTGTAACCTGTACCCGCCTTAAACCTTTTACCCAACTTGAACCGTCCGCCTATGCAGCGCTTGTGTTGCCGGGCGGACCCGGTTATCAGGTTTTGAAAACAAATGCACACGTTGCACAGTTGTTGGAAACATTTAACAAGGAAGGAAAAGTAATCGCTGCCATTTGTGCCTCCCCTACAATTTTAGGCGAAAAAGGTTTTTTAAAAGGGAAAAGATATACCTGCTTTACGGCGATGAACAAAGATTTCGGCGGAACCTTTACCGATGGTTATGCCCAAACGGATGGAAGCATTATCACGGGACAGTCCGCCGCAGCAACCATTGATTTTGCCTTTGCAATTGTCGAAAAATTATTGGGTAAGGCCAAAGCAGATGAAGTGAAAAAAAGTATTTATTACAAATAAAAAAGCCCCGGGAAAATCCGGGGCTTTTTTCTATAGAAAACTATTAGTTTCCCTGTACTAACGTATACCGGCTATCCAGTGAGTGCACCGCATCGCAAAAGGTCTTCCCCTTAGAAGAATTTTTACCATATTCACATTGGAAGGTCATCACTCCGCCCGGCATATAGGCAACCCCCATCGTTGCAGTCCCAAAGGTGTCAGCAGACGGTGTAATAAGTAATTGCCATACCTCCATCACTGGCGCATATGACTGCAATATGGCACTCCACTTGCCGTTTTTTGCGGTACAATTTAAACTGGAACAAGTTACTGAATTACTATAATCAAGCGTTAAATCCTCTAATTTCAATCCCGCAGGAACCCCTCCGGACTCCAGCATAGCAATCTCAATACCCCGTGTTACATTGGAAGCAAATGTAACAATTTCCGTCGTACGAGATTTCATCACAGCCTTTTCGTATTGGGGCAAAGCAACCGCCGCTAAGATGCCAATAATAAGCACTACCACTAATAATTCAATTAAAGTAAAACCTTTCTGCATAAGACCTCCTTCCTCCAAAGATACTAATAGTTTAATTTAAATTTTTTATTTTACAACCATCTTTTAAAACCGAAACGAAAGCGATGCTTCCGCACCCAAACCATAATACGCATAATTAGCAGCCAAACTTAAGTCCAAATAAGACGGCAATTTGAAATTAAAACCGGCCGTCGCCCGGGCGGTGGTGGTATGTTCGCGGCTTCCGCGTAAATCAATGGCTTGTGGCCCTATCCCGTTACCAATATTGAGCGTAGTATAATCCACCCCTCCACCAATATACGGCACAAAATATTTAAATTTCATAGATAAAACCAAACTGGCATTATAATGCGTAGCGGAAAAATCTTGTGCGCTGGCACTGTGTGCTGCTACCACCAACATAGGCTGTAAAGAACCCAAAATTTCACTCGGGCGTGTAACCCCCCAACGTAATCCCCCGCCTGCAATTGTTAGCCCTTCATAACTGCTGGCACGAATAAAACCATCAATGCGAAACGGCATTCCGATATCCGCTTGCAACCAGGGGCTAAAAACGGACCCCACTTCATCACGATCCCCCAAGGCCGTTTGATTGCGTTCGGCTTCTGTATCTCCTAATCCTTGGCTCATTTTAAAAATCATGCCGGCCCGAGGACCGATTTGAAATCCGCCCCAACCCAAAATACGGCCGGTCGTATATGTACCGGAACCGATAAGGCCGCCTAGATCTTTTGTAAAAGCACGCACATTCTTGGCCGTTACATGACTGCCGAAATCGTCCCACTGACGGGAGGCATGCGCACTAGAAATAGCCAATAAACAAATGAGTGTAATTCCTACCAATTTTTTCATTTTTTTCGTTTTCTCCCAATTATACATTTAATTAAAATGATCGGCGAACACTAGTTCGTCCCCCTCTTTTACACGACCCGCTAAAGTTCCCCCCGGTAATTCCAAGGTATAACGGCTTTTGTGAACAAATTTTCCCCAGCGCCAAGGTTGCATATGCTCTCTGACATACAATACTTTGCCTGTTTTATCGCAAAATACCGCATCAATATCAAAACGCATAAAACAGGTATGAATTTGAGGGCATGGATCTAACAACAGGGCGGACCCGGATGGCAAATTATCCCGAAACATTAACCCTTTCAAACGGCTCCAAAAGGTATTTGCCACCTCTACCTTTACAGCAATCACTTCCCCACTTCGGCGCACACTACATTGCATATTCTTCTCTTTCTCACCAGTTAATCGCACGTACCATTAACTGTTTTTTAATATTTTCTAACCATTTTCCATCTGTAAACCGAACCGTCTCCGGCTCTACAACACGATAGACAGCAGATTCTTCCCGAAAAATCAAAAAAGTCAGCAGCCAACGCTGATCTACCGCTACCTGCGCAATCCACATATTAGGCCGCGTATTAGCCGCCCGCATGGTTTGTATTTCCGTATTTCCTTTTGTTCCGGGTTGGGAACACGTTGCTTCCGTGCAGGCACGCAGCCAATGAAAGGTCTCTTTATTTAAAATCCGTACGTTAGCATATTTACCGCCCGTAAGAGGCAATATGGGCCTGTCTGCTTGTATAGAGACCTTAGGTACTATAAAAAAAGATCCATAAACAACATCGAAGGCGTACCCGTTGAACGGGAAAAAAATCATTAACATCCATAAGGTACGCCTACATAAAGCCATATATTAAGCGGCGACACGTTCCACATAGTTACCGGTACGGGTATCTACGAGTACAGTATCTCCCTCATTAATAAACAACGGCACTTTAATAACGGCTCCTGTTTCCAAGGTGGCTTCTTTCGTGGTATTGGCAACAGTATCCCCTTTCACACCGGGAACCGTAGATGCAATTTTCAACGGAACCTTAATCGGTAATTCCACGTTGAAAAGTTGGTCATTGATATAAATACCGGTGGCATCCATATTATCTTTTAAATATTTTGCCAAATCTCCCAATTTGGCTACAGCCACTTCCACTTGATCATACGTTTCCGCATTCATAAACGTAGCCATATCGCCGGAGGTATACAAATACGTAAACGGACGTTTTTCTACTTCCACTTCTTTGAATTTATCTTCCGGGCGATACGCAGTTTCAATAACAGAACCCGTATTGATATTGCGGAGTTTTACCCGTACAACGGCACGGGCCTGGCTTTTGCGGTGGTGTTGGAATTCGATAATTTCCACTAATTGGCCGTTTTCATCTTCAAAAATCAGCCCTTCGCGAAATTCTGTTGTGCTCAACATGTTTACTACTCCTTCATTTCGGACGTAAACGTCCGGGATTTATTTCTGTGTCAATTTTTTGGCACCCTTACAGGTTACCAGAAAACTATCTTCTAAGCGGATCCCCCATTTACCGTTAAAGTAAATGCCGGGTTCCACCGTTACTACAAAATTTTCTTCTAACAAATCGGGCGTGCAGGCGCGCAAAATTGGGGCTTCATGCACTTCTAAGCCAATGGCATGGCCGGTGGTGTGAAAAAATTCTTTTCCATAGCCCGAAGTTTCAATAATTTCTCGTGCGGCCCGGTCCACTTCGCCGGAAGTTGCCCCCGGGCGAACTGCTTTTACACCGGCTAAATACGCCTTATGAACAATTTGCCATATCTGTGTATAGAAGGCCGGTTCCCGATCACCATGCCACCAACTACGCGTCATATCCGACGTATATCCTTCATAAAAACAACCAAAATCCATCAGTACGGCTTCGTTCTTTTTGAGCCGGCGCGTTTTGGAAGGAGTATGATGTGCATCCGCAGTATTTTCCCCAAAACACACAATATTAAACGGAATGCTGTCCGCACCGCGCTTGGTCATCGCCAGCGCCATTAAAATACGCACCTCTTCTTCCGTCATACCCGTTTTAATTTTCGGTTTTACTTCTTCAAAAGATTCCCAGGCAATTTTGCACGCTTTACGCAACTTGAAAAGTTCATCCGGATATTTGGAACGGCGCATTTCCCGCACCAGTCCGTCCACGTGCACCAGTTTGGCTTGCTCCAACATGTTCCCGGTTTCAAAATCCACACAAGCCGGATCAAAGGCCACCTTTTTAAGACCCATTTTCTTAATTTTGGTGAGTGCACCCGCTAACATGCTTCCGTAGGGAACGTCCTCTGTTTTGAGAAAAGATTTTGCCGCGGTCATTTTGCTGACAATCAATTTTTTGGTAATGCAAAAAGCCTGTTTAGGGGTAATTAGAAAAACGGCTTCTCCATCCGACAGTTCAATACCGGACAAATACCGCTGTTCTAAGGAAGATACCGTCAAATATCCCCCCAACCCGGATTGTTTTAACACATTCCGGAAATCTTTCATACGTTGGGAAGATAACAGTTTGACAGTCATATTATTTTCGGGTTAGAATAACAGATCCTTTTTCCGTGACGGCCAGGGTGTCTTCTAACCGCACGCCAAATTTACCGGGTAAATAAATACCGGGTTCCACCGTTACCACATTGCCGACTTGTAAGATGTCTTTAGAATCAGCACTGTTAAAAGGTTCTTCGTGAATATCCATGCCTACGCCATGTCCGGTGCGGTGTGTAAAATAGTCGCCATAACCGGCTTGCGCAATAATTCCGCGGGCGGTTGCGTCAATATCTTTGGTAGCCACCCCCGGTTTTAAGGCTTTAATACCGGCCCGACGGGCTTTATCCACAATCTTCCAGACTTTGGTATATTCTTCCGGTTCATTTTTACCGTGCCACCAGCAACGGGTTATATCGGAACAATATCCTTGGTAGATACAACCATAATCCATTAAAATGGCTTCATTATTTTTCAGTTTACGCATGCTGGTTTCATGGTGTGGGTTGGCTGCATTTTCTCCAAACCCCACAATCGTCAAAAAAGAAACCGCACTGGCGCCTTGTGCACGCATAAATTGTTCCAGCATAACGGCTACCTCCGTCTCCGTCATCCCTGTTTTAATACGCGGGCGGACATATTCGTAGGCCAAGTAAGCAATCCGGTTGGAAGCGCGCATACGTTTAATTTCATCTGCATCTTTTTCTTTACGGAGTTGGGAAATTAAACTGGGCAGTTCTTTAAGCCCGGCAGTTTGCATCAATTTTCCCGTCATATAACTTTCTTTAGCAGCATCAAATCCGGCACGTTTAATTTGCAACTTCTTTAATTTTTCCACAGCGGCCTTCACACGGTTTTCACAACCGATTACTTCTAACTCCGGACATTCGCGGCGGAGCGGTTCCACATATAAATCGCGTGTAAAACAAAAAACGGTATCAGCCACAATTAACAAAACCGTTTCTTCCGGATAGAAAAAGAAATTTAATAAATAATATTGGTCTAAATTATTGGTAATAACCAATGCATCTACATGATGCGTTTGCATCAACTGCTTAATCCCAGTAAGGCGGGACGTAAAACTGGTTTTTTTTGTCATAACATTTTCCCTGATGTAATTGCTTTTTATATCATACTATTTTTTACCCGTTGCCACAATTAAAATTCCCCTAAAAAACCGTCCAAACCAGCGTGTAATTTACTATAATAACTATATATGAAATTACGCAGACGGTTTATTTTATGGTGCGGGGTCATATTATTCACCGGATTTCAAACCATCCAGGCGGCTACATTTACTTCGACGGATGATGCATTTACGCTAGATATGCCCTCCGGTTGGAGCGAGGTATCCCCTTTGCCAACCAAAAGCGTAATGACCCTGCAAAAGGGCAATTCGCGGGTGGATATTAAATCCATCTCCTGCACCACCGAAACTTGCATTGAGCAAAAAATTAACAGCGATTTAGTAGAAGTGAAACGGAAAAATATGCAAGTAATCGGTAATTCGTATACCGGAGAAGAAATTAAACGTATTGAATTTTCTACAGGGGAACCTTTTTTCTATATTAGTTTCTTTTCCTCTAAAAATGATTTTGGGGCCGGATATTTTTTAATTAATTCCAAGGCTTATTCTATTCTCGCCCGTGATTTATCCTATGCGGAAACAGATTTAATTTTTTCGTTTATCTCCCCCAAACAGAGCCCCGGGGCTGCCACTATTTCGGAAGAACCTGTTGAGTTAGAAGTAAACATGCAAGATCCGCGGGCTTATGATATTGCAGCCGTTCCTTCCGTAGAGGAAGAAACTCTACAAGCACCGCAAGAAAATATCGCTACCGCAAAGGTCTCTGCTCCAACCGCCGTTGCAAAACCGTCCCGCTTAAAAGCCAAATTACGCTTTATTAAAAAGCGCTTTACCCATATTAAACTACAACTTTTGGCACCTGATATGCCCCCGTATATTCGTCATTTAGGGCATGGATTTGATGTGTTGGTCGGGCTGATCATTCTGTTTGCTTTAATACAACTGGTTACGGGATTAATCCAACTGATCAAGCCGGCCCGTTTTGATTTTTCCAACGCTAATCCTAATTCTTTATACCCCATCCAATTTGTACGGCTCTATGGAACGCCCTCTTTAATCTTTCGAGCCAAAGACAACCAGGGAAATGTCCTCATCTCGCTTTCATCCCGTTGGGACAGTTTGTTATTGTTGCTTGGAATTTTAACCGTTGTTTGTACGTTAATTGCATTAGCCATCACCGGATTTATTCAAAATAATCATTTATTACCTTTGTCCGCGTTTGCTTATAATACGCTGTATGCGGCTTACTCCCTATTTATACCGATTGGATTTGTATTTGTGGCGTGCGGAATAATTTGGAGCCAATTGGTTTTACGGGAAATCGCACTTTTCAACCATAAAGGTAACAAAGTGGCCATCGTCTTACAAAAAGGATTTGGGCTTTTCCAAGAACGTTATGAAATTTATTTTGCACGTTCCAAAGAAGTGGTATTGGCTACCCGCAAGCGTTTTTCCTGGCGTAGGAATTGGCACATGTATACCCGTGAAGGGCAACTATTGGCCGAACTTACCGAAATTTCCGCATTCAAAGCCGCCTTACGTAAACTGTTTGGTCATTGCTGGGGGATCTTACGTACCGATTACACCATCTCCGGACAAATGGACTGCAGCGGCACTTTACAAAATGCACACACTGCTTTGGACCGGTTTACCTGTCACATCGATAAACCGCAGGCACTCAATGCCCGCGATTTATTAGTGGTATCGCTTTTAATTAATATCCGCGACCGGGATAAATGGTATCCTTGGTTCAACTAACCCCATGATAAACACCCGCCTTTGTATTTTTTTCCTCTCTTTATTGTTTTCAGGCCCGGTCACTGCCCAACCCTTGCAAAATTTTGTGCTTCAAAAAATAAACATTCCCATTTTGCAAGGAAGTTTATGGGGAGGGATTGCGGCAGACACTCAACATCCGCAAGAACCGCTATTTAGCGTGCAAGCCGATACCCGATTCACTCCGGCGAGCACCTTAAAACTTCTAACGACTGCCGCCGCCTTGGAAACCTGGGGCCCGCTACACCGTTTCACCACCGAATTATATGCCTCTGCTTCCCCGGATGAAAACGGTGTCTTACAGGGAGATTTGTGGATTCGCGGCGGCGGAGATCCTACCTTAGGCTCCACCCGTGTTCCCGGGGCGGAAAGTTTAGCGACTGTTCTTCAAAAATGGCAAGAGGCCATTAAAAACAGCGGCATTAAAAAAATTACCGGAAATATTTATGCAGATATTTCTTTATTTGAAGGACCTGCTGTGCCACCCAAAGTAAATTGGGAAAATATGGGCAATTATTATGCCGCACCTGCCAGCCCGTTATGTATAAACGACAATTTATTTGAAATTTATTTTACGCCGCAAACACAAGGAAACCAGCCTGTTTCTGTTGCAAAAACCATCCCAAAGATCCCTGAACTTACTTTTCAAAGTTTTGTAACCACAGATGCAAAAAACAGAAAAGATAATGCCTTTGTTTATGGGGCTCCCGGACAAAACCAACTCAAAATTTTTGGAACGATTCCTCCACATGCTACCGGATTTAAAATTAAAGGGGCTATGCCGGACCCGGCCTTATTTGCCGCCCAATCACTCCGGCGGCAACTCCTCCAAGATGAAATTGACGTACAGGGAACGGCTCAAACTTCGTTACAAGCACCGGATTATACGTCTTTTGTAAAACTTCACACCTACCGTTCACCAGCACTGAAAGATATTATTATCCTTGTAAACAAACGCAGTTTTAATTTGTATGCAGAAATGTTACTGCGTAATTTAGCAGTAGCCGCCGGGAAGAAAGGAAGTTTGCAAAATGGCCTTAACGAACTGGTTACATTTCTACGCAAGCATGATTTAGTAAAACCCAATGAAGTGGTGTTATATGACGGAAGCGGACTCTCCCGCGATAACTTGGTAACGCCCCATGCATTACTGAAGACGCTTATTTATATGAGCAAGAGCCCTTATTTTTCCTATTATTACAATTCGCTTGCCACCCCGGATGACCGTGGGGATTTACTGGTTCTGCGACGTTTCTTAAAACCACAAAAGAAGGTAAAGGAAGTCCGCATTAAAGGCGGCACGATTGATAGTGTCAAAGCCGGTGCCGGCTACACCCGGGATCAAAACGGACGATTGATTGCGTTTGTCATGATGGCCAATAACCTCGCTCAAAAAGACGAAGCGTTATTCCGCACGCACGAAGATATTATTAAACAACTACTGCAACTTCCGCAATCATCTTCTACTATACAATAACCCTTACCTGATCCACACGATAAGATGCTCTTATTTACACACTAGTATTGCGACATGGCATCTTTACAGGTCCCTGTTACATTTTCAGCCTTCTTTCCATAAATATCCGTCCAATATCTACAAGCTAAAAGAGCCCCTTGTGCTGAAGAACCGCTATAATTGTTTATGCCAATTTTCCAATTTTTATCTGTTGGGCTCTTTGACACACTAAAGCCTGGATATGAACTATTGGGCCACCATGCATTACCACTACTTTGAGTAGGAGTTATAAGCGTTATACGACACAATGAAGAACTACACATCACATACCATTTTCCTAATTTATTGGAACAATAATCTCTACCGCAACTATCCCACTGAAAATCTATATCTAATTCACCTGTGGCAGAAGTCCCCACAAACCGCACGGTAGTTGAAGGTTGATCATTTTCTAAACACCATACATCAATCGCACGTATCAAAGCACGTGTTGTGGCATGCCATTCACTCATGCGTGCTTTCCAAACTGTCATCTTGTATTGCGGTAGTGCCACACTAGCTAAAATCCCAATAATCAGCACAACAACCAACAATTCGATCAACGTAAACCCTAACTGTTCTCTATTACTATATTGCATACTCTCTCCTTGTATCTTCGTATCATAATACAAGCAGTGTATCAAAAAAAAAAAAGACAGTCAAGCCTTTTGTTAAGAACATAAAACACCCCGAATACTTATTCTTCGGGGTGTTTTTATGTGTGTTAGAAGCAAATTTTCGTTGAATGTTTACATTCGCACCCAGTTTCCTCTTGCGGAATTTTTTCAATCATTCTAAAGAGGAGTGCTTTTAACTTTTCGATATTACTGTTAAATACTTTTAATACCGCTTCGTGCGAAACCGGCGGCAAATCCCCCACCAGCCCGGCATCATAATCCGTAATAAGCGCAATATTAAGCGGGCACATATTCAGTTCCTTGACGAGATAATTTTCCGGATACGACGTCATCCCGATTACCCCCCACCCTTGGCGCGTAAAAAAGGCCGATTCCGCTTTAGTGGAATAACGAGGTCCGTTAATAACGACCACGGTCCCTTTTTCATGCACCGGGATATTTAGTTCGCGGGCTGTTTCCACCGCTAATTTACGCAACTCCGGGCAATACGTTTCCGCCGGAGAAGGGTGCTGAACGGACGGACCTTCAAACAAAAACGGCCGCTCAAAAAACGTATTTTTACGTCCGTCGGTCCAATCCACAAATTGATCACAAATCACAAAGTCTCCCGGTTTATTTTCTTTTTGTAAACTGCCCGCAGCACATGGCGAAAATACGCGCGTGCAGCCCAATTTTTTCATAGCCCACACATTAGCACGGTAATTGACTTGGTGCGGCGGAATGGAATGATCCCGGCCGTGGCGCGGCATAAAAGCCACTTTATGTGCCCCAATCGTACCGATAAAAACATGGTCGCTAGTCGGGCCAAAAGGGGTATCGATTTTTATTTCTTCAATATCGCTTAAAAAACTATAAAATCCGGAACCGCCAAAAACGCCGATGTCTGCCTTGTGTAATATTTCCATAACGACCTCCTTAAATTAGTAGTATTGTACAATATCGATTCAAATTGTACAAACGGTTTAGGATTGGGTCACTTCTATGTTTTTCCACTTGCCTTGCAAAAAACGCACGAGCATAAACACGGCGGTCAGCCCGGCATAAAACGTCAGCCAACTCCATACCCAAAATACAGAGGCGTGAAGTTGGTAGACCAAAACCCATGTGCCGGGCACTAAAAGCACCCATGCACAAAACACCATCACATACATATAAAATTTGGTATCACCGGCACCGCGTAATGCTTCGCCAAAAATCAGATAGGTAGCATCCATCAGCACAAAACAACTCACCAGTTTCATCAGCGGTAAGGTAACCGCCATTAACTGCGGCGCATTTTCCGTCTGTACAGGAATAAACAAATGTAGGAAAAGCGGGGCTCCGAAAAAGAATAATACAGACACCAGTCCTGCATATGAATAACCTAATTTGCAGGCATTTTTAACAACTTGCACACTTAAATCCGGCCTTTTCATACCTTGGTATTTACTAACTAAAATTTGGATACCGCCCCCCATACCCAAGATGACCATAAACACTACCGGTTGCATGGACATCACAATATTGCTGGCTTGCAAGGAAACCGTATCAATATTACCGATCATAAATGTAAACAACGTAAAGGATAATACGTCCATCAAAAAGCCAAAACCGTTGGGAACTCCATAACGCACCATTTGCACAAAAATCGGTTTATAAAATCCGGCCAAACGGGAAACTTTGAATGTATATTGATTATTCCGTGTTCCAATCAGCCGACAGAAAATCAATGTAGAAAATGCACAACTAATCACAGTCGCCCATGCCGCGCCGCGAATACCCATTGCGGGAAAACCCAACTTGCCGAAAATAAGCACATAGTCCAGCCCCACATTAAGCACAATTCCCGCCAACGCCGTATACATAGGAATTTTTGTATTGCCGCGTCCGCTAAAAAAACTGCCCAGCGCATTATTGGTAACTGCAAAACCGCCAAAAATATTCAAAATCGTAAAGTAGGTAAGTTCTAATTTGAGGACTGCCGACTCATGACCAAAAGAATAAATCAGTCCTCTTCCAAGCGGAGTAAGCGCGGCCAGTAGGCCCGCTGAAATTAAAGAAAGAAGCACCCCTTGCCATAAGGAAAGGGTAACCGAGGCCCGTTTTTTCTTTGCGGAAAACTGGGAAATAAAAACACTGGTATATCCGGCAAGCCCCATAAAAAGAGAGGCAAACGTCATGGCGAGCAGTCCGGCCGGCACACACGCCGCTAATGCATCTGCGGAATACCAAGCCAAAAACATCCGGTCCACAAATTGCATCACCATCTGCGCGCCCATTAGAACAATCAGCGGATAAGAGAGTGTCCATAATTCTTTTAATGAAGCCGAATTTTTTTTACGCATACACAAATTCTCCACAAAAAAGAGCCCCGTTACCGGGGCCCTTTAAAAAGTCTTTCAAAACTTATAGTTTGACGACTTTAACGGCTTTCGGGCCTTTTTCGGATTCTACAACTTCGAATTCCACTTCTTGACCTTCGGCCAAGGTTTTGAATCCGTCGCCTTGAATTTCCTGATAGTGTACAAAGAGATCTTTAGAACCGTCTTCGGGGGTTACAAAACCGTAACCTTTTTGGTCGTTAAACCACTTTACTTTTCCTTTAGGCATTTTACAAATACTTCCTTTTCTAAATATTTAGGTTCTTACTTTCGTAAGTACCTATAGTTATTATACTATAAATATTTCAAATTGGCACAAATCTTTTGATTCACATTTTAACGTAATAAAATTTATAATAATAAAATGAAATTGATAGAAGCCGTTCCCAATATTTCTGCCGCACCAAGCAGTGCGGCTTGCCAAAAAATTTTGCATGCGCTGCAACAAGCGCAAGTAGTACGGCTGTTATATGTGGACGGAAACCCAGATGCTAACCGCACGGTTCTTACACTTGCCGGAACACCGGAACAGGTCCTCAAGAGTTTGCAAATCTTATATCAATCTGCTGCCCAAGAAATTGACATGCGCATGCATCATGGGGCGCATCCCCGGTTAGGTGCCGTGGATGTTTGTCCACTCGTACCGATACGAAATATCACCCTGCAAGAAACGGCAATAATAGCGGAACAACTCGCACAATTTGTGGGCAAACAGTTAAAAATTCCCGTTTATTTGTATGAAGAAAATGCAACTACTTCCCAACGGAAAAATTTGGCTTTCTTACGCAAAGGCGAATATGAAAATTTACCGGAGAAATTAAAAAATTTGCCGCCGGATTTTGGTCCGCAGACTTTTTCCGAACGTATCGCTAAAACTGGTGCAAGTGTAATCGGTGCGCGGAATTTTTTAATCGCATTTAATATTTCGCTAAGCACAACAGACGTTACGGTGGCTCAAGAAATTGCCGCTGTACTGCGCGAAAAAAACGGAGGCCTTCCCGGAGTAAAAGCCATCGGGTGGTATATGCCACATTATCAATGTGCCCAAGTTTCGTTTAATATAGTTGATTTTCACAAGTCCGGGCTTGCTACGGTGTTTGAAGCATGTAAACAAGAGGCCCAAAAACGCAACATACAAGTAACGGCCGGGGAACTAATCGGCCTTCTTCCCGAAGAAGCATTACGTGCTGCCGGAGCATTTTATGCCCCGCAACTAGTGGGAGATGCCCAACTTCAACGGGCTGCCACCGAACTTTTACTAAACAAAATCCGCCCATTTATTTTGCACGAGCGGATATTAGAAAATCATCTATAATCGGTATTCCCAATTATAAGGACTGTTCATACTCTTTAATAATACTTTCGTTGCTTGTATTATTATCACAGGGAGTTATTTTTTGATGATAATCTTGCGGCAATTCCCAAATTGCTTTAAAAACAATTTTAGGAACCACTCCTATAATAACAGCAGGCCATCCACCCGATTCAAAAAAAGTAACCCACTTCTCATAGGGAGCGGTACGCAGATCTTGAGCAGAAATCCGACAATTTATTTTCCCCTTTTCCTTCAAACAAGCACATATTCTATCTTTGGAAACATATTCATACGTTACCGTAGCTGCTAAACGTTGATTTTCCTGTGTAAGTGCACAAGGCTGAACCATCACTTTCATTTCTTCACTGGGAGAATCAATGATAGCATCCCGCATTTGTGGATAGACTTTGGCTTTAATGAGGTAATACAGGTCTTGCGGATCTGTTTTGTAAATATAAAACCATTCAAACTTATCGCGGGTCGCTTTCCCAAAAATTTCTCCTTGGCGTGCCCTCATTTCATTCCCGTTAAAAAAGAAATATCCATCTCCTTTTTTTTCTACCACACAAACTGAATTCACTGATTTGTACTGTTCTATTTGAGAAAACACTTCCAAGGGGAACAACAAAATTCCCATCAAAATCATTATTTTTATTGTCTTTTTCATAGTGCACCTCCCTTTCCTCTTTATAATAGCATAAAAACCATTTATAAACAACATACCAAAGCAATATATTGAGCTGGCGTAATTTCCTCTGGCCGGATGGTTGATTTTAGCCCGCACTTTTCCAAAGCTACGGCGACTTTCTCTTTTTCAAATCCGCCCAAAACAAGTGCATTAAAAAGCGTCTTGCGCCGGTGCAAAAACGCAGCTGTAACCACTCGGTAAAGTTTACCCCAATCCACATCCGGCGCGGGGATTTTTTCAAAAGCAAGCACGGCACTTTCCACTTTTGGAGGCGGAGCGAAACAACCACGGCCTACTTTACAAATGGGGTTGATTCGCGCGCGCAGTTGTGAAAAAATACTCAAAGGCCCATACAACTCATCCCCCACTTTGGCCCGTATTTTTTGGGCCTGTTCTTTTTGAAACATAAAAACAGCCGTCTTAAAACAAGGCCATGCCAGCACTTTATCCAAAATAGCGGCCGCATCAATATAAGGAAGATTACTGACAAAAGTAGTCGGTATATTGGGCAGACGTTTTAAATCAAAGGATAAAAAGTTTTCCTGTATGATATTTAAATGAGTAGCCGATACATGTTGCTGTAAATAAGCCACCATTGCCGGATCAATTTCTACCGCCGTTAATGGGTTAACCCCGCGCGCCAACAACCTGCATGTCAGCGCACCTTTGCCGGGCCCGATTTCCACGACGTTTTCGGCTTTAAGTAATAGTGCCGCATCCACAATTTGCGTGATGATATTTTCATCTATTAAAAAATGTTGTCCGTATTTTTGCATTTATTCGTCGTCCGTCAGTACCGCGATATTACGCGCCGCCGTTTTATTGCCAGGCGCTACGGTAAGTGCGCGCCGATAGTATTGCAACGCTGTTTCATCTTCGCCGGAAATAACAGCCGCAGTACCTGCTCCGAGCAAGCCCAACATCTCTTGCGGATTTTTGACTAATACCGCTTGAAAAGCCGACTGCGCTTGCGCACTATTACCCCGCGCTAATTCGGCAAGCCCGGCCAATAAATCGCACGTGGTTCCGGTAGGGCAATGCGGCCGGTATTCTTGCAAATCTTCCACGGCATCTTCTACAAATTTAAGCCAATTTTTCCCCATCACCCACAGGCCCATATCATTCCCCACGATTCGCGGATCATAGACCGCCTTGGGAGGTGCGGCCCGATTCTGCCCTACCGCATAGGCCGAGTTATAATCTGCTGTGCGGCCCTGTAAGGATAAATGGATGCGTTCCTTTTCTCCGGCAGAAGCAACCGCTTGGCGCAATCCTTCCCCGAATGCTTTAATTTGTTCTTCGCGTGTTTTTTGATCGGTAGCCGGTAAGGTAAACTTCCGTTTAAACAAACGTTTGGGCATCTCACTACCCGCAGAAGAGGCACCGCGCAGTTGTTCATAAGCACGCTCAAATGTATTTTTGGGAGAAGTAGCAGTATCTGTTTGCAACGGTTGTTCGGGCTCAAATTCCAGGGAAACTTCCACCTCGATCGCTTTGCTTGGAGCCACTTTTGACAAATTCTCCCCAAAAGCGCGGATTTGATTTTCAAAGGTGGTAACAGCGGTTCCGCTGGCGCTATACACCGCATTTAACGCAAGCCCGTCTTCCTTAAAACGCGAGATCGAAAAGGCCTCTTCTATTATTTCGCGCGCTTTGGTTTCTTGCCCATGCCGAAGTAATAAGAAGGCATACCGTAAACGCGCCACATAATCCCCCGGCTTGGTTTTGACTGCTTTTTTATAATATTTTAAGGCATCCTCGCTGCGGCCCAAACTTTCATACAATGCGGCCAACGCAAGTTGGGCATCTTCATATGCTGAAAAATAATGCAAGGCCTTTTTGAAGGATTCTTCCGCTTGTTCATCCCGCCCTAAGGCTTCGTACAGCGTACCGAGTTGGTAATGGTACAGCGGCTCACGCGGGGCAAGTTCGGTAGAGCGGCGGAAATGTTCTAATGCTTTATCCAAATTATTTTGCACCGCATAAGTAGACCCTAAATTCATATGTGTATCGGCTTTGTTGGGATCCAGTTCATTGGCTTTTAAAAAATAATCTTGCGCTTCTTGAAATTTTCCTTTCCAGCCGGAAGCAATGCCCAACAGTTGGTACGCCATCGGATTTTTGGAATCCAGCCGCAAGGCCTCGTGATATTCGCTAATTGCATCATCCACTTTACCTGACCAATACAACGCCGCCCCAAAAAGTAAATACCCCATCGGATCTTTAGCATTTTTAACAACGGCTTTCGCAAAACTATTAGTGGCTTCGTTATAGCGGGACTGGCTCATTTCCAACATGCCGCGGCGCATATCGCCCATGGCTTGTTCCTGCATGATTTGGTCCCACACCGTTTGGGAATAATCGGTCTTGATAGTAGGTTTACGGAAGGAAAACGGAAAACCCGCTTGCACGGGCACAGTAGTGCAAAGAAAACCTACTGTCAAAATAAATAGAAAAAATCCATTCTTCCTCATAGATATATAATAGAAAAAACAGAAACAAAAAGGAACTAAAAAAACCAAGGCACCTTAATAAAGTGCCTTGGTCAACTACTGTTTTTTTAATCTCTACTAGAAGTCTGCTAAGTAGTGGTGTTCACAGGGAATTCGAGCACCATTACTTGGCTTGTTCGTAATGCCATTTTGACACAAGTTATCAATATATTCCAAAGCCTTATCTACGGGCATCATGTCGGAGGAACCATAACCGCAACTCTCTCCGCTCACGTGGAATATTTTATTGTATGCCTTATGATAGTTCTTACGGTTATAGGAATCTATCGTCCCATTACGCGTTTGAGTGCTAGTCACTGGGCCTTCTTCCCGTACAAAAATTTTCACTCCGTTTTTTGTAGATAACTCTCGTAACGGAAATTTACCCCAGATATTTCGACGAGTTAGACCTATCATCTGCTCATAAGGGATACGATCTCGTTGCAAGCATTTTTTCTTTGAGCGATCCACACAGCCGCTCCCCGGAGCCAAATCGCCGATCGTTTTTTCGTTCCAGTTGTAGTGACCATAGTGGAAAGCGGAACATTCATTCTTTCCTGCCGCTCCATTACGAGTTTCTCCACAGCCTTGCCCAGCCTGATTTACACGGTCTTGTTGCATTCGTTGACCTACCTGAGCCAAGACTTGTTGATTAGAGCGTCTTCGGTCATAACATCCATGAAAACGCCGATCAATTCCTACCCCACTAGAGGTATCTGTCACGCGCATTGTTGGGAAGAACGAAGAATCGTAATCGATATATGCGGCAAATGCACCAAACATATTACTCATGTTGGGCGAATGCGGATCTTTAGAAGCAATACCAATCGTTCTAGCCATCGCACACACAGTGTTTTTCGGAACATTCGTTATTCCCAAGGACTGGCTAATACGCATGGCATCTACCACTTGGGCTAATGTCGGATGTTTGTCGGACACTTGCCCGCCTTGCTCAAGACTTACCCCATAAGGCTTCATTGCTTTGGTCGCTTTTCCGTCAGCCTTCGCCTTCGTATAGGCATCTGTGGCCGCTTTCATATAAGCTTGGGTTTCGCTATCTTGATCATAATCCAACAATACTGCCGATAGATTATCAATTTGACAGGTGTTCCATTTCTTCGGCTCTGTATTGCGAGTCAACAGCGGACGCCCAGAGTCTTTATCATTTAATGGATCTTCCGTCATAGATTTAAAGGTTCTATAAAACTCCACCTTTTGTTCGGCATTTGGTACCGGATTTGGTCCCGGATTTGAGTTAATTGGCAAAGGAGGAACCGGATCCGGAATACGACGATTAGGACAGTCGGGATCTTTTTTTACCCAAACATTGTTTTTACACTCTTCTTCACATCCTTCGCTATTCGTCCGAGTTTCTCCATCGCTGCAAGAGTGAGGATCCAGTGGTGCTGGCTCCGTATCGTCATCAAAGTACACACAAGTTGCTTGGCTGACAATTTGGCCGGGGGCCTTCGCACCGGAACCACCAGCGCCTTTGTCGCCGGAAACTGTGTTCCCGCCGCCATGACCATCCGCAATCGCGTGTGCAATCGCCCAGGGTTCATCCGGATCATAGTTTTGGCGGACCGTCCACGTAATCACCGCGCGGTTTTCACCGTCCGGGCCTACCCGTAATTGTTTTAATTCTCTTAGGGCATCCCCTGCCACCTTGACCGTATAAGTACCATCATTCGGTTGAAAGGTAATACCATGATCATTGGTAATGCTCGGATCCTCATACCCTGCATTAGAGGGATGTACATTGGCAAAGTACATGCGCCCCGTAGCAGAATTGGTAGAGGTGGATAACCCCGTGGCCGCATTTTGGTCAGCACCTTGAATTTCATACATTACCGAGAAGTGCGGCGTTAACTTATCAAGTTCTGCTTGGGAAGGACGTGCAGCCCCGACTTTGCCCGTTAAATTCGGCAACTTAATAAATGCCGCCGGAGTACCTACAATCACACCTTCTTGTGGTTGTCCGTTGACCGATAATGCATTATTGCGGCAAGAGATAAACGCCATCGGATAGGCACAACGCGCTCCCGTGCTCCAACTTTTGCCTTCTTTACTGCCCTTGGCCGACATGATGGGAGTTGCACCAGGTTCTGTAGTAACCACAACCCCGCCGTCAGATAAACGTTTTAAGAACTCCGTATAAGGCATGCCAATTTTGGACTCTTTGCCAGCAGTAAGGAATGCTTCGGAACCCCCCTCTATTTCGGAGAATTCATATCCATTCTTACCGGCAGTCTTTTTATTTAATTTTCTATTTTTAATGGCAACCGTTTCAATAAACAACGGTACAAATTTCGTTTTATTGATTGTCTGTTGGGCTTCGGTGCTGTCTACCGCAAAGCTGCCACCTTTGCCAAAATAGGCAATTTGTAACATTTCTCTGCGTTTATCAGCATTATTCTCCTTGAAAAAGGCTTCCACTTTATCAAACGGAATACCTACCACATAGTGGAACATAGTCCGTTTCGGACCGCCTACTTCCGCTTTATAACGCCCGGTTTGATAGAAGGTGGTGCAGTCGTCCGCTTCAGTTACAACACCATATCCGGCTCTTTTCGCTTGGCGACCAGCCCACAAACCGTTGGTTAAACAGTCCATGCGGGAACCAAAGAATCCTAAATTAGCAGAGGCTTTATGACCGCTTACCCACTTCGTAGAACACTTTACTTCCGGATGCGCCGTCACCCAACCTTTACAAGCCTTTTCGCTAAATTCTACTCCAGGAGCGGCTCCCTTAAACTTATCTTCATCCATACCACAGCATTCGTCTTTTTTACCGGAGCCTGCTACGGCACCAAACATATGGCCCATATCGCCGTTATCATTACCGGTAATTAAACAATTCAACACGCCGCCTAAGATGTTTTTGGCTAAATCGGTGGCCCAGTTGATCCAGCCCCATTTGTATTCAAACTCTTTCTGCCATTCCATCATGGATCGCTGTTTCATCATGTCCCACCACCACGGTTCTTTACCACTGAAGGCAAATTCCCGTTTCAGGTCGCCATTACCGCCGCCCGGGCCGCCAAAATCTCCGCCCAGGATCCCGCCGATTTTGCCGGGTTCCACAGGTTTCATTTGAGCGTCCATCAAAGCCTGCATAGCGTTTCCTTTGGACATGGCATCTTTAGAGCGGGCCGCTTCACGTGCAGGCCCTTGCCCGAAGTACGAGCGGGAAGGTTTCCCGGCCGCTTGTAACGGTTGCAAGGATACGGGCTTAGGAGCACTTTCCGGTGCTTTGCCACGCACTTTGTTAGCCGCGGTTTTCATGCCGCCGCCCCACATTCCAATGCCTAATTTACTACCGTTTGCGCCTGCGCGTCCGGCATTGCCTAAACGGCCGATTTTCGTAGCAGCACGTTTAAACGCCGCCCGGGTTGCCGCCGGGGCTTTTTTACGGTATTTATAAATATTGGTGGTATTTTCTTCTTCGTCTTGTTCATCTAAACTGTGCGAAGCAGAAGACCCTTCCCCCATATAAGCGCTGCGGGAATCATATTCTTCGTCCGTTTCTTCTTCGTCCGTGCTTTTAGCACCATACGGAAGAATTAAGGACATAGAATCCCGTCCGGCCAATTGGGCGATTTGCCCATCCGGGTCAGCAGCAAAACCATCAAACCCGGAACGTTCCGGGTTAAAGGCGGAATCCTCATAACCGGGAGTAACCATCGTGGGTTCTTCGTTTACGTTGCCGCTATATTTATACAAGAACGGCAGTAAAAGAAGGGCCACTAAGGCCGCAATAAAGAACGGCGCATCCCGTTTCGTGCGCTCAAAAAGCGTTTGACGCGGTTTGCCGTCGCTCCCGATTTTAGAGGAAGGACGATTAGCAAAAGATTTAGAAGGAGCCGGTTTGCTGTTCTTAATCTTATCGCTAAAGGTAAAGCTTTCCTTTTTCTTGCCCTCTTTATTAGCAGGTACAAAAAAAGGGGTTGCTTTCTTTTCTTCTTTTTCCTCTGGCATAAGAGCCTCCTGTGAAAATAAAAAACTGCTTTGTCAGGGGTTGCCCCCGTTGGAAAGATGTAGGGTACATCTCCCCAAAATCACTTCATTACCATAATAAAAAGCCGTTGTTCAGAGATGGTCCCCCACTCTGTAACAACTTACTGGTATATATTACTATTATACCAATAATTTGTATTTTTTCAAGGGGGTTTTTAAAAAAATCTTTTTTAATCAATAGCATTTTCATCTACCCACAAACTATTGCCCAAATCTGCCGTCGGGAAATAACTGTTGTTAAGTCCTTGCTCCGGGTCGCCATCCTTGAAATATCCTTGGTTCACTTCATTCTGTACATCGATATCTTTATCGTCAACATCGCTATCTTGTACTTTTTTCCCGTCAATTTCTGCTTTCTTAGGATCATAACAGGCATTAAAATCTGCAGCATCAGCACATGATTTTCTTGCTTCTTCGTACAGATTATCACAATAACTTTCAAAATTATTTCTTAGGTTCGTTAATTTTTCGCGTTCATAACACTGGTCCGCACTGTTAGAAACAGGATTCGACGAACACTTGTTATTCAATTTTTGATATTTTGCCCGAATGGTATTACAGGTATTTTTAACAGAGGTAAGATGTTGAGTAAAAGTGGTATTCTTACTATCCTCACAATTTTTCGGGAAGGAGTCCCCTATCTCCGCAATTTCTTTACGCATTTCTTTGAGTTGGTTTTCATAGTCATCATTAAATTCTGTTTCCAAGAGTTCTTTACATTTTTCATCCAATTCCAAATACTTTTTGACACTGCTCATATCGGCAATGACATCATCCGGATTGACCCCAATGCCGGAAAAACCCGAAGACATAAAGACTGTTTTCGGCAATTCGGCCCCGTCAAAACTGGAAGAGGCAAGCGTTTTTTTGAGTATTACCTGTGGCGTCCGCCGGGCCGCACGTCCGGTTAACCAAGCCCAATATAAATCGCGCCGCGCTTTATCTTTGCCCACTTTTTCCACCTGGCCCAGCCCGGCCGATAATCCCTTAGCCTCTAAATTATCATTAATACCGCTAAGTTGTGCATCTTGCCTAGTGGCCTTATCGGCCATTTGGACCACCCAATCAGTATTGGAAGACCCGCTGGCTCCCCGAATGGGAGAAGCGGCTTTCTTTAAAGAGTTTACCGAGTCATAACCGTCTCGTTTATCACGGCGGACTCCATTGACATCCGCACCAAAATAGACATCACTTACTTGGGCGGCGTTAGATTCGGTATTTGTAGAAGCATTTGAATTATTGAGAACGACTTGCGCGCCGTCTTCGCGGTCTGCATCAATTCCGCCGGAAGATCCGGCCACTTGTTCGGCTCCGCGTCCCTGGCGGCGCAGGGATGCATTCACAGCCCCCATATTAATTAACGCATCTTTCAAACGTCCCTCTTTCCGGGCGGCCAGTTCAGCGGCGCGGGTGGCAGCCTCAGCCGAGCCAAATACATCCAGTTCATTCGGGTCCGGAATTTCCCCTCTTAAAATTTTTTGGTGTTCATTCCAGGAAAACAAGGCTTGAAAAAGGGATAAGCGCAAGGTTTCTTCCGGCGTATATCCCATGGCATAGACTAAATTGCGCAGGAGTGGAATCCGCCCCACGGGAACCAACGTCCCCCCCGCCAGCAAGAACAAAATCACGGCTAACATACCCCACGCCCGCTTTGAGCGCAAAATATCTTTCATTTTTTGCTTAGCCATATCCAAGGGAGCCGTAGCATTCTCTGCTTGCGATTCCTTGGAAACTTGTCCTTGTTCTTGTTCTCGTGATTCTGGCATAAAATTCCTTAACAATTATAAAGCGCAGGGGAGACTGTATCTCCCCTGCGTGTGAGAATTATTTATTGTGCGGATTTTCCATCGCCTTGCTATCCGCGTTGTTACCCGCCTCCATGACCATTGAGGCACCCGTCGTAGCGCCCGTCATAGCAACTTGTTTAAATGCATCTTTGGTAAATGCAGCGAATTTATTTTTTTCAAGTTCTGCTGCTGATTGACCAATTGCAGCCATGGCTTTAGCACCGGTAATAGCCAACGCGGTAACGGCGGCTGCACCTAATACGAGTGCCGTAATCGGCATAAAGAGACCATTGAATTTTGTCATATAGTCTATTGCAAATCCCATTACCACAGCGGCATAGGCCATCCCAATACCTAATACTGTCCAACCCCAAGCGATAAAACTCCATCCAAATAAACCCGCTTTTTTACCTTTCTGAATCAGGGAGAATCCCAGTCGCATGGCAATGAAAGTTCCGGCAATCATAGCAATCATCATCCACTGTAAGCGTTCGCGGGCCTTTTGTTGTTCCTTATCTTTATCTTCCGCCTTCTTTTGCCAATCGCCTAACCCTTTGAGGGAATTGGTAGCCGGGGCTTCAAAATCGGCTGAACCGGTGGATTCCGTTTCCACACCGCCTTCAATGGTCATACCGCCGGAATTTTGGGAAGAAGCCAAAAAAGCGCGGCTGCCTTCGTTTGTGGCCCGGTGTTGGTTTCTGGCTGCATCAGCAGAACGTTTGGAAATATCTTTCAAATCCCCTTGACTGTTAGAACGGGTGGCACGCCCCGCTGAACCGCGGCGGCTGCTTGCCATAAAACCGGATGCCGCCGATCCATGAGCACGGCCGCCATCCGCCAAGGAAGCCACCGCACTGCTGCTGCCCGGCATAGCCCCCGAAAATTGGTATCCGTCCCCGGAAGCACCGCCATGGGTGGCCCCGGAACGTCCGTTAGAGGCACTTCCCCCCATTTTGCCACCGGCAACAGCACCCGCCGCGGCATTAAAAGCACTCCCCGAGGCACGCGCTATGGAGGCAGAACCCAAGGAAGAGCCGGACGAGGCTTGAGCGCCGTTTGCTCCGGAAGTCCCGCCGTTTCCATTTCCACCGGCATTCAATCCGGCTACACCAGATCCAGCGGAAGCCCGGGAAGCGGCAATATAAGTATTTCCGGTTTCTACGGCCGCATTCGCACCCATTCCCAGCCCGTCACTGGCACCGGTGGGGGCCGCCGGACCGTAAGAGCCGGCAGACATCCGCCCTTCTATCCCGTCCACGCCGCTTAAACCGAAATCGTTTGAAGAACGTCCGCCTTCCATACGTTCCCGTTCTTCCCGGGTGGCAACCTGGTTCAGGCCGTCCTTAATTTTCATGGAAGTTAATTGCCCGGTTGAAGTCCGGTCCATTCCGCTATAATTTTGCGTATCGGAAATGGAAGTTAAGGAGCGAACCGGACCTTTTTGGTCCATGGCGTTATCGGCTTGAAACGCTCCGTAGGTAAGCAACATACCGGCTCCGGCAATCCCGACCATTTGCGGAATACCGAGGGTAAATTTACCCGCTTTATTTTTTAAGATGGATAACCATTTCATAACTATTCTCCTAACGTTTAAAACCGTCTACTACGTTTTTACTGGTGTTACGGTCTACTTGCTCTTGCAAACGGCTCCTTTCGTAAGCGGCCGCCCGGCGCGCCCGTTCTTCCTGTTGGTGGAGCACCTGTTCGCGTTGGGCAATGGCGGCTTCGTCGGCCTTAACAACTTGGTGCAAGTGAATAGCACCCGCCACCCACACCACAAAGAGCACCAATAACACGATACGGAACAGCCAAATTAACTTTGGTCCCGGTACAAATTCTTGTTTTTGTGCCATAGTATGCCCCTTTATTTAGAATCAGAATCCAATTCGGTGTTTTTAAGTTCTTTAATATCCCTACTACCTTCTTTAACCGCATTTCCACCTTGTATAGCGGACATGGCACCTCCAACCGCCCCAAGACCCGCTAATGTAGCAAATAGAGGAATCAACTTTTTCAATGCCATATCCTGCAATTTCTTTTTTGCAATTGCAAATCCGGGAATCCAAGCCGCACCTGTAATGGCAATCAGCACCCCTCCGGTAACAATACCCCACGTGGATAAACTGGACCCGGAGCCCCTGATTTTAATATATTGCACAGCCGTAGTAATTAAGAGCGCACAAGTAACCAATGCCAACACAGTCAATCCAGCAGCAACAGCATAAGCCCACCATCCCCAAAAACCAGATCGGGCGATCATAAGAAACCCTGCAATTGCAACGGATAATGCCAAAACAGTCGGAATAGCCGTCCACATCATTTGACGTAAACGGTCCCGCGCGGCTTTCACTTTATCTTCATGCAATTGCGCATCGTCGCCCCAGGATTGGATACCGCGTAAACTTGAGTTTGCATCCGTTTCAAAATCTTTAGAGCCCTGACCTTGCCCGGTGGTTACATTTTCCGCGGAAATCTGCATGCCGCCGGAAACTTTTGTATCGGACAAGAACGGATCGCTTCCGTCGTTAGCGGCACGGTTTTTGTTTTTGGCCACCTGGGCGGATTGTTTCATCATCAGTTTCAACTCTTTGCCGCCTTTGGTGTTATTCACATTCATGATGTCCGCATCGCGGCTACTGCCCAGGCCTTCCTCTTTTCCAAAAGAGGCTTTGGCCTGCATGCGGCGCATCCCGTCCATCACAGAAGACATTTGCTGTTGGGCCGAGGCCATTACGTTCCCCATATCCGGCATGTTAGCATTCCCGGCACCGCCTTTATTTTTACCGCTGTTTTGTACGGTAAAAGAGGCATTAAATCCGTTTCCCCCGCCATTAGCGGCCCCACCTATACTCGGGGCAGTAGCCATCCCGGAAGATTTTAAACCGGCTAATCCGGGAGCATTCCCTTTTTCGTCCGCGGACGGTTTGCCTTGGGCCGCGTTTTGCGCTTGTTGCTGGGCTTGGTTCATAATCCCTTGCATATTGCCCATCATGCCGGAAACCGCCGCCATCGGGTCGTTTCCACCCAGGCCTTCCGCGTTCAGGCCCATTTCGTTAGCGACGTTGGCCCCCATGCCGAGCCCTTCCGTGGCGCCGCCTTTATAAGCAGGACCGACCGGAGCCGAATAGTTGGCGGATTGTTGTTCTTCCATCTCATCAAAAGCCTGATCCCGGCGGTCTGCCTCATTTAGACGGTTGAGCGTCTTGGCAGAAATACGCACCGAGGATTCGTTCAGCGCGGAGCCGCTATCCTGTGCGGACACATACGCCCCGCTTTGGTAATTGCCGCTATTGGGGTTCCCGGCCACATACACCACTTCGCCCGGATTGTAGGACGAAGGAGAAAGAGCGGGGTCTTCCGCCGGAGCACTTAAAAAACTGTACGCTCCGAGCCCGGCTACCCCTACCACGGTGGCAAGCCCTGCCGTCTGCAACGCAGACAGGGCCATTTTGCCGCCGCAGTCTTTGAGCCATTGTAAGATATTCATAAATTTACCTCCGTAAAAATTAACAAATTATTGACACCTTCCGCTAGGAGCCATCCAAGTCGTCCCCGGAGGGCACTCTCCCGTCTGCGTGGTTGTATTGTTACTATTTTGTTGTCCTCCCCACGGTGTCCAAGCGGATGCTCCCCCATTTGATGAGTTATCTCTCCTTAGTGAGTGGTAATAATTTTGATTAGTTGGGTCTGGGTTCTGCGAAAAATTCTTTCCTTCCGTAACACGCATTAAATCTGGAGTTTCGTTACCACTTGAGGAACCCACTTGCATGCTCTTTCCGCTATACACATCCGCCAAAGTTCCTGTACCATACGAAAATTGCCCGGCATTGTGTTTTACATTAAGACGCATATCTCTATTACTTACACCATAACTCTTAGCTGCATCCGCCACGGTTCCTCCTGTCATCCACTTGTCGTAAGCATCACAGCCTTTCGTGCTACCGCACAGTTGAAGTTGGGCCAATTTATTTCCATCTGGATTCTTAGGATCATAAGTTGCCCCTAACTGCTGTTGCATTACTTCTTTACTGGCAGCCTTGGTTGTACTTCCGTACATGGCTTTATCTAATAAGTTGCTAGCAGCCTGGCCTGCTAAATTAAGCACCATATTGATCATCCCCGAAAATAATTGCTCCCGCAGGCGGTCCCACATATCTTCTTGTATTTGGTCGTTTTCCTCTTTGGCTTCTTTGGCGGCATCATCTAATTTATCTTCCAAGTTGCTAAGGTCTGCCGAAGTTACCGGGGCGTTGGTATCCAGAGCGAGTCCGCCCGATTTACTTAAATCTACCCCTTTATCGGTAAAGGCTTCACTCCCTTTAATATTTCCCCCCATTAACGCTTTTTTCGCGTTGCCGCCTTTACCGTCTTTCAGTCCGGCTGCGGCACGGCTAGTCTGCGCAAATTGGGAAAGCGCTTTTTTAGCATCTGTATTTTTTAACTGCGGCGCAATTTCCGTTCCTTTATCCTGGCTTTTATACGGCGAAAAGTCCCCACGCGGAGCCCCAAAAGTGCCCGTCATACCGCTACCGCCGGCGCCTTTGACACTGGCTTGGCCCAATTGCCCCACGGTGGTGGATCCTCTGGATCCGACGCGGCCCGAGCCATACCCCCGGCCGCCATAGCCTCTCCCGGAATAAGAATCTTCCCGGCCGGAAGAACCGGAAGTACTTTCTTCATCCTCTTCGGCCTTTGCCGCATCTTCTTCCTGGCGGGCTTCTTTTTCTTCCGGCGAATACAACAGCGAACTTCCGTTGTTTTGCATATCCGGATACTTGGAGGCCAGCAGATAGGATTCGGCTTCGTCATTCACAAACGGCATTTGGGCTAAATCATACCCGCGGGTGGTCATTCCGTCAAAAGAAGTATCATCCGCACCCCCTAAAAAGGAAGCAAGTGAAAGCAGCGCAATAAAACATACCACCACTATCGCAGCCAAGGTGTAAGCCTGTTTGCGATCCATTTTGTTAAGTTTTTGAATAACATTCCCGGTTTTTAATTTAAACATACAAACCCCTTTACATAAATAAAAACTACTCTTGTTGACCTGGTTTTTCAACCACTCAAACACAGAGTTCCTGTTGCTTCTATTTACAGTATAAGTAGAAATGAACGGATTGTCAAGGACCTTTTTGAGAAAAAAAGGAAAAATAAACAAAGTAGGTTATGCCGGAATTTCTCTATCCGGCCTCTGCCTCTTATGGTATAATAAACATCCCCACGCTTTGTTCTTGCTGTTTTTATAAATAAAACGTCCTTCCAAACTTGATTTGGAATCTTCCGCTTTTGCCGTTGCTGTTTCGTAACTACCACAACATTCGTTGAAGATCCTGCATCAAGTTCAGGATGACTTGATGATTTATCTTAACAACCGGTTCATCGGTAGAATCTTAACGGAACCCCATGCCTGGCTAGGGGGTTTTCTCACACAAAAAATCCCGGCTAAAAAACTGCCGGGATGACCCCAAAATTTAAGAACACTATACTACTTCCCTTCCGGACGCATATACGGGGCCGGGCGTTCGTTGTGACCTACATATTTATTGACCACCACTTCCCCGCCTGTTTCACATAAAAAGGCATAGCCTTTTAAACAGTAATCGTCCCGGTCGCAGACTTGGTCTTTATTATATTTACACAAAAAGGGAATCATGGGCGGTTTGGTTTGAGCCGTGATGACCACTTTCGTCCAACTACCGCTGGGATTAATATCCACCTTTACCCGGCGCAAACTGAGAAATTTCTTCATACCCGGATTATCAAAACCTAAATAATTTTCTACTTTTTTTTGAATGTCTTTCATGAGGAATCGGCGGTCCCAGGTGCGGTGATAATAATCCGTTTCGTGCGATTGCAACTGATATCGCCGGGCCGCATAATATCCGGCAATTTCCATTTTTTGGCTTAATACCAGTAGCCCGAAAATTTTAATAATAAATAAAATAAAAATAACAAAAAGCGGAAACAACAGTACTACTTCCGTGGTAGCCTGCCCTTTACGGGAACGAAATAAAGTAATGTTTAATCGCCTCATGGATCTAATGTTACGTTGTACTTAGGTAACGGGTTCGGCCATACGCAGTTATTACTGTTGCGCGGGCAAGCCAACGATACTTTAGTACGCACATACGGTTTATATTTTTGTTCCAAATTAATATTAAAATGATTGCGGGGCAGGTTGAATTTTTGTTTCAGCAAAACTCCCCGTTGTAAAGACCGCAAACGGCCACGGCTGGAAGGATCCAAATACGCAAATTGAAATAACTTTTGACCATTCAATAATTGCGTCGCTTTCAAAACGGTGCCCATCGCTCCACCGTGCGTATCCCCCCGTTTAGGGCCGCCGTCCGAAAAGAAAACTTCCATGTTTTCAATTTCAAACGGTTTAGTTCTTATGTTTAAAAACGGACGGAGTTTAGCCGCACTCTCCCGGGCACACTCCGATTTTTTACAATTGCTAACGTTTAGCCAATATCCTTCGCGGAACATCACTTCATTTTTTGTAACTTCTTTATACACATAATCCTGCGATTTGTAAATGGAACCGTCATACACATAGGTAGTTAAATATTGCGATAGTACCGGAATCCCCAGTTTTCCCGCCGGGAAATGGTAGTTGTGAACTAATTGATAACTGAGTAACCGTACGATGTTATCCCCCGGAGGAGTCGGCAATTCCTTTTCCCAGTCTTTACGGGAAATAATAGCGGGATCCCCGCTTTCTTGCCCCTGGACTACGTTAGCCGGTTCCCCTTTCGGGGGCGCAGACACATAATGGACTTGCCAATCCACGGACTGCTGAGCCGGACTCAAATTGGCCTTCGTCCCGTCTTGATCCCCTAACAAAGAAGGCACGGCTCCGCTCTTATAAAATAATTCAAAAATAGTAATATCTTGCAACCCAGATGCACTTGCTTTATATTGTAATTTTTCCGTGCTTCCATAATAACGCATGACACGAAACGGCAACGGTCCGTTTACCATAGCTACAGCGTTTAAGTAAGTGCTGGCGGAAGATACTTGCGAATAGGCGGCATTATCCAATGCGAACTGGTGGCGGACTTTGGTCATAGATACTTTGGCCGTTTCAAACAACAGATAGATCACTAAAATAAAAATAGGCGCCAAAAGGACCGACGGTAGCAAAATTTGCGCCCGCCGTTCTTTTAACTTTCCTATCCAAAAGTTTCGTCGCATCGTGTTTACTCAAGAGGCCAATAGTCTGCCCACAAACTGAAAAAAGAAACGAACAATATGCGTATGAAATGCCGTTAAAAAAGCCGAAAGTATCACCACGATGGAAGATAACATCAAGATATATTCCACTGTGGCTTGGCCTTTTTTTCGCGTAACAAATTGCCGCACTTTTCCCATTGGGACGGACATTTTTATCCCTCGTATTCGTCTTCGTCCGGAATGGTGGTTCCTTCGGAAGAAATCAGCCCTTTTTCGATAGCCTTTACCACGGCTTCGGTCCGGCTGCTTACCCCTAATTTATGAAAGGCACTGTTCAAATGGTTTTTAATAGTTTTTACACTGCAACCCAGTTCTTTCGCTAATTCTTTATTGCTAAGCCCTTTACCTAAATAATCCATGACTTTAATTTCCGTCTTGGTAAGCATGGCTTGCGACGGCATACCGCCATCCCCCATTTTGCGCAACCCGTGTAACAGTTTACCCATGAGTTGTTGGGGAATCATCAACCCTTCGCTGGTAAAAGTTTTAATGGAATTAACCAGTTCCACTGCGGGCAACATTTTTGATAAATAACCATTGGCACCGGCTTGAATTGCATCTAATACGTGGGCTTCATCTTCAAAACTGGATAACATAAGCACGTTGACCGTCGGGCAAGATTCCCGAATTTGGCGGGTTGCGTTAATACCGTCTAATTTGGGCAGTTTAATATCCATCAGCACCACATCCGGTTTCAGTTTTTTGGCTTTTGCAACGGCTTCTACACCGTCGGCCGCTTCCCCTACCACCTGCATCCACTTTTCACCGCTCAGCACATCCTTAATCCCTTCGCGGAAAAGTGTCTGATCGTCTGCAATCAATACCGTTATTTTTTTCTTATTCATCATAAACTCCCGTAAAGTGTTCCTTTAGTTTCCTGCCACCGGCAATGTGAAATTAAAGGTGGCCCCTTTTCCAAGCCCCTCACTTTGGGCCCAAATACGCCCGCCGTGATTGACGATAATTTCTTTAGCAATAGAAAGGCCAAGCCCCAAACGGCCGACTTTTTCTTTCGTACCTACTTGCATAAAACTGGTAAACAAACTGGGCGCAGTGGCCGGATCAATACCGTCCCCAGAGTCCTTTACCGACACTTTAGCATTTTTTTCATCTGTTTTGCTAACTACTATTTCAATGGTGCCGTTATCCGGCGTATGCCGGACCGCGTTTTCCAACAGGTTAGAAATGACTTGCCGAATACGTTTTTCGTCCGCCAGCACCGAAATGGCTCCCGCACTTTCAAAGGATATTTGAATATTACGCTTTTGGGCCTTGACTTTAAAAATTTCGGCCGTTTTCTTTAAACTCTCCGTCAGTTCAAAATAAGTTTTATCAATGCGCAACTTGCCTTTTTCAATGGCAGCCCAATCCACTAAATCTTTAATCAAGTGTTCAATTTGGTTAATTGATTCACTCATGAACATCATTTTTTGTTGTTGTTCATCCGTAGGAGTAAATTTCTTTTTGAACATATCAAAACTCATTTTAAGTGTCATCAACGAGTTGGACAAATCATGCGACACCATCGAGAAAAACTTAGATTTCATATTATTCAAGCGGCCTAAATCTTCATTACGGGTTTTCAACTCGGCCACCAACTCCCGGTTGCTTTCTTCCAGAAAGTATTTATCTAAGGCGCGGTTAATCGTCCGTTTTAAATAATCAAAATCTACCGGTTTCATCAAAAAATCGTATACCGATTCCTGCATGGCTTCCATAATAGCACCTAAAGAAGCGTACGCTGTAATCATAATAATTTGCGAATCTTGGTTAAAAGACCGGATTTCACGAATCAAATCCATCCCGTTTTTATCGGGCAAGTTATAATCCATCAGGATAATCTGAAAAAATTCACTGGCGCAAATATCCAAACACTCCGCCGCATTACCGGCTTGATACACCTTATATCCTTCAATTTCCAATAAATCCACCAGCGTTTCCCGCAGGTTATTATCATCATCTACCACCAAAATCTTAACTTGCTTCTCCATAATTTGTATCTCCGGTTTTTTTGTAAATTTTTAAATAAATCTGAAAACAGGAACCCTTGCCCGGTTCACTGAAAATAAATAATTTTCCTTTATGGCGGCTAACCGCTTTACCTACCACCGCAAGGCCAAGCCCTGTCCCGCGTGCTTTGGTTGTAAAAAACGGAGCAAACATTTTTTTACGCACTTCCGGGGAGATACCGGGACCTGTATCCGCAATATAAATACAAACTAAACGGCGGCCGATTTTGGTTCCTATCCGCAATGTTCCGCCCTGCGGCTGCATGGCATCTACCGCATTGGAAATCACATTGCGCAAGGCCTGTTTAATTTCTTCGGCATCTACTTTAATACGCACGCTTTCGGCTTCCAATTCTTCCACCAGTTGAATATTAGCCGGAAAAGAATAGACCGTTACTAAATCATGCAAATAACTATTTAAATCAATGGTACTTAACATCAGTTCCCGGGTACGGGCATAGCCTAACACTTCGCTAATAATACTGTTTGCTTGTTTAATTTCCGCTTCAATAATATTGATTTGTTTAGTAAGTTTCGGTTCTTGGGCAGGAATCAGTAATTTAATCAAACGGGTGGAATTACTAATAACAGCCAGCGGGTTACGGATTTCATGGCTGATAATGGAAGCCATTTGACCAATAGAGGCCAAGCGCTCTACACGCACCAATTCATTCGTGGTTTCTTTAAGTTCCCGTGTCCGTTCCTCGACCCGTTTTTCCAAATCCTGATTCGCAGAAGCCAAGGCTTCCCGACGTGCATGCAGGGCTTGAGACATTTCCACGATGGTTTTACTCAAATCACCGATTTCATTATTAGGGGTTTCTACCTCCTCCTGTTTAATCACATAATCTTCGGTTTCGCGTAATTTTAAGGCGGCTGTCCGCAAACGTTCAATCGGGCGCGTGATCGGGATAATAACTATATAACTAACCCCAATTAAAAATAAAATCACACATCCAACCATTAACAAAACATCCCACCCGGATTGGAAGGTGCTTTCTTTAAACAACTGGGTAGCAATATTGGCAGGTTGGAATACATAAACCGTCCAATCTGTCAAAAGCAAATTAGCCGAAGCCACTAATAAATTTTGCTCTTGCGGAATGATCACTTTCCCCCAATTCTTACCATTTAACTGCTGCCGGATATACTGCAACTGTTTGGTTAATTCCGCAGAAATTTCGCCTAAACTTCCTTCCGGGGAACCGTTATAAGAGATTATTTTACCGGAAGCATCTACTAAAAGGGCTTCCATCTCTAACGGATAGGCTTGCGCTAACATATGGTCCAGATCCGTCAGTGCGATTTCGGCAAGTAACACCCCTAAAATCTGTGTACTGTTCACTTGATGCCGTATGGGAAAGGCTAATAACATGCCGGCCTTTCCGTCCGGTTGTCTAAAAACAGGTCCTATATACGGATGTTGTTCCCGCACACAAGTTTGCAGAATTACAGACAATTCACTTTCCTGTAAGGCCTTTGCTTCCTGTTTGCCCGAAGAAACCACCGGCTTCCCTTTTAAATCCAGCGCAGTAAGAAAAGTAATAACCGGTTCACGTTGCCTTAAATAATCTAAATCTTCCAGATCCAAAAAATTATGGCCACCAAAATCGGTATGTAAATCCGTAAAAACAATAAAGAATTGGGAAAGATGGGTTAAATACGACTCCGCTACAGATGATAACCGGCGCGCCACATTTTGTTGCCTTTGAACAATTTCACGCTGCAATAAACGACTATTTACACGAAGTACATGAAAACCAATTAAACCAACCGGCACCAATGAAATCAATGTCAGAACGAAAACTGCCTTAAAAAATAAGCCACGCAAGCGCTTGGTTTTCATCATATATTCTTAAGAGTTCCTTCTAAAAAAAGAGGGACGGGACACCCCCCATCCCTCACTGTATAACCTTTCTGAAACTAAAAGTTAGCAACTTCCTACCGGGGCTTGGGCATCCGGTTTTGCGGCGTTCGGATTTAAGAATTCAAAGCCTTCTACCTGCGAGGCGGAACCAAAATCCATTTGCACTTTTCCTTCCCATAAGAAGGTAGGAGATGCATTTACGCCATATTCCTTGCCATAAGCGGCTTCTTGTTTTAAAAGTTCCAAGCCTTCGCTATCAAATTTCTTCATAATTTTCTTAACGTTAATACCGGCATCTTCCATTGCTTTATCCCAACGGCTGGAACGATAGTCTTTATTGCGGATTTCCAAATACTTCCACAATTTTCCCGGATAGTATTTTGCAATTAACAATTGGCGGACATCCTCTTCCCATTCTCCGGATCCGTGCAAACTGCTAAAACCTTTAGCATCATTATAATCCACAATATAACGGAGGCGCACGTCATTGGCTTTGGGAGATTTGCCTTCTTTTTGGGCTTTAATCACGGCATTTTCAGCCATTACCCCATACGGGCATTGCGACATAACAAAAATTTCCATAATCCCCGGTTTCGCCGTTTTGCCTGTATAAACACCGGTACGAGTTTGATGTGGCAAAATTACATATTCGTCATTTTCCAACACGTACCCATACTGAATATGCTTTTCCATCTTAGAACGAATGTCCGGCGTCTTTTTGATTAAATAGAGCGGTAGAAAACTATAATCCAATCCCGTCAACTTTTCATTAGTTTTGGCTACGGAATAAGGCATATGAGTTACTTCCGGCACTACTCCTAAAAATTCAGCTAAACCGGCTGTTAATCCTTTATCTTCTTTTCCGGCGGGATAATTTTCATCTTCCACAATTACAAAGGTGGCTTTTGTTTTTTTAGCAGCAGCTTTTTGGGGCTGTGCTGCCAACAAGTTACTAGCTACGATTGAAAAAACTAATAGTGCTACAATTTTTTTCATATTTTCAACTCCTACTCTTTATCTTCCAAAACCACGCGTACCCCTCTAATTCCTAACGCACACAACAAATTGTACGCCAACAAAAAGAACACCGTAGATACCAAAAACAAAATAGTGCTTTGAATGGCACGCATGACTAAACTCATCAAATAATTCATGCTGAGGGTTACATCCGGATTAAAAAGTTCCAAAAAACCACTAATCAGCATAATTACAAATACAGCCAGCGGAAACACTGAAAACAAGACCGTCATAATGCTTATTTTTTTTATTTCAACTTTCATATTTTCTCCCTGCAACAAATGTTTACGATTTTTTTGGTTCCAGCACTAATACAATACGGTTTTTACCCGCATCATCCGGCAATTGAACCGCTTTTACCAAATATTGCACATCTTTGTTATCTACAGAACTGCGCAAAACTTTTGTCGGATTTTCCAAGGCTTCCCCGACTACTTGTATAATTTCCTGTTGTCTGCCGTCAAAAATATCCAACAAGTGTACCGTTTCTTTTCCAGGCACATTTAACTCAAAATTAGTGTACAGAATATTGTTATTCTCGTCAACAACTAAGGCGCGGGAACCTTTCGGCACTGTAACCGCCAAAATCGTTTTCCACCAACGTTGCTCCTTTTCCAAGGACATAATTTCCACATTTTCACGGCCTTTTAAATCTTCCCGCAGTTTGGTTAACAGGCCCGACACCGCTGCTCCTACAGCTCCGATTTCATCTTTTCTTTCCGGAAAAGACAAGAATAAATTATTCAGAGAAATCGAATCGATGCTATCTTTTAAAACCCCTAGCGGACGAATAATCTTAAGTAATAAGAATAAATACAAAACGCCGCCAATCAATAACACCATAATCAGCGCCCCGAACGCATAGCGGACCATGGAAGCGTGAATTAATTTTTTAGCATTCTCCCGCGACACGGTAACATTGACCACCCCGGCAACCATATTGTCTTTAGCCAGTAACGGAATAGCCATATCATAGTCGCTACCGTTATTGAACATAATCGCACGGGGAAGACGGTCTCGAATGGCTTGCACCACCACGTTGGTATCAAAACCAACCGACGTATTGTAATCCGAGTAAGACATACCCAAAAATTTGGTATTTTCATGCCAGCGGATAGAGCCGTCATAGTTCAAATATACCAAACTTTTAATTCGGTCATCATTACGCACGAGCCCCTTCATAATTTCTGCTTCGCGGAAAGTGGCTTCCCCTTTGGGGCGGGAGGCTAACCACTGCACTAATGAAGGCGCCCGGTAACGGACCATTTCCACCATTTCATTTTGCAGTTTTTTGTCAAATACAAATTTAAACAGGTTATAATAGAACAATCCGCCGATAATCGATGCGTACACCGTTACCAGTACAAACCAAAGGATCCATTTCGCTGTCAATTTCATGTAGTTTCCCCATTATTTCATTAATTCTTCTAATTTACGCAATCCTAAATCAGCATCACTATTTCCGGGATCAAGTTGTTTCGCCACAATCCATGCGGCACGGGCCCGTTCATAATCATCTTGGTTAAAGGCATCCAACCCTTCAATATATTTAGAACGGGAAGCGGCTCTGGCTTCCGCTGAAACCCGAGTCATCGTACCATTATTTATAGTAGGAAGCACTTCATTAGGATCTAACGGATTAATCGTTCCGGTTCCGCCGGTACCCGGCTGCGTAGCACCGGACCCGGGAATCGCCGTCATGCCGGGCACATTGCCGGATACTTCCACCGTTTCAATGGTTTCCGGTTGTTCATCCGTATTTTCTCCCGGAGTTTGGGTGGTGCCCGCCACTGCACTGGAGGATTGTTCCTGCTGTAATCTTTCCCGTGCTAAAGCAATTTGTTCTTGACGCTGTCTTTGCGCCGTACGCAAATAGTTTTCTTTGGCATTCCGGGCTTGCTTGACAAGGTCGTCCATCGTAGTAGTATCTGCTCCCCATTTTTTTGCATTATTCCAATAAGAAATTGCCTGGTCAAAGCGGGCAGAATTATAAGAAGTTACCCCGGCATTATAATATCCGGCCGCAATTTCATTTTTCAACTGCGACATATATTTTTCCACGCGGGCATCCCCCGGTTGGATTTTGGTAATCCGTTCAAAGACGGAATAGGCTTCCACATACTGGCCTTTATTATAAAAATCAAGTGCTTGGCGCATGTAATCTTCCACTTGTTGTTTACGCAATTTGGTTTCTGTTTCCGCGATTTTGGACACCAATTTGGGATCATCTTTACGCATCAGGAGCGAATTATACCAAGCATCCAAGGCGGCTTGGTAGTCTTCTTTTTCATAAGCCACTTCACCGCGGCGGGCATATTCCTGTGCAATATCGGCATCAATCTTACGTTTCCAAGATTGGGCTTTAGCATTGCCGGGTTGAATGGTTAAAATTTCATTTAACTTATCATTGGCTTCTACCAACCGGCCGCTATCATACAAATTCAGAGTTTCCTGAAATTTTGCCTCAATGACTTGGGCCTCCGAAGTAGTACCATACGTCCCCATATGCTGGGCTTGTTTGGCCAAAGTTTGTGCCTGCTTAAAATTGGGGTCAATGCTTAAAATCGTCTGCGCCATTTCCTGTGCCCGTTGATAATCCCCCATTTTATAGAGTTGGTAGGCATTTTCATAAACCATACGCAACGTATAATTTTGAATACGTTGTTTTTCCAACTGGACGGTGGAAAGATATTGTTTCTTTTCTTCCACGTCATTGAGCGTACCCAAAGAAATCTTACCCAAATCCAATAGCATACCTTCTTCCTTGCCATGTTGCCGGACCGGTATTTCTTTACGGAACGAAGCGGCCTGCTGGGCAGCCAATACAGGCATGGCCGCGGCGAAAAAAATCATACCCAAAACAATGTGTTTTTTCATAGGTTTAATTCCTCTAAAATCCCATGCCGCCTTGAACAAGGCCCATAATCATGGGGGCTAAAATTAAAATAAAAATCGTCGGGAAAATGAACATAAATAACGGAAATAACATTTTCGTAGAAGCCTGGGCCGCCAACTTTTCTGCCCGGCTTAGACGACGGGATCTCAAATCCGACGAGAAATTACGCAGTAAATCTACCAAACTGGTTCCTAATTCGTCCGACTGAATAATCAATCCCACCAAAGAACGTACTTCCTGCACCCCGGTACGGGCCGCAAAATGCTCTAAGGCTTCACGCCGGGAATACCCTAACTTAATTTCGTTAATGGTTTGTTCCAATTCTTCTTCCAAAATCGTTTTTTCTTTGGCAATTTTAATAATACGTTCAAAAGCCGTTAAATAATCCAACCCGGATTCAATAATCAAAGCCGCCAAATCAACGGTCGTAGAGAAGTTCCCTAAAATTTCCGCCTGACGTTTTTGAATTTTTGATTTAATCAATACGTCCGGAATATAAAAGCACAACGGAACTAAAAATACCGGCCAAAATCCTTGAAATAACAACATCAACGCCGCCGGAATGGCCAAGGATGCAATCACTTTGGTATATAAGATATCTACCGGTTGCGGATTATCCGGACTTCCTAACTGCATATGCATTTCTTCCAGCGAATCTTCTAACTTAAAAGTGCGCAAGCAAAATACGGCCAACCGGTCCATAAATTTTTCTTCCGGTTTTAAACGGGCAAAACTGGAAGTGGATTTAAACTGTTGGACAGAAACATCCATGACACTTTCTTTTTTCTCTTTGGGCGCTAATAATCCAAATATCGCTAAGAAAGTGGCGAACATCCCAATCGCCAACAGAATATTAAGTCCTACCGTAAATAACATGCTGTTCATAACTAGACCCGTACCTCACCCATTTTCTGTAATACTTTCATACCGATCCCAATCCAAATTACACAGAATACAAATACAAAAATACCTACCGGGCTGGTATAGAAGGAGATCATTTGGGAAGGATTGAAAATAAACATAACAATCATCATTACAAACGGCATGATACTAACCACAATAGATTGAATCTTTTGTTGAGCGGTCATAGCCTGTAATTTTTCTTCCAGTTTACTTTCTTCCCGGATATTTTCTACCAAGCGGGAGAAAATAACCGTTAAGTTTCCCCCTACCTGGCGTTGAATAATAATTGCTTTAATAATGTATGAAAGCATGCGGCTTTCTACACGGTCAGTCATCCCGTCTAAGGCCTTTTCAAACGGAGTACCTAATTGGTAATTTTTCACCACCAAACCAAATTCATCCGCTATCGGCGGACGCAAATCGCGGGAAACCATTTCAAAACCTTGTACAATATCCATCCCCGAACGTAACGAGTTGGAAAGCAAAATCAGGGCATCCATCAACTGGGCATTTACTTTTTTACCGCGGCTTTTCTTAAGAGAGTCCAACACAGCCATTGGCATTCTTACACTGATCACGGCACCCAAGAATAAAATGAGTAAGAATAAAAATACGCCGCCAAAACCGCCTACCATTAAGCCAAAAGCAAGCCCGGCCAAGGCAAATACAGCAATAGTGCCTAACACAATGTATTTTACGTCAATAGTAACAAATTGGCGGTTAAAATCTTCGGCCCATACAGAACTTTTTTCTTTATAATCTGCAAATACCTTTAAAATACTTTCCCGCTTATTATCTAAGAGTAAATAAACAGCAAATCCGGCCAAGGCCGATCCCAAAAGCAACAGAAATAAACTAAACGCCCGGTCCGCACGGGTGGTGACATAAATTTTAGGATCCGGCGGATAAACCGGAATGGGCTCCTTCATGAAAAATTCCCGGAATAAATGGTTACTTAAAATAACAACCGCAGTAGCTGCTTGCCGGTATTTGTTTTCACGTTGGGAAATAGGGCTGGAAAAAGATTCAATCGTACTGAAAATTTCGCTATTGATCAATTCCATGGTAGACAACATATTGCGTGCCCGTCCGCCCAAAGAATCTTTCATAACCACCAATTCTTTTCCGCGGACAAACTCTTTATTCAAACGGTCTATAGATAGAGTAAGCCTTAACCGCAACCGCATAAATTCACGGGAAAGTTGACTTAAAACAATGGGTTGATTGGGATCCAGAGATTTATCCACTTGATCCAAATACATATAGAGATTGGCAAAAGCCTGCCGCCATAAATCCGCCTCACTATAGGTTCCTTCATCTTTCACATAGAGGACTTTATTTTTTTCAAGCCGGTCCAATTCTTCTTCCATCCAGCCGGGTGCCTTCAAAGTACGTGCTTTACCGCCGGAGCATTCCGCCGGTAACTGATATTCTTTTTCCGCCAGCGGTTTTTTAGGTTCAAAAATATCTGCTAAAATCCGCATTTTTTCGCGGGTACATTGAATCCGAATCCGGTCATTCGACGACAGAGCACGCGCCCGAACTGGTATATTACCAGCGAACAGTAGGAACAGGGTAAGTAGTACAAATAAAACTCGTTTAATTGTCGTCATTTTTTAACTCTCACTATGCTGCAGGCGGCGGAGGTGGCACTTCCGGCCCTTGTGGAGCAGGCGGAGGCGGAATTTCCGGGCCTTGGGCAGCCGTAGGAGCACTCGGTTCAACCGGCACAGGCGGCACTGGAGGAACATGCTGATGCTGTAACTCTTTCACAGCCGCCAGATCGGGTTCCCCATTTTCATCTAACGGAACAGCCCCTTTGGTAAAAACTTCCTCATCAACCGGTTGGCCTTTAGCCGCAAACTCTTCATAAAACGTAGGCAAATTCCCGGTAGGGGCAAAGACCCCTTGCACTTTCCCGTTTTCGTCCACGCCGGTCTGCACATAACGGAACAAATCTGTAGATTGAATTTGTCCGTCTTTTTGGCCGTGCATTTCCGTAATATAGGTCACTTTACGTGAACCATCCGAAAAACGGGATAATTGGACAATCATGTTTACGGCTGAAGAAATCATCTCGCGAATTGCAAAAATCGGCAAATCAGCCCCGGTTTGCATACACATGGCTTCCAAACGGGATAAACCGTCGCGCGGCGTATTCGCGTGAATAGTAGTCAATGAACCTTCGTGCCCGGTGTTCATGGCCTGTAACATGTCTAAAGCTTCGCCGCCGCGGCACTCCCCTACTACAATACGGTCCGGACGCATACGTAAGCAGTTTTTTACTAAATCTTGAATGGTAATTGCCCCTTTTCCTTCCACGTTTGGCGGACGGCTTTCCAGGGACACCCAGTGCGGCTGTTGTAAACGAAGTTCGGCCGTATCTTCGACTGTAATAATACGTTCGTCATCTGCAATATAACCGGAAATTGCATTTAAGAACGTTGTTTTACCGGTACCGGTACCTCCGCAAACAATAATATTTTTGCGGATTTTGACACATTTTTTGATAAATTCCATACATTCCGGACTAATCGTGCCAAAACGGTAATAATCTTCCGGTCCGAAAGGTTTCGATGAAAATCGGCGGATCGTTAAGGTGGGGCCCGACACAGCCAACGGTGCAATAATTGCGTTTACACGGGAACCGTCTTTCAAACGCGCGTCCACGAGCGGTACGGATTCGTCAATACGTCGGCCTAACGGAGCCACAATACGTTTAATAACCTGAACGACCTGTTCGTTATTTCTAAATTTGTATTTGGTTAACGTCAATTTACCTTTTTGTTCGATAAAGATTTTATCAAAGGCATTTACCATAATTTCGGTAACGGCCGGATCCCGCATGAGTACTTCCAGCGGCCCTAACCCTAAAATTTCATCCAACAATTCCGAAGTAAAGCGAGTACGTTGGTCGCGCGAGAATTGCAAGTTAGGCTGTTTTTGCAAAATATCATCTACAATGGCTGCCACACGTTTGCGGGTTTGGGCACTGGCTGAACTTTCATCACTGATAACGATATGCTCAATTTCCAGCGTATGTACCACTTCTTTGTGAATTTTCTGCTTTAAATCGTCCCAGAAGGAAAGTTTTTTCTGATTAGTTTCTTCTTCCCCTTCTAGTGCAATATGGCTGGATGCTCCGCCATTTCCTTTTCCATCTTCAAATAATACCGGGGACCAAATATCTTTGGA
>CADBIY010000010.1 GCA_902794895.1 Candidatus Avelusimicrobium vaccinum | reverse complement strand
TTTAATCATAGATAATCCTGTTTATTCCCGGCATCCGTCCTAAACCCTAAGATGCACAGATACTAGAATTATAGCAATTTAACACGTTTTGTAAAGCATATTTTTTAAATTGCCGGTTTTAGTTTATTTATCCAACGCTTTTAAACGGGCCGTAGCGATTTCATTTCCCGGATAATAGAACAGTGCATCTTTTAACACTTGCTTTGCGCTGGATACATCTTCCGCTTTATAAAATAAAGTGGAAAGGGCTAAATTCGCCCATAAATCATCCGGGTATTGGTCCAGCACACGCTCCAACACCTCTTTTGATTTGATATCATTTCCTCCTAAAGATAGTACGCGCGCCAGTAGAATGGGTCCGTTGGTATCCTCCGGATACTCTTGGATATACGCTTCAATATCAGCCCGCAACTGGTGTTGGTTGCGCACGGACATTTTTTTAAAAGCATCTGCTTTCGTTTGATATTGCTGTAACCGGGTGGCTTGGGCAATAACCGCCGGTTTTTCGTTGTCTTTTCCCGAATATAAGGCATTCAAACGTTTTAATAATTCCCGGTCTAACGTATCCACCATAAGTCCACGTTTATACGTGTTTTTCGCATACTCCGTTTCGCCCAATTTGTAATAAATTTCTCCGGCTAAGCGCCATAGATTCGTTTCGTACGGGAATAAACGCAAGGCCCGTTCAACCATGGCTAATTCATCATTTGATGCATAAATAACATCTTCATGTAGCAACTGCGTTAATAATTGATACGCTTGCAAGTGATATGGGTGCAAACGTAAATTTTCCATCAAATACCGGACGGCTTTTTTTTCATCTTTTACGCCTAAAGCAGCCAATGCGGCATGATAATATACTTCTTCATAATACGAAGCGGCCGAAATCGTTTTTTCAAATGCACTTAAAGCCTCTTTATATTTTCCTTGTGCCAATAATACATTACCTAAACGAAAGCCTGCTTCCGTATTGGCCGGATACAGATTTAGTGCAGCCGATAAATCACGTTCTGCTGCCGGATAATTTTTAGTAGCAATTTCTTTTTGCCCCATAAAAAAACGGTATTCGCTATTCAACCATAACAACTGCCAAGCAATCAAAGCCACACTTCCGGCAACAACCGCCAGTGCAATAGTTTTAGTAACCGGGTTTGCAGTAACTACAATTTTTCCTTCTTCCTTTCCTACTCCGCTTACTTCAGCCCCCACCAACCACCAAAAAATGAAAGCAGGCACCACCGCATGCAAGGATATATTAAGCATATTATCTACTAACATTCCCAAAATACCGCAGAAAAATGCTTGTAATAATTGTTTTTTATCCCCTTCTTTTTTATGGGCGGCAAAATCGCGTACTTCCAAAAATAGCACCATAAACATAAACAAGAAAATCCCCAACCCTACAATTCCTCCCTGCGCTAATTGAAAAAACAATTCGTTATGTGGGGCATGCGTAATCGTTTTTAATTCGCGCAAGTTGGGATAATGCAACAATGTTTTCGGTTGGTTTTGTTCAAAAGCCATTTGAAAATTCCCGAGGCCGCTTCCCAGCACTGGTTTAGATAAGAAAATTTCTTTCGAAACATCCCACATAAATAACCGTTGGTGTAAGGACTGGAAAATTTGATCACGGTTTACTTTAAGTGTCACGGAAGAAGGAGTCACTTGGGCTACTTCCATAGCACGTTTGGCTACCGGGCTGGGCTCATTTTTTCCATCTACATACACCGATCCCCATCCCACGCCAACGGCCAACACTGCCAGCAAAAATACCCGCCCTTTCCGTTTCCAAATAAGCGAACGTAACGTACCAAACATCCACATCATGATTAAGGCGGCAATCGCCCCCAACCAACACGAACGGGCTAAACCAAACGATAAGAATAAAATATAAATAAGTACCAGTAATCCATAAACAAACAAGTCTTTTTTACTTTCGGTACGCATGTAATACACCAATAATGCCGGAAGTAACATGACAACGGCGGAAGATAAAAAGTTAGGATTCCCGAACGTAGAAAATGCTTTCGTAGCGAATTGATTTATTTCAAACGGCCATAAAAACTCAAGTCCCAGGGCTTGAAACACACCGTAGCAACAGGCTAACGTAACCGCGATAAACATCAGCACTAAAATATTTTCTTGCACTAATTTACGAAGCACCCGCACGGCCAGCCATACCCCTAATACCCATAAAAACAGCGCATACCAATCAAAAAGTTGTGCAAAAAGGCCGCCCGCAGACAGATGTGTTTTGATATGCGGAAAAAGATACCACAAGCCCCCCCACACAAAAAACAACAAAATATAATTAGTTTTACTTTCAATGACGCCGGAACAAACAATATTTTTACTCATCACATACGCGCCGACCGCTACCACAAAAAGCAAACTCCCGTAGTTTAAAAGACCATAAAACATGGTTTGCCGCAACACTTGAGAAGCAGATGATACCGCCGATAACCAGCCCACCAAGCAAGCCAACACATAAATAAAGAATGCTAAATCAAAAAAAGTTTTTGTAAAATCAATACTTTGTGTACGTAAAAATTTGATGGCTAACGTAGCATAAATTAAAGCCAGTAACACATACAACAAACTGTTTTGGATAAAAAACGGATTTGCGGTTAAATTGGTAAAAAAGATTAAAGGCACTATTAAGAAGCACATGGCTAACAGTACCCGGATAATTTTCATATAAATAGTTTCTTTGGCAGGTTTTGTTAAATTCAGCATAATTAAGTTCCGGAATTCATTTATTATATTTTATTTTTTTTATACGCGTTCGAAAAGATTTATTTAGGCCGTTCCAAGTGCAAAAAGAGGCCGTCCATATCGTTCAAGGCACGAATGCGGTCTTCTACCGGCGGATGCGAAGCCCATAAACCGCTCAACCGGTTAAATAAGGTTTTCTTGGCATGCGGATTATCCACGCACAACATGCCAAGCAAGTCGGTATGGTCGAGTGCTTCCAGCCGGCTATCTTCGCTAATTTTCCACAAAGCCTTGGATAATCCTTTGGGATAGCGGGTCATTAAAGCGGCTTGCGCATCCGCCAAAAACTGATAATTGCGGGATAACGCAAAACGTATGAGTGGTGCCAGTAAATAGCCATATCCGATTAGGACAACTCCCACATACATTAAAAGGGGCACGCGTACCGATATCCGGTTTGGATGAACCACCTCTTGCCACGAGTCTACATTTTCCCGCTCCGTACCATAAACAAGAATTTCCCCGGCAAATGTAAAAAAGGCCAAGCACATAATAATCATGCTCATCATGCGCACATCATACGCGCGGATATGGGCCAGTTGCTGGGCCAGGACCCCTTCTAATTGGGTGCGCTCTAACTTTTCAAGTAATCCCCGGGATAAAACAATGCTGGAATCCTCCGGCCGAACTCCCACCGCAAATGCATTCAAGGAAGAATCCTCTAATACATATACTTGGGGCATCGGCATACCGGTAGCAATACATAAATTTTCCAATAAATCATGAGCCTCTTCCGCTTCAAAATAAAACAGTTCCCGCACGCCACGAATCCGGTTGAGTAAAATTTTATCTCCTTCTTTAACGGCAATCATAGCCCAAAAGGCTCCCGTTAAAAAACAAAGCGGTAACAAGAGAGAACACACCCGCAGTGCTTTTGCATGAAAAACAGACAAGGTACTGCTAAATGTAAGATAAGAAGTAGGACGCAAATAATCCAATCCGCTCCACAAGAAGAAAAAAAGCATCACCGCAATATAAGCAAATACCACGGAAGAAATGGGAAATAGCAGTATTAAAAGCATACTGCGGCGTTTGTTTTTTGCAATATAGTCGTATGCGGTTGCCATCGATTTATATTCCCGACCAAGATAGAACTCCGGATATATTGTAGTTTTTTCTGTCCGATAACGCAAAAACCTGGCTCATTCAAGGGCCGGTTTTTTCTATTCATTGAACTAAATTGGCAAAGGTATTTTCGGATAATGTTTTAAAAAAAATAAAAGGATTATTCTGTTTTTTTTTAAATTTCAAAATACCCCTTGATTTTTTTTACTTTTATATTAAACTAAGATTACATCCCTTTATCCGTGGGCACATCAGGGCCGCGGCCGAAAGGAAAAGCACCGTTAGGGCAGGGTGCAGGCACGCCGTATAAGTTCTGTTGGCAAGCGGGCTTGGAATGCAAGCAGAAGAAAGGTTCTTCTCTTGACAGGATTGCCGCTTAGCATGACTGGACTTCTATTCACCGAAACCGCAATTAATCTGTGGAGCGGGTGAATCAGGCAAGAGGCGTCCCGTCTCGTGAATGTGGTTGCTGTGAAGCAGCCTGTGGGACGGTCCTAAATACCGGGAGGTTGATAAATTGCTTCGGCCTTTATCCGGGAAACAGGTGCGGTTGGAAAATCCTGATGCGTTCGTCCACAAGTGTCCGACGTATAAGGAGTAAACATGAGAAGTCACACATAATCCCTCGGTTGGATAAACCGGGGGGTTTTATATTTTTAAAAGGACCTACTATAACATAGGTCCTTTTTTCGCGAATCTTAGGACTAAAGACCCTGTTTTTCCTGTTCCTAGTTTTTTAAAATAAATAGGAAACGGAGGAAATAATGAAAAAATTAATCTTAATCACTGCTTTGTTTGCGGTTAGTGCGCCTCTCTTTGCACAACAAACATTTTATGAAGGGTTCATACCATCGGCTACGCCATTGTTTCGTAGCCTTCAACGTGCCATTTCCCGCGTGATACCGGAAGAAAAAGCCCCTTGGATTAATGCTGTTAAAAAAGAAGAACACATGGCTAATTCAAACGGAGCGTTAGGAACTTCTTTCCACGGGTTTCCAGCCCGTAAATTTGAACAAGCGCCCGTTCAATCGCAATCTGCCCTTTACACACAACGGTTGCATGCGTTTCAGGCGTTAACAAAAAATAACCATACGTTACAAGGATATACTTTTCACGCGACTCGACCGGAGAATTTAATCTCTTTAACCTCGGGACAAGTCTTGTTTTTAACGCGCTTTTTTACACAACCTATGACTAAAAAAGGATTTAATACCCGTTACACCCCTGCTATTTCACATCCAAAAGCCGCGGAAACGGAATTATCTTTTACGGTAGAAGGGAAAAAATTGATTTTATTAATCAATAGCCGTCCGGAAGAAAAAAAGATCTATTTCTTCACGGGTAGCGTTCCCGGTAAAACAACAGTCAAACGCAGCACGAATTCGCCCGCTTCCCATGGGCGTGTGATAAACGGGCATTTAGTTCCGTCTTTCTAGCAAAAAGATCTGTCAAAAAACCCTCCGTTTCATACGGAGGGTTTTTGCTTCTCTTTTAATCTTCCAAAATACTGGGGATTAACTCTTCCGGTTCATCCATAAGTTGGGAGGTGGACTCTCCCGAATCATTTTCCTGCTCTTCATCTTGTAACGGAGTCAATGGCATTTCCTCGTAACTTTCTTCCGTAACACCAATCAACTCCTCGGTATCCATAGGCTCTGCAAGAGCCGACCGGGATTCCGCTTCCTTTGTTTTGGCAACGGTCTGTTTTTGCAAATCGGTTGGACCGGTTTGCATATGACGCGGATTCCACCAAGCAGGCGGGTTGCCTGCACAAGCCATCAGTAAACTGCTCACGACTCCCAACAAAACTGTTTTTTTCATCTTTATTATTATACCTTTATCCCAGCGAAGTTTGGCAGCCCTGAAATCCTTTTGCACGGGCATATAATGCCCCGGCCCGGTAACTGCTGCGTACCAACGGACCGCTGGCAACTGCTTTAAAACCGATCGAAAGTGCATATTGTTCCCACTCCCGATACGCGATCGGCTCCGGATAACTGACTACCGGATAATGCGCTTTAGAAGGGGCTAAATATTGCCCGATCGTTACTAAATCGACCGCGACCTCACGTAAACTACGCAATAATTGCCGGATTTGTGCATCTGTTTCACCAAGCCCCACCATAAAACCGCTTTTAGTTAATACCGAAGGGGCTATTTTCTTAGCCCGTTCCAATACGGCAAGCGAACGTTTAAAATCTGCACCGATTCGCACAGCACTATATAACTGCGGTACCGTTTCCACATTGTGTGCTAATACATCCGGCCTGGAAGCGAGTATCGTTTGCAATGCAGTTTCCCGTCCGCCCAAATCCGAGATTAACGGCTCCACTTTTACATTTGGGGTAGCGGCATGGATGGCTTCTATCACACGGGCAAAATGCGCGGCTCCGCCATCCGGCAAATCGTCGCGGGTGGGCATGGTAAGTACCGCATAACGCAATCCCCATTCTTTCACGGCCTGCGCCACACGTATCGGTTCTGTCTCATCCGGCGGCAAGGGTCGTTGGCGTTCCACGGCACAAAACCGACATCCCCGTGTACAACGGTCCCCCAACACCATAAATGTTGCTTCCGCGCTGTTGAAACATTCGCCCTGATTCGGGCATTGGGCCGCTTGACATACCGTGTGAAGGGCATGGGCTGCAATCGAAGCACGTACGGAAAGAACCGCTTCGTTACGCAACGCGGCTTTTTTTTGACCGACTAATTGTTTTAACCAAGACGGAACGGGAAGGGTATCCATAGATTTATTATACTAAAACAGAAGCAACCGGAATATGATAAAATACAAACACGCGGAGAATTGCATGAATTATTTATCTTCAAAAATAACTTCCGTAGGACTTAACCTGTGTTTTACAGCCGGAATGGTTTTCGCGCAAACCGTGCAGCCCCCGGTTGAAGAACAGTTAACAAAAGCCACCGAATTATATTTTGCACACAAACCGCAAGAAGCGTTGCAAGCCTATTTGCAAATTTCCAAAGAAACTAAAAACAAACAATCTTTTTTAAACGCTTCGTTTATTGCGTTGGAACAAAACAATCCCCGTTTAGCGGTAGATACAGCGGCGGCCGCTTACCAACTTTATCCGCAAGACCGCGAAGTAATTGAAGCAGCCGCGGAAGCATATTTGGCTGACGGACAATACGCGACTGCTGAAAAATTACTTTCCCAACTCTCCCCGGATCCGAAACGCGACGGGTTTACTTATATTAATTTAGCAAGGGCACAAATCGGATTAGGCGAAACAAATTTAGCAAAATATAATTTGCGTTTGGCCGCACGCAGCCAAACACATACGGCTTTGGCCAACTATCTGTTAGGGCGTATCTTGGAAGATGAAAAAAAATACGAAGAGGCCCTGGAACCGTTTAAGCAAGCATCCACTTATGATCACCAATTCATTGAAGCCAAAAAACACTATGCCTCCGTTTTAGAAAAAACAGGCAATTTTAACGAAGCATACCGCCAATACCGCATGCTTTACTCGGCGGATAAAAAAAACGGAGCTGTTAACCAAGCATTGCAACGGTTACGCGCTAAAATCACACGCCCCGAAAAAGAACTCTCTTCGCATAAACCCCTGCGGGAACATACCCTGGTTAAACCCGTTATTCCGCTTACCGGCAAACCGGTACAAGAAATTAAAATCGGCTTAGGCGTCCGTTCCAACGGGAAACCGGCAGAGCGTAAAGAGGTGGTATTTATTCCCTCGCATGATTTTATTATTCAAAATGCCCAAGGCAAAACTTTGGCCCAGGGAAAAGCCAAACAAATATGGAAAGTAGAACTGTTCGGAAAAACCCCTCAACTCATTGCGCCTGACGGCAAAAAAACAGGATTTACCGGATCCATTTTGGTTTCCCCCACTTCCCGCACCGAAGGGGAAGGGCACACCATTTTAGTTAAACATATTTTAAGCGGTGCCGGCATGACGTGGGCCAGCATGGACGATAAAGAATACCGCGGCAAATTACAAATTTTACATAACACGCAATTAAATACGCTCATCCCAATCAATATTGTGAATTTGGAAGAATACCTGCAAGGCGTCATATCGTCGGAAATGCCTACTTTATTTCCCATGGATGCCTTGCGTGCCCAAGCCGTACTGGCGCGCACCTATGCCAGCAAACATTTGGGCAAACACCGCGCCTACGGATATGATGTATGCGACACGCAAAACTGCCAAGTATACGGCGGAGTAAGTGCCGAAAGCGAGCGTGCCAACGCGGCGGTAGAATCTACCATGGGTAAGATTTTACAGTACCAAAATAAACCAATAGAAAGTGTATTTTCTGCTAACTGCGGCGGGATTACCCAAAGTTCCAAAGATGCCGGCTGGAGCGAAACCCCCTATTTACAACCCGTGTCCGACTATCAGGACTTTGATTTCACTACGTTACAACCGTACCATTTCCGCGAATTACTGCAATATCCGCACCAAGCATACAGCCAATATAACAAACAAGTCAGTTTAGCGGCTTTCCGGTGGACGCGTGTCGTAGACGAGCCGGAATTACGGGAAATTATTAAACAGCGAAAAAAAGACATTGGTAAAATCACCGCGCTCATACCGCTTAAACGCGGGCGGTCCGGTTACGTAAGCCAACTGCGGGTAAAAGGAACGAAAGGCGAAGTAATTTTGAACAAAGAAAATGTCATCCGTAACAATTTGAGTTTAGGAATGTTGCGCAGCAGTTATTTTATTGTAGAGCCTCATTATGAAAAAAGGCAATTGAAATATTTTGTATTTTACGGCGGAGGCTGGGGGCATGGAGTCGGATTTGACCAAACCGGTGCCGCCGGACGGGCGGAAGCCGGGCAGGATTACAAAACCATTTTAAAACACTATTTCCCGCTAGCCGAATTAACGGATGCCTTCCCCCGCTAAATGCTAATCACCAGAAACTTCTCTATCCATATCTAATAAGACGGCAATTCTTTTTTCAATGGGTGGGTGCGTGGCAAATAAACCCGACAAACCGGAAAACAATCCGGCTTTCGCCAACGGATTTGCAATACACATAGCCGCCATACTTTCGCGACGATCCAGCGCTTCTACGCGCGGATCAGCGGATATTTTGGCAAGCGCCCGGGCTAAGGCACGCGGATTACGCGTGGTGAGTGCAGCCGTTGCATCCGCTTGATATTCCCGCTGGCGTGATACCGCCAACCGAATCAACGGTGCAATTAAATAGCCATATACCAAACAAACCAGGCCCAACACCAACCAAACCAGTGCGCCGCTTCCCCCTTCTTTGGAATTACGGGAACGACCGGAAGATAAAGCCATACGCAGGCACCATTCTCCGGCAAATGTAAAAAAAGAAATTCCGGCAATGGTCAAAAGCATTAACCGGATATCCCGGTTTTCCACATGGGCTAGTTCATGCGCAATGACCCCTTCCAATTCGGCCCGTTCTAATTTTTTAACAATTCCTTTCGTCAAGGCCACCGAAGCATGTTGCGGATCGCGCCCGGTAGCAAACGCATTTAACGACTCATCATCCATGATGTAAATCCGCGGAACCGGTAACCCGCGCGTGATACACAGATTCTCTACCAGGCGGTAAATTTCCGGTTGGTCTTGGCGGGTAACGGCAATCGCTCCGGCCCCGCTCATCAGCCATTTATCACCGGAAAAAAAAGCAATCACCATCCATACAACTGCCGCCAGCCAGGCAAAAGGCACCGTAAGAAACAGCGATCCTGCCGCATGCACCTGCGCACAAGAAAGCACACTCCCGTTCCAAGTAGCGCAAGGTTCCCCATTTCCCGCAAGCAAAAAAACAACAAAAAACGTGAGTCCGCACAAAAGCGCAAAAACAAGCGGAAATAATAAAACAAGCAGCACTGTGCGCCGCTTGTTTTGGGAAATATGCTCGTAAACGGTAGCCACAACTACTCCGTTAGAATTTTACTTGTACAGGTTGTTTGGCAGCCGCTTCGTCGTCGGCAAGTTCAAAGAAATCGCGTTTTCCAAAATGGAACAAGGCGGCCACTATGTTGCTGGGGAATAATTCCGTTTTGGTATTTAACGCCATGACGTTTCCGTTGTAAAACCGGCGGGCAGCCTGTAATTTATCTTCCGTATCACGCAGTTCGCGTTGTAATTCTAAAAAATTCGCATTGGCTTGCAACTGCGGATAATTTTCACTTAAGGCAAATAAGGATTTAAGCGCCCCGGACAACACATTTTCATTCGCGGCCATTTCTTTTACATTTTCATTTTTAACGCCCATAGCCATGTTGCGGGCCTGAATCACGCGTTCTAAGGTTTGACTTTCGTGTTGGGCATACCCCTTGACGGTTTCCACCAAGTTCGGGATCATATCATAGCGGCGTTTTAATTGTACTTCAATATCGCTCCATGCTTCATTTACCCGGTTTTTAAGCACCACAAACCCGTTATACGTAATGACCGCATACACGCCGAACACAACCAGTATCAATACAACTATCCAAAGTCCGCCCATTCTAATCCTCCTAAGATAAATTTATTTTATTATAAAATTAATTGAACAGTTTTGTAAAGAAAAAATATTCTCACGCTTTGTTCTTGCTGTTTTTAAACAAAGCGTCATTCCAAACTTGATTTGGAATCTTCCACGCTTGCCGTTGTTGTTTCGTAATTACCACAACATACATTGAAGATCCTGAATCAAGTTCAGGATGACTTTATGATTTATCTTAACAACTGGTTCATTGGTAGAACCGTAACGCTTTCTTACACAAAAAAATCCCTGATTTCTGCTTGAAACCAGGGATTTACAAGAACAACAGATTTTACTCAGCAAAACAATTACCGCCATATATGCAGGAAGTTTTTGATCTGCTAAATCCCAAATCTTTGCATTTTCCGGTTACCACGTCTTCACATTCCAGCCGTCCGGGGCAAAATATGAAACGGTATCCTTTGGCGGATTCCGCACGCACCGGGGCCGGCTCACGCGCACCGCACGGATTGGAATTATCCTCCACCGCCATGCCATATATATAATAGGTGAAATTCTTCGTGGAAAGCGTTGCACCCGTAGCCGCCGATCCGTTCGTCCCCACAAATTTTACATCCAATTCGCTAAAATTGTTAGGGCGTGTTCTATTGGCTACTTTGGCAATTTTAGCCGCATTATAAATATCCGCCATCATCTGTTTGGCTTCGGCGGCCCGGGCTTTTTCTATCGCCCGTGTATATTGCGGGAGTGCCGCAGACGACAATATCCCAATAATTAAAACAACTACTAATAATTCGATTAATGTAAAACCCTGTTTCATTTGAAAGCCTCCTAAAATTATTGTATTTTCTCCTGACACTGGTATTTATACCACAACAACTTCGTTATGATACCTCCCCCCAAGCCTTGATCAAGGGAGCGCGAGCCTTGACAATATTCGTTTACGTGAGCCGCATCACACGGGGTCGATGCAAAATAACTTGCCGATAACGTATCGTTTCCGAGATTCGTTGACATGTTCCCTTTGTCTTCTACGGTGTTTATATAGCAATTAGACATACTGGCATACTGACTGGTTGAGGAGTCTATCAATTTCCACTGATACGTCACTTCCAAATCGCCACTAGAGTGTCCGGAAGAACCAGAAGACGTACACGACGCACTACCATTTTCAGTACACTCATTGCTGCTATCCCAATCCGAACCCACACACGCCAAATACCAGGAACAGCAATCCGTGGGTCCTAATTTTAGACGAACCCATTTCATCGTATTGCCTGCTTTCTCACATTTTGGAAACGCACGATTAAATAAAGAGAGTCCTTTTATGTTCATCTGGTCCGTATTTAAAGTGTTCATGCTTGCATTATTACTGCCGATCCGTAAATTCTGGTCAAAATCAACCTTAGAGTTCTCCGTCGACGACCCCGTTCCGATTTCAGCCATTTTGTCATTTGGCACAAATACCGCCTTTCCCCCATTTAAAGAGAGTGTTGAACTGTTGCCCGTTAGCGAGGTGCTAGTCGCCTGCAAGGACGTACCTGCGTTGCCTAAGTAACCCGTAGCAGGATTTCGTCCTACCCCAAGATCCATATTCTTTGCTTCTACGGTATGATACGCCGCATAAGGCAGCGGGAAATACGTAACCTTTTTAACCGTCGGAGTTTCCGCCATGCTCCAACCGGCTAAAAAGACCGATAAGATAAAACTCATTCCGATTTTTTTCATAATTTTCTCCTTATGGACAAGCAATGGCATCTGTTGTGCTGTTCATCCCATATATTTCACAATACGATCCTTTGCAGACAAACCGTTTGTCTGCATCTTCTTCCATCTCTCCATAGTATACAAAAACAGTTCCTGTATAATCACCGCCTTCCCGTTTGGCACAAACCGCATTTTTTCTTTTATCCGTAGAAGAAGCGGTCAAATCCGGTGCTAACCGATACAGGAAATCCTTCGTAACGCACGCAACACGGTGCCCGCCCGAAGAGTAGGAAGTTTTACATTGCAACGTATAGTCCAAATTTTCTAAACCAAATGTACCCGCCTCATATACCGGCATATCCGCGCTATCCAACATCCGCATTTTGGATTCATGTAGTTTTTTGAGCGTAGCAAGCACTTCCGCTTTACGGCTTTTTTCCACGGCTTTTTCGTATTGCGGAACGGCCATGGCCGCCAAAATTGCCACAATCATTACCGCTACTAAAATTTCCGGCAAAGTAAAACCTTGTTTCATCTGATTTTCTCCTTAAAAATCAAAACCTGCATTGACCACATCTAACCCTAACATATCACAAAAATCGGTATCTCCGGCTGTTTTGGGCTGGCAATATAACTCTAACGTATCCCGGTCTAGCATCACATAGGTATCTTTATAGGTTCCGGTTAATAATTTAGCCGCCACATAACTGCGCTCGTTACTACCGCGCACCAGGATACGGTACAGAAAACGGCTGCAATTTAATACACCTGTAACAGATATCCCCCCGCTCCCCAACGTACAACCCGCCGGGAGACGGCTGGCATCAAAGCGGTCAAACCGCTCTACCGAGTAGCCGGCTTCCCCTTTTTGGTTTACTAATTCCACATACGAACGGTAGCCAAACTCTCCCGCCAACCGTTCGCTGGCATCATATAGGGTACGGAGCATGGCTTCCGCTTCCGTTACACGGGCTTTATCCACCGCTTTGCGGTATTGCGGCACGCCTACCCCTGTCAAAATCGCTACAATCAATACAACGGCTAATAATTCAACTAATGTAAAACCTCGTTTCATCACTGACATTTTCTCCCTTGGGCAAAAATTTACACGCCCACATTTTACAGAATTTACTTGTCCAAATCCAACATTTTACAGGCTTCCGATTTACGAGCAGCATTTTCAATCTCAGCACTATTACAAGTAAACTTGTCTCCATTGTAAAAAATTTTTACGTCGGTCCACCGCCCGCGCGTGCTTTTCGCATACACTCGCTTGCTATCGGGTTGAATAACATACGTAAAATTTTTTGTCTTCCACCGTAATGAAGAATCCGGATCCTGCGTACCCTTCATTTCCACATCCAATTTAGCAAATGAAATTTTTGACCTGCAATCAAACCAGGAACCATTACATAATGATTCTACCACCAACCGGTCCACCGAATCATAAATAGCCGGCAACATCTGGCGCGCTTCTGCCAAACGGGTACGCTCCACACTTTTGCGGTACTGCGGCATTGCCACCGACGTTAATACCGCCACAATTAACACTACCACCAATAGTTCAATTAATGTAAATCCTTTCAACATAAACCCTCCATCTTATATAGTATAAGACGTTTTTTCCTGTTTTACAATACCCATTATATCTAAAAATAGCCGTTTAGAAAAGTTTTTTTCTGTCCAGAAACCAATTAAATTTTATATCATATCTATCGGGCCTTATACTCTATGCCCTAAACATACGCATTACGGAGAAATTCTATGCGAATTTATGATGATATCCAATTAGATTATTGCGACGTATTACTGCGCCCTAAACGGTCCCGGTTGGCCTCGCGCAGTGAAGTGGAGGTTTTGCGGGAATATACCTTTAAATGGTGTCCGCGCTCTATTCATGCTACCGGAATTATAGCCGCCAACATGGCCACTACCGGTACTTTTGAAATCGCACGCGAAATGCAAAAACAACAATTATTATGTGCCTTGCACAAACATTATACCGCACAGGAATTAATCCGTTTTTTAGAAAACAATCAAAAACAAACCGGCAATAATGACCTTTTATTTATCAGTTCGGGTGTATCTGATGCAGACTATGAAAAAATAAGTACTGTTTTAAAAACCGGGCTCATTTATAACTTGTGCATTGATGTAGCAAACGGATATTCCCCCTACCTCATCAATTATGTACGCAAAGTACGTGCAGCCTTCCCGGACATTTTAATTATGGCCGGCAACGTAGTAACGGGCGACATGTGTGAAGATTTAATTTTGAACGGAGCCGATATTGTAAAAGTTGGCATTGGGCCCGGTTCCGTTTGCACGACCCGCAAATTAACCGGGGTAGGCCGACCGCAATTTTCCACAGTTATTGAATGTGCGGATGCCGCACACGGCGTGGGCGGTATGGTATGTGCCGACGGCGGATGTACCGTTCCCGGAGACGTATGCAAAAGTTTATGCGCCGGGGCAGACTTTGTGATGTTAGGCGGTATGCTGGCCGGCCACGAAGAAAGCGGCGGCGAACTATGCACCAAGCATATCCAAACCGGAGAACTGAATTTATTAGACGATAAAACCTGTGCCTTTAAGATTGAAGAAAAACAATACAAAACATTTTACGGCATGAGTTCCGCCTTTGCACAAGAAAAACATTACGGCGGCATGAAAAAGTACCGCGCCAGCGAAGGGAAAGTGGTGGAAATTCCCTACCGGGGACCCATTGAACCGACGTTACTGGCGATTTTGGGCGGTATCCGCAGTTGTATGACGTATATCGGTGCCAAACGCTTGAAAGATATGCCTAAGTGTGCTACTTTCTACCGCGTCAACCGCCAACTCAACACCATTTTCGGCAATGAATTATAATCCCGTCTAACGGGCAAAGGAGAAAAACATGATTAAAGAAGGATCTAAAGTAAAGTTTGATTACACCTTGACGGTGGACGGTAAAGTAACCGATACTTCCGCCGGACGCGGCCCGTTGGAATATACCCACGGGGCCGGGCACATTATTCCGGGCTTGGAAAAAGAATTATTAGGCATGAAAGTAGGCGATAAAAAATCCGTAGATATTGCGCCCGAAGAAGGATACGGCAACGTGTTGGAAGAAGCCATCCGCCGCGTACCGAAAGAAGCAATCGGCGGGGCCGAACACTTAAAAGTCGGCGATATGGTGGGGGCCAGCAATGCCGGGCATACTTTCCGTGCGGTAGTCAAAGAAATTACCGATAAAGAAGTGGTACTGGATTTCAACCACCCTTTAGCCGGAAAAAACCTTCATTTTGATGTGGAAATCAAAGAAATTAACTAAGATTCATCACAAAAAAGCCGCCCGGTTAGGGCGGCTTTTTTTACGGATAAAAAGGTTACGTATAACTTTCCAAATACGTGTGCAATTTTTCCGCTTTGGCTTGTTTTACACCCGTTTCATATAATGCTTCTGCTTCTTCGGTCCGGCCTAAGGCATAAAGCACTTGCGCTAACGACAGTTTAGTAAGAATTTGTCCGCGCATTTCATCACTATTATCAAACAGGGCCTTGGCCTCTTCCAAATCTTTTAAAGCCGCCTGCATTTTATTTTTTCGCCGTAAAATATCTGCGCGGCCCCATTTCACAAAGCCTAAATCAACCGTATCGTGAATCGAAGAATATAATTTATCGGCTACGTTATAATGCCGCAAAGCCTCATCGTATTTTCCTTGTTGTCTTAAACCGTTTGCCATTCCGCAGTTCGTATACGCTTTTCCAAACAAATCTTCCGTCTTTTTGAAAATCTTTTCGGCTAATTTATAATTTTTTACGCAATCATCTACCTTCCCGCAAATCCGGCTGATACCGGCTAATCCGCAATATCCGTATGCTTCGCTAATCAAATCGCCTGATTTTTTAGCCCATTTAATGGCTTGCTTAAATTGAAATATACCTTCTTCAAACAACCCTTGCAAGCGGAAAATCCCCCCTTTTGCCCAATGAATAAAACTCATTCCGGCATAATCCTTTTCTTGCGTATAAGCGGCAAGCACCGCATCCAACAATTCCAAGGCTTCCTCCAACCGCCCCCACGCGCGTAAAGCCATACCCATTTCCTGCATAGCACGCACCGCATATTCATCATACTCCAATTCTTTGGCAATTTCTAAGGTTTCATCCGCCAGTTCATAGGCCGCGGCAGAATGGCCCAACGTCCGGTAACAGGAGGCCATGGCCAATAACGTATCCATACGCAACTCTGCTTCCTCCGCACCGGATAATGCGCGGGCATAACTTTTAAGAGCCGTTTCAAACGAGCCCAATTGACGTTGGGCTTCTCCCATCAAAAACCAGACTTTCGCATCTTTAGTACGGGAAGCAGACAGAAGGGCTAATGCCCGGGAAGGCTGATTATTTTCTAATAAATCCTCAACAACTTGTAAATCTAATTTTGTTTTTTTGGCAGCAGGCATACTTGCTCCTTACATGTTTAAATATCGTTTTACTTCGGCCAATGTAGCCGCTAAATCATAGGGTTTGGCAATAAAGTGGTCCGCCCCGCACTCTTGCGCCCGGGTACGGGATTCCGTGTCCGTCAAGGTAGACATAATGACCACCGGAATCCGCCACGTGGCATTATCCGTTTTTAACAGTTTGCACACTTCAAACCCGCTCAATTTGGGAAGCATTAAATCCAGTAAAACCAGATCGGGTTTAATTTGTTTCGCCAGCGCGACCCCGGTTACCCCGTTTTCCGCCCAATGGACTTCAATGCCTTCTACTTTCAAGGCACCGGAAAGGGCAGTTCCCAATACTTTTGAATCTTCAATCATAACTACTTTTTTCATCGTTAAATCTCTTCACAATGATCTTTATACGTGCGAATGGACTGCGTATAATCACGCGCATTTTTTAAAATTCCGTTCACTTCATCTTCTTCCAATTTTCGCACTACTTTGGCCGGGATCCCCATCACCAATGACCCTGCCGGAATATTTTTTCCGGCCGGCACTACTGCGCCAGCACCCACAATGCAATTGGGGCCGATTTCACTTTCCATAACAACGGCGTTCATACCAACCAAACAATTATCCCCTATTTTACTCCCATGCACTACAGCCCCGTGACCGATACTTACTCCTTTACCAATAACAGCGGGGCAGTCGTAATTCACGTGGATACAAGCATTTTCCTGAATATTGGAATTCTCCCCCACCGTAATGGGCGCAATATCCCCGCGCAGTACCGCACAAGGCCACACCGAAACATTTTCCCCTAACGCAACATCCCCGATAAGAATTGCGGATTTATGGATATAGCAAGTAGGATGAACCACCGGAACCTGTTCGTTAATTCGTTCTTTCATAGGGAACTCCTTGTTTTCGTTTTACCGGGCTAGAAAGTTGCAATCCCCAGTAGATAAAAATACTGATAATTCCGGGTAAAATATAGTAAACTACCCGGTAAATAAGCGTTGCCATTAGCGCGGCATCCCAATCGATACCCATTTGCGCATACACAGCCGTCATGGCTAGTTCCATAGCCCCCAAACCGCCGGGTAAAATCGGGATCAATGTAGTTACCATTCCCACCGCAAACCCGGCTACCAATACACCGGCCGTGATATGAACCCCCACTGCGCGGAATGCAAAATAAAGTACAAAAATCGTAAATAACCAATCGGCGCAGACATAAACAATCGTCCAAGTCATTTTTTTCTTTTTCTTGTGAATCAGTGCAATTCCTTCATCCAACTGATCCATAAACTCATCATAATGCCCTTTTTTAATTAAGGCACCAAATACATGGAATAACACCTTATTGATCAGTTGGAAGATGCGGCGTACCCCTTTAAACCGCCATTCATCATTAAATAAGAAAGCCGTAATCACCGCACAAACCGCACACATGACAATAATCAGTAAGAAATTTTTTAACAGTTGCAAGGTGGTCGCCGAAGAACTAAACAACATCAAAATAGAACCCTGCAAAATAATAACCGCTAGTACAAAATATAATAACACCGTAATCACAATACTGGCGGTAACACAGGTTCCAAAAGGGATCCGGCGGCGATTAAGCAAGTGGGCCCGCAAGGCAAATCCGCTGGCCCCTAAAGACGAAACCACATAATTGACTGTAGTAGATACCAACGCAATCCCAATAGCGGCACTTTTACTGATCCTACGCCCCATCACCCGCAACACTTCATACAAACTCATACCCATTGCCACATAAATTAGCGCCGAGGACAATACCGATAAAAATAAATACCGGGTTTGCACGGTCTGCCATATTTTGACAAAACTGCCCTTCGATTGGTACACCAAAAAGGCCAACAATCCCAGAGACAAAACAATTCCTAACGCATATAGCAGGTATTTAGTTGTTTTTTTCACAAGCCTATCCTTCAACTTTTAACTCCATAAATTATATAATTTATTCAGTGAAAAAACATATTTTTGCCCACTTTCGGGAGCAGGAAAACAGATTATGAAAAGTATTAAAGTCATTGGTGCCAAAGGCCACAATTTAAAAAACATTACCGTAGAAATTCCAAAAGACAAAATGACCGTTGTAACCGGACTCTCCGGCTCCGGCAAAAGTTCGCTTGCATTTGATACCATTTACGCAGAAGGCCAACGTCGCTATGTGGAAAGCATGTCTGCGTATGCACGGCAATTTTTGGAACTGATGGAAAAACCGGACGTAGAACATATTGAAGGACTTTCCCCCGCTATTTCCATAGAACAACGCAATCCTTCTAAAAATCCGCGTTCTACCGTTGCTACTGTAACGGAAATTTACGATTATTTACGTTTACTTTTTGCACGTATCGGGCACCGTTACTGCCCGCAATGCGGCCGCCCGGTAGAAACTTGGAGTGTGCAGGGAATAGCGCAAGACATTTTAAAAAAATTTCCGGATAAAACCCTCTACATTTTATCCCCCGTGATTCGCGGACGCGCCGGAACGTACGAAGAATTGTTTGCTAAATTTAAGAAAGAAGGTTACGTGAAAGCGCGCGTGAACGGTTCCGTCATTACGTTGGACCATACCCCCACCTTGGAACGTTATAAAAAACATACCATTGAACTGGTGGTAGACGAATTTTATGTAGATGAATTTGACCGCGAACGGTTGGTGGAAAGTTTAGAAGCCGCCTTAAAATATGCTAAAGGGCTTGTACATATTTTGGAGACAAGCGGTAAAAATCCGGTTGATTTTACTTATAGTGAGAGCAACGCATGCGCCCATTGTGGTATTGGATTTAGTGAACTGGAACCGCGGTTGTTTTCGTTCAATTCCCCCTATGGAGCCTGCCCGGAATGTAACGGTTTAGGGGTTAAAATAGAAGTAGATGAAGCGTTGGTCGTGCCAAATCCTAATTTATCTATCAACGAAGGAGCCATTGAAGCCTGGGATAACCCGGTAACCACCCGTACCCACCGTTGGAAAACTTCGTGGAGCGGCTACTATTACGATATTTTAAAACAAGTTTGCCGCCAAAATAAAATCAGTATGACTACCCCTTGGCGTAAACTTTCCAAAGCCCAACGGGATTTACTCTTATACGGGACAGGCGGTGCTACATACACCTCGCTGATTTCCGGCGGAGAAACCGATTTTGAAGGGGTGATCACCAATTTAAAACGCCGGGTGGCCGAAAGTGAAAGTGATTTTGTAAAAGAGGAAGTCACCCAGCGTTTTATGCGCGAAATTACCTGTCCCACCTGCCAAGGCAAACGCTTAAAACCCGAGGCACTTTCCGTTAGAATTAACGGCAAAAACATTGATGAAATTACACAAATGCAAGTTTCCGCCGCCAAAGATTTCTTTGAAAAAATAGAACTTAGCGACAAAGAAAAAATTATTGCTAAAGACGTGCTGAAAGAAATCCGCGCCCGGTTGGAATTTTTGAATAGCGTTGGCTTATCGTACTTAACCTTAAACCGCAAAAGCCAAACCCTTTCCGGCGGGGAAGCACAACGTATCCATTTAGCCACCCAAATTGGCTCGGGCTTAACCGGAGTGTTATATGTATTAGATGAACCCACCATTGGGTTACATTCCCGCGATAATGACCGTCTTATTGAAACACTCAAAAACCTGCGTGATTTAGATAATACGCTTATTATCGTAGAACATGATAAAGATACGATTTTAGCCGCTGATTACGTGGTAGAACTAGGCCCGGCCGCCGGGGAACATGGCGGCGAAATTGTAGCCTCGCAGTCCACCCAAGATTTTTTAAAAAATAAAAATTCACTGACGGCCTCGTACTTAAACGGACGGGAAATTATTTTGCCGCGCGAACAGTTACGAAACGGAAACGGTAAATTTTTAACTATTTACGGCGCGCGACAATTTAACCTAAAAGACATCAACGTCAAAATTCCGCTCGGAAAGTTCGTCTGCGTAACCGGGGTATCCGGTTCCGGCAAAAGCACCCTTGTTCACCAAATTTTGTATAAAGCATTGGCCCGTAAATTTTACGGAGCCAAAGAGGTACCCGGCGATCACGAAATTATCAAAGGATTGGACAATATCGACAAAGTGATTATCGTGGACCAAAGCCCGATCGGTAAAACACCGCGCAGTAACCCGGCAACCTATACGGGCGTATTTTCACACATCCGCGACTTGTTTGCCCAAATGCCGGAAGCCAAACGCCGCGGTTATAAACCCGGACGGTTTTCTTTTAACGTCAAGGGCGGACGGTGCGAGAAATGCCAGGGAGACGGTATTTTAAAAATTCAAATGCAGTTCTTGCCGGATATTTACGTCAAATGTGAAGAATGTAACGGCATGCGTTTTAACGAAGATACGTTGCAAGTAAAATTCAAAGGTAAAAATATTGCCGAAGTATTAGATTTAAGCGTATCGCAGGCCTTGGAATTTTTTGATGCTATTCCCAAAATCAAACGCTACTTACAAACTCTCAACGACGTGGGGCTTGGATACATTAAACTGGGCCAAGCGGCTACCACGTTATCGGGCGGAGAAGCGCAACGCGTTAAACTGGCGGACGAACTTTCCCGCAAAGGCACCGGAAATACCCTTTATATTTTGGACGAGCCGACCACCGGCCTTCACTTTGCCGACATTGATAAACTCCTGCATGTGTTGCATGGGTTGGCCGATAAGGGAAACACCGTTCTTATTATTGAGCACAATTTGGACGTGATCAAAACAGCCGATTGGCTAATTGATTTAGGACCGGAAGGCGGCGACAAAGGCGGACAAATTGTCTGCGAAGGTACTCCCCGCCAAGTAGCCGCGTGTAAAACGTCGTATACCGGCAAATATTTAAAACCGGAGTTGGATGCGGTGGATCAATTCCTTAAGAAACATCCGGAACGGAAATTGCACCAAATTTCCACAAAATCAAAAAAGAAATAAAAAACCCCGGGCTTTAAACCCGGGGAAATGGGAACTAATCTGTCCAACAAGTATAATCGGATAAACAATTACCGATATTGTTTGCAAAGCCGGCTCTTTTACAACTTCCGGAAACAAGATTCCATGATCCTCCTCCACTTAGAGTATCTTGGCAAAATGTTAATTCTTGATTGGGGCATCGCATGATGGAATATTTGTGGGTGGCATCTCTACGAGTTGCGGATATCGTATAGATACCATTATCACAATACAAATAAGGTTGCGAACCGCCTCCGCCTCCGCCGTTCTCTATTTGGTAAATAAAATCTTTTGTATTGAATGTTTTTCCGCTTGCCTTGTTCCCACTTTCATCGGTAAACGTAAGAGAAAGATCCGCAAAAGAAGTAGGATTTGCTCCATCATTCTCCATTTGATATACCCGGTAAGCCGTGATGATGCTGGCTATCATTTGTTTTGCTTCTGCCACGCGTGATTTTTCCACTGCACGTTGATACTGCGGCAAGGCAACACTTGCCAATATCCCGATAATCAGCACGACCACTAATAATTCAATAAGAGTAAAACCCAAACCGCCCGTATTTTGATTTTTCATACTTGCTCCTTGTGTTTTAATAGTCATAATATAACTAGTATATCAAAAAAACGCAAGTCAAGCACTTTTTACATCTGTTACAAATTTGTTACGATATATATATGACAAAAACAACAAAAAAAACGCTTTCCAATACGGTATCATCCTCTTTAGAAACATTTACTCACCGAGCCCTAATCCATGGTTTAGGATTGTTGGGCTTATTGATTACCCTTTGTTTTTTTACAGCCACTTATGATTCGGCCCAAGTAAAATTAACCCTGCTACAAATGGGTGCCATTACCTTGATTTTTCTGTGGGGTACGGTTAAAATGGCACTTAAGAAAAATCCGTTTACAAAAGAACGGCTTCCATTTTTACTGCCGGTATTGATATATATAGGGTGGAACCTCTTATGCTATACGGTAGCCCCTTACCATTTAGAAGCCGCCGAAGAATTTACCCGCTTTATGATCTATGGCGCAATTACGTTACTCGCCGCCACTGAATTGAAAGCGGAAGATTTGCCTATTTTAACGAAATATATTATTGTGGCCGCTTGGATCTCCTTTTTATATGCCGGGCTACAGGTTGTTAACATTTTTTGGCCCGGAGCCGATCCTGTCAACTGGCATGGTTTTTTTACCAAGCGTGTATTTGCCACCCATGCTAATCCGAACTTCTTTGCAGATTTTGTGGTATTTTCTTCCTGTATTATTGGGGCTGCGTTTGCAATTTCACGTAAAAAATCGTTACTGGTTTTACTTGTATTAGGCGCTGTGTGCTTATTTTTTACCGAAAGCAAAGGAGCATGGGGCGCGTATGCATTAGCCGCCGCATTTGCGGTATTTACCTACACCAATACGCAAGCCCTTTCCTTTAAAAAACATCTCAAAAAAATTAATCTTGCAGCCCTTGCCGGGGTGCTGACGGCCGCACTGCTGGTGAGTTATTTTACAACGAAACGTTTCCAATCCGTCAGTTTCCGTATGCATACCTGGCTGGCAACCGTCGAAATGATTAAAGATTCCCCCATCTTTGGGATAGGAACCGGCAATTTTAAGGTCATTTACTCGGCCTATAAACGTCCGCAAATTTTCTATATTGAACAAGCCCATAACGTGGAAACACAACACCCCGAAAATGAATTATTGGAACAAGCGGCAGTTTCCGGCATTTTAGGCTTGGCAATCTTTCTGTGGCTCGTGGGCTTTTTGCTGTACGCGGCCTGGAAACGCTTAAAGGAGATGTCATCCTCGGCAACATCTCCGGATGTCCGGCTCTATTTACTCGGTTATACCACGGCTTTTGCCGCTATGTTTATACACAGTTTAGTAGATGTAAGTATTCGGTTTACGTCTAGCGGCTTTTTCTTTGCCTTATTTATGGGTATGATCTTGGCGTTGGTCATGCCGGTTTCCACGCAAAAAGATATTCCGCACACAGAAACTCCTACTCCCTGGTACGCACATCTTTGCCAATTTGTGTTGGCAGGATTGTGGCTGACCGTGGCCATATTAATTATACTCCAATTTCGTGAAATTACCGCCCCGCTTGTATTACATACTTGGTCGGAAATTGTATTACTGGGGATTTCATGGCTGGTGCTGTGCGGTGCATTACTCGGAGCCGGTTATATTTCCATCCGTAGTGCCTGCCTAATGAAACACGTGTTGCCCATTTGTTTACTGTGTTTAGTTCCACCTTTGTTATACGGTTCGTTTACCATGTTTCGTGCCAACCATTATTACAGTTTAGCCATTACGTTTACCCAATTGCGTAAAAATGACGGAGCCATTATTTATTTTACGCGGGCCATTCAAGGAAACCCGTTCCAAGTGGAATACCGTCAGTTCCGTGCTAATTTATTGGCCGCCACGCTGCAACTTACGCAAACCTTTGCCCCCAACCGCGGTGATACGAAAACGGCTTCCAACGATTTTGAACGGGCGCTGCGTGATTTTGAAGCGGTAGAAAAAGCATCTCCCAATCATCCGCTATTACATCATAACCGCGGGCAATTATATTACGTCATGGCACTGCGTCGTTCAGATGAAGCCACCCATGCCCGTAATGACGGCGAATATAATTGGCTGAAAACAGAAGCCTTGTCCTACATGGCACAAGCCAAAAAATCATTTCAACGTGCACTTAAATCAGATCCGGTAAATGAAGAAACCTATGCGTTTTTAATACAAATCGGTTTACTGGAAAATAATTTAGACGAAGCACAAACATGGATCGACCGGTATTATCAAGGACCGGACGGAGTTACAGAATCCGAATTTCTGGATCCGCTAAAACAGAATCCACGTATGCAACTATTGCAACAACAAATTATCGCGCGGCGGGCTCAGGGGAGCAATCGGTGATTCGTGCAAAAAAACAGTTTTTTTGGTAGAATATAAATAGTAAAGATTTATTGCCAAGATAGCTCAGCTGGTAGAGCAATCGCTTCGTAAGCGATAGGTCCGGGGTTCGATCCCCCGTCTTGGCTAAAATTTGAAACCCCGCAAAAGCGGGGTTTTTGAATTTTAGGCAGTCCAGCACACCAACTGCTTGGTGTGCGAGGGGGATCGAAAGGCGGAGCGGTGTTTTTGTTTGAAGGGTAGCACCCTGAAAGGCAAAAACCGCGAGCCCGGACTTCAGGCATTTTCCGTCAGGAAAATGACCGTAAGGCGACACCCGTCTTGCCTCTTTTAGACGAGGGGCGTTTTTAGGGCGAGAAACCTTGAAAACGCCCCTTTTTTACGTCGGTGGAAGCATTGTTCTAAATTGCAAACAATGCAAACTATAAGAGAGTAGGGTTGGCAGAGTTTTGGCAGAGTTTGGCATAATAAACCCGCCGGAAGTAGCGCGGCGGGTGGGCTTGCGTGGGAGGTTTTAGGTTGCCCGGATAAATCAGTTATTCTCTTTTCTCGCACAACTCTTGCATACAACCCGGCGCACGGTAAACCGTAAATTTTACACAAACTTTCGCTTGCGTATCGGTCGGGCTCTGCGTGTTTACATCTCATTTGCACAATCTCTCGTCCACACATAAGCAATAATGTACCAGTAAGGCCCGGGCATTTTGGTTATTTACACCCGGGTCTTTGTAGTCAAAACCTACTTTGCAGGCACTTGCGTTACTTACCGTCCATGTCTTGCAACCGTTTGCGAACATCATCACTAGGCATATGAGCCACATGATTAAGTAGTTTTTGTGCATGTGCTTGCTCCTTGGCTTGCCTTTTAAGTTCTTGCTTTAGCACTTCCAATTTTGCGGCCTTGCTTCCGCTTTTGGAAGCCAGTAACACGACTAGCCCCAAAAGAGAGAGAAAGCCACCGATTAAAATAACTTGTGTCCACATTATTTAACGATACTCCCATCGGGGTTAAAAAGACCTAATGCCGCTAAAATCTTAATGATTTTACCAAGCACCGTATCATCTTTTTGCGTGGGAGTAAGTTTGACGATAATAGATGATACCGTTACCACTCCCCCGATAATTGCCAAAATATCTTTCCAATGTGCTGTAATCCATTCCATATTATTTCTCCTTGATTTCATAATGAGGATAATCTGGAAAATTTTTCCATTCTCCCCCCCAATTAAATTCACTTTTGATTTGCCCACGTTCCTTTAATTGCGCTGCAACCACAACAAAGGCTCCATGTAACTGGTGGAAGCGGGCCAAATTACTCCAATCAACCGGATAAGGCACCAAATCGACCGCATGACTCGGAAACGAATTATGCGCTGATTTTGGAAACGATAAATTAGAGGTTCCTTCTCTAAATGCTGTATTTTGTTCCGTTTGTCCCCGGTGCCCGCAGAGAATACTGAAATCCATATATTTGATTAACTCGTTACAAACTGCCTGTAAATCAGGGTGGCAGGTGGCTAATCTTTGTTTGCTTGCGTTCCCGAATTTCGGCATAGCGCCTCCTTCCATATTTCTAATTTAAGGGTACGTTCTTGGAGCGTGTTGTATTTATCTTGCTTGAGTTCTAGCCGTTTGATGTCTTTGCGTATGGCCTTGAGTTCCCCCCAAAACATACCTGCAAAAAATATTAATCCAGCCACCTTCCAAGCAATTTCAAATTGTTCCGGGGTCATACGTTCTCCTTGAGTTTATACGCTTCTACCGCCTGCTCCAGGCTTTCAAAATAGTCCCAGCCCTTATTGATGACAAGACGCACTTCCAATATAGGGATTTCTACTGTTTTCCCGTCAATGATTTGCGTGTCTGTTCCGGTTTGCACATATTCCTTACTTTCCGTACGCTCACAGCAGAGTACGTCAAACCGCACGCCGTTTTGGTCTATATATTTACCTTCTTCATTTTTCTGTTTTCTAAATACCATAAATTCCCCCTAGGCTACTGTTAAACTCCAACCTTTATCCGTTACAATGGCTTTATCTTCTGCAGTTAAGTCTGCCGTACCGGAACATCCCCGCACGTCGCACGTTTTGCTCATCGTGGCCGTACCGCGGAACCAAATAGCCCCGTTTCCCTTGATATAACTGTGTGCAATATCAATACTTCCGTCAAGCGGGTCCCAACCATCACCTCCGTAATACCCAAATTGGAGAAATAAATTGCTACTCAGATGTTGTTGGTTTGTTACGGACACAGTACCGGTATAGTTTATTCCGTCTGAAGAATAATCCAACGTATAAACATTTCCTTTGCGTATCAATCTAACATAATAAAAACTAGACACATCAAATGTACCGCGTACCGCAAGAGGCGTAGCCCCTCCTGTTGCTGGAATACACTCAATTTTATCCTGCATAAAATATATCCGAAGCCCGGCAGGCTGCGTCCCTACAATAGCCGCATTACGGGTAGATACTGCGTGTGGAGTCGCCCGGATTACAAACTCATAGTCCGTCTGTGAAAAATCAAATTGAAGATTCGTTCTTAAATAAGATGTTCTCGTAAAATCAGTAACAATTCCATCCACAATAGTCGGATTGCCAATCACGTTATATCCCACGTTATAAGGCATAGAGTTAAACAAATTAACGAGTGCCGCACGGTTTAGGGTACTATAAGAAACATCTAACTGCGGGCTGAGTGAATGATCAAACGGAGCCGATTTAGAAACCAAAACGCCGGACAAATTGGCTAACGAACCGCTTATTCCTGCGGCAGTCAGTTTTTTAAGAACGGTATTTTGCGATAAATCTAAATTAAGCGCATGTAAATCCCCCGTAGCAGATAACAAATCGGTTGTATTGACCGTTTCTTGCTCATTCATATCCCGTACTGCCGCGCTTTGAATATAGGGCGCAAAAGCAGTTAAGCGTGATGAATTGAAAGATACTTGAGAAACCGTAGACAATGTTACCCCCGAATTAATTGCCGCTTGTTGAACAAGGGTCAATTGATCTTGTTTACCGGAAAGTCCGGTACTTAATTGAGTGGCAGTAACGTAATCACCCACAGGTTGTTTAGCATCTAAAGATTGTTGAAAAACCTGTTCGGCCGCCAAACGTGCGGAAACCTCTGTTTGCAGATTTTGTTGGAGTTGCAAATCTTTTTGACTCCGGGCACTGGTTTCGGCAAGTAACTGATTTTGCAACGAAGCATCTGCCTGTGTATAGGCGGCAATGTGCGTATTTAATTTTTCTTGTAATAACTCATCTGCCTGTTCACGGGTGTGGGTTTCTTGGGATAATGCTTGCACCTGGGCCGAAATATCGGCATCTTGTTGCAGTTGTTTGCCAGCAAGTTCTTGACTGATAAAGGTTAATTTATCGTATCCGGTTTCTAATAATTCGGCATCTAATTCTCCGTGGCGGATTAAATTCATCTCTTGCGTAATGGGAGTTTTACGCAACAAGGTGATCTGCCAGTTTAGAGGTAACGCCGCTTTTTCACTTTCTGCCAATGGATATTCCACCGAAGTCAACGCTGCATTTAAAGTAAAATCATAAATTTGTTCTTGCTCCCCTTGCGGCGAAGTAATCCATACCTGCAAATCTTCCCGGGAAAATAACGGGAAATCCACATCCCACAGGCGGGTTTCTCCGTTTCCTTGATAGATGCGTTTGATAATTGATGTTGACACAGTCATAAAAACTCCTATTTGATTAAATTTTCAATACGACCCCACTCAACCGAGGGATCATCTGCACTCAGTAATTCATATTGGGTTTGCATGATGAGTTCTTGGGGAAACTCTAGTTTTTCACCCGCATGGGCAATTTTTTTGCAACGGATGTTCATTTCAAGATTTTGTTTTCCGCAGAGACGCAGATAATATTGTTCCAGCAACCGGAATACATCTTGTGCGGATAGTTGTTTTTGTTTATAAGCGCGAAAAATATCTCCGGTATTTCCTGTAAAATATAATTTGATAAATGATTCTGCCGTATGCGGTTTTGCCGGATTATCTAAATCTTTTGCCATTTGATAATACTGTTCTAAATCATTAGACGATAAATCCGTCTGTTCGTGAAGCAAGCGCAGGGCCTCTCTTGAAGAAAGCGTGTAAAGCGCTGATACCAATAACGCACGTTGTTTATATTGTTCGCACAAAACCGATTGTTCTTTGGCATAAATCATATCCTCAATCAGTCGATGCAAAACTTCATTTTTTTCATTATTCAGATCACGTGCATACCGGGCCGCCTGTGTAAGATTTTGCGGATTTTTTTGCGTGGCTTCTTCCCAGTATTTGTCAGATTCCTGTTTGGCAAAAATCCAGTTCAACTTTGCACTACACGCATGAATAAAATCCTCCGGCAGGATATTTTTTTCACTCGTTAATAATTCACTTGCCAACGTTAAATTTTCATGACAGATGGCGCGCAATAATGCGGCTTGCAGCGTTTGGGATTTTAAGTTTTCGGCCTGTTGATTCTTCTCTTTTGCACTTCCTTTTGTATATTTCTGCCAATGATTTACATAAGCCGGTATCTGTTTCGCCAGATAGTCTCTCAGTTGTTCGCTGGTTTCTACGTGCGAACCCACCTCGATAATCAAATCAAATTCTTCCTGTAATTGATTTTGAAAATATCTTTTTTGGTTCTGTTTTTCTTTAGCCTGTAACACTTGTTCCCAGACGACAAAATCCGCCGCTGATTCCTCAGATTCGTGGAGAACGGTCTCTTGCGTACCTTGCCAATTAGACAAACGTTGTAACATTTCCTCCGTTGTCTTACATTCTAGCATCATGTGTTTTAATTGCTGACGGGCTTTCATTACTTGTACGTGCGTCGTCGGCAATAACACCGGAGCACGTTGTTGTACTGCTTGTTGCTTAATAAATGTAGAAGTTGGTATTTGTAACATAATCATCACCGGGATAAAAAGGAAAAGAATTTAGCACCCAATTTCCAACCGTTACGTGATTGACGGTATAACTGACGGCCGCTTTGTACTTTTTCCTGTAATTGACGGATACGTTGGGCCGCGTGCTGGCGGTTCGCCTCCAAGGAATCTTCCAATTCCTGCTGGTTTTCTTGTACGGCTAAACTATTTTCCAAAGAATGTTGCTGCAATAATTGCCGAACCGTTGCTGAGTTAGCATCCAACCCTGCGGCAGCCAAAGAAGCCTTCCGGTCGCTTATTTGCTGATAATATTGCTTCAAACGCATCCGGTTTTTTTCCGCTGCCGTGCGTAATAAATTAATCTGTTCTTCCTGTTGTTCCAATTTTAATTCACGCGCCTGTTTATCTGCTTGATTCACTAAAGAGCGATATGAATTTTTCATCTTTTTTTGTTGTGCAATTTCATTTAATGCAGAGGCGATTTTAACGCCTCCGCCGGTGACTATTCCCCCCATAAATTCCTCCTAAATATACATTTTAAAAACAGTTTTCCCTGATAATAAGTTCCGTCGTCTTCCAAAACAGCCCCTAGTTTTTTAGCCAGTTTACAGGCCTGCCAATACCGAAAATCAATATAGTTAAACAGTTCCCCGTAATAGGCGTGCCACTGTGTTAGGAAGAAAGAAACCATTTTCACAAAACTAACCGGATGTTTGTCTACTTCTTTACCGGTGAGCATCCATACTAAAGCCGGGGTGGAAAAAGTATCATCCCGGTAGATACCGGCTAGCAATAAAGGTTTTCCCCGATAGAGTACACAAATGCTTACATCCGATACAGAAATAAATTTTTCCAAGCATTGCCCCGGATTCTGCCCGGGGTGTGTAGCGGCTAATTCAGCCCGGTCTTTCGGGCGTAATTGCCGGGCTAATTTTTTCCCATCTCCCGGGTACGCGGTCCGTACCTCAAAGCGATACATCCAATTAAACTTTTTCATAAGTCCCCCTAGGCGGCTTGTACATAAAGAGAAATCAACGTAAAGGGAAACGGTGCTTGTTGCCGAATCCAGATTCCAGCCCCCAATTCATGATTGGAACGTAACAAAACCGGAAAATAACCACTTTGTAAAGGGACGGACCCGTTATAAGCCGCACAGGCAGGAAAAGGAATCGGTTCCGTTTCTTCCGGCAAAACGCCTATTTCTCCTCCGCGGGAATCCAATAACCGCACACAGGCAGATACAAACCGCCGCAATTTATTTCCCAAAATATATTCGGAGGACAATGGCAATGTTTTAATCTCTGAAGTATATCCCAACCCTACGACAATTTCTTTCATAGGACGGGAGAGAGAAATTTGACCTTGTGTAACCGCTTGTTCGGGATAAATATTTCCCTCCGCAAGAACTGTTACGGTTTGTCCTTCTAAATGTTCCAACCCTGATAGCACACTCATTCCCTCCTCGGATTTCACATAGACAGCCGCATCCACAAATATCTGTGCGGCTGGGTCTTTACTGGCCAGCCGGCGGCTCATTTTTTCAATATTCCAGCCATTTTCCCGCTCTACACTCATCCATACTTCATCAAAACCGTTATTGGGAATGGTGCATACACTTCGAAAAGCCCCTTGTGTATCATGATGTGTCCACGCGCAAACCTCTTGTTCTGCCAAATAAGTAAGTGATGCCAATTGTCCATTCGACAATACACACCAAATTAAATGATCCGGCTCCTGCTGATAACACAAATCTTTGATTTCCTGATTAAAAAATAAATGTTTGGCACATAAGGTCAAATCCTCCCCGGTAAATGAAGCGGAGGAATAGTCATAATAAAAATCACGCAAAGTACCTGCACGCGCCTGCACAAACAACACATGGTTTCCCACCATCACAGGGGATACCGCCCCCGCGCCGCGTTCGCCTTGTTGGGTAATTTCCAAATTTTCCAGTGCAAAAATACCATTGCACGCAATACTCCATTCGCTACCGGCCGTAAACACTAAAAGCCGGCCCGCAACAACAACCGAACGAATCGTGTTTAATTGCTTGCCGGAAAGATGCAGGCTCAAACTATCATCCGTGGCTGCGTGACGTGCGTGTCCAAAATGCGTATAGTTTCCGGTCTTCGAAAACCACAAAGTTTGCGGTTCGGCCAAAGTGCCGCCAAAACCTAATCGGTCTTGATAGAAAAATACACAAGCGGGAAATCCGTTTTTATCACAAAACGATCCTGCCGCCCATTTACTGGTCCAATCGGCCGATCCAAACGGTTGCTCCACAGACACCTCTGCCTGCCTTGCATTCACATAACCGGTTACCCGCACAATTCCTTCCTGCACAAAGGATTGAGCGGAAAGTTCGTATCCGGCCTCTGCGGTAATATTCAGACCACGCAACCGAATGTAATAAAGTCCGCCGGTATCTTCCAGTACCTCCTGAATTAAAATAGGGTCCTCTCCGTCCTGGCGGGAAAACGTACGGTAAGTTTCCCAAGTAATTCCCAGATCGGTTGATTTTTCCAATACAATTTGCCCGGTCCAAGAACCGCTAAGAATCAGTTGGAAATCGCTTCCCGTTTGAAGCACTTTAGAAACACCATCATATCCTAGCGTTCCTTGTTGGCAGGGATTTTCCACCGTATGCGTAACACTAAAAAGAGCACCCACATGCCCCGGTTGAAATAAATCAAAATCACTTTCCAATAAAAATTGGTCGCCACCTTCTACCGGGATTTCTCCGGCATTCGAACCTCCGCCTAGCGATTGTGATATTGTAAATACCGCCGGAGCGGTAAAACTATTTCTGTATTCCAGGGTGAGAGTCATTCCATTGCAATCGCCTCCGGTGGCTTGCGGAGAATCTATTTTCAGCACGCCGCCTAAATTATACGCAGTAAAGCCTGCACCTCCGTAAACACGGTTAAATTCGCTGACCAGAAAGTTTAAATCCAATCCATAATCATGCGCATAAAAAAAATGTTCTCCGTTGAAATATCCCCATACAAAATAATTCGCGTCGACGGTCGGTAGAAACGATACACTGGCCGCAACCCCTTCCGTTGTTACCGTCTGCTGGAATTGACGCACGCGCAATTTTTTTCCGGAGTCGGTATTCAACGGTTGAAAAGGGCCGAAACATACCGGTAGTGTTTCCAATGAAAAACGCCCGGGGGCGATACGTGTCAAGCGTTGCGGAGCATGACCCGGATGTGTAAAAATAATCATTTGTTGATATTGGGCATATTGTACAGAAGCAAGTTCTGCCGCCGAAAATACCGTCGTCAACTCGTAAACATTCCCTTGATCGTTTACGACCCGTCCGGCCGGCGTGTAAAAGCGTATATAGTGTTCTCCCAATTCCAATACATACGCCTCTCGTTCCGAGCAAACAAAAGGAATCACACGACAGGCTTTATCCGCAAATTTCCCCTTTGCAACAAATAACGTTCCCGGACGGTTGGAGGCACCTCCCTGGGGATGTACATAGAAATTGCGTGCCGTATGCAACCACGTATTATAAGCAGGACTGTCGGTCCGTGCTTGCAAAGAGGGACTAATCTCACCGCCGCTAAAAGAAGGTTGTAAATGTGAAAAAGCCATTAGCGCACCTCCGTAAACGCATCATGCGAAGAAATCTGTTGAAAGTTTTCCATCATATTACTCCGCCGGGCTTCTTCCAGGGCTAGTTGGTATTTTGTCCATAATTGCCCCGCTAATTGAGAATCTGCCGTTAAAGTAACCGCCAGATCACAAGCCAATGCTAAAGAAAAAGCCTTTACAAACCCCGGATCAAAAATGCTTTCATCTGTAATACGACGCGTATATTGAGCCCTGGCTGCAGCAGCAGGTACCCGCAACACACGTTGTTGGGTAGATTCATCAAAAAACTCGCTAAAAGGAAGCGACTGTTGCACTGCATTTGCATGAAATACGCGGCGAACAAATAAAGCCTGAGCCGGATATTTATAAACAAAATCAGGTGCAGGAGCAGGAATATCTACCCGAATGAGCGCATTTTCTGCACTGGCAAAACGCCAATTATGTGTCCGAAGGAGTTCATCCCGAACAGGTTCATAAAATAGATTCAGTCTTCGCGCCCGCTCAGTATCTTCATTTAATGCCGTTAATGGTGATTGGCCTAATTGGGCTAAAGCCAAATTACAAATATTTAATTTTGTTACCATGCATAATCTCCTTTTAAAATTATTATTATTTTTTAATATATTTTAAATTTTGATATTCTTTTATTTTTATAATTTATTTATAAAATATTAGATGTATTTTTAAAAATACTTATTTTTTAATGATTTTTAAATTTATATATTATTTTAATTATGATATTTTTATAGTTTACAGGAAGATATTTTGCAAAGAAATTAAGGTTTTTAGTATATTAATAGACAAAAATGCTAGAAAAGTGCTTATTCTGCTTCATTTTTAACCTATTTTAGCCAAAACCGGGCCTAATTTTCATTTTTAGTTTTATTTGGATAAAACCTAAGCCATAAAAGCAATTCTCAAGGCAGCAATTGATACAGGCCTTAATAAAGGAGTGTTTACGGAGCCGGAGATGCCAATTCCCCGGCTCCGGGATTGCGGTCCGCTAGGATTCCCAGAAGCAGGAATATTTTTTCCCCGCGGACGGCTAGTTTTTCAGGGGGCTATTTTTGGTCTACCAGGTCCGTTAAGAAGCAAGTAACGGAACCGGCAGTGGCAGTCCCTGTTACGGTATAATAAGCCCGAATATAGCGTTTTATTTTGGCCGGGATAGGCAACGCTAGCAACAGTTGATTGGCATTTGCCAACTGCGCTGCTGTAAACGTGGCCGATACTAAAGTGTCCAATGTGGCAAATGAATCTTGATCAGAAGTTTGCAAAGAAAAGGCAACACTGGTCGCACCGGCAAAGGCGGCCTCATTACGCAAGACGGCAAATAAACCGCCGGGTACTACATTGCCGGCTGCCGTTGCATCTATCGTATGGGTAGAGGCTGCACTGGTAGTAATTGTTTGTTTATCGGAAAGAACCGTATTTTGATCTAACAACATATTTCCTCCTAAGCGACTAACGCTTCCGTATCGGTAATAGCATCACAGATATGTACCGGAATTTCATTAAACGTCATGAGTGGTCTGGATGTAATTTGGTCCGGTGTATATTGAACATTCGTGCGGTTGCTAGTCAGTTTACGCAAAGCCGCCTTGACGGTACGGTTCATATACCAAACCGGTTTGCCCATGGAAAGGCTTTGAATGCGTTCTTCCAATTCACACATTTTGTCAATTAAGTCGGACGGAATATTCGTCGTATCAATATTGCAAATACGTCCGGCGAAGCGCCAATCTTGCACGGCTAAGCCAAGTTTCCATTCAAAATATTCTTTATATGCCGGATACTCATTACCGGAAGCATCCACATGATTGACCAGGCCGTGATCTACGCGTTGAATCCCTGCTTTAGATCCTTTGGGAAAGAACGTAAATACTTTATCGGTATCCCACACAACTAAGTAAATAGACGAGTTTTTGTTGGCGGTAACACTGCCCCCATCAATAACATTGCGGGAACTTTCCGCACCGGACAATTCACAATAACGCGCGGCAAGCCCGGTAAAACGTTCCGGATTCGTACCCACATTGCCGTAAATTAAATTACTGGCCATTGTGTTGGACATACCGGCGATAATTGCACGCGATTGTCCGGTACGTACGGCTTCGACATGCCCGCCTTTTTCGGCCACTAATTTATCTACTACCGAATAAGCGGACAAGGTACCGTAAGATTCCACCACCACTTTTGTAGTGGCTTTAGCCGGTTCAATGCCTTGATAGGCCCGTCTCCAGGTTCCTTCGGGAATACCGGTACGAACGGCATATTCATGGCCGCTATCAAGCGAACTTTCGCACACAAGAGCATCTCCAATAATATCATTGGATTGGCTGAGTACTTCCGCAATAGCCAGTTCTTGACCGGACGGATCAAATTGTTTTGCATAGTCAATTAAACTATACTGTTTGTCAGCAATAATTGCCATATATAAGTCTCCTTAATTATCGTTTTCCGTACAATGCTTCAGCAAAGGTTTTATCCTGTGGGGCAGACGGCTGCCCTCCGGGACAAGCATCTTCACTGATACTGCGACCAATCCCGCTTAATGTACGAATAATGACGGGATGGTTTCCAAGCCCGGTATCTTCCAATAGGGCACGTAAATCCGGCCCTCCAAATGTATTGGCGGCACGCAAAGCGAAGGAAATTTCTTCTTCTAATTTAGCCCCGTACATTTTTTTGGTTTCTTGAGCCCAGCGGGAAATTATTTCCCGCTTTTCCTCAGCCATAACAGCAGCATTATGCTGGGCAGCCTTTCTTTCAAAATCCACCAATTGTTGTACTTGCTCAGAAGATAATTTAAGTTCCCCGGCCAGTGTTTTAAATGCATTTACCTGCTCCGGTTCTGTCAACATATCTTCCGGCCACTTTACGTCCGGATATAATACTTGTGCTTGTTGTTCTGTTGCCGATTCCGTGATAGAGTCCCGCAAATCAACGGGTGTTTTTGGGCCCCTATTTTCCGTTTTTTCCGCCGGAATTTGCACTTCTTGTAAAAGGTTATTTTCGGCTTCATTACAAGCCGCTACTTGCGCCTGCTCATTCATGCGTCATTTCCTCCGTTTGTTGGTCAATTTCATGTTGTTTAGACGTAACTTCCGACATATATTCCCCCCGCATTTGCATATATGCACCCGGGGAAGCGGCTTCAATTTCGCGTAAAAGGAATAACCCGATACTCTGCTGTCCGCAATGAAAAGCCGTTGCGCCGGCATCCCCGGGCACAAATGCGTGCTCATGCACACGTGCCGCCTGTAAAATCCGCCAGAGCAAACGGCGGCCTTGTACCGTTTTTAAAACGGTTTGTAAATCATAGTTATTACGTTTTTTTAGTTGTTTTTCTTGCATAAGATTAGCATGGGAAAAGTTTTACCGGGAAAACTTTTCCCTTACCAAAAGATAAACAACGTTCGTTAATTTTAGACGCTTGTTTATCCCGGTCTATGACAGAATCCGAAAGGGCGGGCCCGGCCCCGTTACTTCCTTTCGCACCGTTGCGGACCGTAACGCTTATAAGGACGCGTCCGCATACGGATTTTTCTTTATTCTTTTGAAAGCCCGTCTCCGTCGGAAACAGTGTGTTTTGTTTTTAATAACGCAGGGGCTACTCCAAGGGCTTCCAATCCTTCTTCCAACGCACATTGATAATCAACTTGTTCCAAAATTTCCGGCTTGGTTTGGGCAAGCGCAGAGGCATATTGAACCCCTTGTATCAACGCCGACACTTCGGTACTTTTTTGTGCTTGCGCAATCATAGAAATATAATCTACCTGCACCGATTGGCCTTGTATGCTTTGAGGCGGATCAGGTAACCGCCCCTGATGTGCCAAGATCTCAAACGTCCTGGAAATTAACGGATCTAACAGTTCGTTTTTTAACCGTTCAAGTACAGGCCCTAATACAATCATTTTTTCCTGGTGGCGCTCCGCCACTTCCGCTGCTGTTTTATTTGAATAATCTTGAGAAGAAAGTGCTAAAAATATATCCGCAAAAAATTGGGAGCGTATCGTATCACGGACAGAAAGAATTGCATTTTCTAACGCAGCCAAATCCGGTTGCACTTGATAGGCAGGTTTGACAGCCCCGTCGGTGGATCCGTTATAACGGGTAATTCCCCCCGGCAGTAAATTAACCTCTCCTTGCACACTGGTAGAAACCATTACCGGCGGATTCGTACTTTTGTCTAATGCAACTAATTTCGTCTTTTGCATTTTTTGTAACATTTTCACGTCTCCCAGGCATTTCCAACCCGGGCCTTTACCATAAACGTCTGAACTGTTTTTCACTTCCCAACGCGCCGCAATCACCGGGAAACTTCGGTATCCGCTTTGACGAAGCACCTGATTTTTTTCCATAAAATACACGCTACTAAAAGGCATATGCAAACAGTCTTGTTTATCCGGCGTATAAGCAGGATTTGGAAAAATCATATGATACACCCGGTAAAAACGCGCTGTATTTCCGCGTTCGATTTCCTGACGGATTTGCGGCGGAAGTACCTGCATGCCGAATGTTTCTTTTAATTGTGAGCCCGTCATAAAAAAGCCGCGGGCAAATTGATTGACTTTCCCTTTTTCATCCACGCCCAGACAATATTCCCCTACCGTAAACGGCCGGCAGAAAATTCCTCTTTCACGGTCTTCTTCCAACAAAAAGGCCGCAGTGCCAAATACAGCAATCTCTTGATAAAACCCATGCAAGACGCCGTACACATTACTTTTGGCAAATGTTTTTTCCAAACATTTTTTTACATCAAATATCCATTCCCGCGCACCGGGTGCTTCCTCGATTTCTGCCGGAGAAATACTCAAATTAAACCAACTTCGCGCCGGACTGGTTAAGCCGGACATCATGCCCGCGGCCAATATTTCTACCGCTAAGCAGGGATTGGAGTCCAACAATGTTTTATGGTCAATGCGGCGGCCTTGTCCGGGTTGTTGCCCGTCAAAGAAACCACGTGTAGGCGCTAAATAAGCGCTGAGTTCTTTCCAAACAGGCGTCCAAGAAGTCTGCCCGTTTTTAAGTTCGTCATACAGACGCATATAATCAATTGGTGTATGTTTCATAAAAGTGTAATTAAAAGAAAAACTGCAGAAGTGAGAAAAATTTACTACTATAAAGTAATGGAGGGTATTATGACGGGACTTTTTGTAATTTTCTTATTTGTCGTATTAATGGCTGTACCGGGATTTTATATAATTACACGGAAAATGTTTCCGAAGATGAGTAAACGTACTGCCGGGTGGATTACTTGTTTATTGACTGTTTTATTGGTAGCCGCGCTGAGTTTAATGGTGTGGAGCGCCTAAACAGAAGGATTTTTTGATAGAGAACCGCTTGCCTAGCAGGCGGTTTTTTTTACATATATAAAAGAAGAAAATTAGTTATATCTAATATAATATAATTATACAAAATATAATCTATTTTGTCAAGTATTTTTTTAAATTTACGTCGATCAGATAATCTCATATTCACTGCGTGCAAATTCGATCCCATGCCCATTGCGTACTGCGACAGGTAACGCAAACGTTAAAGCCAACGCATCTGCCAAATCCGGGCTTTTTCCACAACGCGCTTTAATTTTTTCTTTTGATTCCAAACGAAGTCGCCCGGCAACATCATAATCGTATGCGACTTGAGTCAAATCCGCCTTTAAATCGGCTGAAGGAGGCAGTTGCCCGACGGTTTTAATCCATTGCGCCATCAGTCCCCACATTTCAGCACGTTTATTGGCATACTGCCCCGGTTGGGAAGCCGTTGCTCCAAACGCTATTTCTGTAACCGTAAAGCCCAACTGTCTTAACCGATCAATGACCCCTCCTCCGCAACCGGCATCAATAAAAACGCCGTCCGGACGTGTTTGTTCAATTTGCCGGGCTACGTGTCCGGCCAAGGTCATATTATCCAGCCGCTTAAACACCATGGGCTCAAATGCCTTCACGCCTTGGCGGAAGAAAATCACGCTGCGGTCATCTCCAAAACGGGCGGGATCTACCCCTAAAATTTTGGCACTTCCGCGAAGATCGCCGGAGGTATAACTGCGTGAACAGGATTGCAGAACATCCACAATCGGAATTAAAATATTCTCCGCACTGGCGGTAAAATCGCATAAATATTCCTGACGAAAAATCAGGTCTGGAGTTTCTTGCCGGATATGGGCAAGTTCTTCACCGGTTATTACCCCCGATTCATCGGCCCGAAATACCCCGGTCCACCAACCGGAGGGATCACGCTTTGCCAATTTTTGTGCACGATTAAATAATTCATAAAATGCATTTTGGCCTTTAGGGGTCCCCATAAAAACGGCCCATCCTTCGCGGGAAAGCAGCATAGGGCGGATAATTTCCGTAAAAACATCCGGCTTAATCTGGGCATATTCATCCAACACAACCCCATCCGCGTAGGTTCCCCGCAGCGCATCCGGATTATCTGCCCCGGCAATCCAAATTCGAGAGCCATTGGGGAGTTTAATACACAGTTCTGTTTCATGTACTTGCACTCCCGGGATAGGCGCACTATAACGTTTTAAATAATCCCACGCAATCATTTTGGCTTGTTTTAAGAAGGGCGCAACGTAAAAATAACGTGCATATTTACGCGAGGTTTGAATTGATTTTTTTAGCAAATGGTTGATAGCACAAACGGTTTTTCCAAGTTGACGGTGCGTAACCAACACACAAAAGCGGTGTGATTCCAAAGCCGTATGTATCGTTTGCTGAACAGCACGAGGTTTATATGGAATTACCACGGATTGCGTTTTCATTCTCAGTTCTCCCAACGTATTTGAATTTGTTGTGCGGCCCCCTCTTCTTTGCCGTCTTTCCATCCCAATAAATTTTTAGCGGTAAATACCGCAAAGGAGGCCGAATAATTACCACGCAAACTATTTTGAATCAAGATATTACTTTGTAAATCTCTCGCCTTTTGCGCGGCTTCATGAAAAGCAGGGTGTGTCTTCTCCCAATTGCTTAACACTTCACAAGTGGTTCCTAACTGTTTAGCAAATGCGGCAAACGTCGGCAATTCGGCGGCTGTCTCAACAAGACTAATAGAACCGTCTTTTTTGGCAACTTCGGTAATAGTAAAAGGAGAAACATCAAAAAACTGAAGCAATCGTTCACAAAACTCCGGTTGATAACGTAAAGAAGATTTCGACGCAAACGCGCTGGAAGCACGTTTGTATCTCTTAGGAGAATTAGGCATATGTTTTTAAAATAAGAGGAAGAAAAAAGAAGAAAAAAGATAAAAAAATACAAACCGCTTTTTGCGTTTTGTAATATTAATATTATATCATAATATTATTTTTTTGTCAAGTTATTTTTTAAAGCCGACAAGCAATTAAAATAAATTTCATAAAATAATTGAGTCGGATAATCTGCAGAGAAACAGGGGCTTGCAAAAAACCCGTTACCACGGAATTCCAGGTTCCAAACCGATTCTTGTTCACTCGCCAATTCCCGTCTGTTTTCTAATGCAAAAAATTGGTTATATAACAAGATATATGCCCGCAACAGGGGATCGGGACACCGGGTCACCAAAAAACCATTATTTGCCTCTACCAAGGTATCTAAATAGGCAGCCCGGTAAAAAATTAAGTTTTCCAATTTTAAACGTGAAGACATAAAATAGGACCAAAAACCAATAGAAGTGGTTCTAATTTATAAAAAAAGGATGTTACCAATTCATTAAGTAAGCAGGAATTAATAAAAGCATAGATAGTACGGCCAAGATAATTTGAAGAGGCAAATTCCATTTAGCCCACTCTATCCATGGAATTTTGGCAATACCAATGGCGGCCATAGTAACCGGAGCGGTGGGGATAATGGCATTTGACCAACCTTCCCCAAATTGATATGCCAAAATAGAAAGTTGCGGATTGATGCCAATCAGATCACTTAATGGAATCATGACCGGCATGGTAAGCACTGCCTGACCAGAACCCGAGGCTACAAAGAAATTAATAAATGAATGAGCCCAAAACATCCCCTCCGCCGCCAGCAACGGGTGAAATCCTCCGATACTTTTGGTAATGGCAAATAAAACAGTGTCTAAAATACGGCCATCGCCCGCAATCACGACAATACCGCGTGCCAAAGCCAACATCACGGCTACACTAACCATACTGCGGGCACCGTCAATAATTGCATCCGTTGTTTGCTGAAGGCGCAACCGTCCAACCAATGCGCATACAATTCCAATTCCTAAAAAGAGTCCTGAAATTTCAATAATATACCATCCTAATTTTGCCACCCCATAAACTAAAAACAACATGCCCGCTGCAAAAAGAAATGCAATCATCCAGTGAGAGGTTTTAAATTCAGGCTTTGTTAAACTATCCAATTTTAGATTCTCCAACCGTTTTCTATCTGCGTGATAAGTAATACTTTTTGACGGATTTTTACGAATTTTTTCACCATACCACATCACAAATCCAATCACAACCGCGGTACAAATTCCCCACACAATAAGCCGATACCCCATTCCGGAATAAAGCGGTAATTGGGCGATCCCTTGGGAAATCCCGACAGTAAACGGATTCATAAAGGCAGAACCGAAGCCGACCCAAGCCCCCAAAAAAGGAATACTTACCCCCACTACACTATCATATCCCAAAGAAAGTGCAAGCGGAATAAATAACGGAATAAAAATTAATGTCTCCTCTTCCATGCCAAATACGGCACCGCCTAAAGAAAACAAAAGCATAGATACCGGGATGAAAAATTTTTTTAACTTTTCACGCCGGGAAAATAAGTAACTTGTTCCGACAATAAAGGCGTTCACCGTGCCGGTTTTCTCTAAAATGGTAAATACCGCACCTGTAATAAAAATAAACACAATAATGTCAGCACATTTCTCAAAGCCTTTAGCAGGAGCCGTCAAAACGGCACTCAGCCCTTGCGGATTGGAGGAGACCGCGTGATAAGAACCTGCAACAGTATAGGTACGCCCATCTTTTTCAAAAGTGTCGTATTGACCGGCAGGAAGAATATAAGTTAAAGCGGCTACTAATATTAAAATTGAAAATATAAGGCCGTAAATATTTAAGGAAAAATTGTTTTTCATTAGTATATTATAGATAATTAAAAAATAAATTACTTATTTTCCGTGTCATAACATACAACACAACCCGCCGGGTTGCAAAGTTAATGGATAAGATCCTGTAATCCATTGTAGAGGACCTATTAACTTTGCTAACCCAAACGGTCTTTTATTTGCTACAATATCACTACATGATTCCTGGCAGAATGATGTAGCGGCGGCGTATCAGAGCAGACATACTACAGGCGCAGCATTGGCCTTGAGGAAAGGCCCTCCGATTCTTCGTATTCTTTTTGCCATTGATAGGAAACGAAAACGCCGGCAAGCGAAAGAGGCTTTATTTCCTCTTCCATATTGTTAGTATAGTAAGTATTGTAAGTATTTGTCAAGTATTTTTTTGTTCCAACTATTTTCCATATTTTAGGAGAATAAATATGATGAATAAATTTGAAAAACAACTAGAAAAATGGAATAATGGTGTTTTGCGCGGAGCACAGGCAAAGTTAGCAAAAAGACTACATGTATCCACCGCTACCGTAGCCCTTTGGGCAACCGGAAAACGCCACCCATCCAAAGGGTACCTCAACCAACTTGAGCATATTTTCAATTTAGATACCTACGAAGTATCTCGTTTATTCATTCCGTCTTCTTATATACAAACTAACTTTATAGAAAAAACCCAAGGGCTACACGATTCCATTAATGCGCAAAATACTTACTCTACTGACAGAAAATCATATAATTTTCAAACTATTAACAGCGTGATGCTTCCCTTCTTTATTCACTTACCTCCCCAATTGCCGCTATATCAAGAAACCCAAGTGTCCGAATGGTGGGCACTTCCCAGACGGGCAGCGCAAGGAGCACAATTTCTCATACGCGCAGGGGAAACCGATTTGCCGGCTCCCCAAGCAGAAGATGTTTTATTTATCGCGCCGACTTTTGAATGGATTTCAGGTTGCACGATGTTAGTACGCAAAGGAGAAAAATACCTTGTACGACAAATAAAAAAACAGGCGAACGGTCTAAAATGGAAAAAACACGAGCAGGAATATACGTCTGTATCGGCTTCAGCAAAACCTATCGGGATCGTCGTCAGACGAATTACAAATACGATTTTTTAAATTCCCCCTTGACAATTATTTCTTTTCCATTATACTTAGAGTATCCTCGTTAGAGGTTGTGAGGCAGAATTGCTCTTATTTAAGACAGAGGATCTAAACCTAATGACGTTTAGACATTTTTCTAAGATAAGAGCGGCTGTTGAGAATGTAGGAAGTAGAGACGTGAAGAACGTGATATTTCTTGGGTTCTGAACAGAAAATAAGAGTTCTTTATTTGTACTTCAGTGCTGGGAATTGAGGTGCGAAGGCATATTCACAAGCTGTGGGCCGCTTATTTGAGGATAGGCGGGAATTCCGGAGATATGGGTATGCGCAACTGATTACTGGTACTGGGGAGTTAGAATAAGGTTCTGATCTGTGGAACAAACCTCTGAGTTGGAGAGTGAAAATGGAAAGGCCGTATAACTAGGTCCTCTGTGTTGAATAAATGCAGAGGGCCTTTTCTATTTGTTTGCCAATAAAAAAAGAATCCCTGGAATCAGGGATTCTTTGTCAAAAGAGCCTACCTTATGCTTGTTTTTTCTTAAATTGGGCATTGTATAGAGCCGCATAGGCACCGTTTGGAATGGCTAGCAATTCTGCATGCGTTCCTTCTTCTACAATTTGCCCTTCATTAAGAACTACAATTTTATCAGCATTTACCACGGTTGATAAGCGGTGCGCAATCACAAACACGGTGCGATTTTTCATCAAATTATCCAACGCTTTTTGCACAACCGCTTCGGATTTGTTATCCAGAGCACTGGTTGCCTCGTCTAAAATAACAATCTCCGCATTACGGATGAATGCACGTGCAATAGCGACACGTTGACGTTGTCCGCCGGATAAATTGAGTCCGCGTTCGCCCAGTTCAGTATCCAGTCCTTTGGGTAATGAGTCTACAAACTCCTCCAAGTGAGCACTTTTAATAGCCTGCTTCAGGTCAGATTCGCTAGCACCGGGACGGCCAATTAAAATATTTTCACGAATAGTTCCCGTAAATAAAAAATTATCCTGAAACACAACGGCCATGTGATCTCGCAATGAATGCAAGGAGTAATCTTTAATATCAATGCCGTCAATGGTAATTGAGCCTTTTCCTACTTCATAAAAACGAGGCAGCAAACTGACTACCGTCGATTTTCCACCGCCGGAATTTCCTACTAAAGCCACAGTCGACCCTACCGGCACCTTCAAATTAAAATCTTTTAATACCGGCACATCCGGCTTGTACGAAAAAGAAACATGATTAAAACAAATTTCTTTAGAGACCCGGTTAAGAGACTTGACTTCCGGTTTGTCAGCAATTTGTACCGGTAAATCAAAAATTTCAAAGATACGTTCAATTGCCAGGAAAGCCGTTTTAATAGCAATATACGTATCGCCCATGCTTTTGACCGGATGATAGAGAAGCAACAGTGCGGTTACAAACGAGGTAAAATTTCCACTGGTAATTGTTCCTTTAACAATTAACGCACTACTCAGCCAAAACACAAGGGCTAACCCTAAGGAAACGATAAAATGCATTACCGGCGAAAGCCAACCCGTATGCTTCACAATCCCCATATTTAACGAGAAAATATTATTCATCAGGTTAGAAAAGCGTTGTTCTTGATCTTCCTGTAAATTATACGCAGCAATCGTGCGGTTTCCGTTAAATGCTTCGTTATAGGCCCGCATGGCAACCGAACCCACCACAACCGTCTTCCGGACGAGATCTTCCAACGATTTGCGTACCACAAAAATCAGTCCGCCGGCTACCGCAAAGGCACCTACCGCAATAACCGTTAATTGCCACGAGTTATACAACAGGACGCAAATTAATGCAATCGCAGAACAAGTACGCGTAACCATTTTGCGCAAGTTATCAATCAACCCGGAACTGGCAGCATCCGCATCGTTATTATAGCGCATCATAATATACCCGGAGTTGGTCGTATCAAAATAGCCGCTATGCATAGTCATTAATTTATGAAATAATTTTTTGCGTAAAGTAATTGTAATCTTACCGCCAACCCAGGTGTTGAGGTATTTTACAGCATACGTCAAACTGCTTTGCACCAACACAAAGCCAACAATTAAAAGCGGGATAAACGTGGCAAATTTGGCATCCTTGGCGACCAATACATCATCTGTAAATGATTTCATAAACAACGCAATGGCAGAATCCAACGCGCCGGCCGGCAACGTTAATAATAAACTCAGCACAGCACGGAACCAATAGGGTTTCACAAACGGCCACATCTTTTTGTAGTTCGCTACAATCGGATTCGCCGCCACCAGTTCGCCAATCGGACGGGTGAGTATATTTTTCATAAATCCTCCTACTGCTTTATTTTATTATAACAGTTTACACTGTATCATGTCCTTAAAAAAAGAGTTGCAAAACAAAAGCAGACTATGCTACACTAATCAAACAGTATTTGGGAGTCTGTTGGAATGGAACCCAATACTTATTTTTTAGAAGGGGACACCGATTTATGGCTATTAAAAAAACGACCAAAGATGCTTTGACGGCTACTGAACTGAAAGAAATAAAAAAACACTTGCTTACTCTCAAAGAAGAAGCCGCCGCACGCTTAAAAGACAAAAAAGATATGGATATGCCGGAAGCGGAAGTGGGTGATGACATTGATAATGCTACCCGTAGTTTAGATAAAGAAATTTTATTTGAACTTTCCGGAAACGCGCATAATACCATTGAACAGATTGAAGCAGCCTTGCGCAAAATGGATAAAGGCATTTACGGCACCTGTGAGATCTGCCGCCAGCCGATTCCCAAAAAGCGTATTAAAGCATTACCGTTTGCACGGTATTGCATCAACTGCCAACACTCCACAGAGCACAGCCACGGATAAATTCTTTAGATAACATGAAACTCCCCGGGTGTAAAGCCCGGGGTTTCTTTTGCTCCAACATCTCCACTTCGTTTGATTTTACCTAGCGTACAACTTGTAAGAAAACTCCGTTTTCTTGCGCTAGGGTTTTTATTTATCCCCGGGCGTAAAGCCCGGGGTATTCTGTAAGGATTTTAGTCAATGAAGCACCCTCCATCCGCAGTCTGATCACCACTCTGACAGTAAGTTGGTTTTTTCCTGCTCAATCCACGTTGCACGCAAGCATACCCAGATACCGACGTCGTCTTACGCTTTAAACAGGCTGTTCCTGCTGAGGTTACCCCCCAAGAACCAACGCTACTAAGATTTTTTTCCTCAGTTAACGGATACGCAACACCCTCTCCGATTCTGCAAGAAGTGCAAGTAACTTGCCCGCTGTAGGTGGGTGAGCGGCCAGGACCGGAGGAGAAGAAACTATCCTCCAGCAGAGTTGTTATTTGCTGCGAAGTCCAACCAACAAATGTGTATCCGCCAGGCAAAGAATAAGAAGCATCTTGATTTTGAAGCACAACACAAAATGTTTGGTCATTACACAGTGTTCCAGTTTCCACAGTCTCCTTGACGGTTCCTGTTCTTTCCCAAACCGGGTCTTGTGAATAACAAACCGCATAACAAATTTCCTCATCGTTACATTGCGTATTACACCAATTTCCGGCTGATACTTCATCGGTACACAGAGCATACCGCGTAGCCTGCGTACCAGTGAAACCGGCGCGACAGTCTCCCGTATTCTTCTGCCGTGGGATGCTTATATTATAATCCGCATACACCCCCGAGTCGTAAACTGCTGTCAAGGCAATTGGTTCTGCAGCCCATGATCCGTCGGAACAGGCCACAAGATTACCACCCTTAAAATATCTTCTATTTTGAGAATCGAGGGGGTGCCTTTTTCCGTCAGAACATGTACCACAAGCGTACTCCCCTTTTTCCTTTAAAATTAACTCCTCACTTTCTTGACAACACCCTAGCAATTTACCTGAGTCCTTCTCAACCACACTATACTGATCGTCTTCTGAACAATAGGGTTCCACACAACAACTTTCTCTGAACGCATCTTTGTCAGCATTCGTTTCAAGCATGTTTCCACCTTTATATCTTAGTCCGCCGAGGTTGCCGTATCCCAGACAGAACTGTATTGCACCGTTGGGGTCAAATTCATTCTTACTCCTCCACCACTCATCACAAGAAATTGTTTCCGAACATTCCGATATGGTACACTCAGACCACGCACCCCATTCGCCCGTCTCATGATTACAAGCACGTGTTCGTTTTCCCTTATTTTCGCAACCGCACGGCTCTGTGCTCGGTTCATCAGTTGGACATTCAAAATACACCGGTTCCGGTTCCGATCCGGACGGTTCCTCCAGGGTGGCTGTACATCCGGTCGCTTGTTGATAATCCGCTTGTTGTACTAAATCATTACACGTGGGATAATCTTTATTGAGTTTTCCGCAATCCGCCCCTTCACAACATATGCGCCCGTCCGCATACGACGGCATCTTTAACTCATACGACATCCCTTTACTGCTTGCCAACATCCCCGTACTTTCTAAACGGTATCTGTAATTCTTCGTATCCGTCTGCGGCAATACTTCCGCCGTTACTAACTTATTAATATTCCCTATGTACGGTTTATCCAACGCACATC
>CADBIY010000009.1 GCA_902794895.1 Candidatus Avelusimicrobium vaccinum | reverse complement strand
TTTTACCCAAAAAAATATACTCTACATTCTACTTTTTATTTTACTCTACCGTTTTGGAGAGGCTTTATTAGAAAAAATAGTGCCGCTTTTTTTATTAAAGCCTACCGCCGAAGGCGCACTCGCTTTATCCATGCAACAGTTTGGGCTGATTAAAGGAACTTTGGGATTAGGGGCGATTATTGCCGGAAATCTGCTGGGAGGATGGCTACTTGGCAAATTCGGTTTTAAAAAATGCATTTGGCCTTTTGCTTTCGCCCTAGTATTACCTAATTTTTTCTACGTTTATTTAGCGGTAGCAAAACCGGGGCTGGCGATTATTGCCACATTAATTACACTGGAAAATTTCGGATATGGGTTAGCCATGATGGCGTTAACCGTATTTATCATGTACGTCTCCCAAGGACCTTACAAAACCTCCCATTATGCTATTTCTACCGGAATTATGGCCTTGGGCATGATGATCCCATCTATGTTATCGGGAAAACTGCAAGCCTGGATGGGCTACCAAACGTTTTTCTGGGTTGCAAGCGTGATTAGTTTGGTAACTTTCTTAATCGTACCACTTGCTTTTAAAATTAAACTTTTAGATCAGGCAGAGCCACCCGTTCATGAAAAAAAATAATTCTCTTATAAAACCGCTCCCAACGGAGCAAGTTAATCCCCGCACACAGGGGCTGGACAAAATGACGCCCCTGCAAATTGCGCGTGCCATTAACCGCGAAGATTTTACAGCCGCACGTGTTGTCAAAAAAGCCGCCCCTCAAATCGCGGCGGCCATGATTATGGCGGCAAAAACATATGCTGCCGGAAATAAAATTATTTTTATTGGGGCAGGTACCAGCGGACGGCTGGGAATTTTAGAAGCCGTGGAATGCGTCCCGACCTTTGGCACGAAACCCAGCCAAATTATCGGGTTAATTGCCGGCGGAAGAAGCGCTGTCTTTCGCGCGAAGGAAGGAGCCGAAGACGACGATAAACAAGGGGGAGCAGAAATTAGCAACGCAGCCCGCAAAGGCGATTTTGTAATCGGCCTTACTGCCAGCGGACGCACCCCTTATGTAATGGGAGCCTTGCAAGCCGCACGCAAAATCGGTGCGGCCACAGCCTTGGTATCCTGTAATCCGGAAGCCGACACGGCAAACGCGGCAATCCATATTTGTTTGCAAACCGGAGCCGAAGCATTAAGCGGTTCAACCCGTATGAAAGCAGGCACTGCTACTAAAATGACGCTGAATGCAATTACCACCGGAGCCATGGCTTTATGCGGAAAAACCTATGGCAATTTGATGATTGATGTCCGTCCTACAAACGAAAAATTAGTACTTCGTGCGATCCGTCTGATTTGCCAGGTATCCGGTGCCGATGAACGAACGGCCCGGCAACTTTTAAACGATTCCGGTAAGCAGGTCAAAACCGCCGTTGTCATGTACCGTAAAAAGACAGACCGTAAACAGGCTGAAAAATTACTCAAAAAGGAGCGCGGGTTTTTAACCCGAGTCATTGATGCATAAACTGGCTTTAGGGTTGATGAGCGGAACAAGCGCAGACGGCTTAACCATCTGTGCGATACGCCCTGTTCCTTTTAAAATTATTTTTTTTAAAAACTATCCGTATCCCGCCAAATTGCAAAAAAGTTTACTTCAGGCTTTTGATCTAAAAGCCCCCCAATTAAGCCAACTGCATTATCAATTAGGCACCTTATATGTAAAAACCGTGCAGCGTTTTTTGAAAGAATTTAACCTCAAGCCGGAACAAATTGTTGTGATTGGTTCCCACGGACAAACCGTTTATCACGGTCCGCATGATACCTATCCGAACACCTTACAAATCGGAGAACCTTCTTTTTTAGCCGCCGAGTTGAACGTTCCCGTGGTCAGTGATTTTCGTGCAAAAGACGTTGCTTTGGGAGGAGAAGGCGCCCCGCTGATGCCCTTTTTTGACGAATATATTTTTGGAAAGAAAAGTCCGAAAATTTTACTTAATATCGGTGGTATTTCTAATTTTTCTATCGTTGGTAAAAACCGTAAAACAGATGGGTTTGATGCCGGGCCGGGCAACACACTCATGGATTTGTGTTGCCAACATTTTTTTAAACGGCCTTTTGATAAAAACGGCGCGGTGGCCGCACGCGGACAAGCTGATATAGAACTTGTAAAACAATTATTAAAACAAAAATACTTTACGCAAAAACCACCAAAAAGTTTAGATAAAAATGCGTTCGGCATAACGTACCTAAAGCGGTTTTTCCCTATTCAAAAATTTAAAAATCCGACCGATTTACTCGCTACCCTTAATTTCTTTACAGCCGCCGCAATTGCTGACCAGATTCGCCGTTTTGTTCCGAAAAAAGACCGGCAAGAAATTATTGTATCCGGCGGAGGTTGTTACAACCACACGCTTCTTCATAATCTGCAAATTTGTTTACCCTCTACAAAAATTGTTTCTTCTGTATCTTACGGCATTGATCCGCATGCCAAAGAAGCCGCGGCTTTTGCCTTATTTGCCTGGCTCGCCTGGAAAAGACAAATCAACCATTGTGCCCATGCCACCGGTGCACGAAAAAATTCTATTTTGGGAAAAATTTCTTTATGAATAAAGCCAGACTCGTCCACCCCGGTTTTTGGTTTGGTAAAACGCCCCTTGCTGAAGCAATTTCGTTGGCAAAACGTGGGGTGGGCGGTTTTTGTTTATACGGAGGTACCTGCGAAGAAATTATTCGCTTTGTACAAACGGTACGAAGCCATTCTCTCCGGCCCGATTTGCTTATCTCGGCCGATTATGAAGACGGATTAGGCCGCTGGGTATCCGATGCACCGCTTCTTCCCTCCAATTTGGCATTGGGTGCTGCCAATGATCCGGAACTTGCCTTCGAAAAAGGATTATTAACAGCACTTCAGGCACGCAGTTTAGGAGTCGACTGGGTGTTTGCTCCCGTATTAGATTTAGCAAACAATGCCTTAAATCCTATCGTCAACACACGTGCTTTTGGCGCCACTGCGCAACAGGTCATTCCGCTGGCCTCGGCCTTTTTAGACGGATTAAAAAAAGGAGGGGCGTTAAACAGTTTAAAACATTTTCCCGGGCATGGAGATACCACCACCGATTCTCATTTAGCCTTACCGGTTTTACAAAAAAATTTAGCCCAATTAAAAAACCTTGAATTAAAACCTTTTCAGGCATTATTATCCAAGGCCGACAGCGTGATGACCGGGCACTTATTTCTTCCATCGGTAGATGCTGATTTTCCCGCTTCGCTCTCTTCGGTTATTACAACCCAATTATTACGGAAAGAATTAAACTATCAAGGGTGTATTTTAACAGATGCGTTACTGATGAAAGCCATTGGAAATGAAAAACAAGCCGCAATACAGGCGCTTGTAGCGGGAGCGGATATTTTACTGGTTCCGGAAAATCCCCATGCGTTAATTGATTATCTAGAAGCGTGCACACTGCCGCCGGAAACCCTTGCGCATAGCGAGCAAATACAAAACCACTTGTGTGCCCGGGCCCAACAAATGCCGCGCCCTTCCTTACAAGAAGCATTTGCTCCCCAACAGTTAAACCTTCATACGGCCCAAAAGGCCCTTGTGCAAACCGGGACATGGATTCCATTGCAACCCGGAGAAACCGTCACCTATTTAGAAATTGGGAATTCTACCGCCATTTCCGCCATGCCTTTTTTACAAACGCTGCAAAAATCCGGCATTCGGGTTAAAAAATTTCCTTACAAATCCCAAAAATTGCTTATTTTATGCTTTCGCCGGTATCAGGCATTCCAAGGGAAAATTAAACTGGAAGAAAAAGAACAAGATTTTTTACGGCAAGCCTCCCGGCAATTTCATACAACCGCCAGCATTTTACTGGCTAGCCCCTGGGCATTACAAAATGTGCTGGAAACTACGGCGAGTTTATATACATTTAGCCCGGCCCCAGAATTTCAAGCACAGGCAGCGCGGATTTTATGCGGGCTAGAAAAGGCTGTTGGTTCCTTCCCGGTTTCTTTATAATTACCACCGGAAAGAAACTGTTTGATTATTTTTCCCTTGGATAACCCGTTGTCCGTTTAAATAAACAAACCGGGCTTGTGAACCGACACAAAGCGATTTTTTCCGAATCTTTATACAGTAGGAAATTTCTTCTTTTTTATGTCCGCTATACCCGACATCCTGCCAGATTTTTCCGTCACGGGTCTGATGCAAACTCCATTGCGCCTCCAGGCACGTATTTTTCCAACATACCCTTTCGCCGGGCCATATATCTATAAAGGGTGCTTTTTCCCCCACTTGGGATTCTTTAAGCGGTCCTAAGGATAAAATAGATTCCGGTTGTTTAAGTCCCAAAGAAACAAGCGCCCGTTGCAGTTTTTCTGCAGAAATACCATCATTAAAAATAAATGTTTTGCGTTCTGCGCGTACGATTACAGCACGGTGATTCCACTCGCTAATCAACCACCCGCGGTTTTGGATTTGGAAGTACCACCCCAACAAGCCGGCGACAACAGCCAAAGATACACAAGCCTTCCAAATTTTACGGATAAATTGTTTTTGCGGCAAATGAAAAATTAAAAACAATAAACTGTAATAGGCAACTACCTTCCACGCGTTCCACGCAGTTACCGGCAGTGCGGAAAAACGAAAATCTGCAAAAAATTCTACTCCCTCTTTAAATAATTCCAATCCCCACAAACATGGAAAATAAAACAAAATTCCCATTTTTAGCAAAGTGGCCACATAATACGCAAAACTCAGAGTCATTAACACGGATGCCAACGGAACCAAAATCATATTGGATAACAACCCCGTAACGGAAATTTTATAAAACACATTGCAAAAGATAGGAAGAAGTGCCAGTTGTGAAGCCAACGTGGCTAAAAAGATTTGTAGAAAAAACTGTATCCACCGCGGCCATTTAGGCGATATCGTGTAATTACTCAAACAAAGAATAATGGCTAAGGTGGCCAAAAAAGACATTTGAAAACCGGTATCAAAAACAGCAGCCGGACGGAAACAAACAATAACCAAACAGGATAAGAGGAGTCCCTGCAATATTCCGCTATTTCTCCCTAAAAAATAGCCGCAACAGGCTCCGACTGCCATCAAATACGCACGCACCAGCGGAGCATCCGCGCCGGCCAGTAACGTATAAAATCCGGCCGTGCCCAAGGTGAGAAGCAATAAAAACCGCCGGCGCAAACCTATGAAACTTCCCAGCCAAAGCGTAATGATCGTAACAAACCCCACATTACCGCCGGAAGCCACCAACAAATGAATGGCACCGCTATCTTGAAAAGCGGTATATAATTCGGAAGAAATATCGCCGCGCTCGCCCAATAAAATTCCTCCGGCTATTCCCGCTAATTCAGGCGGGAATGCGGCAGAAAATGTATTTAATATACTCCGGCGCAACTGCCGCACCCAACGCCACCCAAACCAAGCCGGTTTTATGACTTGAAAAGAATCACTTTTTACTTCTGAAAAGACAGATTGGTTGGCCAAATGCCGGCGCCAATTAAATTGTCCCGGCAGGTCAACTCCATACGGAGTTTGTAATTGCCCCGAAAAAGAAATAATATCTTTCCACGACGGCGGTTTCTGGCTGAAACGGGCATAAACGCGCCCTTTCGCTTTGTGGTGATCAACACTTAGAATTTCCACGACCGAATTATACGTATGATTTCTGGAGACCGAAAAAGACTCTACCCGTCCTGTTAAAGAAACCGTATTTTTCGAAATAAGGTGAGAAATGTCTTGCGCAGAAGGGGTAGGTCGGTAGAAAAAAGAAAGAGCCCCTAACAGGGCTATTAAAATCCATAAAATCGGCCTTTTATAAACGTCCGGATGCATTAAAGTTTTGTACGCCCTTTTAAAGAATATCCCAAGGTCAGTTCGTCCATGTAGTCAATGTCCCCGCCCAGCGGAACCCCATAACCGATTCTCGTTACTTGACCAACCAGTCCGCGCAACAAATCGGCCAAATATAAGGCCGTTGTTTCGCCTTCACTATCCGGATCCGTAGCGATAATTACTTCACGTACCGGATCTTCGGAATTATGCACACGGGCCAACAATTCACGCACTTTTACCTGCTCGGCACTTCGGCCTTCCAAGGGAGAAATAGCCCCATGCAACACATGGTACAACCCTTTATATGCCTCTGTTTTTTCCAAGGCTTCAATATCTTGCGGATCTTCCACTACACAAATTAGCCCATGGTCTCTGTCCGGATCCGAACAGATGGGGCACAGCCCCCCTTCGCTATAAGCAAAACAGACCGGACAAAGTTTTACATCTTGTTTTACGGTCACTAAGGCATGAATAAATTCTTCCGTTTCTCCCTGCGAAGCACGCAAAAAATAAGCCGCAAAACGTTCTGCCTGGCGCGGACCGACGCCGGGTAATCTTCTCAACGCGCGGATCAAACGGTCTAAACTTTTCATGAATTAGTTAATAATTCTCCGGGAATAACATCTAAAATTTCTTTCACTTCTTCCGGCGCGTTTTCTGTAGAGGAAAACGCCTTGATATCTTGTTCAAAAGAATCATTTACAAAGGGTTCCTCTGTAGAAACCGGTTCTACGGAAGATTTTTTTTGACGTGTAGTTGCCTGGGCAGTAGTTTTAGGAGCCATTTTAGCATTTGTTTTTTCTTGCGTTTCTACTCCCAATTTAATGTGTATATTTTTACCGCTAAATTCTTTGGCGGCTGCCTCTAAATCTGCCAATTTATTTTGTGCCGGAATTTGATAGAACTCTTTTCCGGGCGCAAAAACTAACGTCCATTCCGTTTCATTAAACCGCACGGAGCAATTCGTCATTACATCATACACAAACGGACTTTTTTCAAAATGCTTTAACATTTTTTCCCATATTTGTCGGTTGGAAACCGCCGTTGAAATCGATGGGGATTCCATGGAAATATTGTCTTCCGGTTCCACTTCTTCAATAATATCCGCAGGTGTATTTTGTGCCGCCGGAGCCGGTTTGGCAGCCGGACGGGGTGAGGTTGTTAAGGAGGAAAAACGGGCAGCCGGTTTAGGTTCCGTTTTTGCCGAGGTACTTACGCGGGAAGTTGAACGCATGGGAGAAGCGGGACCTTTGGTTTCCGGCAGAGAAACCCCTTTTTCCAAGGCCTCCAACCGGCGTATAAAAGAATCCACGTCTAAACAACTCTCCATAACGGTAAATAATCCCACTTCTGCACTGATAAGCGCATTATCAGCAAATTTTACTTCTTCTATTACTTTATTTATTTTTCGGGACAGTTGCGCCAACAAACCGGCACTGACGCCTGTTAAAACCTCTTTTGCTTGTGCAAACGGCTCACTTCCTTGCCCCAAGGCAAAATAAAATAAATCGCCTAAGGTGTTTTTTAAATCTTTCAAAAAGGAATTGGCATCAAAGCCTTCCGCCCCTAAGATTTCAAATACTTGATGCAGAGAAGTACGATCTTTTTGAATCAAGGCTTCTACGGTTTGCTTAATTAAATCATTCGGGGTAAGCCCCAACATTTCACCTACCAGTTTTTCGTCAATCCGGTTGCCGGAATAGGCAATCGCACGGTCCAGCAAGGTAAGGGCATCCCGCATTGCACCGCCTGCATTTTTGGCAATAATTTTAGCAGCGGCCGGGGTTAAATCGATATTTTCGGCCCCGGATAAATCCACTAAGTGGTCTGTGATTTCATCCACCGTCAACGGACGGAAACGAAACGTTTGGCAACGGCTGACAATCGTAGCCGGAACTTTATGTTTTTCCGTCGTAGCCAAAATAAATACCACGTGGGCTGGCGGTTCTTCAATGGTTTTAAGCAAGGCGTTAAAAGAACTTGAGGAAAGCATATGCACTTCATCCAAAATAAAAACTTTAAAACGATCGCGTGTGGATGCCAAGGCAACCGTATCGATAATGGCTTCGCGTACTTTTTCAACTTGCGTATTGCTGGCAGCATCTAATTCCAACACGTCCAAATCAGCACTTTGGGCAATTTCTACACATTGAGGGCATTTCCCACAGGGGGATGCGGTCGGTTTAGTGGCCCCATTTCCTGTACAGTTAAGTGCTTTCGCTAAAATACGGGCCGTTGTTGTTTTGCCGCATCCGCGCGGACCATAAAACAAATAAGCATGGGCAATACGACCGGACTTCAACGCATTTTGCAACGTTTTAGAAATACTTTCTTGCCCTACCATATCTTCAAAAGTTTGCGGACGGTATTTATTGGCTAAACTAACATAAGTTTCTTTTGCTTGCATAAATTATCCCCGAAATGTTTTTTTCGCACGCCGTAACGCATGGTTATAATCTAAACTGATTTTTCCGGGCCCTAACAAAGCGGCCGGCAATAAAGCGGCAATCAGCAAAATGATCAGTGCTACATAAATTTTATTAAAATTCCCTGCAAAAAACAGGAATCCCAAAGCAGCCGTAAACAAGATGCTCAATCCGGCAACCCACCGGGTAAACCAACCTAAAACCAGCAATAGCCCTAAAAACAGTAACCCGATGGCAAGCCCCAAACCGACCGGAACCGGTAACGGAAAACCTAAAGCGGCGGCATTATAAAGAAAATCCCGATAATAAAGTAAACATCCTGCGGCTACATAAAACAGCGTTATTGTCACCAATACGCGTGTTAAAAACACCGTTACCGAGAACATATCTTCATCAATTTGACAATGAAAATCAAAAGTGGACATTTGTCTCTCCTAATCAAATTCGATTTCTACCGACATGGAAAAAAAGGTTTTTCGGTTCATTTCCCGCCGGGGCTCAAACACTTCTACCCCGCCGGAAAGTGTCGTTTCTCCCCAATGGATATGAAGCCCCGCGTTTACTGCCGCGGCCGGACTGGATGCCTGAGCGTACTGATACCGCACCAGAGAGGCATACGGCGTAATAAATTGAGTTTTATAACTCACGCGTAAAGCGGCGGCTTCCCGTAAAAAGCCTTGAACAACCGCCGTCATAAACGGAATATCTGCCCAACTAAAACTGATATTCGGTTGCGGGGGACTACTATATTGTAGCACTTTCTGCCAGGACCCTTTGATATTCCAAGGGCCTACATCAACGGTTGCCTCTGTTTGCAACTTTGTTTCCGTTTCTTTAAAAATGTGTTTTAACCGTTCTCCGGACGTATTCACATACGTTTTAGAACGGCCTTGACCGACCCGTACACTTAGTTGCGGATCTTTTAGGCATGCCCACCTATAAAAAGGCATCCATGACAACCCGGCATAATACCTCACTGAATTATATCCTACCGCACGGGGTTGCCAAGCCACTCCAGCCAACACTATCCAACTATCGGTCCATTCGTAAGAACCTCTTAAACCATACCGATGGGTAGTACCAGTTTCTTCCACTCCCTTTTCATCAGACATGCGGTAATATTCATAAGAGGGAGCAAGCACAAAGCCATTATCCAAATCCCATTTAAAGACACCGCGCATGGCCGAATAACCGCGTTCTCCGTTTACACCCGAAAAACTGAGCTGCCCGTAGCAAAATGCACACGGGCAGATCAGTATCAGCAAACTAAGAATTGCGGTTTTAAAACGCATTATTTTGCTTTTTTGGCTTTCGCGAGTTTGGCGTCTTCATCCTGCAAGAATTTGACGTAATTCGTCGCTTTACGCTTTTTCCACGCACCTTTATGGTAGCCATATCCAATAATTAATGGGATCAATGTGGTACATTCCCCATAGACCATTTGTTCCAATGCTGTGGATACTTTTCCCCAAGAAGAGGCTTCTTTTAAGGTAGAGCCGGATAAAGCCCCGTCGCGCACGTCCGCAACGGTAATTTGTACCGCATATTTGTGCATGGGGATTTCGGCCCCTAAAATCTCAGCCGCCACCACCGTGTCTTGCGCAAAGTTTTTCGGTACGCCGCCGGACCACATCATAAGTCCGGTTTCTTTGGCTTTAATTTTAATTTTTGTCAGTTCCAAGAAATCCTTGGCGCTATCAATAGAAACATGCGCACCCGGATGTTCGGTTTGATGCGCCACAAAACCGAAGCCGGCCGAGCAGTCACTAAATGCCGGCACAAATACCGGAACACCATATTTGTAAGCATTGTAAACAATAGAATCTTTACCTTTCCCTTTTTTCTCTAACCATTTTCCCATTTCCCAAATAAATTCGCGCGAAGAATAGGGGCGGGGTTCCAGGTAATTGCAAATCTTATGAATAGTTTCATCACATTCTTTCAATTGGTCTTCATCAATGTAAGTATCGTAAATGCGGTCAATATGTAAATCGCGCAGGAGGTTATCGTCCTGATTATAGGGGGTTCCAATGTAGTGTTTATAACCGAGGGCTTCAAAAAAGTCTTGGTCTACAATGTTAGCACCGTTAGAGACAATAGCATCCACCATGTGATTTTGAATCATATCCACCACTACTTTTTTCATCCCGGCGGATACGAGCGACCCTGCAATACACAAAATTACGGAGCATTTTTTATCAGCGAGCATCATGTTGTAGATTTTACTCGCGCGGGCCACTTCGCGGGAAGCATAAGCCATACCCTCAAACGCTTCTACCATGGGGACCACATTGTATTTCTTCATATCAATGTGCTTGATAGTATTTTTGAGGAAGTCTTTTTTGGTCAATTTTGCCATTTCTTTTCACACCTCTTGCTGGAATTAACTTCTATTTAGTAAATTATATTAAATAACTTGCAAAATTGTATAGTAAATTATTTAAAATTTTTTATCATTCCGGGGGGCTTTTTCCTTCCCCCTTTAAAGGAGCAACCCATGTACCCAAACTTACAACAAACCGATCCCGAAATTTTTAACGCTGTACAACACGAACTTGCGCGTCAGCGTGAAAAACTGGAATTAATCGCTTCCGAAAATTTTACTTCACTTGCGGTCATGCAAGCACAAGGATCTATCTTAACCAATAAATATGCCGAAGGTTATCCTGCCAAACGTTATTATGGCGGTTGCGAATTTGTAGACCAAGTAGAAACGCTGGCGATTGAACGTGCCAAAAAATTATTCGGGGCCGAACATGCTAACGTGCAACCCCACTCCGGCGCCCAAGCCAATATGGCCGTTTACTTTGCCCTTTTACAACCCGGGGATACGGTGTTGGGGTTAAATCTTTCCCATGGGGGACATTTAACCCATGGCCATCCGCTTAATTTCTCCGGAAAACTGTATCATATTATTGCCATGAACGTACGCCCGGATACCGAACAAATTGATTACGAAGAAGCCGCCAAATTGGCAAAAGAACACAAACCCAAACTCATTATGGCCGGGGCCTCTAACTATTCCCGCATTTTTGATTGGAAGAAATTGCGCGAAATCGCCGATTCATGCGGTGCTTATTTGGCTTGTGATATTGCCCATTATGCCGGGCTTGTGGCGGCGGGAGAATATCCGTCTCCGGTTCCCTATGCAGATGTTGTTACAACAACCACCCATAAAACATTGCGCGGGCCGCGCGGCGGACTGATTTTATGCAAAGAAAATTTAGCCAAAACCATTAACTCGGCTGTATTCCCCGGAGTGCAAGGCGGGCCACTCATGCATGTGATTGCCGGAAAAGCCGTTTGTTTTGGGGAAGCATTAAAACCGGAATTTAAAATTTACCAACACCAAATTAAATTAAATGCAGCCGAACTTGCCAAACAACTGATCAGCCGCGGATACCGATTAGTAGCCGGCGGAACGGACAGCCATGTGATGTGTCTGGACTTACGTTCCAAAAAGATGACCGGGAAAATAGCCGAATCCGCCTTAGATAAAGCCGGTATTACGGCCAACAAAAATACCATTCCGTTTGACCCGGAAAAACCCTTTATAACCAGCGGGCTTCGCATTGGGACCCCGGCCATTACTGCCCGCGGAATGAAGGAAAAAGACATGGCACAAGTAGCCGCATTTATTGATGAGGCTCTCTCGCATCACGAAGATGACATCTATTTAGCCAACATTTCAATCCAAGTAAAACAGTTTTTAGCACAATTTCCGCTATATCCGGAATTAAATTAACAAACAACTCTACCCTAAAGGCCTAAGTACAACTGGGCCTTTAGACGCTGTTGCTAACCGTTTAAAAACGCTACACTAACTATATGAAACTTTTTGCTTTCGTTTTCATCTTGATATTACAGATTGTATGCCTACTGCCGCTGTATGCACAAAAAGTGCCTCTGCCGGCACTGCAACGAGCCTTATCCAAAAAAATTATCTCCCCCGCCGCTGTTACAGCACGGCAAACCAATGTGATCTTTTATCAGCGTTTAAAAACCTTATTTCAACCCATCAAAACACCTCCCCTTCCCAAAACATCCTCTATTCCGGCACTTCCCAAACCGATCACTTTCCGTGTTCAGATCGGCAAAGAATCTACCGATAAAACCGCTTCTGCATTCGCCTTAAAAATAGACGATCATATTTTGGGCGTAACGGCCGGCCATGTGATGAAAAATATCAGCCAAATGCCCTATATGTTTTTTCAAACCGAAGAAAAAAAATTTACAAGGCTGCCCATTAAATCCTGGTTGAGCAGTAATAAAAACGGAACCGATGTGGCTGTTTTTGAAATTCCCAAAGAAGCAATCTCCTTTTTACAACCTTTAGAACCCGCTCTCCAAAACCCTTCCTTGTTGGAAACCGTTTCCGTGGCCGGTTTTGCCCGCAATGCTCCGCTTGTGCTTCTCAACGAAGAGGTCCTTTTTACCGGGCCGCGACGCTTGCTTTTACGCAATACCGCCAAAGAAGAATTAACTGGCATGTGCGGATCCCCGATTATGGCGAACGGAAAAGTAACCGCATTATATGTAGGTTTCTACCAAAAACAAGCATTAGAAACGAGTGAATGGGTCTCTTTGTTACGCGAAAAAATAGACGATCATCCGTTACCGGCCCTTCACCAAGCCACGCCGATTGAACACGTAATCTCCGTAGCGCAAACTTATCTAACGCATGGAGAAATTGTCCCCAGCATTACTTTATATGCTGCCGGATTCCCCATTACAAATCTGGATTTTAAACAACATTTATTCAGTGTCCAATTATTACGGGACGGATTTTTAAAAGAAACGATTTACACCAATCCAATGACGGACCCTGCTCATTTAGAAAAATTTTTCGATCTTCAGGAAAATGATATTTTACGTGTAATAATTACAAACGATAACTCTCTCTTTACTTACCGAAAAATGCTCGTCTATGATCTAAATGTGACTACCGGGCAAGTTACCCGGATAGACCGTTAAAGTATCTTGTTGTTTTTTTTGCTAGAATAGAATTAATATGATCGCGTACTTGAAAGGTGAAATTTTAGAAACAAAAGAAGACGGGGCTATTATTCTTTGCGGCGGAATTGGTTATGAAGTAAATCTTCCCCATGCTACCGCACAGGATTTAACCGCCGGACAAGAAACCTCGTTTTATGTGGCAGAATCCATTTCGCCTTACGATGGAACGGTGCTTTACGGCTTCGCTTCCAAACAAGATAAAGAATTATGGCAACTTTTCAAGACGGCAATTCCTAATACAGGCCCTAAAAAAGCACTCGAGTTTTTAAATAAAGCGTTACGGTCGGTCGCGGATTTTCATAATGCGATTTTAAAACGCGATCCTAAAATTTTAACAGGTATTTTCGGTTTTACATCTAAAACCGCCGAAAAATTAATCAATTCGCTGAAGGATAAAATGGATGCTGTGTCTATTCAAGGGGAAAGCAAAATTAAAGTATTGGATGAAGCCCCTTATTTATCCGGCGTATTGGAAGCCTTAGGAGCGCTGGGGTATTCGGCAGCAGAAGCGCGCCGTGCGCTTGAAAAATTACAAGCAGAAGGAATTAACCCTAACGATAAAATTGAAACCATTATTACGCACGCTTTACGGGTACTGAAAAAATGAGCAACCAAAACGAAATTTTAGATGTTACACAACTTCCTGACGAATCATCCGGGTTGGAAGCGGCTTTGCGCCCGGCCACACTGGATGAGTTTGTCGGGCAAGAAAAGTTAAAAGATAATTTACGTATTTTTATTCAAGCCGCCAAATCCCGCAAAGAAGCGCTAGACCATTGCCTTTTTTATGCACCGCCCGGTTTAGGAAAAACAACCCTTGCTAATATCTTAGCCCACGAAATGGGTGTAAATATCAAAGTAACTTCTGGGCCGGTGTTGGCACGCCCCGGCGATTTAGCCGCCATGCTCACTACCGAACTGGCCGAAGGGGATATTTTATTTATTGATGAAATTCACCGCTTAAATCCGGCGGTGGAAGAAGCCCTTTATCCGGCCATGGAAGATTTTACGTTTTTTATCAACACTGGCAAAGGAGCCGGAAGCACCACCTTAAAATTAGCCGTTCCGCGCTTTACGCTTGTCGGAGCAACTACCCGCTCCGGGCTGCTCACTGGTCCTTTACGCGACCGCTTTGGAATTGTATTTAATTTAGGGTTTTATGAAGTTCCGGAAATTACCGATATTTTAGAACGTTCCGCGCGTTTACTAAATATTGAAGCCGACCGCGCGGGCTTAACCGAATTGGCTAAACGCTCGCGGGGAACTCCGCGTATTGCCAACCGGTTACTGCGCCGCGCACGCGATTTTGCACAGGTAAAAGGGGAAGGCGTTATCACACAAACCATTGCCAAAACAGCCATGGATTCCTTGGATATTGACGCAGAAGGGCTGGATAGTGTAGATAAGCGGATTTTGGAAGCCTTGATTGATCGCTTCTCCGGCGGACCCGTCGGGGTAGAGAACTTAGCCATTGCTGTTTCCGAATCGGTAGATACATTAACGGACGTCATCGAACCTTTCTTAATTAAAGCAGGGTTCATCGCTCGCACACCGCGCGGACGCGTGGCAACGCGCAAAGCGTATGAACATATGGGCCGTAACATGCACGCGGACCTATTATTTTAATAATGAACAAATTAACCGCAAATATTTTTCTATCACTCGTTTTGATTTTTCTGGCAGCCTGTGCAGTCCCTTCCGCAAAACGGCCCACTACTTCCAGCACTTCAAAAACAACTGCAATTACAACGGCTTTGGCTGATTCACCGGTAATAGAAGCCCCCCAAACGGCAGAATTCCCCGACCCGGAACCGCCTTCCCAAGCGCCTTTAGCGGATCAATCTCCGCAAGAACAGGCCGTTAAAACCGTTCGCATTTTATTAACGGATAATCAAACCGCTACGGAAATTAAACATTCGGGGCGTATTTATGTTTACACGCAAGATTTGAGTAAAAAATATAAAGTTTCCGCGGCCGGAACACTGGCCGTTAAAGCCCTAGGAAATGGGCAGATACAAGTGGGTACGCTCCGCGCTAAACAACCGATTATTTTAGAACCGGCTAAAAATACGCTTTTTACTTGGAATGACAATCTCTATGCCGGAAGACTCTTTATTGTTCCGGCGACCAATACATTTTACATGATAGAACATGTGGATTTAGAAAATTATCTCTACGGGGTACTTCCCTACGAAATGAGTTATTCCTGGCCACTTGAAGCATTAAAAGCGCAAGCAGTAGCCGCGCGAACTTATACGCTAAAAACCATTGAAAACGTTAAAAATAAAACCTTTGATCTTTATAGCGACGTACGAAGCCAAATGTATAAAGGCGGCGGTAAACAATACGATTCCGTTAAACAGGCGGTAGATGCCACACAAGACCAAGTTCTTACTTATGAAGGGCAACTTTTCTACACCTACTATCATGGAAACTGCGGCGGAGGGACCGATGATATACGCAGTTGGAATCCCACGGCAAAAACCATTAAGCCCTTATCCGGATCCTCCTGTTCCACCGATTCCCATTCCAAAAGTTACTCGTGGAAAATGAATATTTCTACTGCCAAAGTAATGAGTTATGCAAAAACAGTTGGGCTAAAAGGAACCTTAAAAGGCGTTTCTATTGCCCGCAAAACCTCTACCGGCCGGGCCACGAATTTAACGTTGCGTACTTCGTCCGGCATTAAACAGGTTCCGTGCGGGAAATTCCGGTTAGCAACCGGCCTTCGCAGTTGCAAAATTACGAAAATTTCATTACATGGGCAAACCGTCCATTTCGAAGGAAAAGGATACGGCCACGGTATCGGAATGTGTCAAGACGGCGCCAACGGAATGGCTAAAAACGGCAAAAATTATAAACAGATTTTGAAAAATTATTATCCCGGTTCACAAATTACCGAATTAAAATAATATGGCATTTGAACGTTTCAAACAACTGGATTTAGACCCTTTAATCGCTAAACAACCGGCGACTCCGCGCGATTCTTCGCGCCAAATGGTTTTGCACCGCGATACTCATACTATTGAACACCGTATTTTCCGCGATATTCATGAATATTTTAATCCCGGAGATGCACTTGTTATCAATAATACAAAAGTTTTCCCGGCCAAGTTATTCGCCCACAAACCTACCGGCGGAAAAGTAGAAGTGCTTTTAGTGCGCCCGACGGAAAACGCGCATACATGGGCTGTGTTAACGCGCGATTATAAAGAAAAGATGCAACTTGATTTTGGGGATGGACTGCAAGCCCAAGCCATCGGGAAAACCGAAGCGAACGAAGTCATTTTACAATTTAATCAGGACGATATTTTACCGTTTTGTGATGCACATGGTTTAATGCCTTTACCACAATATATTGAAAAAGCCCGTAAACATAACGGCATGAGCGCAAGCATTGAAACCGATAAAGACCGCTACCAAACCGTGTATGCCAAATACAAAGGATCCATTGCGGCACCGACGGCAGGTTTTCATTTTACACCAGAACTTTTACAAAAGTTAAAAGATAAAGGCGTCCATATTTGCTACATTACGCTACACGTGGGATGGGGCACTTTTAAGCCTCTTCGCGGAGAGCCGCAAGAACACAAAATGTTGGCTGAATTAGGCGAAGTTTCGCCGGAAACGGCAGACACGTTAAATGCGGTCCGCGCCGCCGGAAAGCGTATTTTTTCATGCGGCACCACCAGCACACGCACGTTGGAAAGTTTTACCGACGAAAATCACATCACGCACCCGGGTAAAAAATGGACTGATTTATTTATCTATCCCGGATACCAATTTAAAGCGATTGATTGCTTGATTACAAATTTTCACTTCCCCGATTCTACGCCTTTATGTATGACGTCGGCCTTTGCCGGGGAAGATTTTATTTACGAGGCCTATCTGCAAGCCGTGGAAAAGAAATACCGCTTTTACTCCTTCGGCGACAGCATGATGATTTTATAAAAACCCCGGGGGGTACCCGGGGTTTTTGCTTCACAGATTTTTCACTTACTGCTAGGCCGCTTTTACCACGTCCACCAATTTCTTGAAGGACACCGGGTCTTTAATCGCCATTTCGGCTAACATTTTGCGGTTAAGCGTAATGTTGGCTTTGGCTAACCCGCTGATGAATTTGGAATAAGACAAACCTTCTTCCCGTACGGCTGCGTTAATACGCATAATCCATGTTTGGCGGTAAGTAGTTTTTTTGTCTTTGCGGTCTACATACGCGTGCACGCCGGATTTATCCAACTGCTGCGTAGCCATGCGTAAGCGGCGGGATTTATCTCCATAGTAACCGCTGGCGCGTTTGAGTACTTTTTTCTTTCTTGCGTGTCTGGGAACGCTGAATTTAATTCTCATGTTTCTATCCTCTTATTTGGCCATGGGGAGATATTTTTCCAAAATCTTCCCTTTGTTGGACTCGGGCGTAATCACGCCGGTCTTTCTCATGTCGTGTTTTCTGGAGGCAGAAACAGGTGTCAGTAAGTGTTTTCTGCCGGCTTTGCGATGGGTAAATTTACCCGTGGCGGTTTTACGAAAACGTTTTTTACCGCCGCTGTGATTTTTTAATTTAGGCATTTTGTCATCCTTAATTAGTTTTGATTCTTTTTATACAACCTATGCCGGGAGCCGGTCAAGCCCCGCACACAGTCACTTCAAAAAGAACCTGAAAAATCTATTTTTCTATCTTAGGAACAAACGTCATAGACATCCGGTTCCCAAGTTGTTGTAATCCGCCGTCTACGGTGGCTAACGGTTCCAACCGTTTCGCCGTACCGTTTAAAATTTCTATACCCAGGTCTTTATGTTGGTTCTCACGTCCGTGAAAAACCACCACAAAACGTACTTGGTTTTTCTTACGTAAAAATTCTTCAATCTGGCGGACTTTTACGTCTAAATCATGCGGAGCAATGCGCGATTTAATGCGCAACTCCTTTAAGGTTACTTTGGCTTGCTTCTTTTTCGCTTCGGAGGCTTTTTTACCCTGTTCATACACATACTTGTTGTAATCAAGTATTTTACAGACAGGAGGTTGGGCGTTGGGTGAAATTTCCACTAAGTCCAACTCTTGCTCTTTCGCAAGCGCAATTGCTACGGCAATTGGTTTAATACCAATCATCGAGCCGTCGGAATCGATCACGCGCACTTCGGCCGCGCGGATATTGTGATTTCGGCAATACAAATCTTGTTTGTATGTTCTTCTGTTATCGAATCTGGCCATTTAGTTATTCTTTGCAAAAAATAGTCCCTTTTTGGGACTATTATATTATACTAACTTCGCTTTTAATGTGTCAATTTGCACGGGACTCCGTTTCCTTCTGTATCAACGGCTCTTGCTCCCAAGGACGAACACATTTTTTTAGGGATTTACTCCACATGTATCCGGCAGAACCAATACACCCGTGCGCGTCCCTGTCCGCCCCCACTAAGGGTTTAGAACTTGACGAAGCGCATGCCCCTAAAAGGCAAGCGGCCGATAAAATTAAAAGTTTCTTCATATTCTCATTATACAAATTACAAACACCCCGGCAACTAGTTTTTTCTGCATAAATACCTCTTTTTTTGATAACAGAACAAAAATAATTTGTATAATGAAACTATAATTTGAGATTATTGTCGGATGCAAAGGGCGAGCCTTTGCATGGAATCTTGCGAAAGATTCTATAGAGAGTCCGAGAATAATCGCCTGTTTTTTACCTACTCCGCAAGGGGTAGGTAAGACGGCGATTATCAAGGCCACTCTCTATGCTTTGATATCGTCGTTTTTTGTGTCCGACTAAAAGGAGAAAACTATGTACACAAAACAGACTCAAGGTTTCACCTTGATTGAATTATTAGTCGTTGTTTTAATTATCGGCATTTTGGCCGCCATCGCTTTGCCACAATATAACAAAGCGGTTGAAAAAAGCCGATTAACGGAACTTTTATTGAATGTAAAAACTATTGAAAATAGTGTAGATTTATTTTTACTGGAAAATGGCGGTTTCCCTGCACAAGGCATACATTTGCCTAATTTAGATATTGCTGGTACTTTACAAGGTGGAGAATTTGATGACAATTTGTATACAACCAAATACTTTGAATATGAAATGAATTGTGATTCTCTTAAATGTTACGGCGAATTATATAGAAAAGGTGACAGCTATGCTTTTTATATATATAAGGGAAGTGAAGAAGCGTGGGGAGAACAAGGAACTAACGATAAATGGTTAAATATATGTATTACTGAAACAACCGATTTGGGCCGCGCCATTTGTAAATCTCTTGAAAATCAAGGTTGGATCTATAAAGATGTTGAACTGTAATCTCTCCTCCCACTATTGCGTGAAATTTGCTAAAATAGAGTAAATCTTTTACAATTTTTTTAAGAGGGGAATCTATGAGCAACCGCAGAATGGCCCGTGAATGCGCCTTACAATCTCTTTATTATGCAGACAGTGCCAAAAATAATGATGCCGTTTCCTTGACCTCTTATGCCGCCGACTTCAAAAAAGAACTTGGCGATTGTTATAGTTTTTGTGAAGATTTAATTACCGGCACATTGCAAAATCTACCCAAAATCGACCAGTTAGTTTCCTCGTATGCAAAAAATTGGACGATTGCCCGCATGTCGGTAGTGGACCGTTCGATTTTACGCATGGCCACGTACGAAATGATCTTTAGTCATGAAAAAACACCGGTCCCTGCGATCATTGATGAGGCCATTGAACTTGCAAAAAAATATTCAACCGAAAACTCCAGCAAATTTATTAACGGTTTACTAGACCAGTTAAAAAAAGAACGTAAATAAATTATGCATCCTAAAGACGAAATTGAACGGCTTAAAAAGTTGATCAATTATCACAATAATCTTTATTATAATCTGGACAGTCCCGTTCTGTCCGACACGCAGTACGACGAACTATATAAACAACTGAAAGACTTAGAAGATGCTTATCCTCAATACCGCACCCAAAACTCCCCTACCCAACGGGTGGGCGGAATGGCTGTTAATTCATTTGCTGCGGTGGCGCACCGGGTGCCCATGATGTCTTTAGATAATTCCTATTCTGCCGATGACATTCGCACTTGGCATGAACGCGCGGAAAAACTATTACACAAAACAGATTTTGAAATGGTGGTGGAAGGAAAAATTGACGGGGTATCTTGCTCGCTTACTTATGAAAACGGAACACTGATTCAGGCTTCCAGCCGCGGAGACGGAAAGATTGGCGAAGATATTACCGCAAACGTATTAACCATTAAAAATATACCGCACGAATTAACCAATGCGCCGGAAGGATTGCTGGAAATCCGCGGAGAAGTTTATCTAAACAAAAAGGATTTGGAGGCGCTGAATCAACTTCAGCAACTCAAGAATGAATCCGTTTTTGCAAATACGCGTAATGCGGCAGCCGGTTCCTTACGTCAAAAAGATTCCTCTTTAGCCGCCCAACGACCCCTTAAATTTTTTGCACACTCCTTTGGAACCGGAAAAATTACACAGGATTCTTTCAGCGGTTTCATAGAAGCCTGCAAAAATTGGGGATTTTCCGTGTGCCCGGTACGGACCAACACAACGCAAATTAGCCAGGTAATTCGCTTTTATAATGAATTTGAAAAATCCCGCCACCAACTGCCGTTTGATGTGGACGGGCTCGTCGTAAAAATAAACCGTTTTGACGACCAACGCATTCTGGGAGTTACTGCTAAAAGCCCCCGTTGGGCGATTGCTTTTAAGTATCCGGCTCCGCAAGCCACAACCACCGTGAACAAGATTATTTTTTCCGTAGGCCGCAGCGGTATTATAACGCCCGTGGCCCAATTGCAACCGGTTTCTTGCGCCGGGGTCGTTATCTCCAACGCGACCCTTCATAACTTTGATGAAATCAAACGCTTAAATGTGCGCGAGGGAGATACCGTGATTATTGAACGCGCCGGGGAAGTAATTCCCAAAGTGGTCAAAGTGGTAGAACATAAAGGATCACAAGAGGTTTTACCCCCCACCCAATGCCCTTCTTGCGCGGCACCGGTTTATAAAGAACAGGACGAAGTAGGGTATTATTGTATTAATCCGTCCTGCCCTGCCCAATTACGTGCACGATTACTGCATTTTGCTTCCCGGGATGCTATGGATATAGACGGCCTGGGCAGTGTGGTCATGGATTTGTTATTAGATCATAACTATATTCATGAATTTTCCGATATTTACGGCCTTACTTTTCTACATCTGCTGAGTCTGGAAAACTTTAAAGACAAACGCGCACAAAATTTACTGGATGCAATTGAAGCCAGCAAACAAAAACCTCTGGGGAAATTACTATTTGCTTTAGGAATTGCTTTCGTTGGCGAAAAAACGGCAGAAATCTTGGCCGACCGATTCCATACGCTGGATGCGCTAAAAAATGCCTCGTTGGAAGAATTACAAAACGTGCCGGATGTGGGCGAAAAGGTATCCCAAAGTATTTATGATTTCTTTCGCGATCCGCACGCGTTGGAACAAATTGAAAAATTGCGTGAAGCCGGCCTTAATTTTACACAGCCGCAAAAACAACTTTCAGGCAATATTTTAGACGGGAAAACGCTTGTTTTTACCGGTGAACTCAAAAGCATGACACGTACCGATGCCGAACGCCTGGCTCATCAATACGGCGGAAAAACCAGCGGAAGCGTGTCTAAAAAAACATCTTATGTAGTAGCCGGGGAAGCGGCGGGCAGTAAACTCAAAAAAGCACAGGAACTTGGAGTTCCTGTGCTGACTGAAGATGAGTTTTTTAAACTAATCGAGCAAAAATAATCCCCGCTTGATGGGGATTATTTTTTTCAAAGTATCCTTCTATTGATAGGCCGGATCCGTCTCTGTAATTCCGCGCCAACAAAACGTAGGGTCTGCACTTCCAATCGTGCAACTGGGGCCTTGATCATAATAAAACATACGCGTACACACGGTTTTATGTCCGCATAAACTTTGGCAAACGTTTTTAAAAATTTTTGCATTGGAAGAGGAACAAGCCGTATATCCGTCCTTTTCCCCGGCATATTTAGAATGTTTTAACATCCGCGCCAACGTAACGTTCGGTTTTTTTAACACAAGTAAAATAGACGAATAGTTGGCATTTGTAAATGAGAAAGACTGAACCTCATTGCTCACAAAATTCTCCGGCAAGTTGATGTCCAGCGCTTTGTTAATGGCTGTACCGCTGGCAGAAGCGGGATAGGCATCATTCTCCAAATAATATCTTTCTGCGTCATCAGCAATTTCTTTCATTAGCGGCAAATAGCGCACCACGCGGCTTTTATCGACCGCTTTTGTGTATTGCGGCAAGGCAACACTGGCCAAAATACCGATAATTAATACAACAACTAATAATTCTATTAACGTAAAGCCTAAACGGCCAGTATTGTGATTTTTCATACACACTCCTTATTTTTCATAGTAACAACATAATCAGTATATCAAAAAAAAAAAAACGAGTCAAGTGTTTTGTGAATCCTTTTTCTGCAAACAGAAAAATAACCCAAAAAAAGATTTTGTACTTTATTGTGCCGACAAAAAGCAAGCAAAAAACTTGACCGCTGTTCAATAAAGGAGTTGTTTCCTTTTGGATGCCTTGCCGACTTGGCCTGTTTATAAAAAGCGTAAAAAGCGGTTTAAAAATTGGCCATGTTTGAACGGAGTGAGTTTAGCCAATTTTACGCTTTTTACTGCTTTTTATAGGCACGGAGGCGAATTTTTTTGTACTTTTTGTTGATACAAAAAGTACCGTCATTATTTATGCAAATAGAAAAAAGGAAAATTCTTTTGTGAACACAAAAACACAAAAAATTTATTGATTACACGCATTCATGGCCCGCTCCAGGCCTTGCGTAAAGTACACTTCCAACACTTCTGCGGCGCGGGATGCCGCTTGCTCAATAAGTGCCTCTTGTTCGGGAGTAAATTTAGATAAAACGAAATCTGCCAAATCAAACGGTCCCGGTTTGGGCCCAATCCCCATACGCAATCGTGGAATGTCTTGCGTTCCCATTTGGGCAATCACACTTTTCATACCGTTTTGACCGCCGGCTGAACCGTTTTTTCGCAAACGTAATTTGCCCGTATCGAGCGACACTTCATCAAAGCATATTACGCAATTTTGCGGCGGGATTTTATAGAACCGGGCCAAGCTGCTAACAGCCCGGCCCGATTCATTCATATAGGTAGTGGGTTTTAATAAAAATACTTCATTTCCGCCCACGTTGACTTTTGCATATTCTCCCAGATTCTGCCAAGGCTTCCACTCCGCCCCCCATTTGCTTGCAACAGCATCCACGATCCGGAAACCGGCATTGTGGCGTGTTCGCGCATATTGGGAACCGGGATTTCCCAGCCCCGCCAGGAGATATTGCATCGGTTATTTCTTAGCGGCGTCTTTAGCCAAGTTGCCTTCTTCGTCCTTTTTACCTTTGGTCGAAGAACTTTCCGGTTGCGCGGCAGCAGCATCAGCAGCAGCGGCAGCAGGAGCCGGAGTATCATCTTTCGGGATAGCCAAGTGTACTACCGGGGCTTCTTTATCGGTAATCAATTCAACACCTTCGGGTAGTTTAATATCGCCGGCTAAGATCCCTTTGTTAATGGTCATAGGCGTAATATCTACCACAATTTCGTGCGGAATGGCACTTACCAAGGCGCGGACTTCAAGTTCACGCAAAATGTGTTCAATAATGGCTCCGTAGTTAGCCACATCGGCAGGCATCCCTTCCAATTTAAGCGGCACAACAACGTCCATTTTGTCTTTCATGCTAACACGTTGAAAATCAGCGTGAATGAAATTATCGGTTACGGCATGATATTGAATTTCTTTTACCAAGGCCAGTTCTGCGGCTCCGTTTAAAGAAATTTCAATTAAGGTATTTTTACCGGCTTTTACGATTTTATCCAAATCTTTTGCGCTCACGGTAATGCTGACGGGTTCTTTATGGCCGCCGTACAATACGGCCGGAACTTTCTTCTCCGCGCGAATTTGGGAGAGGGTCCCTTTGACGCCGATCCCTTCACGGGTTGCGGCTTGAATGCTTACTTTTTCCATTGTTTCCTCCAACTAATTAAAATTTTTTAGTTAAACATATCGCTGATTGAACGGCCATCGTGGTTACGTTTAATAGCATCCGCCAACAAGTAAGAAACGGATAAAACTTCCACTTTCGGCCCTAAATCGCGAATCGGCAGCGAATCCGAAATCACGAGTTTTTTAATATCGCTCTTGTTAATGCGGTCCATGGCATTACGAGATAATAAACCATGGGTGCATACCGCATAAATTTCTTTAGCACCACGTTCTTTAATCTTTTGTGCTACCGTGGTTAAAGTACCTGCCGTATCCACAATATCATCAAAAATAATGGCTACTTTTCCTTCCACGTCCCCAATTACGTTGTAAACCACCGCTTCATTGGCTTTGGGGCGGCGTTTATCAATAATTACTAACCCTGCATCCATGCGTGCAGCAAATTTACGGGCACGTTCTACTCCACCTACATCCGGAGAGATAACCACCAAATCTTTGCGGTCAAAATTCTGGAAATAATCTAAAAATACTTTGCGGGCACGCAAATGATCTACCGGAATATCAAAAAAACCTTGAATTTGACCGGCATGTAAATCAAGCGTCATCACGCGGTCCGCTCCGGCAGTGGCAATTAAGTTAGAGGCCAATTTAGCCGTAATCGGTACACGCGGAGAGGCTTTGCGGTCCGCACGGGCATACCCAAAGTAGGGCACTACGGCCGTAATCTTTCCGGCACTGGCGCGCTTAAATGCATCTATCATAATCAAAAGTTCCATCAAGTTTTCATTGGTGGGAGGGCAGGTCGGTTGAATAATATAACAATCATGTGCGCGGACACTTTCTAGAATCTGCACATCAATTTCGCCATCTGCAAACCGTTCCACACGCAGTTTGCCCAAGTCCATATTTAAGTGTTCCGCAATCTTTTGTGCTAATGCAATGTTAGCATTACCCGAAAAAATACGTAAATCACCTGTTACACTTTTAGTCATTTTTTTTGACACCTTTGTTTTCTAATACGACCTGGCGCGCCCGGGCAATACCTAAAGATTCCGCCGGAACCTCTTTTGTAATGGTAGACCCTGCGCCGATTTTTGCATATTCACGCACCGTAACTGGTGCTACAAAATTTACGTTGGAACCAATAAAAACATGGTCTTCAATAACCGTTTGATGTTTATTTTTTCCGTCGTAGTTACAAGTAATCGTCCCGGCTCCGACATTGACACCGGCACCCATTTGCGTATCTCCAATATAACTTAAGTGGTTTACCTTAGAACCTTCGCCGATTACAGCCTTCTTTATTTCACTAAAATTGCCGACCTTCGCCCCTTTACATAATACCGATTTAGGACGCAAATGCGCGTACGGCCCTAACTGACAAGTCTCTGCGACCGTAGATTCTTCTACATAGGTACCCATTTTTAATGTTACCCGGTCGCCGATCGTTGAATCTTTAATATAAACACCGCCTTCTAACACGCAGTTTTCACCAATCGTAGTATTTCCTAAAATATAACACCCTGGGCAGATAACCGTATCTGCCCCAATCTTAACACCCGGATCAATATAGGTTTGGGAAGGTTGAAGTAACGTAACCCCCTGGTCCATCAATTCCTGGGCAACCCGCGCCCGCATAATTTGTTGCGCTTCGGCTAACTGGGCTTTACTATTTACGCCTAATGCTTGCTGATAATCTTCGCTGTTAAAAACAACAACCCGCTGGTTCATTTGTTTAATCAGCGAAAGAGTATCCGTTAAATAATATTCGTTTTTCGCCCCTTGCGGAGTCAGTTGGGTAAGCGCGGTTTGTAATTCTTTAGAACTAAAAATATACATTCCGCTATTAATTTCTTTTACTTTTTTTGTTTCTTCATCCGCATCGGCATCTTCCACAATATTTTGGAAACATCCGTCGGCTTCCCGCAAAATACGACCATATCCTTGCGGGTTAGGAACTGTAACCCCTAAAACAAGCGCGCTTGCTTTTTCTTGTTCAAAACATTGCAGCATTTGGGCCAAGGTTTCTGCGCGTAAAAGAGGCGTATCCCCATTTAAAATCATCACCGTATCAAACTTTTGTAAAAGGGGTAAGGCCGCTTTAACAGCAGAACCGGAACCGGATAAATCCGTTTGTTCCGCAAATACAACCGGCGCAGAAATTTGCCAAACCGGCAATTGTTCCTTTACCGTCGTAATAACCGTTTGCGCGCCATGGCCTACCACAAGCCCTATAGCGGCCGGGTTTAATTGTTGGGCGGCTTTTAAGATATGTCCTAAAATAGGGGTTCCGCAAACCGCGTGAAGCGGTTTTGGAAGAGAAGATTTCATCCGCGTGCCTTTACCGGCCGCGAGAATAAGAATGCACAGATTTTTTTGGGCTACCATTTTGTTTAACTCTTGCCTAAAAAAGAATCTAATTTGTTCAAACAAATTATTAGATATGAATATTATACCAAAAAGACAGCAGGACGTCCAATTTACAATGTTTTTCCGTCGCCTTCCAAACAAACGGTATAGTTATAATATTGTAAACTCTCTACCCAGGAGTTGCTCGGAACTTTAACAGATGGATTTCGTTTGGCGCGGTTTTTCATTACATAATAGTAAGACACACTCTTTTTGGCATCTGCCGGGTCGTCCGGTCTCACAAAATAATATCGGTGTTTTTTAGTTACGGGAATGACCACTAAACCTAATTCCTTACGAAGTGTTTCATCGGAACAGAAAGTTTCCTTTTCAATTTTTCTTTTTTCAGAAAGAGAAATTTGGATATAGCCCTGCTTACGTAATTCTTCTATTTTGCGGTTTACCTGTTCTATTTTAGCAGAAGTAGGCGGGACATCTTCGTTTGGAAGCAGAAACGCTTTTCTGTTTTGCAAAGCCTCGGTATAGACAAAAAATCCGCTTTTGGTAAGGGTACTATCTTCTTTAAATATTTTTTCCCCTTTCAAATCGCGTAACGAAAATACGGATTGAATAGGCACGCCGATACGCTGAAACACGGCAATAGCATCTTGCCCGATATGTTTTTCTAATGCTTTATATCCTTCCAACGTTAAAAGATTACGTTCAAATTCCGTTCCTTTGTTGAGGGTAACAGTATAGTCCACCGGCACTTTTGTATATTTATTTTTTAAATAATCCACCCCTTTGCGTTGCTCGGCCGAATGAATGTCCGCAAATAGTTGGCGTTGTTCGTCTGTCAGTTTTTGGGTATCCGGCGGGACTGCATAGCGTTGCTTTAACGCAGTGAGAATTTCCGCATCTGTGAAATAATCCGGCTCTAAATTAATAAGCCGTTGGCGGGCTATTAAATTTAGCGGTTCTACCGCTAATGCCGACCGGTAAAATTCAGCGGCTTCTTCTTTATCTCCCTGATATTCTGTAATTACTCCTTTACCAACCAGGGAATTTACATTGGCAGCATTGCTTTCCAACGATTTGCTGTAAAAAGAAAGCGCGTCAGCGTTTTTTTGTTTTTTAAGGGCAATATCTCCCAGCATGGAATACGTATAGGAAATATACGGAGAAGTGCGGGGCATCTTTTTGAGTGCTGCTTGGAAATTTTTTTCGGCTTCGTCCAGGTTTTCCAATGTCAAATCCGCTCCTGCTAAAGACAATAAAGCATCTACGCTGGCAGGGTCTTCTTTTACGCATTGCTCAAAAGTAGTTTTGGCCTGGGTATACTCTTTTGCGGCAAATAACTTTTTACCTTTTTCCAAACAGACCGTATTATTAGCTGCAAAGGTGTTTTGCGCAAAGTCCGCGAAACAAAACAACAAACTAAGCAAAAAAAGTATTTTTAAACGCATACAAAACTCCCTGCAGTTTCTCCATTTTTGTCAACTTAACCGGTTCTGCAAACTGAAATTTATTCCTTTTTATTTTAGCAAGATTTTGGCTGTAGATGCATTTCATTAAGCGGCAAGGTAACATTTTAAACCGGGGTAATTGTTGCATCTGCACTTCTGCCCGTTTGTATAATTTCTCAGCCAGCCTACTTAATCTGGTTAAAACGCGTGATGTTTTTTCTACTTCACGCCCGGCCAATATATCCTCCCGGGTCAATCCTTCTTTGGCTAACCAATCTTCCGGCAAGTAAACCCGGCCAAGTTGTACGTCCGCAGATACATCCCGAATGATATTGGTCAATTGCACGGCTCCCCCTAAATCCTTTGCCAATTTTTCTGCTTGGGGGCCTTTGATTCCCAAAATATCCAGGGTCGTTAATCCCACAACCACCGCAACTCGATACAAATACCATTCCAATTCCTGAATAGAAGCATATTGTTTGCCTTGAAGGTCCGCCCGCATCCCTTCAATGAGTAGCAAAAAACAGTCTTTAGATAAAGAAAATTCCTGAATATCCAAGGTTAACAGACGGCTTAACGGGGTTTGAGCCTTTCCTTGAAACATACGCTCTATTTCTTCTTTCCAATAATCCAGGGCTTTTGCCGGTTCTACTACGGTAGGTTCATCTGCAATATCATCCATTAAACGGCAAAATTCGTAATAATTAGCCAAAGCAATACGCTGACGTTTTGTAAGAAAAAGAAACGCCGGCCCAAAACTGGATTTTTGATACGATTTATTTGCGGACATTTTTCCTCTTTTCCAGTAAATACGACAAGGCCGCCCCTGTGGCCGTGGCATAAATCGCATGCTGTGGAATAATAAAATTGATTCCGTACATTTTATGTAACATTTGAAAAACTTTCTTTGCAAACGGAACTTGTGCTAACGTACCGGTTAAAATCACATCTTTAATCCGGTCGTTGCGGCATGCAAAAACTGCCATCATGCCCACGGTTTGAAACGTCATATTCAGCACGCCAAGCGCTAAGTCCTCACTACTGGCACCGTCTTCCATTTTCCCGAAGTTGGAAGCAGTGGTATCCGGCGGAAGTGTGGGGATTTCCCCTGTACTAATATCTTCAATATTTAAATCTACCTTTTTGAGCGATCCTTGCTCCGCCATTTCTTCCACCGTGCTAAAGGAAGAAGCCCCGCATAATTTACTGCACAGTCCAACCACTGTGCCGCCACCTACGCCCGATCCTCCAATATGGCGGATACCTTCTTTCCCGGCACGCACAAATGCCGTTCCGGTGCCCATACTAATAATCAATCCTTCCTTCTTTTTGGAAAGAGCCAACCCGCCCAAACCAATCGCACGGAACTCATCTACCCGGGAAGTAGGGATTCCATAGATTTTTTGTTTGAATAAAGAGGCCCCCACTCCTGTTAAAATAATTTGACGCACATCTGTTAGGGAAAGTTTATTTTCATTAATAAATTTACCCAAAGCACCAAACGCAGAAGTTAGCGGATCGGCCGCTTCTACTTTAAGCATAGAGATCCGTTTCCCGCTCTCGGTGTATCCCACAATTTTAGTAGTAGATCCCCCTACATCAATCCCAATAACAATGCTCATAGATTCCCCTTTATTGTAACCCAATAGATTTTAAGAACGGCTCATTATTGACCGGTCTGCCGAGGAAATTTTGCACCAAGGTTTCTTCCTCTTCCGTACCGCCCTTTTCCAAAATTTCACGACGGTATTTTAAGCCAATTTGTGAATTAAAAATGCCGTATTTTTCAAATTCGCTAAAGAAATCTTCCGCAATCACTTCCGACCATAAATAACCATAATAGCCGGCATCATACCCTCCCATAATATGCCCAAAAGAGGCTTGCGGAATGGTATTTTTAGTAAGCGGCAAGGCACGGATTTTTTTGGTTAAATCAAAGTACAGTTTGGTAGAATCCGGCGTTTTTTCGGCGGTGTGAAGTATCATATCATACTGGGCAAAAAAGTTCTGGCGTAAATAAGCCCCGCCCGAACCGAAGTTTTTAGCCGCGATCATACGCTTAATCAAATCATCCGGCAATGCTTCGCCCGTTTTATAATGTTTGCTAATCTTTTTGAGCACTTGTGGATTCCAGGCCCAGCGTTCTAAAAGTTGGCTAGGGGCTTCTACAAAATCCCAACTAACACTGGTTCCGGCAAACGCGCCGTATTTTGATTTGGTAAGAGCATTGTGCAATACGTGTCCAAATTCGTGAAACAGCGTTTCCACTTCGCTGTGTTTTAATAAAGAAGGGGTTGTTTCCGAGGGTTTATTCATATTGGCAACAATGGCCACAAATGGAATTTGCCAAGAGCCGTCTTCTTTTTCTTCCCCGCCGACCAAATCAAAACAGGCCGCGTGTTTATATTTTCCTTCCCGCGGATATAAGTCCATATAAAAATATGCAATGAGATGCCCGTCGGCTGTGTCTTTAATTTGAAAAGCCTTTACATCTTCGTGCCAGGTAGGAATTTGAGCCGGTTCAAACGTAATACCGAACAAATTGCCGAATAAATCCAGCATGCCATCAATAACAACCTGGGAAGGGAAATATTCCTTAATTTTTTCGCTGTCTAAATCTAGGTATTCTTTCCGGTATTTATTGCTCCAATAACCCGATTCCCAGGGATAAATTGTGCGGGATTTTTTCCCTGTTTTTTCATTTTTGTAGGCAATCATTTGTTTATCTTCTTTTTTGCCAAGCGGTTTTAATTTTTTCTGTAAATCTTTTAAAAACTTCATGACGTTTTGCGGGTTTTTAGCCATTCTTTTTTCCAATTTTAAATCCGCATGGGTTGGATATCCAAGCAGGTGTGCCACCTCACGGCGAAGTGTTACTGTTTTTTCCAACAGTTCCACATTTTTGGGTCCGCCGCGGCGGTTATATTTATATTCCAATTCTTTGCGTGCGTTCTCATCCTCTGCATTTAACATAAACGGAACATAGTCGGGATAGTCCAACGTAACTAAATATTTTCCGTCTTCTGTTTTTTCAAGTTTACTGATATAATCTTCCCCCAAACCTTTTAATTGTTCCTTTGTTACAGGTAAAGGATCTTTATACTCTTGGATGTTTTTATCAAATTCAATTACATATTCGGCTTTCTGTTTATTTAATTTTTTGAAAGTTTCCAAATCTTCGTCGTTAAGATCCATACCGCTGTTTTTAAACCCGATTAACATTTCTTTAACAAGTTTTGCTTCAATTGGGCCTAATTGGGGATTGGTATCGGTATATTCGCGGATGGCCTGATATACGTCGCGCCGAGTTGCCACGTCCACCATATACTGGCTGGTTTTCATTTCCAGTTCGTGTACAGCATCCCGAAATTTTTTATCGGTAGACACGTACGATAAAAATCCGCTCATTCCTAATGCTTCCCCGTAGTGATCAAAAGCACGTTCGTACCCCATAATGGTATTTTCAAAGGTACGTTTTTCTTTGGGAATGGCAATTAAATCGGCCAGTTCTTTTTCTAACCGTTCACGCGCTTTTTGCTCTGTCGGAACCAAATCCTCTGCTTGATAATTAAAATGAAGGACTCCGTCTTTATTAAACATATTCGGCATCGCAAAAACCCCCGTTGTAAAAAGTATAAAAAAAGAGATAAATATGATTTTGTTCTTCATACCCATATCATAGCATTTATCAAAAAGAAATAAAAAATTAAAAATACCGTTTACAAAAGGGGTTATTTGTTATAATATATACATACTCAAATTATTCTAAAAAGGAATGAGTGGAAAAAACAACCATGTACGAAGCGTTTGTACCTAAAGAAATATTCCTTACCAAAGGAATCGGTAGACATAAAGAAAAACTCGCAAGCTTTGAAGAAGCCTTGCGCGACGCCAAGATTGCCAGTTATAATTTGGTGCCTGTTTCCAGTATTTTTCCTCCCGGATGCAAAACAATTCCCGTTGAAAAAGGAATCAAAAAACTGCACCCGGGCCAAATTCTGCACTGCGTAATTAGCAGAAATACCAGCAACGAATACCGCCGTATGATTGCGGCTTCCGTTGGGGTGGCCATTCCGAAAGACAGAACCCACCACGGGTATCTGTCTGAACACCATAGTTTCGGCGAAACCGACAAACAAGCCGGCGACTACGCGGAAGATTTGGCAGCCTTGATGCTGTCCACCACCTTAGGGGTGGATTTTGATAACGATACGACTTGGGATCAAAAAGAAGAAATTTGGAAAATGAGCGGCAAAATTGTCCGCACTTCCAACATTACCCAATCTGCCGTATGCGCCAACGGTGTTTGGACAACCGTTATTGCCGCGGCCGTATTTGTCAGTTAATTAACACGGACGAGTTGTGAGCGAAGATAACGTACAAACCGATAAGTTTATGGGGCTAGAGAGCAAAACAAGTTCTCTGCCCCTTTGTAAATTCGTAGTCGTGCCTGTACCGTTTGAAAAAACGGTTTGTTACGGGCATGGTACTGCCAAAGGCCCTGCCGCGGTAATTGAAGCCTCTACCCAAATTGAACTTTGGGACGAAGAAACCAAAACGGAAACTTGGGAACTGGGCATTAATACACAACCCGCCGTTAACTGCAAAGGTTCCACCAATACTGTTTTTAAAAATATTGATAAAACCGTACGCAACTTAATGCAATATAAAGCAATTCCGTTTTATATTGGCGGCGAACATACCGTTACGCAAGCGTTGGCACAACCTTATATTGAAAAATATAAGAATTTGAGTATCCTGCACTTTGATGCCCATGCCGACTTGCGCGAAACCTTCGAAGGCACTCCCAAATCGCACGCGTGTGCCTTGTATCCGGCCTCGCGCCAAGTACCGGTGGTACAAGTGGGCATCCGCAGTGTAGCCAGCGAAGAAAAAAAATACTGCAACGCCGGCAAAGTAACCACTTTTTTAATGCACGAAAACCGGGATGTAAAAAAACTCATTCCGCAAGTATTAAAAAAACTAACCGATACCGTATATATCACGATTGATGTGGACGGGTTTGATCCGTCCGTCATTCCGGCTACCGGCACACCGCAACCCGGCGGATTTATGTGGTATGAAGCGTTGGATTTGTTCCGCGAAGTAATTAAGCATAAAAAAATCGTAGCAGTTGACGTGGTGGAAGCCTGCCAACGCAAAGCAGATCCTATTACGGAATTTAACGTTTCTAAGTTAATTTACCGCTTAATGGGATATTTGGCTGTTAAGAAAAAATAAAATTTTTCTAACAAAAAACCCCGGGGCAATAACCCCGGGGTTTTATTTTTCTGATTTTAGTTAGAAGCGATAACTGGCTTTAAAAGCAACTGAAACATAACTGTAGTCTTTTTTACCGACTCCGGTTGTTCCGACTTTTTGCATTAACTTATCGGTATCATATTGGAAGGCATTATAGCGTCCTTCCGCGCCTAAGGCCCAACGCCCTTCGGACCCGATGGCAATTTCTAAACCCGCGCCGGCAAACCAACCCAGCGAATTGTAGTTGGCTCTATCCGTCTTTTCCCAACCGTTTATGGTTTGTTTAATTACACCGGTGGAAGAAGATAACCCACCCCCGAACGGGATATAAAAGCGTACGCGCGATTGCGGATTAAAATTGAAACGGAAGGAAGCCATGGCATTAAAAACGTTCATAGCGTTTTCCATTTCATAATGATTGCCGCCCGTATGGACATCGTGTTCTTCGTCCCCGAAGATGCCGTCATTAATTTCTAAACCCACACCGAAATACTCACTCGGAAACACCATATAAGAAAGGCCAATCGTCGCTCCCGCGGCTCCCCAATCTACGGTTTCCCCTTGCCATTTAAGGCCGGAATCTTGCAATCCACCGCCAACTCCGGCAAACATACTAAACATATTATCGCCGGCTTCAATTCCTTGAGCGTTTGAAAAAACCGCTAAACTCAAGCAAAAACCTACTACCATCCATAGTTTTTTCATGTATTATCTCCTTTTGTTATGTTGGGGAAGCAGAACTTTTATTCTGCTTTCGGCGGCAGCGGGCCTACTCCGTCTGCCGGGACTTCATAGGGTTTTTTGAGTAACGCCTTTGCACGTTCATCAAAGCCCCACTTATCCTTAAATGATAACACATATTTATATTGTGTCAATGCTTTTTTCCGCTCGCCCAGCAAATCATAAACTTGCCCTAAACGCAGCGCGTTCCACACACCCCAGCGGCTGGGTTCTTGGTTTTTTACGGCCGCGGCACCTTGTTCAAAAAGTTCGCGGGCTTCTTGCCAATTACCTTTAGCCATTTGGGAAGTTCCCAACGCGGTGTACGCGCGGGCAATATAAATATCTTTATAAAAAGGATCGGTGCCGATCAGGTTTAAAAACTCGTTAGCCTGTGCGGTTACTTCATCAAATTGGCCCGTTTCGTACAAGCAAATTACTTCTACGTAACGCATCAACGGGTTATTGGGATATTTAGCCCGCAACTGGCGGATGAACTCCAGCGATTTTGCCGGATTGTAGAATTTACTGCCGCGCGTATTTTGTACTTCAATTAAAATAAGTTTGGCACTATCTGAAGTAAAAGTGGCTTTTTCGCGGGCCAAATTAAGTTGTTTTACACCTTCGTCCGGGTTGCCTTTAATGGCTACAATTTTAGCGAGCACTTTAATTACCGCCGGAAGTGTTCCGGCAAAATACTGGTAAATACCTAAACCAAAATAAGCATCATAATATGTCGGGTCCAGTTCCAATGATTTTTCCAAATTTTTAATGGCTTTGCGACCGGAGAAATACGCCGTTACCCAACTGCGGTTACGCATCGCAAACAATGCACGCAACCCATACAACGCACCAATGCCCATATAGGCGTTGGGGTCTTTCGGATTTTTTTTCATCCAACGGTGGATGCCGGAAATAGAATCATCTAAAATTTTTTCAAACACTTTGCGTTGTTTGTCGTCGCTGGTTTCAAACTCATATTCGTAGCGGCTCCAAGCAATCATAGCGTTGCCAAAATGGGCAAACGGATGGTCAGGGTATTCTTTAAACACCCATTGGATATTTTTTTGGGCGGTAGGAAAATCCAAACTATATACGCCGTTAATCCCTTCCCGTGCGTGTTGCATTACATCCGGCGGAAGTTTTATCTCCGCATAGCCGGGTAAAAAGGCGGTGATGCAAAAGATCACCGCCACTAAAATAGGTAACACCTTACGCATTATTTTTTGGCCTCAATTTTATCTTTGCCAAAATACGGGCGCAACGCTTTGGGGATAATGACGGAGCCGTCGGCCTGTTGGAAGTTTTCCAAAATAGCCGCAAACGTCCGTCCGACCGCTAAGCCGCTTCCGTTTAACGTATGCACATATTCTTGCTTACCTTGTGCGTTTTTAAAGCGAAGACCCATGCGGCGGGCCTGGAAGTCCAAGCAGTTGGAGCAGGAAGAAATTTCGCGGAATTTATTTTCGCTGGGCATCCACACTTCAATATCGTACGTTTTGGCGGATGAAAAACCAATATCCCCGCTGCACAGTTCTACAACGTGGTACGGTATTTCAAGCGTTTTTAATACGTCTTGTGCATCAGACACCATTTGCTCCAGCATTTCATAAGAATTTTCCGGCTTGGAAAGCATTACCAGTTCCACTTTATCAAATTGGTGGTTGCGGATAAGCCCGCGCGTGTCTTTCCCGTACGCGCCGGATTCTTTGCGAAAACAGGGAGAATAGGCCGTTAGTTTAATCGGTAATTCCGCTTCCGGCACCACGCGGATACGGTTTAAATTGGTCAGCGGAATTTCGGCGGTGGAAATTAAAAATTGTTTCGGCTCGCCCAGTAATTCGTACATATCTTCGCGGAATTTAGGCAGTTGCCCCGTGCCGATTAAAATGTTTTCGTTTACAATGACCGGCGGCATAATTTCGGTGTATCCTTTTTTAGCGTGCAAGTCCAGCATAAAGGCAATAATAGCACGTTCCAAGCGGGCCCCGTCGCCTTTGAACAAAGCAAACCGGCTGCCGGACAGCGCGGCGGCGGCTTCAAAATCCAAAATTCCTAATTTTTCGCCGACGGCTTGGTGGTCCAGCGGTTTAAAATCAAATTTCGGCAAGGGAATGGTGCAGGGAATAACTTCCGGGTTGTCCGCGTCGCTGGTGCCGACCGGGATTTTTTCATTCGGTAAATTGGGAATGGAAAGCAAGAGATCATCAATGGCGTTTTTAAGGGGTTCCATTTCCGCTTCTTTAGCGGTCATTTCTTCTTTGAGTTTGCCCACTTCGGCCATAGCCACTTTGGCGGCTTCGTCGCCTTGTTCTTTTTTTATTTTGCCGATAGATTTAGACATCTCATTACGTTTGGCACGCAATTCTTCCACTTGTGCCAAAACTGCCTTATAGGCTGTATATTTATGTAACACTTCATCAATTTGTAAAGCCAATTCCGGCTTACGCAAGGAAAGACGTCTTTTTACTTCTTCCGGGTTTGCAACGATTTGTTTAATGTCTAACATATATGCCTCTTTTAATGTGTTTCAATTTCTACCAGATAAGGAGCGGGAAAATACGGGCGAATCGGTTTTAGCGTAAATACTGCATACTCTATGCCATAAGAAGTCAGCAATCGCACGCTTACGGGTGCAACCGAACTTTGTGCCGCCACTAATGCTCCAACAACCAATACTAATAAAACAAACGTCATTTTAACTAACGCAAAAAAAACTTTTGTTAGTACCTCCACGGATTGCTGGGCGAAAAAACCGGGCTGTTCCTTCATTGCTGCTCCTGAAGTTTTGCCAGTTCTTTTGTAAAACTTTTAACTAAACGGCGAGCGATCATATCCGCCGCATCCAATGCATTACCGGAAGATTCATTTAAAGAACCGATCCAAACAATTTCCCCCGTTTCCACATCTACCAGTTTAGCAATCACGCCCACTTGCGCATTGATTGTATATGAAGTTGGGCGCACATCCATAGACCGCATTATTTGTGTACCCGAGTTGCGCATATAACTGGTTTTTGTTCCGTCCGGTAACGTAACGATCTCTTCGGTATAGACCGGCCGAGATTCCGTCCGGCGCGAAGTAGTGGTGGTCATTTCCGTACGGGGTGGCGAGTAAGAACTCACTTCCCCGATTAAAATAGCATCCACCCCTAAAATTCGGCCGATTTCACGGGTAGTTTCCGGTAATAGATGCCCCGAAACAGATAATCCGTGTTCCTGCAGGATACTTTCTAACTGGGCACGCTCCACTACTTTAAAGCCGGAACGTATTAAATATTTAGCAAATAAATTTTCTACCCCTTGCACGCTTGACCACGGTGTCGTAAAGGACATAATACCTATACGGTTCATCTGATCAAAATTGTACGACGGGCTAATCACTGTTTTAGGGGTACATCCCAAAAACAAACTGCTTAACGTGCACAAAAGAAATAAAAATTTTCTCATAGGGTTATTATATAATTTTTAAAGCATACTACCCAAGGATCCTTCTAAAGATACATGTATTGTCAAAATAACCTAAAATTTTTACAATATAATAGAATTCTATTTTAAGGAGTCTTATGAAAAAATTATTAGTGATGTGTGCTTTACTGATCGCTGTACCCGCCATTGCGCAAGACTACTATGGCTTGCAAGAATATGGCTTGCGCAAAAATACAACCCGTGTAGAGTTGTATGGCGGCATGGTGTTACCACAAGATAATTGGGAACCGCACGGTAACAAATTAGGAACTACCGGATGGACTGCCGGGATTGGTTTTACCCGCAACATTGTTCCTTTTTTCGGTGTAGGATTGGATGCTAACTATGCCCAATTAGGAGATGGCGAAAAGGATGCAGCCAAATCTTACTACCGCACCGGGATTGCAACCGGGCTTGTAACCGGACGTTTTAGTTTCTTCCCTTCTCAAGCAACCCGCTTGTACATTCCTTTCGGGGCCGGGATTGGGCATACATTCGCCCGCAAGAAAAATAGCGACGGTTCCCACCTTACTACGGACGGAACCGACCTGGCACAAATGCTCGGTTTAGGATTGGAATTTGACATTGATGAAACAATCATCTTTGGCGTAGAAGGCCGCTATTATCTCATCGAAGCCGCTGATGAGTTTAAAGATGCTTTCGGTAAAAGCCGTTATCATCATTTTCTCGTGATGTTAAAACTGGGCTGCCGTTTCTAATCGGTTCGACCTTTACTTTTAAAGACTGCCGCTACCAAACGGCAGTCTTTTTTTTGAACCTGGTGTTTCTAATAAAACCGCTATCATATCGTTATAAAAAAGATTGTTATTAAGGAGTTGTGCCCCAGCATAGCATCTGATAACGGACAAAAAAACAGGATTTAAGTGATGATATGGATTGGACTGTAAATTGCTGGGAAATGGTTAGATTTAGTTGTTTATATAGACTAAACCCTTCAAAAACAGTCCGCACACAGATCGTTAAACATAGCCCATATGTTTGATTTTTCGTCTTACGTATTGTATGATTAGTATATGGAAGAAATTTTAACTAAGATTTTTCTTGCAATCGTACTAGGCGGCGCTCTAGGCATGGAACGCCAATACCACGATAAACCGGCCGGATACGCGACCAACTGTCTTATCTGTGTGGGAGCCATGCTTTTTACCATTTTATCGGAATATATGGGACACTTCGGCGGAGATCCGGGCCGTATTGCGGCACAAGTAGTAACCGGTGTCGGTTTTATTGGGGCCGGATCTATTTTGCGCGACGGCAATAAAATTTCCGGTTTAACAACGGCTGCTGGGGTATGGTTAGTTGCTGCCATCGGGATGACGATTGGCTATGGACAATATATTTTAGCCATGTTAACCGCTTGTGCGATTTTACTGTTTCAACTCGGTGCACGTAAAACAATTAAATGGGTAGAAGGGTTAAGACATTACGACAGTATTAATATTGTTTGTGAACCCAATTGGAACACCGTCGAAAAAATTGCTTATTCCTTGGAAAGCCAACATGTTACTGTCCTCAAGCAAGAAGTAACCAAGCAAGACAACCTTTTCCATGTATATATTATTGCAACTTTTACCGAAACAGAATTTCAAAAAATTACGAAAGAATTACTGGCTATGCCCCAAGTACATAGTTTGTATAAATAATTTAGGAGAAAATGATGCTATGACAGATGAACTAAAACCAATTCCTCTTTTTAACTTAAAAGAACAACATGACTCTTTAAAGCAAGAAATTAATGCCGCCGCTACCGAAGCCTTAAATTCCATGCATTGGCTGTTGGGACCGCAAACCGAACAATTCGAAGCCGAATTTGCTAAAACAATTGGCGTAAAACATTGTATTACGTGTTCCTCGGGAGCGAGTGCGATTCAAATTGCCCTTAAAGCCGCCGGTATCGGGGAAGGCGATGAAGTAATTACTACGCCGTTTACCTTTATTGCTACGACTTCTTCCGTTTCTTTAACGGGGGCCAAATTTGTATTTGCCGACATTGATCCCGTTACTTACAATATTGATGTGGCCGACGTAGAACGCAAAATCACCAAAAATACAAAAGCCATTTTACCCGTACATTTATACGGTTATCCGGCCAATATGGATGCCATCATGCACTTGGCCAATGAACACGGACTAAAAGTAATTGAAGATTGCGCGCAAGCCCATTTGGCTACGGCTGACGGGGTAATGGTGGGCGGTATCGGGGATGCCGGATGTTTTAGTTTTTATCCCAGCAAAAATTTAGGTGCCTGCGGCGATGCCGGGTGTATTACTACTAATGATGATGAAATTGCCGCCCGTTGCCGCTCGTTGCGCCATAGCGGACGTGCTTTAGGCAAAGCGTACGAATACGATTTAGAAGGATCTACTTTACGTATGGATGAAATCCAAGCCGCTATTTTGCGCGTAAAACTTCCGCATTTAGCAGAATGGACGGAAAAACGCCGCAAAGCCGCCGCCTGGTATGCCGAAGGACTTGCCGGAGTACCGGTCGTATTGCCTCCCACTCCGCCGGCCGGATATTCCCAATCGTATTACGTCTATACGATTCGCTGCGAACACCGTGACGAATTACAAGCCTATTTAAAAGAACACGGTATCGGCTCTGCCGTTTATTATCCGGTTCCGCTCTACAAGCAACCGGCGTATAAACACCTGGGCTTTAAAGCCACAGATTATCCGCAAGCGGAAAAAGCGGCAAAGGAAGTGCTTTCTATCCCGATGTTCCCGGAAATTACCGAGGAGCAAGTAGCGCGGGTCTGTGATACAATTCGCGAATTCTACGAAAAAAAATAAAAAGAGTCTTTATCTCTTGCAAACTGCCACGGGCGGGAGCCCGTGGCAGTTTACTTTTTGCATTACCAAATCAAAAATGCGCTTTTTTACAACATCTTATTTTTAAGGCGGCTGGCAATATTGTCCAGTTCATCCAGCGAATGATAGTGAATGACCAGCGTTCCTTTTTTCATATTTCGCCCGTATTTCACTTCCACTTTTGTTCCCAGGGCGGATTGCAGATCGCTTTCAAAACTAACTACTTCGGCCGGTTTTGCGCCTTTATTGGCTTTTTTATCCGGGAATAACAAAGCGCGCGCCGCATTTTCGGCTTGACGGACCGACATTTTACTTGCGGCCATCTTTTTGAACAGAATACCGCGTTGGGTGGGATTGGTTACCATCAATAAAGCGCGTCCGTGCCCTTCGGTAATCGTTCCGTTTTGCAAGGCTTCTTGAATTTCCGGCTCTAACTCCAACAACCGCAATGCATTGGATACGGCTGCTTTTGATTTACCACAATAATTAGCCAAATTGCTTTGCGTAATGGAAAACTTACTCATTAAATTGCGGTAACCGAGCGCTGTTTCAATGGGGTTTAAATCTTCCCGTTGAATATTTTCAATCAGCGCCAATGCACACATTTCTTGATCACCCAAGTGTTTGTGGACAATCGCATCAATTTCTGTAAGTCCGGCCAATTGTGTAGCACGGAAACGGCGTTCTCCGACGACAATTTCATATTTATCCAATCCGGCATCATACACCACCACAATGGGTTGTGTAAGGCCGTGTTCTTTAATAGATTGTGCTAACTCTTGTAATTTTTCTTCATCAAATACACGGCGCGGCTGAAAACGGTTGGGAACAATTTTACTAATTTCAATTTTATGAACGGAAATACCCGTTTGCGGAGCTGTTTGTACTACTTCATCCGTCGTCATTTGAGAAATTTCTTGGGTTTGTTTAATTAAAGCATCCAACCCTTTACCTAATGCTTGTCTGGTCATAAAAATCAGCCTCCAAAATCATAATTAATGGGTGCACCACCCGTCATCTTAAAATCGCGATACATAGCAGCATCTGCTCCGCGACGAACTAAAAATTCAATGGCAAGTTGGATGTAGGCATTTGCCCCCCGGCAGGCCGGATCATAATCAAAAATAGATTGCCCAAAACTGGGGGCTTCCGCTAAACGAATATTACGGGGAATCGGGGTTTTATATACTTTATCTCCAAAAAAACGGCTCACTTCCGCAAATACTTGTTTGGATAAATTCATACGGGAATCATACATGGTCAGTACCCCGCCGTCCATTTGTAATTTCGGATGCAGAAATTGTTTGATTTTGGCAATCGTACTCATAAAATGGGCCAACCCGTCCATGGCATAAAATTCACATTGAACAGGCGTTATTACGCTGTCGGCTGCCATGAGCGCATTTAAGGTAAGCAACCCCAAAGAAGGCGGACAATCAATAATAATGTATTTGTACATTTTTTTTATCGGTGCGAGCGCATCTTTTAACATATTTTCACGGCCACGTACATTAACCAGTTCCACTTCTGCCCCTGCCAAATGCTTACAAGCCGGAAGAACTTCTAGCATTTCGCTGGAAGTTTGCCGGACCACTTGTTCAAAAGGGGCCGTTTTTGTCAAAAAATGATAAACCGATTTATCCCCATCCGCTACATTTACACCCAAACCGGATCCGGCATTACCTTGCGGATCAAAATCAACTAATAAAACTTCTTGGTCTAAACAAGCCAACGCATATGCTAAATTAATAGAAGTTGTTGTCTTACCGACACCGCCTTTTTGATTTGCCACTACGACAATTTCTGCCATAATTCCTCCAACAAGTATATAGATATATTAAACATAAATTAATGATAAAAATCAATAGTTTTCACGTGAAAACTAATCTATAATACGTGCGCGCTTTAACGGCCAATGTATAAACCATGCTTTGCCTTTAATATTCTCGCGCGGGACAGGGCCCCAAAAGCGGGAATCGCAGGAATTATCACGATTATCCCCCATAACAAAATACGTATTTTCCGGTACTACCACCGGTCCGAACTGGTCTCTCAAATACATCCCATAAAAAGAATCCAACTTATGTTCTTGCCAAAGTTGTTGATACAAATCCGAAGGAAGTTCCTCCTCATAATGAAATCTTTCTATTTCTTCATATTTTTCATAAGGGTAAGGTCCTACCAATTGTCCATTTACGTAGGCTTTAGAATCTTTGACTTCAACCGTATCTCCGGGTAAAGCAATGACCCTTTTTACAAAATCGCGCCCATATTGGCTTCCGCCGCAATTTTCTTGCGTACGGTCTTTAGCAGGAAATTGGAAAATAATAATATCTTCCGGTTGTATCGTTTTAAAGGCCCCAAAAAAGTTTTTTGTGAAGGGAAGACGAAACCCATAAACGGCTTTATTTACAAATAAATGATCACCTTCCAAAAAAGTATCCCGCATAGAGGCAGAAGGAATTTTAAATGCCTGTATAAAGAAAAACATAATAATGGAAGCCGCAAAACCGGAAAAATAAACCGTATTACACCAATCAAAAGCCGATTTTTTTAATAGCGAGCGTTTTTCCTCATCCGCTTTTAGCACTTTAAAATAACGGAAAAGGCTAAAACCAAAAATCAGCAAACCTCCTATAATAAATTTTTTCCAAGCAAAAACTTCGCCTCCGCCGCCCCCTGCCACAAACAAATACAAGTAAAGGGCACAAAGCAAAATACACACCAAATAAACACTATGCCATTTTGCAAAAGATTTTGCACCAGACAAAAAACCTTGTTTCTCCCATTTTCGTGATAAAATAGAAAATAGATACATAATAACAGCTACTATAAATAAACGTTGTTCCATATATTCTCCTTAACAGTTTTCACGTGAAAACATGATACCGCAATTTTAACACTTTGTGTTTTCACGTGAAAACTCTCCGTTTTGAATTTTGTTATAAAGTTGTTGATATTGTGGAAAAGTATCTTGTTGGCTATGCATTTTTTTAAGGGATTTTTCTCCCTGTGTACGACGAATATCCGGTTGCAAACACAATTCTGTTAAAAAACAACTTAGAATCGTGATATCCTGTGGATTAAACACAAAACCATTCTCTCCATGAGACACCCATAAAGGCATATCCCCTGCATGGCTAACAATACAAGGCAATCCCACTCGCATAGCTTCCAATAAGGCCAAAGGAAGACTTTCCTCCAGGGAAGGTAGAACAAAAATATCAGCCATATTCAGCCAAGCATTAATATTTTCTTGCATACCAACTAATTTAACAAAGTTTTCTAATTTACATTCTTGTATAAAATTTTCTATCTTTGTACGCTCGCTTCCTTCCCCTACATAAACAAGACGTGCTTGCGGACAATTGCGTACTAAATTACGAAAAGCTTTTAGTAGTACTAACGGATTTTTTATCGGTTCTAAACGACTAACCTGCATAATAACAAGATCATTTTCATGATAATGATGAGCACGACGCATTTGTTTTCTTAATTGTTTATCCGGATAGAATGCGGAAGAAGCAACTTGATTGGGCAGTAAATAAACTTTATTTTTGTTATATTTTAGTGTTTTAATTAAATAATTGGCAGTAGATACCGATTCAGCAATCGTTAATTGATCTTTGTCTTTCAATAAAAAATCTAGTATTTTTTGATAAAATTTTCGTTTTGAAAAATCAAAATGGGGGGTACAAATTAACGGGAAGTTTTTTCCCATACACGCTAAACGCGCACTTTCTATCCCCCAGTATAAAAATGCATGAATCAAATCCGGTTGAAATGCATTTATGCTATGTTGAAGATTCTTAATTATCTTTCCAGGCCAAGAGACTTTTTTAAGATTGAGTGATTTAACTTCTATGCCTTTTTGCTGTAAAATCGCACCAATTTCCCCAATCGGCCGCAAACTAATAATTTGAACACAATGATTGACAGCCGTTTGTAAGGCTAATCTCTCCAATACTTTTTCAGCACCCCCCATTTCAGTGGAAGTAGTAATATAAAGAATCTTCATATGTTAAATTATATTATATACGTCTATAGAAAACACAAAAATTTTTTACTTAAAAAAACGGGCCATAGCACAGACCCGTTTATTTATAAAAAAATCATTAAATTTTAAGCATTTTTTTAAAAATTGGCCCAAAATTTAATTTTCCGGCTTAAACTGGTCCTTTCCTACCCCACAAACCGGGCATACCCAGTCCTCTTTTACATTCTCCCATGCCGTATTGGCCGGAATTCCGTTGTCCGGATCCCCTACTGCCGGATCATACACATATCCGCAAATTTCACAAACATACTTTACCATATTATTTTCCTCACTGATAAATTTTAAGATGCATGTGTGGCACCTGCCGGCGTCTTTCCTTTAATCACGTGATGATAATATTCATACGTCATTGCACGTGCGCCGGGATTAATTATACCAACATTTTTTACTTCCCCAATAAAAAGAGTATGCGTCCCAACATCAACGGTTTTATTTACCTTCACTTCTAAATACGACAGCGTATGTTGCTTCACTATCGGACACCCTAAAAAACCCTGTTCAAAAGGTATTTTTTCAAATTTGTTAAAAGTACGCCCGGTCCGAAAACCAAAAGTTCCAATAAACGGGAGTGTGGCTGTTTCGTCTAAAGGCATGGCCGCAAACACACGGCTTTTTAGAATCAATTCATGGGTTAAACATAATTTATTAACGGAAATAGCAACCTGTGCCGGCTGTGCTGTAACCTGCAAAACAGTGTTTACAATCATTCCGTTATATTGATGTTCATACTTTGTCGTTACAATATACAAACCGTATGTAATATACCCCAAGCCTTGATTTAATTCTTCCGTCGTCATTTTATTTTTTCACTCAGTTTTTTGCTGATTTGTTGACCTAATTCAAAACATTCTTTTTTATTATTTTCATCGGGTACAAAAGGACTTTTGACCGCCGGGCAAATAACTTCTGCGCCCATTTCTTCCAATGTTTTCGTCAAACTATCGATAGGAGATCCGTTCCAACCAAAAGATCCAAACGCCGCCCCGATAAGGCCTTTTTTGCGTAATCCTTTTAAGTAACACAGAACATCTGCCATCGACGGGAAAATTTGACTGTTTAACACAGGGGATCCAATCACAAGAGCAGAGGAATCTAATAATTCTAATGCCACTTTGCTACGGTCGTTGCTATGCATAGAAAGCACTTTTACTTCGCTTCCTCCGGCACGCAGACCGTCTGCAATTTGACGTGCCATTTGTTCCGTGCTTCCCCACATTGTGTCGTATACAACCACCGCTTTATTTTTAGGTGCTTGCGCAGCCCATTTTGCATACAGTTGTACGATTTTTGAAGGATCCTTCCGCCATAAAAACCCATGGTCCGGCGCAATAATTTTCGGCGATAAACCCATTTTTTTCACTTGCTCTAAGAATCGCAACACAATATCACTATACGGTAACACAATATTAGCGTAATATTTTTCCGCTTGAGTCAGCCAAATACGTTCATCATTTTCATCATCAAACAGTCGATTGGTGGCATAGTGCATACCAAAAACATCATTGCTAAATAAAATATTTTCTTTTTCTAAATAAGAAAACATACTATCCGGCCAATGCAACATACGGGCTTCAACGAAAGAAATAGTATCTCCGCCAATATCAATTTTGTCCCCGGTTTTAACTACCTTTAATTTTAAATCCCGGTGAAAATGACCCGTTAAATTCTTTAGTCCCATCGCAGAAACATATACTTCCGCCGGTTCCACGGCAGCAACTGTTTGCGGTAATGCACCGGAATGGTCTAATTCGGAGTGATTAGAAATAATAATTTCTATTTTTTTAGGATCAATCACACTGGAAATACGTTCCATCATTTCCGGATAAAATTCTTTTTTTACCGTATCAATGAGTGTAATTTTATCTGTTAAAATTAAAAACGCGTTATACGTGGTACCACGTTTTGTGGAATAACCATGAAAATCGCGTATATTCCAATCAATTGCACCTACCCAATAGACTTTTTCCGATACTTTAACTGCTTGCATAACTTATATTTCCTCTTTGATAATAACTAATTTTCGGCTTGCCACAAACCGTGTAAATTACAATATTCACGAACGGTTACTTTTTCAGCATCCGTCGCAAAAAATGCTTCCGGTTTATCGCCGGGTTTTAAATATTTCCGCTGTACTTTACCGCATGGGCAGATTAATTCAATCCATTCAATATAATGGGCTTCTGTTGACGGATGTTCTACGCTTCCTACCTGCACACGGTATCCGCCGGTTACTTTTTCAATAACCGGAACATGTTTTTCGGCTGCACCGTCAGAAGTACCGGCTATCTGTAATTTCATAGGCTGTCCGCAACAAACCAGTTGGCCGGCCCCCTCATGGACTACTTCTACACGGTTACCACAAACGGAACAAGTATAAATTTCGTGTAATTTAGACATATATCATTCCCCCTATAATAATTTTTTTATTTCTGCTAAAATCTCGTCATAATTAGGTTCGTGAGATATTTCCGGTACAAATTGTATATACCGGATTATTCCTTCTTTATCAATAATGAATACAGCACGGGTTAATAGCCCTAAATCTTCTAATAATACCCCATAATCGGTTGCAAAACCGAAATTTCGGTAATCGGAAGCCGTTAACACTTGTTGAATCCCGGCCGCAGCACACCAACGTGCTTGAGCAAAAGGAAGATCTTTACTGACTGTTACAATACGTACTTGGTCGGACAATTTACCGGCTAATACATTAAAACGGCGTGTTTCCACATCACATACCGGAGTATCTACCGACGGCACACAAGAAAGAATCAGAATTTTTCCTTCAAAATCTTTTTTTTGAATTAATTCTAAAGAATTACCTACTAATTTAAAATCGGGTGCTTTATCCCCTATTTTTAAGGTTTTTCCATGAATTACCACCGGAAGGCCGTTCATTTGAATTGGTTGAGCCATTTTGTACCTCTTAAATATAGTATGAAGAAAGTATATAAAATTTTATCTTAATAGGTCTTTTTTATTCTTTTAAAAATTATGTATGAAATCAAGTATAAAATATAATTAATTCTGTAAATTTTGATTTGATTAGTTAAAATTAACCAAAATAAAGTTTATTTATGATTTTAATATCAAAATAGCCAAAAATTTAAAAATAACAAAATTTACGCATTTTTAATCATTTAAACGCATTTTTAGATTTTTTTAGTTGACCTGCATTTTAAATAAGTAGTATGATATAGTAAATTAATATCAGGTGGATTTTTGTGGATAATTTAGCAACATACCCGGAATTGATTCCCGTTTTTAACGATATAGAAACAAT
>CADBIY010000008.1 GCA_902794895.1 Candidatus Avelusimicrobium vaccinum | reverse complement strand
GATCGGCAGTGGTCTATTTATCTAAAATATATTCAGTCTCAACTTCCGGCGGACAAAGAATTCATAATTACACCGGCGGTACGATTTGGCCATCATGAAGTTTCCCGCGCGCCCCACGTGCATTTGGAAATTAGGGCGCAAGAGGTTGGAGGAGAAGGACTAGATGTAATATTTAATTTCAGACTGAATCTACGGATCCCTTCTAAACAGTTGGCTGAATTGCAGGCTTTGGCTCCTACTGATAATGTGAGTAACCTGTTGAATAGAAGACCCTCTTTGCCTGGAATTCCTTTTCAATCATCATTCGGCAATGTTTCCGGATTCTAAGGAGAAAAAAGGGATATCTTTGCGAGATAATGGAGGAAAGAACTGTGATGACATTTTTAAAATATAGTATAGGAGTTTGTGTATGGGTATTTGCGGTGGGAACCGGCACGCAGGCGGCGCAAACGCCGGCGGGGGGGAGTTATCATCCGCAAACAGGAAAGGCGGTAGTGCGCCCCACAACCCAAGTGGTGGTCCGTAAACCGGAAACGGCTACAACGGTAAAGCAATTAAAAACAGAGACCGTTGCAAACCATCCGCAAACAACAGTCAGCGTGAATCACCCCACAACTCCCGGATCCCCGAACACGGAGGGAACTTCTTCTGCGGGAAACTCCGCCGCAACAAGCACTAAAAAAGAAGCCAATACAATTCCGTCTTCTTCATCCGCTACTTCCATGAGTGGTTTTCAAATGCCAAAAGCCAAAGATTTAAAAGCGGCCAATTTGATGGCGGGAGAGGCCGGGCTCGGTAAGCCGGATGATGCAGAAAAAAACGCGGCAGCCGCTTCATTTAAAGTTCCGAAAGCAGAGAATGCCTCTGCCGAAAATTTGCAGTCCGTGGTTCAAAAAGCAGAAAGTTTAAACAAAAGTACACTTGAAAAACAACTAAATGATAAAACATCTAAATAACCTATTTAGAAGATAGTATGAACCTCTTCGTGATAAACCCTGGGTGTTACTGCTGCTTATTAATCTAGAGAAATGCATAATTAATCAATTTGCAATCAATTGATTTTTCTTCAAAGGAAGGGGGGAGGATCCCCCTTCTTTTGCGTTGTTATTTCCCCCTTTTTATTTACCAAATAAATCATGTAATAGAACATTTTCTCTTTGCGAGGCAAGAGCATTTAGTCCGCTTTGCAAAAGTAAACCCCCCGCTCCTTTTTTGTTTTTATGCGGTTGACCTGAGTAAGGTCCCTTAAAATCTGCTTGAGTTCGCTCCATATTTGGAATAAATCACATAGTTACTATTTGACGATTACGGCAAATCTAGCTTTTTATAATAATTCAGCGATCTTCAAATTAGGGGGCCACTGTTTAACACATATTGATAATGCCTAAAATGTGGACAAAACTAATAAATCCTTAAATTTTAATGATTTTTAAAAACGCCCTATTTTATTTTTGCCCCATATCCCAGGTACCCCAAAATCGTTTTAGCGCATTTTAGCGCGTTTTTAAAAAATGTAAAATCAGTACTAAATTTGCAAAATAAAAAGAGGGGAAGATGCGAAATTAAAAAACAAAAATGTATTTATTTCTACATGATTATTTTCAAAAAAATAGAAAAATTTATGAGACTAATTTCAACAGATTTTCTGCTAATAAATAAAATTTATAATTCTTATTAGATTAATAAAAAAAATCATTAAAATTTAATTAAAAATAATAAAAATATAATAAATATAATAGGGAGGCTTAACAAAGGGTTTTTATTGCATTTAGTTAACATAATAAAAATTATCATTAGTAATGTGGGGCTGTCAAAAAGCCCCCCTTATGACCTAAAAAGGTATACTTGTGTATGCGGATTTTTGGTGTTTGGTAAAAGGTTTTTTGGAATGGATTGGGGATTGTTTAAAATGGAAAAAATGCAAAAATTAGTTTAATTTTGCAGTTTTTCTATTTTGCGTGGAGGGGTTGATTTTGGAAGGTTTTTTCTAATTTTAGTCCAAACAATAAGGTTATTCCCCTTTTGTTTTTTTGTACGGATGAAAATTTAGTTTATTTCCCCTATCCTTTTTTCGGCCAGTACAAAGGCCCGCGCGAATCCGGTCGGGGTCAATTGGTAACTGCGGCTGCGTTTACTGCCTTGGGCGGATATATAGGATTCTTTGATAAGGTCTCCAAGCAGACGGTCCAACCGTCCTATTTCAAAGCCGGATTCTTGCAATGATTTTGACAGTAATATTGCCCGGTAATTATCCGCTCCTACCAGATGTTTGGCTCCTGCGAGGATGAGCAAGGCTGCTTCCTGTGCGGTAAGATGTGATTTTCGGCGGAGAATGAGCATCTCCCCCTCCCTTTTTATCAGTTCTTCCCAAAGATGGTTTTTATCGTCCAAGGCGGTTTGTTTACCCGAAGAAAACTCAGCAGGTTCTTTCGCAGGCCTGTGGCGGAGCAGAGACGGTGTGAGAGAAAGTTCGGCTGGCAACGGGCGTGCGGCGGAGGATGGCCGGCTTATCAGCGGCACCTGGTTGTTGTTGGAGGTAGCCCGACCTACTAAACGGAGGAAGTAAGTTCGCTGGGTTTCAATAAAATCTTGCGGTCCTTCTGCTTCAAATTCTTCCCCATTGGGAAGCCGAAAACGGATTTTCAAATTCTCACTCATTTTTGCAGATCCTTTTTTCTTGTAAGTTATCCCCACGGATTATCCCCGGGATATGACATATAATAAATTATTTTTTAATATATGTCAATAAAATTTTTTTATGTCAATTATATGCCAAAATCTGTTTAAAACTTCTATTCGTCGACGTGAAAATGAAAAAATAAGTAAAAAAATATAAGTCTATTTGATAAAAATCGTGTGTTAGAAACGGACAAAAAACCTCATATAACACTTTGACTTAGATTTTTTAAGCATTGAATGGCTGCAAAAAAATGACAAATTTGCAATTTCAATTTTGCCACAAAAACGGAAGTTTAGGCCTTACAGAAATACCCAAAAAATCAAAAAAGCCTGTTTTTGCAAAATCAAGGGCGATTTTGCAAACATGATAAGCAGATAAATTAGTACAATAATCCTATGAAATCCTTTTCTGCAACCTTGCTAAATTGGTATGAAAAAAATAAACGCACCTTGCCTTGGCGTGATATTAGCGACCCGTACCTCATTTGGCTTTCGGAAATTATTTTACAGCAAACCCGCGTTTCACAAGGTTGGGATTATTATTTAAAATTTTCCCAAAGATTCCCCACCCCCCTCTCTTTGGCCAAGGCCAGTGAAGATGAAGTATTGAAACTATGGCAAGGGTTAGGCTACTATTCCCGCGCGCGTAATTTACATGCGGCGGCCAAAAGTATGAACGGAAAATTCCCCACTACATACGAGGGCGTTCGCGCGCTCAAGGGCGTGGGCGATTATACGGCGGCGGCTATTTGTTCTATGGCCTATCAAATGCCGTACGCGGTGGTGGACGGAAATGTGTACCGGGTGCTATCCCGGGTGTTTGGGATAGATACCCCGATAGACAGTACGGAAGGAAAAAAGGAGTTTACCGCGCGTGCGCAGGACTTATTGGACAAAAAACACCCCGGGGATTACAACCAGGCGATTATGGATTTTGGGGCTATGGTCTGCACGCCGCAATCCCCCCAATGCTTGCTGTGCCCCTTGGCTAAAACCTGTGTGGCCTATCAAACCGGGCGGGTGGACGATTTACCCGTTAAGGCGCAAAAGACAAAAGTAACCGCGCGTTATTTCCATTATATATACGTGGCTCAAGGCCCTTACACGTGGTTACATAAGCGCGGTGCCGGTGATGTGTGGCAAAATTTGTATGAGCCCCCCCTGGTGGAAACCGCCTCGGCCGGGCCGTTAAAAAGTTTCCCGGCGTGGTGTAACCGGAGCAAGCCGGTTTTGGTGGGCGGCCCGGTAAAGCATGTTCTCTCGCACCGGATTATCTACGCCTATATATATAAGGTAGTTCTCCCCCCCTCCCAACGAGTGCCGGAAGAATTTATTCAAGTACCGGTTGGAAAACTGAGCAACTATGCCGTTTCCCGTCTGGTGCAAAAACTGCTGGAAAAAATTTAATTTTTCTCAGCCCGAAACAAAATTTGTAAATCGTACCGCGCTGCTTGTAAATGACTGTGAGCGGCGTGAAATTCATCTAAAATATCTACCAATTTCCCATTTAGTTCGTCGGGTATTTGAAGTCGCAACATTTGCAATTTTTTAAGAACGTCAGCAAAATGGGCGTCTGCTTCGGCGGTGGCCCAAAAGGCGGAAGTGAGATGTTTGGCTGGGTCCATACTGCTCCTCGTTTTGGAACCGCAAAAAAACGGCTGTTATATTGAGCTATACCACTAACCCAAATACAACAGCCGTAGTTTCTTGCCGTCAAAGGCGGCAAGAAACATTCGGTACTATAAACGTCAGGGATCGGCTGAAATTTATAGCACCTAATACGACTGTTTTTGGTGTGGTATATGCCGCATAATTGCGGCTTGCTGTACAAAAGTACAGTTCCAAAAACAGATAAAATTTTAGGCCGGACATTTCTGCCCGACCTATTTATTATAACATAATCAAAGAGGAGAGATCCCGTATCAAGTACGGGATGCCTCTTTATTTTGTAAGGTCTTCTACGCCTGCGTCGGCGGCGGTTTTTTTAAGTAGATCCGCCGAGGCTTTTAGGGCCAAGGCTTCATGCCCGTCCAGCGAAATCGGCATTTGGAGTTCCACCCCGTTTTTACCGACGATTGCCGGCATACTTAGGGTAATGCCTTCTATGCCGTAGGCACCGTGCATCATGTTGGACACGGGAAGGACGGATTTTTCATCCCGCACGATAGCTTCGCAAATGCGTTTTACAGCCATGGCAATTCCGTAATAAGTGGCTTTTTTGCGTTCAATAATTTCGTACGCGGCATTTTTTACGTCGTGCGCAATACGTTTCATGGCTTCCTGGTGGTTAAAGTGGCCGCGCAACTCGCAAAATTTGTTTATCGGTACGCCGGCCACGTTGGCGGTACTCCAAACGGCCAGTTCGCTGTCTCCGTGTTCGCCGATAATAAACGCATGTACACTGCGGCTATCTACGCCCAAGTGTTCGCCTAAAATTTCGCGAAATCGCCCTGTGTCTAGCACGGTACCGGAGCCAATAACGCGGTTTTCCGGCAGGCCGCTTAGTTTTAAGGCGGTGTAGGTTAAAATGTCCACCGGGTTAGCCACGATAAGCAAAATTCCTTGGTAGTTGCGTTTGGCAATTTCCGGAATAATCGTTTTAAAGATACCGACGTTTTTTTGTACAAGGTCCAGGCGTGTTTCGCCGGGTTTTTGGTTGGCCCCCGCCGTGATAATAATAATAGAGGCGTCGGCGATATCATCGTACGTGCCGGCGTAGATCTTCATGGGGCGGGCATAAGCCTCGCCGTGGGAAATATCCATCGCTTCCCCTTCTGCTTTTTTATGGTCCACGTCCAGTAGTACCATTTCGGAAAAGAGCCCGCTTTGCATAAGCGCAAACGCGCTTGCCGAGCCCACAAATCCGCAACCGATTACGGCTACTTTACGATAGTTTATTTCACACGGATTTTTCGTCATAACAATTTTCCCCCTTTTCTATATTATATGAAAAAACTACCCGCCTTTTGGAGCGGGTAGTTTTACTTATTTTTATGTAACCTAGAATTTATAGCCGACGGTGAGCGCAATCATATCACTGCGGCCATCAGAGTATTTCATAGGTGCGTTGCTGTATTGGTTACTCGCAGTACCTTTTAAGTCTTTGCCGAAGATATGGGTATAAGCAAAGTCGGCGCTCCAAGTATCATTGTGATACCCGAAACCGGCACTGACTAAGTGGCGGTCATCCACCGGAACCAAGGTGTCCATGGAGTGGTGGTTAATCGGCGATTTATCAAATACATACCCGGCGCGTACGGCCCAATTCGGGTGAAATTTATATTCCGTACCGAAGTTTAAGCGATACGTATCTTGATAGCGTTTTTTATTGTGAATCGTTGGGGCATGTTCGTCGCCTTCCGTATATTCAATAATAATTTGGTCGTAGGAACTCCAAAAAGTGCCCACGATACCGGCTTCTAATACCCATTCATCCGTCGGTCGGAAAGCAATACCGGTAGAAATGCTGTCGGGTAAATTGATAGCCCCGGATGCATCAGAATTACGAACGGCTTCTTCAAGAGGAGGCGTAGAACCTGTGGGGCGATAAATTTTACCGCCGGTAGAAGTATGAATATATCCGTCTAAATTTTGTTTTACTTTAGAGCGGTACATGGCACCAAAGGCCCATTTTTCGGCCCATTCGGGGCGATATGTTAACGAGAAGTTTCCCCCCCAACTGAGCCCTGTACCATGAATTTCGTAATTGCTTCCCGCCGGGAATGGACCATTAGAATTTTGTGTGAAATCAATAGTCATGGCTTCTAATCCCATGGCTAAAGATAGTTCGTCGTTGGCTTTGATGGCAATGGTGGGTGTAAAAGAGAATGTTTCCAGTTTTACTTTGTAGGCCAAATAACTACCATACCACGTTTCATGATCTTTATAAGTACCGCCTAAACCGTAGCGGGAAAAACCACCTAATCCAAATGAAATTTTATCATCCCATTTATGGGTAATGTAGAAGTTGGGCAAAACCCATGTATCTTTCTTAAGAGTGCGGGATTCCTCTTTACTTGTCGCCGGGTTTGTAATCGTTGTTTTAGCGTGGGCTTGAACAACGGTGGCCCCAATTTGCACTTGTGTGCCTTCCAATTCGGTAATTAAAGAAGGGTTAGCCGCTAAAGACGCCGGTTCCGCGTCGTTAGCCATTACTGCACCGCCCATAGCGGTGGAACGACCGCTGTATTCGTATAGTGCAAACCCCGCACCAAACGATACATCAGCCAGTAAAAGTACTGCTAGTACTGCTACTAATTGTTTTTTCATATGTGGGAATTTCCTTTACATAAGATACCCCGCTATAACGTCGGCGGGGTTATTACTATTTTTGTAATTCGTTTATTTTTTCTTTTGCAAACGTACCAAAGTAGGTTTTGGTGTAAGATTCCAAGAGGTGCTTATACGTTTCTATGGCGGCATTTTTATCGCCGGAAAGTTCCTGGCTTAAGGCGAGCGTTAAATAGGCTTGCGGCAAAGCAAAACTGTTTGGATTATGTTGGATAAACGTCTGCATTAAATCAGCAGAAGTTTTGTAATCCTGCGCGGCTTGTAATGCCGCCGCTTGCGATAAGGCCGCAACGGTGCGGACCGTTTCGTTAGAAGAAGAAGTAAGCGCCGCATACACATCAGCCGCTTGGGCAAAATTTTCATTGGAATACAAAATATCCCCTTTCATCAGTTGCGCATATTGCGCGGTCGGCGTTCCGGAAAAGGCAGTCGCTAACTCATCAATTTGCTTGAATCCGGTTTCTTGCCCTTGGGTGGCTAACGCGATTTGCGCATTGTAATATGCCGCCCACGATTTTTCCGTCAGATTTTTTTGGTGGGCCGTGTAAGCATAACCTACAATTGCGGCAACTACTAAAATAGCGAGCGCAGTCAGTAAACTTTGTTTATGTTTCTTACTCCAGTTTGCCAGTTTTACAAGACCGGAGGCAATTAAATCGTTGTTTTCTGTTTCGGCCGGAGCCGTAATCTTTTTAGTCATATACTTTATTATATAAAATTTGAAGTGCGTAAGAAATAACTATACGTTTGCTTCAATTTCATCTTCGGTCAGTTGGCGGCATTCGATTCCGTTTTTACCGAGGAAAACAATGCCCTCTTGGCTACGGTCGTACATGTTCTTGTAGAACACTTTTTTAATGCCCGCGCTGACGATTACTTTGGCGCAATGCACACACGGCGACCACGTTACATACACGGTTGCACCGTCGGTAGCAATGCCATTTTTCGCCGCAAACGAAATTGCGTTTTGTTCGGCATGAAGTTCATTTTCAATGGACCATTTGCCGTGCAAATCGTAGAAGGTTCGGCTGGCGGCAAATTCTTCATACGTAGGAAATTGGTCCTTAAATTGTTCTTCCCAAAGATGCCGGAAATTGTCTTCACAATGCAGTTGACCCGTCGGTGTTCCGTTAAAACCAATACTGATTACACGGTTATCTTTTACCAGCACAGCACCTACTTGCAAACGGCAGCAGGTGGATTGTTCAGCCACAAGTTCGGCCATTTTAATAAACAGTCTATGTTTGTTTTTCATGGGGGTCCTTTACCATTTTTTAAATACAAAAAATACAGCGGCTACCAAACACAAAAAGCCGACAGCATGGTTCCAACGGAAAGATTCCTTAAAATACCAGGCGGAAAAACCGGCAAATACTACGAGTGTAATTACCTCTTGCATTACTTTAAGTTGCGTAACGGTAAAATACTGGCTGCCTAAACGGTTAGCCGGTACCTGCAGGCAATATTCAAATAATGCAATTCCCCAGCTGGCTAAAATTACCAGCCACAAGGCTTTGTGTTTGAACCGGAGATGCCCATACCAGGCAATCGTCATAAACAAGTTGGAAGCGCAAAGTAATAAAATCGGTTTGAGCATACACTATATTATATCTTGTTTTAGGCCGGACGCGCTTATTTGCAATAAAAAATGGGTCTTTCGGGTTATATATTAAGGTATATAGGTAAAAAAACAAACGTTTTAAAATGGGAAATTTATATAATATGAAAATGAAGAAAATTTCTCTTTTTTTACTGCTGGGACTATGCTGTTATATTCCCACTTTCGGAGCAGCGCCGGACGATTTACTTCCTTCCGCGGGGCTTTATTCTTCGCAACTTTCCACGCAACAAGCGGCTCCTTCCCCCATTAAACCTTTCTTCCAAGAATTAAAAACTAAACTATCGTTGGAAGATTGTATCCGCATTGCTCTAGCAAACAGTCCGGCTGCGGTGAGTGCCGAACTTGCGGTGCAGGAAGCACATATCAATTTGAATTTGGCACGTGCGGAGTTTTTGCCCACGGTAACGGCCCATGCCAGCCAAACGTATATGGTTAATAAACCGCATGGTTACCATACGTCAGAACACGGAGGCTCGGACGTATATGCCCAAGCGCAACTTTCCTTGTCGGCCGTCAGCGAAAAGATACGCGCGATAAAAATTCAAAAATTAGCACTGGAACAAGCCGAACTTGCATTAAGTTCCCAAACAAATGAAATTACCCGCAGTGTAAAAAAGGCATACTATGCACTGCTTTCCGCCAAGCGCGCGGTAGCAATTCGCACGGCATCGCGTGACTTGTATCAGGATCAATACGAACGGGCAGCGGAATATTTTCGGTTAGGTTTACGGCCAAAAGTAGATGTTACGACGGCAGAAGTTAATTTAAATAATGAAAAACTGAAACTTATTCGCGCTACTAATTTGGTAAAAACCGCTTCGGCCAGTTTAGCCAACACTATGGGAGTTACCACCCCAAACGTATTGGAAATAGAAGATATGGAAGATTTTGAACCTTTTACCATTCCGTTTGATGAAGCGGTCCAAATTGCTTATACCAACCGCCCGGATGTGCTTTCTTCGCAAGCGGGATTGAAAATCAGCCAAATTCAGGTCAATCAAGCCAAAGCCGGTTTATTTCCAACGTTTAGTTTTGGGGCCGTATACGGGAAGTACGGAGACGATTTTTATATTAAGGATGATGAAACCCGCTTAACGGCTTCGGTAGAGTTTCCGATTTTTAATGCGTTTAAGTCTTATAACCGTGTCAAACAGGCAAAAGTTAATTTGGACAAAGCGCAAAACGCCAGTAAAAGTTTAGTGAATAATGTGTTTTTGGAAGTACAAAATGCATATATCAAAATGCAAGAAGCGCAGGAAAGTATCCCGATAGCCGAACTCAATGTGGAAAAAGCGAAAGAAAATTTGGATCTTTCCCGCGGACGTTACAATGAGGGAATCGGGGACAGTATTGAACTGAAGGATGCGGAAGTGGCCTACACGGATGCAGAACTGAATTTATTGACGGCGCGGTATGATTATGCGGCGGCCGTAGCGGATGTAAAACAAGCAATGGGGACTTATTAATATGAATAAAATGAAAACAATATTTTTGGCTCTTTGGAGCAAATTTAAACAGATGCCGTTGTGGTTAAAAATCGGCGTGATTGTACTGCTGATCGCGGTTGTATGGTTCAGTGTGAGCCATTTCCATAAACGGCCAAGCCAACCGCTTTTCCGAACTGCTACCGTCCAGCGTGGAAATATTGTGGATGTGGTGGAGGCTTCCGGCCCTATTAACCCGGTAAATACCACCCAAGTCGGTGCGCTTGTATCCGGAGAGATCTTGAAAATTTATGTAGATTATAACAGCGAGGTAAAAAAAGGCGATTTAATGGCTGTGATTGATCAAACGCAAATTTTGGCTTCACTTGCGGAGGCAAAAGCCAGTCTATCTTCGGCGAAGGAAAATTTAAACTCAGCCCAAAAATCGTTTGATTTGGCTAAACTGAATTATGAACGTTATAAAACCTTATACGAGAAAAATTATGTTTCCCGCGTAAATATGGAAGAATATGAGTTGGCTTATGTAAATGCAAAAAGTTCCCTCAATGCGGCACAGGCCAGCGTGGTGCGTGCACAATCGAATGTGGATACTGCTTCCAAAGATTTATCTAATACCAAGATTGTTTCTCCTATTGACGGCGTAGTACTGACCCGTAAAGTGAGCGAGGGGCAAACGATTACTGCCGGATTTTCTACGCCGGAACTTTTTGTAGTGGCGCAGGATATGACTAAAATGCAAATTGAGGCCAAAGTTTCTGAAGCCGATATTGTGAAAATCAAAGAAGGCCAACGGGCTGAATTTACCTTGGACGGATATATGGGTGAAAAATTTAAAGGAACGGTCCGCCAGGTGCGTACGAATTATGTGGACACTTCTTCTTCCTCAAATTCAAACAGTAGTACTTCATATACAGTGATTGTGGATGTGGATAACAGTGATTTGCGTTTAAAGCCCGGGATGACGGCTACCCTAACTATCTATACGGAAGAAAAAGAAGATGCTTTGATGGTGCCCAATGAAGCATTGCGCTTTTTCCCCTCGTTCAATAAACAGACTTATGGCAATACCGGTGTGTGGAAAATGGAAAAAGGTCAACCTCCGCACCGGGTAGATGTAACGATTGGAATTATTGCCTCAAAAAATACGGAAATTACCGGTGGAGATATTCAAGAAGGAGACCGGATTATTGTGGGCGAAAATAATTTAAAAGCCAGCGGTAATATTTTCATGAATCCGCCGCGGCCGGGCCGCCGCCGTTAAGGAGTGCGATATGTCTTTAATTGACACGCGCGATTTATACAAAATTTATAAACTGGGCGACGTAGAAGTGCGTGCGCTGAACGGGGTCAGTATTTCCATAGAGCCCGGCGAATTTGTTGCGGTTATGGGGCCGTCCGGTTCCGGTAAATCCACATTTATGAATATTTTAGGTTGTTTGGATAAGCCGACGAGCGGAAAATATATTTTGGACGGTATTGATGTCACCGCTACGGATTTATCGAAATTGGCCGAAGTGCGTAACCGCAAAATCGGATTTGTATTTCAAGGATTTAACTTAATCAAACGTACGACAGCAGTTGAGAATGTGGAACTGCCTATGATTTACAATCATACGCCTGCCAAAGAACGCCGTAAAAAAGCACTGGAAGCGTTGGAAGCCGTAGGACTTGCCCAGCGTGCTTTTCACTTGCCGAACCAACTCTCCGGCGGGCAGCAGCAACGTGTGGCAATTGCACGCAGTTTAGTGTGTGATGCTCCTATTATTTTTGCGGATGAACCGACCGGAAATTTGGATACGAAAATGAGTATTGAGGTAATGGATTTGTTTACACGCTTAAATAAAGAAATGGGCAAAACCATTATTCTTATTACCCACGAACCGGATATTGCCGAGTACGCTTCGCGCTTAATTAAATTTAAAGACGGCCAAAAAGTAAGTGATGAGGTGCAGAAATGATTGATTCGTTTTATGCAATTTTTAAAATTTCTTTAAAAGCGATTTTTGCCAATAAAATGCGCGCGGCGCTGACGAGTTTAGGTATTATTATCGGGGTGGCGGCGGTTATTACGGTATTGGCTGTCGGCTCTGCAACCAAAAAAAGTATTGTGGACCGCTTTTCCAATATGGGGACGAACATTATTTTCTTGCGCCAGCCGTGGGATTTGGATGAAAGTATTTCTTCCCCCAAAGATGTTACGATGGATGATGTAATTGCCATTCGCGAACTGGATGGTGTGGCGGCGGCCGCGCCGTATATCCAAACGACTTTTGACGTAAAATACAAAAACACCAGCGTTTCTTTAAATGCCTTGGCTACCGATACCGATATTTTTATGGCGTATGACTGGTCGGTTGCAAAAGGCCGTGCTTTTACCGAAAAAGAAATTAATGATTATGCACAAGTGATGGTAATCGGGGCCACTTCGGCACAGACGATATTTGGGGATGTGGATCCCTTGGATAAAACCGTGGTATTAGATAATATTCCCTTTAAAGTGGTTGGGGTCACTAAAAAAACCGGGTCCAGCGGTTTTGGGTTTAATATTGATGAAGGCGTGTTAATTCCTTACACTACCGGCAAAGTAAAATTAGACGTAAGCGGTTGGAATGCCAAAAGCCACCGTGCGTTGGACCGGGTGGTTATCCGCGCGACCGATTTTAACCAAATAGAAAACACCAAAGTGGATATTGCCAATACCGTACGCAATACCCACCGGATTCATCCGCTCGGAAAAGATGATTTTCAGTTAGATGATTTTGCTTCGTTTGTAGAGCAAGCCAAAAGTACCGCTACGACAATGAGTTTATTTTTAGGAATTATTGGGGCGGTATCCTTGTTGGTAGGCGGTATCGGCGTTATGAATATTATGCTTGTTTCTGTAACCGAACGCACGCGTGAAATCGGGATCCGCATGGCGATTGGCGCGACGAGTTGGAATATCCGCTTGCAGTTTTTGGTGGAGTCTATGACGCTATCCTGCTTGGGTGGTTTGATCGGGATTATCTTAGGAATAATTTTTACCCTGTTTGTGGCGAAGTATATGTCTTTGCAAGCGGAGTTGAGTATATGGGCTGTGCTAATTTCTGCCGGTTTTTCTGCGGCAACGGGGATATTTTTTGGGTATTATCCGGCGTATAAAGCATCTAAACTCACGCCGATTGATGCCTTAAGATATGAATAAAAAGATTTTTGTCTCACTAAAATAAACCCCTTTATTTTAAGGGGTTTATTTTTTGCATTTATGAACGTTTTCGGCGGAACTTGGGGAATGAAATCGATTCTTTGATAAACGACATTAACTTGCTAAGGCTCGATTTTGTTTCCACGCCCACCTGTTCCACCTTTCTAAATAATCTCGATGAAAGAATCGTCAGTGCGGCCGGAATTCCAATCATGGCAGCGGCCGTAGCCGACGGGGCACCCATACCGAGATTGATTAAAGTTTGGGTAATTCCTGAAAAGATCATGGGTCCCACCGCGCACGATAAAGCACTGGCCACGATTAAGGTAGTTAATCGGTCCACCGTGGCAGGATTTTTAGCCGTACGTGCGAAACTGAGTGTAAAGAGCGTGGAAATACCCGTTTCCGCTAAAAATAACGCGCTGGTTAATGCGTAAACATTATCTACAATTCCCGGCAAGATAGCTGCCCCGGCACCGGCAGCGGCTAATCCGGTGGCAACCGATAAGTTACGGTTGGGGAACCATCCTAAAAAGCGTTTGGCTAAATAACGTCCTAACAGAAACGGTGCCGCAAATTGTGCCATCCCGAACAGATATTGGGAAGATGGGTCTTTTGTTAACGAAGGAAGTAAAAATAAAAATCCGTTATTGATTCCTACCTCTACGGCATTCATGATTCCCAATCCGGCCAGTAAAGCGCCGGCGCCTTTTTCTTCCTTGAACAGGCGGATGTATTCATTGTTTTTTAAGCGTTGCAATAAACTTTTCTTTGCCTGATTAACGGCTTGTACCGCTTGTTTTACCGCCGGTTTGGTATTGGGTAACTTAATTAAACCGGTACCTAATAAAGAAGCCGCTACAAACGGGATAGGCAAGGCAAATGTAAAACTCCAATCCATCCCCAACATTTTGGTAGCAATGTAAGGAAATGCAAACGAAGCAGCCATTCCTAAAGCACGGCTAAATTCTGTCATCGAACTGCGTTTTTGCCGGATTAATTCACTGGCTTTTGCATTCAATTCCGTCATAATCGGTCCGACCGAATTATGTACAAATACCCCCCCGGTGCTGGCTAATGTAATGCAGGCCAATGCTTTGTAAAATTGCATCATGTTATTTGCTTCCGGTACGAAGGAGCCATCTAAACCTACCCAGGATACACCGCCCAAAAATCCTGCCCCCATCATGGCCAGCCCCAGTTGCATACTTCCTTTGCGACCAATGATTTTTTTCATTTGGTTCGAAAGCAATGCACCCAACGAGTAAGGAGTATAAGTGGCAGCAGCAACTAAAATATTGTCCTGTAATGATAAGCCAAAACTGGTGCCAAAATTGGCAATTACAGGAGTGGCCACTTCTAATCCCATGACAAAGGAGGCCGCATATAAACTGGCCCGTTGAAAACGCGCTAACGGAGAGTCCACCGTTTCCGCATTTGGAAGGCGCACGGGAGGAACTGCTCCCCCAAGATTGTCTGCCAGGGGTGCCGCTTGTGAGGCCGGTTTCTTTTGAAACCATTTCCACAATGCTTTAGAGGTCGCAGGAGAAACGCTTGCTTGGGGCAGGGCTGCTGTTTGAAGTTGTGCCGAAGTCGCTGTTAGATTGGGCAAAACGGATGTATCAATAATTTTTGGCAAGGTTACACGAGGAGCGGTCGATTCAATCACTTCATCCGTTATGGGTGCTGACGGAATCTTGCGTTGATTTTCTACCCATTGCATCCATTGCTGGGTGGCTATTCCTCTCGGGTCAGTCGTGTTTTGCAGGACAGGGCCCCAACCTTGCAAAAGATTTTTTGTGTTGTCAGCAAGTACTGCTCCCCGTTGTTGAGAAGGAGCAATTTGCATAGGCAAACGGTGCGCCTGTGCATAGGCAGCAGTTTCATTTTGTAAATCCGCAAAATATCCATCATGTTGCGTGAAAAATGTTTCGATTTCGCTCCAATGTTGGCGAGTTAAATAACCGCGTACGAGTGTGGTTGCTGTTACGGGTGCCCAAATACCGGATTTTGTTCTGTTAAACAATTGCTTTAAAATCGCTATGTCTTCTTCCGTGCCCAGCAAGGCTAAAGCCGCTGCATCTTGCAAAGCCTGTATAGTAGGTAATAACGTATCCGGTGTGGCCAGATCCATAGCAGTAGTATCTATTTTATGGAGGCGTTGGACTAAATCTGTACGCCAAAACCGTCGGGCAATTTCTAATTGTTCGATAGATGCTTCTCCCGCGGCAGCCGCCGTTACAAAAGCACTCCGTAATAATTGTGCACGTTGCACTTGATTCGGTACTTTTAAAATAGCCTGTGGTAAAAATGCGGTTTGACCGTTATTTGCCCTATATATAATTTGTTCAAAAGAAAGAGGATTGGCTAAAACCGCCTTTTGGACGGTCCTTGTTACAGCGGTTTCTAGTTGGGCAGATTGAACTTTCGGCAATAAGGGAGGTTGGACCTCAACCGGAGTTACCGGAACCGTTGGTATTAAGGGCAGGGTGTGGACGATACGGGCCGGATTTTGGGCGGATTTTAATACATAGTTTGTAGGTGCATGCGAGGATGCTTTTATCGCATTCAGGGTTGCTGTTTGCTGTGCCTTGGCGGCATTGGCTACAATCCGCCCGGCTCCAGGTATAATTGCCTGCGCTACAACGGGGCCCTCACTGGCAAATAATAAACTGATACTTAAAACAACTGCAATTATTTTTTTCATTCTATTTATGTCCTGTTATATGTTTAATAAATCTGTTCCCAAAAAAACCCGCTCTGTTTTCTCAGGGCGGGGTTGCTTTTTTAATCAATCAAATTTCAATCGCTACTTACACGCTCCCCTTCCCATTTCAAACATAAAATGTTTTTCCATGCCACAAATAGATAGCAAAGAATAAGCATTATATATACGTTTAATAGAAAGGTTGCGTTTCATAATTGTTCTTTTGCGGATTTTTCCGTTTCAAATATTATAGCACAAAAAAATAATCTTTCGCAATTATTTATTTTATAAATTGTAGAATAAAAGTGCAATAAAAAATAGCGCTTGTGTGTTATACCTATATGGATCCGATGAATGAACGAATAGATGAGGAATTAGTCCTCTGTTTAAAACAAGGTAATCGAGCCGCATTTGAAGTATTAGTCTACCGCTATAAAAATTCAATATTCCAGTATATATATGGAATGGTGAAAGATGTGGGCGTGGCGGATGATATATTTCAAGAAGTATTTATTACTTTTTTTAAACAAATAGACCGATTTGAGGTGCGCGGAAAATTTAAATCCTGGCTATTTTTAACGGCCAGAAACAGGGTATTTAATTATATAAGGGATCAAAAACCCTCCCTGTCATTAGATGCACCGGATGAAGACGGAAATGCCTTTTTGCAGGAGATGGTAGCGGATAAGAGTCGTCTGCCGTTGGAACAATTAAGCAGTGAGGAGTTATCCTCTTCCATTCGTTGTAAAATGGAACGGTTGCCACCAAGACAACGGGAAATTTTATACTTGAGATCTTATTTTTCATTCAAAGAAATTTCCGAAATGTTAGGTAGACCTTTAGGCACTGTGCTGGCGGATTGCCATCGTGCCATACAAAAGATGCAAGTTTTACTAAAAGAACAGTTGTCGCCGGAGGAAATAGTATGAAAGCGTGTGAAAAAATTTTATTATTTGCCCAGCACGAGTTGCCTGATAACGAACAGCAAATGATGCGGCAACATATCCAAACGTGCACGGATTGCCAAAAGGAACTGGCATTTTTAAGTCAGTTAGAGGCAGCGTTGATCCCTCCTGCGGCTCCAGCCGAAACAGTAGATAAACTGTTCGCGAAAACAACCCGTCGAACAACAACGGTGTTTTCCCGTTGGAAGAAACTGGTTTTTGCCGGTATGAGTATGGCAATTTTAGGACTGGTTTGTTGGAATATAACGGATTCTTCTACTCCTTTTGATACACAGGAAGTGGTTGCGTATATGAATACCCATTTAGAGCGTGAATATCAAAATTTAGAAGAGGACTTAGCCGCATTGGAAGAAGATTTTTAAAAGGAGGTAAGTGTATGAAGAAATTATGGATAGCCGCATTGGCAGGTGTGTTCTGCGTACCTGCTTTTGCTCAGGAAGAAGTACCAACTCCGGTTCAACCCGAAGAAAAATCGACCGTGGAGCAATCCGCTAAACCGGAACGACCAGAGGCTTTTAAACAAGCGCGTGAAAAACAATTAGAACAATTAAAAGCCAGTCAAGAAAAAATGGAAAAATTAGTTGCCGAATACAATAAAATGAAAGCCGGCAAGAAAAAAGATGCAAAAAAAGCAGAAATTGCCCAAGCGGTAGCAGCCATTCATGAAGAACAAATTGCTTTTAAAGAAAAACAATTAGCCAATTTTGAACAACGTGTGAATAAAATGAAAGAAGAGTTGGCTAAGCAAAGTACAACAGAAGCCAAACAAGAATGGGTTGACGAACATACGGATAAACTGATTGCTGAAAATGGGAATTTACGGGTTCTGTTTGATAAACCGAAAGGAATTCCCGGGTATGGCAACAAACCGGGATTTAAAGGCGGAAAACATGATAAACCGGGGATGCATCAGAAGCATCCTGACATGGGATCTCATAAACCTGGAAAAAGGTTTTATAATCCTTCCATGAAGAATGATGAATCCTCCCAAAAATAAATAAAGTAAAAAACTCCCGGTTAAAAATCGGGAGTTTTTATGTGTTTTAGTGATTTATTTTAATAATTCCAACCACGAATTTTTTTCATCTTCAATTTGTTTTTTTGCTGCATCTATTTTTTGTTGGGCAACTTCTTGAGCGGCTTGGGCGGAGGTCTTTTTTCCGGCAGCAACTTCGGCAGCCAATTTTGCATTTTGATAGGCTTGCTTGGCTTCCAGTAGTTTTTCGCGGGTTTCGGCTGATTTCTGCAATGCTTGTTCCAAGGTGATGGTTTGGTTGGCCGTAGAGGCGGGAGCGGTTTCAGTAGTGGCGCAACCTACCCCTAACAAGGCAGTTGCAAAAATAAAAAGTACGAGTTTTTTCATATTCATTCTCCTTTTACAAATCATGACCCCTTTATTTTATAAAAAATTATGATTTTTTCCTACTCTAAAAGTTGCTACAATGTAAAATAATACGGAGGAGTCTATGAGTTTTGTGATCGGATTAATAGTAGGTTGTATGACCGGAATTATCGGATGTTATTGGTGGAAAATTTCTAAATTACAACAAGAGTCATTTGCTTTGGGGCGCGAAAATGCACGCTTGACGGCGGAGTTAGCCGCTCAAACACGGGAACAGGAATTGGTTTCTAAAAATTTTCAAACGTTGGCCGATACTTATAAAGCGCAATTTGCGCAAGTGGCTCAACAAGTATTAGACGAAAAAACCAAAGGGTTAGATGTTGCTAACTCGAAGACGTTATCCCCCCTAAAAGAGGCTTTTGACGGTTTTGTAAAAAAAGTGGCTGATATGGAAGATAAAACGGGCCGCGCCCAATCGCGGTTGGAAACAAAATTGGAAGAAGTTATGAAATCAACCGCTAAAATTGATGAAAGTGCCGTGCATTTAACTAACGCTATTAAAGGGGAGTCTATTGTGCGCGGAAGTTGGGGCGAAGAAACCTTAAAACGTATTTTAGACGTTGCCGGTATGAAGGAAGGCGTAGATTATTACCAACAGGTATCCGAAGAAGGAAAACGGGTGGATGTACAGGTAGCCCTTCCTAATAACCGTTGGATTGTAGTGGATTCGAAAACACTATTTAATCATTATGTACATTATTATAATGCACAGGATCCGAAGGAGAAAAAAGCCGCATTAGCAGAACACGTTAAAGAAGTCAAAAAAACGATTAAAGATTTAAGTGCAAAGAAATATTACAAAAAATTTGTGAATGAAGGCGAAAAAGTACAACCGGATTATACCTTGATGTTTGTTTATCCGGAAAGTGCTTTGCTTGCCGCGGTAGAGGAAGATTCGGATATTTTAAACGAGGCGTGGAAAAATAATATAGCCCTTGTATCGGCTACGTCGCTGATGAGCACGCTAAAAATGGTTTCCAAATTGTGGGATATTGATAAACAACACGAATATATGGAAGATCTAAAAGAAGATATTTTAAAACTAATGGAAAAATTTAACGACTTTTTGATCAATTTCGCGAAGACGGAAAATGCCATTGCAAACGCCTCGGATGCAATCAAAATTGCGCGCGGCCATATCGATGGAAACAAAGGAGCGCTCTTACCGGTAGCCCAACGGATTGCGGATATTTATGAGGTTCCGCTTACGAAAGATAATGTTCGTTTATTAAAACGGATGAATTACGATTATTCCGGCGGGAAAAGTAAAAAAATAACACAAAAAACGGAGACTCCTGTTGCATCCGCCGGGCTTTTCGATACGCCCGATAAAAACATTTAACCACAGACTTTTTTTGGTTGTGTTACACCGTTAGTAAACGGGCGGTGTTTTTTTGCATCTAGTTTAGAAGTGATATAGAAAAAGATAATTTTATTGCTATGCTTACAGTACGGATCATTTTAAAGCGGAATGGTTTTGCCAGCAATTATTATCATCTCCCCTTTTTAAAAAAGGGTTAGTTTTTTTATTGTATATCGTCGAAAACTAGCAAACTAATCCAAATTTTTACTCGCCTGGTATTTCCTCACTTGCTACTTTTATAAAGACGGATTACCGTCTTATCTACTCGCAAGGAGGATTCATGAAGTTAATTAAAAGTGTACTTATCGCAGTCTTTGGGATGAGTTTTTCCGCCGCGTACGCGCAGTGGTATGAAGCGGAAGAAGTGGTAGTTCTTACCCCGGTTAAGCATGAACAACGCGTGGCCGCGCGTCACCGGGCGGAGCAGAACGTATCTTCGGGCTTTGCCAAATCGTGGGCTGATACAAAACAAGAAATCCGCAAATTGGGCCTAGATGTAGGCGTGGACGTTTCTTATACCTTTCAACGGGTATCGCCCAACGGAAAACAAACGGCTATTCAAGGCATTTACTACCCGTTTGTTACGTGGAATTTATTTAAGGACCGTGCCTGGGGTTCCGGGCAGTTTAACGCAAACTATAATTTAGTGCGTTATTGGGGTGCCCAAGCCGCCACTTTGCAAGGGCGTGCCAATTTGGCAACGGCCTTTAATGACTATGCCGCCAACCAGGAAATTTTTTCGCAACTTTCCTACACGCACACCTTGCCGGGTGATTGGAATTGGCTGAGCGTAACGGTTGGGCAATTTCCGCTCTATAACTTTGACGGAACAACCTATATTGCTAACCAACAAACCGCGCTGATGAATTATGCACTTTCGCAAAATGCGTCGTCTGCTTATCCGTCGGCTTCGTTAGGGGCATATGTGCAGGCTCAAAATAAAACCTGGTCGTTAACGGCGGGGTATCAAGATGCCACCAACGTCAGCGGATCTCGCATTAAATTTAAAGATGCTTTTGACGGCAAATATACGGTGTTTGGCTCATTGGCTTGGACGCCTTCTTTTGATTTTGGAGCTGGACAATACAGTGTGTTGTACTACTATCAGCCCTCGGTTGAAGATCAGCCGGAAAATGTGAACGGTTGGTCGTTTAATATGCAGCAAAACATGGGTGAAAAATGGGCCCTGTTTGGCCGCGCCAACGGTTCTACCAACGGAGCCATGGGAATCAAAAATTCCTATGCGTTAGGCCTTGCATTGCTTAACCCGTTGGAGCGGAATTCACAAGATGCGATTATTGCCGGGGTGGCGTATAACCGCTTGAGTGAAGCCGGCATGGGATACCCCGCTTATATGCGCAGCAGTGAAATGGCGGTAGAACTTCAATGGATTTGGGGAATTGGACAGTTAATTACCATTACGCCGGATTTGCAGTTATATCCCAACGCCGGATTGGACAAACATCAAGGTCTGACCACGGTGATTGGATTACGTACAACCATTCAGTTGTAACGACATCAAGGAGATAAAACTTATGGAAAAAAATGAACTTTTATTAGGAACTCGCTACCCGACGCTTGCATTTATTACGGGTGGAGCCGGACAAGCCTGCGACGGTATCCCGCCGCAACCGTTTGAAACGTTCTGTTACGATTCGGCCCTGATGCAAGCCAAAATTGAAAATTTCAATATTGTGCCGTATACTTCGGTCCTTCCGAAAGAACTCAAAGGCAACATTGTTCCGGTAGATCAGGTAACGCCATACTTCAAACACGGAGCCGTATTGGAAACCATTATCGCCGGAAACGGTGCACGCATTGAAGAACATAAGGCCATTGCTACCGGGGTGGGCGTTTGCTGGGGTAAAGACGCCCAAGGTAAACTGATCGGCGGTTGGGCGGCAGAATACGTAGAGTATTTTGATACGCCTATCAATGACGAAATTGCCGAAGGTCATGCGCGTATGTGGTTGAATAAATCTCTCAATCACGAATTGGAAATCCGCGGGGTAGAAAAACACAGCGATTTTCAAATTTGGCACAACTATATCAATATCACCCAACCGTTTGCTTATTGCTTGACGTGTATGGGTTTCTTAAATTTCAAATTTGCCGAACCGGTAAACTTGAAATAGTCTTTACTTGGGGGAATTATGGGAGATAACAACAAAACCGCCGCTAAACTGGGGGTAATCGGTCTAGCGAGCATTGTGATTAGTTCCATGGTTGGGGGCGGAGTTTTCTCCCTCCCCCAAAACATGGCGTCCGGAGCCAGCGCAGGGGCTGTCCTCTTAGCGTGGGTCATTACCGGGATTGGGATGTATTTTATTGCCAATACGTTTAGTATACTTTCTCGCGTGAAGCCGGATTTGACCGCCGGTATCTATATGTATGCGCGTGAAGGATTCGGGCCGTATGTCGGCTTTACGATTGGCTGGGGATATTGGCTATGCCAAATTTTCGGTAACGTCGGTTATGCCGTGATTACCATGGACGCACTGAATTATTTTTTTCCCCCCCACTTTGCGGGCGGAAATAATTTGTTGTCCATTGTGTGTGGGTCCATTCTTATTTGGGGATTTAACTGGGTGGTATTGCGCGGTGTCAAACAGGCGGCGATTTTAAACGTAATCGGTACGATTGGTAAATTGGTGCCGTTACTGTTATTCTGCTTCATTTTACTGTTTGCATTCCACTGGAATAAATTTGACGTTAATTTCTGGGGAAATTTAGTAGAAAACGGCAAGTCGCTCGGTTCGTTACCCACGCAACTCAAAAGTACCATGTTGGTTACGTTATGGGCATTCATCGGTATTGAAGGGGCGGTGGTGCTCTCTAATCGCGCTAAAAGCCAATCTGCCGTCAGCAAAGCAACATTCTTGGGCTTTTTAGGGTGTTTGGTGATTTACATGGGGCTTTCTATCTTACCGTTTGGCTTTTTAACACAAGCGGAAATTGCCGCCGTAGCCAATCCGTCTACTGCGGGAGTATTGGAAAAAGTCGTCGGGCCGTGGGGCGCAGTATTTATGAACTGCGGATTGCTTATTGCCGTGCTTTCGTCGTGGCTCGCCTGGACCATGATTGCGGCGGAAATCCCGGCGGCGGCCGCTGAAAACGGTACCTTCCCGAAAGTATTTGCGAAACAAAATGCGGCCGGGGCGCCGTGCGTGTCTTTATGGATTACGAGTGCGCTGATGCAACTGGCAATTTTGATGGTGTATTTTTCCAACAATGCGTGGAACACCATGCTTTCCATTACGGGCGTGATGGTTCTTCCGGCTTATTTAGCCAGTACGGGTTATTTGTGGAAACTAACCGAAGACGGCGAGTATGCTAAAATTTCGTCCAAGGGCCGCGCGGCCGCGCTATTTACGGCCACTTTCGGGACGGTGTACGGCTTGTGGCTGGTGTATGCGGCAGGTATAAAATACTTATTTATGGCGGTAATTTTTCTGGCTATCGGTATCCCGGTGTTTATCCGCGCCCGGCGGGAACAGGCACCGGGGCAGGCGTTGTTTTCCACTGGCGAAAAAGCGGTGGTTACATTGCTGGTGCTATTTGCGCTGGCGGCAGTATATATGCTGTGCCACGGGCATGTCAGTTTGTAGTTGCTGGGTAGTGTAAAAACAGCCGCCTGTTCGTAGGCGGCTGTTTTTTAATAACCGGAATTAGCGCTCATCATATAACTCATATCCTTGGGAGACTAATCCGCTGCATACTTTATAGCCTATATCAGTGTAAGCCGTACATGCTACCGCTCCGTCGTTTTCGGGAAATCCTAAGTCAATCTCATACATAGAATTGGGAAGAGGCGAGCAATCTGTTGCTATGTCATTAGAGCGATATGCATAAATATCAGGCAAAGCAAATTCATACAAAAAGTTTTTGGTGCAGAAATAACTACCACCAGAATACCACGTTCCATTTGTCCAATCTACAATTTCTTTTGCAGGTGGTAATCCATCAAAGCCTCCATTTTCCAAAATGGCTAGCTCATACGCATTATGTGCATTTTTTAACATAGTCAGGGCTTCTGCTGTGCGGGATTTTTCCACCGCCACTTGATATTGTGGCAAGGCGACTGATGCCAAAATACCAATAATCAGAACAACGACCAGTAACTCTATCAACGTAAATCCGTGGTTTATTTTTTTCATGTGTTTTCTCCTTTTCTGTTTTTGGAACACATAACAAAAAACGGCTGGCATATTTATAATCTTGTGATAGGTATAAACATAACAGCCGTAGTTTATCGTGAAAACGATAAACATTCGGCACAACACAAACGGGTAATTAGGCCGTTTATGTTGCGCCTGATTTCGGCTGTTTTTGGTATCACAAGATCGCTTAAAAAAGCGCCTCCGTCTCTTCAACGGTTCCAAAAACAGATTCAAATTGTAGTACAACTCTTTTAGTATAATAAAAAATATGGAACATTTCAATGAGGCCGTTTCTTTAATTAAACATGCTTCTTACGGCGTGGCGTTTACCGGGGCAGGCATTAGCGTGGAAAGCGGAATTGCTCCCTTTACCGGGGTGGGCGGACTGTGGAATCAATATGACCCGAAATATATTGAAATCAATTTTTTTGAGGCACATCCGCAAGAGTCGTGGCGGGAGATGAAAAAAATTTTCTTTAACGATATGCATGATGCTAAGCCCAACGCGGCGCACATAGGTTTGGCAGACCTTGAAAAAAAGGGTTGCTTGAAAGGGGTTATCACACAAAACATTGACGGACTTCATCAAAAGGCAGGCAGTAAAAACGTGCAGGAATTCCACGGAACGATTTACACCCTTTCTTGCGTGCGGTGCGGCAAAAAAATCCCGCTCGCTTCGGCAGATTTATCCAACGATTTGCCTTGTTGTGCGTGCGGCGGTGTGCTCAAGCCGGATTTTGTATTTTACGGTGAAGGAATTCCCTCCACCGCCTATCAAAATTCGTTGGAAATGGCCCAGAACTGCGATGTGATGATTATTGTTGGCACCGCCGGGCAGGTAATGCCCGCATGCAGTATGCCGCTAGTTGCTAAACAGTTTGGTGCGAAAATTATCGAGGTAAACCCACAACCTTCTGCGTTTACGGACACGATTACCGATTATTATTTTCCGGTCAAAGCCACCGCGTTTTTTAATGCCCTTAAATAAAAAATACCGCCCGATCGGGCGGTATTTTTAGATAGACTTTGTTTCTTGTAAAACCGTTTGTTCCGTTTCACGCATGGCTTTTAATGTTTCATCCAGTAATTTGTCTAATTTCCAACCTAGAAGTTCCGCCCCTTGCTTGATGACGTCGCGCGAGCAACCGGCGGCAAATTTTTTATCCTTAAACTTTTTCTTTAAACTGGATAGTTCCATATCCTGCGTGCTTTTAGAGGGACGCATTTTGGCCGCCGCCCCGATTAAGCCAGTTAATTCATCCGTAGCAAATAAAATTTTTTCCATTTCATGCTCCGGCTTAATATCGGTACAAATTCCGTAACCGTGACTGCAAATGGCGCGCACGAGTTCCGGCTCGGCTTGAATTTCGGCTAACAGATCCGGTGCTTTTTTGCAATGTTCGTTGGGATATTGTTCAAAATCCACGTCGTGAAGTAGCCCGCACAAGGCCCAAAAATCGGCTTCCTCCGCGTGGCCTAAGGTGTTTGCAAAATAACGCATGACGGCTTCCACCGTTAGTGCGTGCAATAAGTGAAAAGGCTCTTTATTATATTTTTTTAGCAGTTGAAGCGCTTGCTCTCGTGAAATAGCGGTTTTTATCATAAAAAAATACCGCCCGTTTCCGGGCGGTATCTCCACTCAAAGTTAGTTTTTGCTGGGCAATACGTAAAATACTAAAAGTACAATACCGCCGATGAAGTTAATAAACGGAATAAAAGCGAGTAATAACCACCAACCGGAACGGCCAATGTCATGCAAGCGGCGGACGGCAATGCCCAGACTGGGCAGTAATAAAGCCAAGTTGACTACAGCGAGCAAAACGGTACCGGCTTTTTCCCCAATCAATGTTGATAAAAGCCCTAACACAATTCCTAAAATTACCGAGAACAAAACAAACATCCAGAATTGGGTGCGGGTTGCCCGGCCGTTAAAGTCAAAATAATGATTTTTGATCACATCAATAAAATACGTATTGATTGCGTTCATGAGTTTCTCCTTAAATGAAAATAACTTCCTTTTTCAGTATACAATAAAAAAAGAATTTTTACACAGAATTAAATAGTTACGAATTTGCGTGTTGGCTAACGAATTGTTGAACCACAGATTCTTCGTCAGCCGATAGTTGAAAAAGTACGGCTACCAGATGGTTAAGTTGTTCTTGACGTGCTTGGGTATAATGCCGATATTGTGCCAGTGCGAGTTGTTCAATGACGGCTATTTCTTCCGGAGAGGTATTGGGTACGGGTATTTGACTTAAGGGACCCGTGTAGAGTTCTAATAATTTCCCTTTCCGTTTTCCCCGGTAGAAAAGCCATAAGTAGTAGAGATGGGTATTCAATAATCCCAGTAAAAACCAAAGAGAAAAAGGACCTTGCGGGGCTGTGATAAAATAAACATCACTGCTGGCGTACCACGGGCCGGGTGCATAGGCAACGGTGTTCGTGCGGGCACGTTGCGGAATGACTAATTTATCGGTTTCAAAATTCATTTTCCGCCGGACGGAAGCAAACCAATATTTTCCCTGCGCCAGTTGTTTATCAATACCGTTATTGTTTTGTTTCCGTGCAAGCAGCACGGTTTTAAATTTGGCTAAATGATTCATTAAATGAGGATATTGTGAAAAATCGGTTTCACGGTCGTTGGGGTAGAAAAAATCAATTAAAAAATAAGGCGGCTTGTGGCTGGTTCTATATCTCTGTATATCAGAGTTTTTATAAAACGGTTTTAGTTTACTTTTTTCTGTCGGGGTGAGCATGAGAGAGGCCACCTCTTGTTTAGACAGCACAAATACCCCATCCCCCGCAACTACTCCGGGTAAATGATGTTGTGAAAGATGGCGCTTTGTGATTTTATCGCAACCAGTCATTAGGCCGTTGGTAATGCGGCAAACCGAACCTAATTGATAGGGTGCATTTTCCATTTTTCTTAAAATTTTCCGGAGGAAATCGTCTAGCGGACGTGTTTGCAGCAAATATTCTTTCCCTTCATACAATTGAGTTTGCCCGCACGGACGTTGATGAGGAGGAAGTCCGCAAATGCATCGTGCCGTTGGATTCTGGGCACATTCAAAAATAGAGAGCAGACTCTGTTGCCCGGGTGCTGTATCAAACAGCCGTTTATCTTCAAAATCAATCAAACGATGACAAACCGTATTTTGTTGAAGTGTTTGGCGCAAGGAAACGGCTGATTGAGCATGGGTAAAATAGGACGTGGTAATTAGCCCCATCAGTCCTCCTTTTTTTAATAGTTCCATTCCCAGATAAAAAAATAAATATAAAAGGTCTCCTTTCGGGAGAATTTTATTTTGCCACCGTTTATTTTGGCGCAATTTACTAAATAATACGCGATGATGTTTTTGCCCAAGGTAAGGAGGGTTTTGTAGTAGAATATCAAAGCCTCCTTGTCTAAAAATGTCTGGAAAGTGACGTTGCCATATAGATTGGCGGTTTCCGGCTAAAGCATCCCCCGCAAAACAATGTGGAAGTAAATGGGTTGGGATGTCGGCCCCTACGGCTGCTAGGGTAAGCGCCATGCGTAGACGAAGATGTTCTAATGCCTGTGGACGTAAATCAGCGGCATATAAGTTATGCTGGGCAATATCCACTAATAATACATTTCGCTTGTTTTGGGAGGAAAGCCTCAAACGCAAGTCCGTTAATTCTAACCAAAAAGGAACTAATAATCCCCCTGCTCCTACACACGGATCACAAACGCGTATCTGTGCTAACTTCCGATCTAAATGAAGAGATTGGGGTGAGTCTGTAATCGGAAGATGCGTAAGGGTATAACCGCATTTTTTTAGCCAAGTATTTAAGAGTTCCCGGGCCAGTAACTGTGCTAAGTCATAAGGGGTATAAAAAATGCCCTGTGTATGTGGTTTTGTGGAAAAGAATTCATCTAGCAAGGCTATAATTTCGGGTGTGATATGATTGGATGCTCCTTCCAGGCCAACGGGGTAACGTTCTAAAATATTTTTTAGTGAATGTTGCGTATGATCAATGGAAGAAAAATAATTGGAAAGTAGTTGTTTAGATATAGGAGATTTTGAGTATTTCTCCAGCCATAAAGCCGCCAATCGGCGGCTTAATATGGAAGGATTTTCGGTTACATACGGCTGGATCTGTTTGAGAAATTGTTTTGTAACTGCTTTTTTCATTGGCGGGATGACACTCTTGCTTTAATGCGTTCTACATTCAATTGCTCTTTTTGTGTAAAAAGGCGATAATAGGTTACGTAATCTTGTACAGTAGGGTTTGGATGCTGGGCACGGAATAAAGCCATTTCATCGCTAAGTTTTTGCATTTCAAGGATGGCTTGGTTGGCTTTTTCCGGGGCAGGCGTATTTTCTAACACGTGGATCGTTTGGGCATCAAGCACCTTGGCTGCCGGGAGTATTTTTCCCCCCAATACATTTTCATAAGGAATATTTAATGCTTCGGCCATGGCATATACATAACTGTTTCGCTGCAACAGGACTTCTCGGTTTAATATGTCGGTATATGATTTATTGGGAACGTCATATTGATAGTAATCCAGATAAAATTGAATTTTCCCTAACCGTTGGGCATCTGTAAGACGTTGATTGGGTTCTGGTAGAAAATTAAGGGATAATTTCCTATATTGGCGGATGATGATGGTGTTCCTCGGTTGGGTAGCATCATTTAGTACTTGAGTAAGTTGTTTAAAATAAAACAGGCGGCATTTAAGAAGGTAATATTCTTCAAATTTCGCTTCGGAGAGTGTTTGGGGATCCACTTCAATTATTTTTTTTAAATTTTTTTGGATAGAATCCACTACATGTTGGGCATAAAAACGTTGATATTCCAAAGACCAGTGTGGAAATTTTTCCACTTCTTGACGTATTAATATAAAAGAAGGAGGTTGCGACGTTTGTAGCAGATGTTTAATTTCTTCTTCCGTTAGAAAAGAATTATATTTTGATAACGAATAAGCCATGGATTCAATCCCATAAGTTTCGATTTCGGTCCGGGTGGTTTGTAATAAATGTTGGTGTTGGATAAAGGCATTTTTATCCATTTGGAGTGTGTTGGTAGGCATAAGTGTTTGGGCCAGTAATTGGTCCCGGTCATAAAAAAATTGTAATTTCCCAGACACGGAAGTTAATGCCGTAGAGGGAGTATGTACAAGCACATTCTTTTCCATTTTGCTTATTGTCCCTGAATAGAATAGTTTATGTTTCAGCCAATTAGGAACATTGGTTTTGACCGCATAACCCGTAGCCGGCCCAATTCCCGGTTTGGATAATTGCGCTGACATAACGCGTTCCAATGTGAAAGCCTGACGTTTTAATTGGTCAAAGGACAGGGTTTGTGCTGCGCGAAACCAGGGAGAAACGGTTTGGGCCTGTAAAAGGGGCAGGCCGCTTAATATCCAAAATAATGCAACAATATATTTTAGTCGGTACATCTTAATCTCCTCTCGGGAAAACAGGTATTTTTACTTGTACATCAAAACCGGCAATGTGTTTTAAGTTTTGATCATTAAACTGTAAAACACGCTGTGGAAATTTTCCGTCAGTCAATCTATCAAAAGTGCTGGTAATAAGGCTACAGTCCGAAGAGTATAAATTTACAATCGGATACAGGCTTGTTTCAAATACGTTCGCATGAGATTGTAAAACTTTCGCTAAAGAATAAGGATGGTTATATTCAACATGCCATGCACCGGCATATACAATAAACAAAGCATCTGGATATTTTTGTTTATAATCCTTTAAAATTTGAAGCCAATGTCGATTTCTCAACCGAATCCCTTCTAAAGTAGCTCCAATTCGTGTTTTATGCATAGTGGAAATACCCAATAGTCCTGTGCCGGAACGGGAGGAAATTTGTGCGGTTTTTATAGAAGGGCCCAAAGCGGAGAGTTCTAAACCAACGGGTGTAATTCCTTCCTTAACGGCTGCTTGCCATATGGTAGTGTATTGCGGTAAAACCTCTCTAAAATTATCAGATGGATACACATCCCCATCCAACATAAATTCAGTAAACAAAAAAATTCTTCGCTGCGGAAATTGCAGACGTACTTCGTGAATCAAGTTAGATACTGCTTGCTGAATTTCAGGATAAAAATGAGCTTCTCCAATTAAAAAATAATCTAAATTTTTTGGAAGTTGTTCAGCAATCCATTTCAAATCTTGAGTTTGGGGATGTCCCGTGGATACGATAGATGCTTGGAAATCAGGTATATGGGCACGAATTTGCTGTTGCATTTGTTGAAATTTCGGATATACATTTATAAATTCGCGGTTATTTCTCGCTAAGAAATATAAAGTTAATTGTTTTTTTGTTGTTAAGAAAGTAGCCGCATGCGGATATAATTCCTGTACGGAACCCTTAATATTATGGGACATTGATTTACTAGGAGCATATGCTTTAATAATCATATTAGGTAAACATTGATTTTGCACTTCGTAAGCCCGTTGAAAGGAAAGATTTAGCCGTTTATTTAGTACACGGGAAATAGTTCTATCCCCCCAAAAGGTACCGGGCTCAACGAGTTTATTCCCTAACCGTATTGTTTGTCTGGCGACCGCCGGAGTTTGGGCCCAAATATTGAGTGTAAATAGAAGGGTGATTCCTAGGGTAAATAGATATTTTTTCATGGTATACTCTTATTAATAGTCTAATAAAAACTACACATTTAAGCCATGGGCCTTTAGACCTATGTTAAATAACTTTTAGTCCCAGATTGTTATCGGTACGGAATTTCAATTTTTAATTGCACGTCAAACCCTGTTAAATCGTTTTGTTGGGAACCAAAATATAAAACCCTTTCTCCAAAAGAAGCCTTCGTAGCGAAATCAAGGCGCGTTATAGGCATAAAATCGGTTAAATTATTTTCTAAGGAATTTTTTTTATTTTTATACCAAGGTTCCGATTTAAGAATTTCTCTAATTCTATCCGGTAAGTTATTAGCATGAAAACCCGGTATAAATGAAGTGAGAAACGTTTTTCTTTGGCTAGCCAGATAAGTTCCTAACGAAAACGGTTCTATGTAAGATAAGTGAAAATTACCCGCATAAATAATAAATAAAGCATCCGGGTGTTGTTGCCGGAAATGATGAATGGTATTGATCCAGTGGCGGTTTCGCTGGCGAACTCCTTCCATGGTCCCCCACATGTCTTGACGTTTAAACATACTGATAATTAATTCTTCGTTCATCGAATCGAGGAAAGCCGGTTCTAAGCCAACGGTTGGAATTTGTGCTTGGACGGCTGCTTGCCAAATTCGGTTATAGGGATGAGAGAAATCTTGGGGAATCTGGCTGTCGGAGGAAATTATTTGCCCTTCCGGTAAAAATTCTGTGAATAAGATAATTTCTCTTTCGCCAAATTGTTGACGAATTTTTGGTAATAAGCGGGCGATATTTTCTTGAATAACAGGATAGGTGTGCACTTCGCCCAATAACAAATAATCTGTGTCATGTGGAATGATATGCGATAACCATGTTAAATCCTGACTGGCAGGGTGGGAAAGACGGATTTGGTCGTCTTTAAGTTTATACAATTGTGTCCGTATGTTTTGCAGGTAACGCTGCGCCTCTTTTTCGGCTTTAGCAACTTCCCGATTATTACGTGAAACAAAATAATTAGCCAGTTGCCAGTCAGAGGTAATTAATGCGGACATATCGGGATAGAGTTCTTTTAGAAACTTAACTGATAAAGGACCCGTTAGTTTATATCCGGGCAATGTAATACCGTAAGCATATGAATGCGGCATATCGGTCGGTCTCAAGTGATGTAATTGGCGTTTTCGGTTGTAAGATGTTTTGATATTTTTAGTTAATAGTTTGGAGACTTTGGCAGGGGATTGACTGAGCGTTTTCCGGGATATATTAGACGTATGTTTTGCTGAATTTGTAATGAATTGCCGCAAAGCAGACCATTCCTGCGCATCCGTGTCCAATGGGGTGCAGGCTATATTTATAAAGAGAAGAATTAATATTTTCTTTATCATGGATAAATACAGTTTAGTAAAATTTGCAGATTCAAAGCATGGGTCTTTTGGAGAATTTTTGGCCTGTTTTTGGACCTAGGGGAAAATAGGACTAAAAACCCCGGAACAACCTTTCGTTGTTCCGGGGTTTAGTAAAAGCAGTAATTATTTTACTTTTTTACCTTGTTCAAGCAGAATGGTAACTGTTGTAACGTCGGTTACTTCTGCCGGACCGAAGAATTGAATCGGCCCCGGGAAGACGTACTGGTCATTTTCAGCCCAATCGGCGCGGTTTTTGACTAAGTATTTAAACGGTTCACCTTTCAGTTCCACCAAGGCTTTTTTGATGACGGGTTTTTCTTTGCCTTTGCGGCGTTCAATGTTCATCATCATGGTTAGCGGAATACCGCCTACTTCCCAATCTTGCGCTTTTTTAGTCAGTTTGCGTACGGAAGACAAGTAGCCGGTGCATTTGTTAAGCGCCAGTACCGCCGCGTTATACCCTAGCGCGTAGGTGTAGTTGGCATCAAAGGTAGAGGGTTGCCCGCAACGGCCTTCATACCCAAAGAAGTGGGTAATTGCAGAGAATTTACCGTTGTATTTACCGGCTTTTTTAAGGGCATTTAGTTGGGTGCGGATCATTTCTACCAAAAGTTTTTCCGTTTCAATTAAAGAAACTTGCACGTTGCCGTGCGGATCACGGTCCAACATCAGTTGGCTAGCAATACCGGCCGGTAAGGAGCGCATTAAGTCTGCAAGTTTTTTGGGTAGTTTGGAAAGGATAAATTCTTTCTTCTCCGCCAAGGTATTGAGTTTGGAAAGTGCTGCTTCATTATCAGCCAGAGAATCATTTAATGCGCTGATAAGTTCTTTCATTTCCGGAATAAACTCAATAAGCCCTTCCGGAACGAGTACGACCCCAAAATTTTTGCCGGCTTTGGAACGTTTGACAATAAGTTTAACCAGGCCGTCCACCACTTGGCCCAGCGTCATCTTTTTGGCGAGTACTTCTTCGCCGATTAAAACAGCGTTGGGGTGTGTTTTAAAGGCTACTTCCAAGGTGATGTGCGAAGCACTGCGCCCCATCAAGCGCACAAAGTGCCAGTATTTGCGGGCAGAGTTGACGTCGCGTTCAATATTGCCGACGAGTTCCGCGTAAATTTTGGTAGCGGTATCAAACCCGAAAGAGGTTTCAATTTGTTTGTTTTTCAAGTCGCCGTCAATCGTTTTCGGTACGCCGATTACGCTGATGTCCACTCCTTGTTGTTTTAAATATTCGGCAATCACGCAGGCGTTGGTGTTGGAGTCATCCCCCCCTACTACCACGAGTGCGTCGAATTTGTTTTTAAGGAGGTTATTTTTTGCGGCGGCTAATTGTTCGTCCGTCTCAATTTTGGTGCGGCCGGATTGGATAAGGTCAAACCCGCCGGTGTTGCGGTAGTCCTTCATAACGGCCGGGGTAATTTCCATAAATTTGTTTTCTACAATACCGCTGGGCCCACCCAAGAAACCGAATAATTTGTTTTTGGAATTGGCTTTTTTCAGGCCGTCTAACAAGCCGGCAATTACGTTGTGGCCGCCCGGGGCTTGCCCGCCGGATAACACCACCCCTACGCGCACCGCTTTTTTAACGGAAGCGGCGTTGGCGCCTTTTACAAAGGTTACTTCCGGTAGTCCATACGTGTTAGGGAAAATCTTTTTAACGGTGGCTTGGTCGGCCACGGATTTGGTGGCTTTACCAAATTTCGGTTTTACGAAGGCCGGGCCTTTTTTTAAGATATTGGGCAACACGGGCTGAAATTTACCGCGTGCTGTTTGCAGTTCGGAACAAGCACATTTTTTTGTGGGCATGGAAACCCCTCCTGTGAAGATAAAACTTATCTCTTTTATTATAGCAAAATAAGGGCGGTGTCTTGTAAAAAACAGCTTGCAAGGAAGTGCCGGGTTAATGGGCCGGGTTGGCTAAAAGCCGTTGAACGTGCTCAAAAACTTGAAAAGGCGTAATTTGCGACAAGCATTGTTGCTCGTGCGGCTTGCCCAAAATGCAGTGTGTCATCCAATCCGGGCGGATATTCATAGTAAACGCCGGTAGAATTGTCAAATATTATCCTTCCCCAGCGATGCAATTAAAAAATAGCCCCTTGCAAAAAGCCTAAAAAAGCAGTTTTATGACGGATAGATTTCATTGTGGTTACACAGCTTAAAAATAGTGTCGCTCAAATTAACTTAAAAACAGTAGCAAAGCTTGAAGAAAGTAGGCAAGCAAAAGACTAACCACCAAATTCCACTTACTTTAAAAATAATTTCTATATCCTAAAAGATAATGACCCCTAATATTGTGCATGAAAAAGGTATTTTACTCAAAAGCGCAAAAAATTAATAGGTCACACAATGGCCTTAACATTTTTTTCAATCTCTCGCACAAAGTCCTGCGTATTCCACAAAGAATAAGGATAGGTAGCATAAACCAAATGGGAGTTATCTCCAAGTGGTTTCCACACTAAAGTATTTATCACATCATCCTTATTATAGATAGCAACTTGTTTCGTATTAAATGCGCTAGCGGCATGAACGTACGATGTGTCTGGAGAAATGAGCAAATCCGCCAATTTAATTAAAGCAAATATATCGTACAACGAAAAATCAAATGGAGAATGATAGAAATTGCTAGGCCAATCCACATTACTGATGAAATTTTGCATTCTATTTTTCTGCCCAATTAAAACACAATTATAGTCTTTTAAATTTTTAACTAATGTTTGAATCTGTTCTACCGTTAAACAACGCTGTTGGCTACCGGCAAAGGCATTTATTAAAATAGTGGGCCTGGATGGAAGGCTCTGCAAAAACATTTTGGCATTATTTTCTTCCTGCTCACTCAAGAATAATTCATATGATAGATTAGTGTAACTATCTAAGCCCAAACAATTAAATAATTGCTGATACCATTCTGTAATATGATGCTTATTAAAATCAAAGTCGCAAGTAATGTTGTACATATTGTAATTTTGTCTATTAAATCCAAATGCATATTTGGGTTTAGTAAGCCATAATAGAAACAAACTTTCAAATGTGTTTGCTTTATCCATATCTATATACAAATCAAAATGTTCCTGCTGTAAGGTTTTACCCAATTTATATATAGCTCTTAAATTCCGCTTATAAACAAAAATTTTATTCACGTTAGGATTATGTAGCACAATACTTTTGCAGGATGGCCCTGTTACAACACTGATTTCCACGTTTGGAATTGCCTTTTTAAATTCTTTAAATACACTCGTGGCCACAATCATATCGCCAATTTTATTATCATTTCGCAAAAAACATATTTTTTTAATAATTGAAAGGTTTTCTTTTTTAAAAATATTTGTATTTTTACTATCAAACACACTCTTTGCTACTTTAGCCTTAAAAGCCCGTAGAGCCAAGTTCTTTTTTCTATTTAATGCTCGCAAATTCATTTATATAATTCCTTCCTTTTTTATAAATTCAATCGTTTTCTTAAAAACGATTTCGGGCGTTAAAGCATCCATACATTTTGCTTTTTTAAACCCTAATGGGCATTTTATATTCCAAGATTCTGTAGTGTGCCAGCAATTTCCACAATATGGGGATGCTATATTACAATTTTCCCTATAACCAACATATTCCGAAGAACTCGGCCCAAATAGAACAACACTTTTTACTCCCACAGCTTTGGCAATATGCACTAATCCACAATCACAATCTAAATGCAGTAAAGACCCCTTCATAATAGATAGCATGGTTTGCAAATTGGTTTTGCCTAAATAAGTGACATTCGCTCCAGCTACCGCAGTAGCATTTGCTTCGCCTAGTTGTATACATTCGATAGTCGGGAAAGTTGCCTTTAGTTTAGCAATCAGTTCAACCCAATAAGTGTGTGGCCAGCATTTCGTGGCCTGTTCATTAGCACCATCCCGAATATTTGAAGAAGTAGAAAAAGTAAAATATTTTTTCGTCACCGGAGTCAGGCTTGGAGTAGGTAAAATGGCTTTTTTATCACCCATTTGATTAATACCAGCCGTTAAACCTAGCACATCCATAAAATCTAAACCTTTTGCTATACAATTGCGTACGATGTAATGATAAGAAAACTCCCCATGAGCATTATATAAATCCAACAAATCTTTTACCTTATTTTGCACATCAATAATTTCTTGAGGAATGTTTTTCCCTTTTACTTGTGCTACTTGCAAAGTGCTTATTGTAAAACTATAAAAAGATTTGCGGAACAAAAACAAATGCTCGTAATAAATATTTTCAACATTGGGCAATTCTCCAAATAAAAACTTTCCTTTTTCCGGAGAATTTAGAAATACATCAAATAGAATGTTTGGGTATTGCAAGGAAAATGCTTGTATTAAGGAATTAGCTCTTAGCAAATCCCCCATACCGCCACCTGCTTTTATACCAACATACATTTTACCCGTTGTTTTATGTTTTGGAAAAATTAAACTGGAAAACTCTTGTGGATATTTGAGACAATACCCAATACTTTTTCGAAAAGCTCTTAACCAGGAATCTTTTTTAGGAAACTTAGTAAGTTCTTTCTTCTCCAACGCTAATAACTGCTCTGACAATAAGTTATTTCTCATGGTTTGCTTTTAACTTTTGTTTAAATTTGTTTATTTTTTTTAGGTATTTGGGATAAAGTAACACAAACAATAGGTGATTATAGATAATAGCCGTCCAAAAACGAATTTTTTGCCAAAAACTCATAGGTAATGTTGCGGAAGAATAATTTTGAAAATTATTCTTATACTCTATTAAATTCACTTTAAATGTTTCCTGCACAGCGCACCAAAAGGATTTTTCCCTTCCTAAAAAACGTTCGCATGCTCGATAACGAATAGACGAATCCTGCAACATTGCAAGACTTTTTAGATATCCTACTTCAAAAAACTGCATCTTATAGGGGTATGCTATTTCAGCCGATTTACGGTGATACTCTAGGCCCGCATGATTATCATTCTTCCCTGTAAGAACTATGTTGTCTGAAATTACTTTAATGGATAATTTTTTGTTGATAGCTGCACATACCGCACCTAAATGAGGGAACCAATTGTGTGTGTTGTAATAAATATTCATTAAAATATCTGGAGAGAGGGTATCCTTTCTATGAATAGCAGCCGGACAGAAGGTAAGCAAACGCATAAGTTCGGCTGGTTGAAAAGCTTGCTTTTCTTTAGGGAGCAATTCCCTGTTTACCACTATCAACCCTGTTTTATCGTGAATAGCTTGTTCCACTTCTCTCCAGCAGGACCAATCATAACTATCATCATCTGCCAAAATCCAAAAGTATTCATGGGTAGCTTCTTCAAAGGCTCTAGCAATATTTGCATTTCCCCCCACATTTTGATTTCTACGAATATGTTTAATGTTGGGATATTTAGACTTATATTCTTGTACTAATTGAGAAGTTCCATCTGTAGAAGCATTATCTAATATGGTAATAGACAAATTACGAACAGGGCTTTCAGGCGCTGTTAATGCCTCAAGCGTATCTCGCAAGTAATTCTTACGGTTGTAAGTAGGGATAAGGATTTCTAATAAAGATTGCATCATATTATGTTCCATAGTTTTATTACAATATATCATCATTGCTTTTGAGCAAGCGTTCTCTTTTACGTTTTTCTTTCCAGTCTTTCAACAAAAGGATGAACCCAATTTTGCGGAAAAAATAATAGGCCAGGTCTTTCAAGGAGGCCTCCCGCAATGTTTTTGTTTGGTAGGTTAGCACTTTGTAAGGCTCACGCAGTATATTGGCACGTAAATCTTTTAATGTATAGGAAAATTTTTCCTCTATACGTTGTTGTAAGGGATAGTTGTTTAGGCAGGAGGCAATTTTTTGTCGTGCGGCCAGTTTATACACTTCATTGGGTCCTAACCTGTAAATGGCCTGAGCAATGGCAAAGGGAAATAAGTCCGTATCTTCCGTAGTTAATTGGGAAACAAAGGGATCATCCGGAAATACTTGTTGCAGTAGTGTGAGGTTTGGTTTTGCATTAAAATAATGCTCACAAAATAGAAAATGTTCAAAAAGGCAGCGCTTGCGAATATTTTCTAATTGAGAAGCCGTACACATTTGTTTATCATGAATTCTATAATTTGCTACAGGCTCATCTACAAATGCCAGTTTGGCTCCGTTAAATAGCATTTCTATCCAAATACCTATATCGGCTAGTTGTACACTAACATAGTCCAAGGTAACTTTTTTAAAAGGTTCCATTTTGATAAAGTTGCCCGCATAGGGAAAATATGACGTTCCGTTAATAAATTCTCGCAAATATTGTGATACAGGTAAATGTGCGGGGTAGCGGTTACGGAACCAAGTTCGTCCGTTGGATTTTTTGTTTTTATTTACGAAACAGACATCTCCGAATACAAGATCTGCTTGTTCTTCTTGTGCCTTGCATAATAGTTTTTCCAACGCATTTGGTAAAAGCATATCATTGGCGGATAGAGTTTTTAAATACGTCCCTGCAGCTTGTTCCAACGATTTTTTTATTAAGATATTTCCTGAAGCTCCGTAATTTTTAGGCAAATCAATGTGTTTAATACGGGGATCGGTAAAAGAATGAGCAATTTCTCGGCTCTTATCGGTGGACGCGTGATTAAGCAGTATATATTCAAAATTTGTGTAGGTTTGTGATAACACGGACGAAATTGCATCAGCCAAGAAATCCTGGTCATTGTAATAAGAGGTCATTACCGTGATAATAGGTTTTGTCATAACAATTTACTTGTTTTTTCGTAGAGACGGAATAATTTTAGTTTTAAAGTTCTCAATAAGGTGCGGCAAGTTTTATTTCTTCTTTTTTAACGGGCATATTTTTGTTTTTATAACCCAAAACAGTTTAATATTAATACCTCGATTTGTTCGATAGAATTGAATAGGACTCAATCGTTTTGAAAATATTACCCAAGCCAATAATAACTTTTGTTTAAAGCTTAGCATGAAAAAGGTATCAATTAATCTACGACGATCTATTCCACAATCAATCATAAATTCTAAAGAGTTTTTAAGGGAATTTCCTAAACAGATGATTTCATTGCATTTTTTTCTTAATAGAGGATCTTCAATAAGATCATAAATTCTTAATGTGGCGTAGACCACATTGTAATTACGCATCTCCCAATGTAGTCTGCTTTTCTTTACAGAAATTTTAGAATAATCCTTCGTCATGTTTTCTAATACAAGTTTTTGACTTGGAGCATATATTTTCCCACCTTTATTTAAAACTTCTGCTGCGATTGCGCTATGTGGGTTGAGGGTTAGCGTGAGATAATATGCATTTTGCATAACAATAGATGTTATGTTTTTTGTTTGATAAATACCCGTAGATACAAATCCCACTTCATTCAATAAAACACAAGGATCATCACTTTTGGCCCCATCATGCCAGCAGGTATTAACAATATCGAAATCTTGGTTTAGGGCATTTTCAATTTCAGGCCATGCTTCCCAATTATAACTATCATCATCTCCTAATATCCAAAGCCATTTTTTTGAGGCCAATTCCATTGCTTTCAAAATATTTCCTGCTGGCCCTAAATTGCGATTGTTTTTTATATATTTCAAATTGCTAAATTGGTTTTGAAATTTTTTGCAAACAACTGAAGTATTGTCTTGTGAGTCATTATCTAACACTGTAATCGAAAAATCTCTAACAGGAGAAGAAATTAAACTCTCAAAAGTAGCCGTTAATTCATTCGCTCTATTATACGTAATAATATATATTTCCAGTTCATCTTTAATTGCCATTAATATGCTCCCATATTTCTTCAATCGCAGTATTTAAACTATATTTAATTTGGTACCCCACTTCTTTGGTAAGCCGCGTATTATCACCGATGATAATGGGCGGCTGATTGGAAGGTTCATTTTTAAAAACAACGAGATGTTCCTTGCCCATTTGCCGCGCGATTTCTAACGTAAAATCTTTGATAGAAATGGCCTTTCCCGTGCAGATATTGACAACACCCTGTGCCGTAGAATCCAACAAAGCCGCAAACGCACCCGCAATATCTTTGGCATACATATAATCTTTGTATAAACGGCCACTTTTAATGATGACTTCTTCGTTGCGGGAGAGCTTGTCAATAATCATTCCTGTTAGACGAGTTTTATTCTCATTACGTCCATAAACATAGAAAATGCGTCCGTAACCAAAACTTATATCGTGCTGCGCGCAGAAATAAGCAGCCGTTTCATGAAGTTTATTTTTACAAAAAGTATAGACGGTTTTGTTGGGGTCTAATTCATCTGTTTCTTTAAGCGGAGTATTTTTAAACTTATACTCAAAGCAGGTTCCGGTAAAAACGGCCCGTTTTCCCCCATTGTCTTTAAAGTGCTTTAATAGCGAAATACCTGCCTGTAAAAATTGGTAATTTAAATCGGATTTTAAGTAATCCCCTACCGTGCACCATGCCATATTTAAAAGATATTGGGGCTTAACCGCTTCCATAGCGGCTTTGATATCGCTATCGTTAAACAGGTTCCCTTTTATCCAATGGAAGCCGTTATCGGGGTTTTTTCCATCAATGGTAAAGGCGTGCACTTCAAAGCCGGCTTGTAAAAGCGGCTGGGCCAGTTCTTTTCCAATAAGTCCGGTGGCGCCCGTTACCAATACTTTTTTAGAGGAGTTCATAATTTTTATCCCGCTCGTTCATAATCGGTGTAGTTCCTAAATCCTTCCAGGTGATACCAATTTTAGGATCATTGTATCGCAACCCGGCGTAACAGTTCGGTTGAAAAAATTCACCTAATTGATAATACACGGTGGTATTATCCTGTAATGTTTGAAAACCATGTGCAAAATTAGGCGGTAGGTAGAGCATTTTCCCGTTAGATTCGGATAATTCCACCCCTTGCCATTGAAGATAGGTGGATGACCCCGGGCGTAAGTCCACAATTACGTCATAAAAAGAGCCCTGTAAACAGGATACGATTTTCGGCTCTAAAAAAGGTGCTTTTTGATAATGCAGTCCGCGGATGGTATTTTTCTTAAAATTTTTGGAAATGTTACATTGACACAAATCTATTTCAATTCCGATTTTTTGAAATTCGTGTTTGCAAAATTGCCGCGCAAATGTACCACGCTCATCCTTAAATTCTTCCAACTCAATGAGGCAAGCCCCTTTTAGCGGCAGTTCCGTAAACTTCATAATAGGGCCTCGGCAAATTCTTTTCTATCCAAAAACGGGAACATATCTTCTAAGGTGGGGCTGACCATAGTTCCGTCGGGCAGTTTGCGTGCGGATAACTTGGGCGCAAACGCGTAATTGTGCGTGCAATCCAGTTCACACACCACCGGGCCCTGCATAGCCAACACTTTTTTGATGCCTTGTTCCAAATCCCGGTTTTTGGATAAACGTACAAACGGTAAATCAAAGGCCTTGGCTACTTTTGCAAAGTCCGGCACTTCTACCCCGCTTTTTGCGTTACATCCGGTCAGGCGGCCGTTAAAAAATTTACTTTGTGTTTGGATAATGGAAATATATTCTCCGTTTTTAATTACAAAAATTTTAATGGGGAGCTTGTTGGTTTTGACGGTTTGCAACTCCTGCAAATTCATCATAATACTTCCGTCCCCTTCTAGGCAGACTGTATCTTTGCCGCTGGCCGCACAAACGCCGATAGCCGCCGGGAGGCCGTATCCCATAGAAGCATCCCCGGAGTTTAAAAGTAACCGTTGCCCTTTTTTGCTATCCATGGCCTGAAAAAATGCCACGCACGCGGTTCCGTTAGACGCAACAACCCGGGTGTTTTCGGGCAGGATTTTTCCCAGGGTTTCCATAAAATAATACGGATGAATTTTATCTGCCGGCTTAATGGTAAACTCGCGTAACGGCGGATATTTTTGGCGTAACTTTTGACAATGGGCAAGCCACGTTTTTTCGCCCAGCGGCTTTTTGAGTTGCTTAACCAGCGCGGGCAAGACGTTTCTTAAATCCCCGCAAAGGGGCAAATCCGGCTTTACGGTGGGCTTTTTTAGTTCGGCCGGGTCAATATCCACTATAATTTTTTTTGCGTTTTTAGCGAAGTTTTCCCAGTTATAGCTGGCTTGGCGGATATTGTTGCGCGTTCCTAAAAATAACACCACATCTGCATTTTGAAGCGCAAAGTTGCCGGCGCGTTGCCCTACCGTGCCGATTCGTCCGGCAAATTGGGCATGATGAGAAGGTACTAAATCCATGCCGTTAAAGGTGGTAACCACCGGCATTTTTGTTTGTACAAGTAGTTTGTCTAAGAATTTTTGAGTACCGCTTAAGCGGATCCCATGCCCGGCAACAAGTAGCGGTCGTTTGGCTTTGGCAAGCCAGGTGGCGGCCTTTTTCAGGCCGCTGGCAACGGAAGCGGCTTTTAAGGCAGGCGCGCGAAATTTCTTTAGTTTTTTGGGATCAATAGGTGCGGCTTGGATATTAATCGGTATATCTACCCACACCGGGCCCGGGCGGCCGGTAGTTGCGTGATAAATAGCTTCATCTAAAATAGCATCAATTTCATACGGATCGGTTACCATTTTGGCATATTTCGTAAGCGGTTGTACCACGCGCACGATATTTACTTCTTGATCGCCGAGTTGCCGGAGCTGTATTTCCGGGCAGGAAGATAACGTGGTGGATGTTTTTACTTGGCCGGAAATAAACAAAATCGGCGCACTGTCCGTCCACGCCCCAAAGACTCCGTTCAAACAGTTAAGCCCCCCCGGTCCGGTAGTTACGCACGCAACTGCCAGTTGCTGATTCGTACGTGCGTATCCTTCGGCAGCCAAGGCAGAGCCTTGTTCGTGGTGGTTAAAAATGCGTTTGATTTTTTTGCTCTGGCCGAAGCTATCGTCCAAATGCATAGCTCCGCCGCCGGTAACCATAAATACGTGGCGAATACCGTATTTTTCTAATTTTTTAACCAAATAATCGGACAGTTTAATCATAGTGTTTAGTCTAATCTTCCGCCGGCTTCTTCAATAAGTTTTTTGTAGCGGGCTTCCAGCATGGTAATCCGGGCCTCATCTTCTTTGAAAATCATTCCATAGAAATCGCGTTTATTTTTAAGCCACATTAACTCAAAACCGACCGCTTTTAAAATTCCCTTGTCGGCGTTGGGATCCTGCAAGGCAGATTGGGCATCAAATATAATTTTGCGTGTTTCAAATTTTGTTAATGCACCTGCGGGTAAGCGTTTGAAAAACGGCAAGGAGTGAGCCGATACCCCGCCGCCGATAATCATCTTTTTACCGGCTTTTTGCATTTTATGGCACAGTAAATCAGCAATATCAAAAATAGCTTCGGAGTTAATATCTTCGCGGGTGAGCCCCATGCTTCCGGTCATATCTACACGTCCTAACACGATCCCGGAAACTTCGTTAAATTCCGGCCGGGCCATCATGGCATCCAAATGTTCCACGCCGGTTTTGGTTTCTACGTTAATTAAAAAGTCCATTTCCGCGCGTTCTTCTTCGGGAAATACGAAGTGGGTGGCCTTGACGTATTTGGTCATTGCATAATCGGTTTCAATCATGGGCCCGACAATACCTTTAACGCCGATAGTGCGCGCATCAAACATATCTTTAATGGCTTCGCATCCGCCGATTTTAATAAATAAATCCAGTCCTGCCTTGGTAATCACTTCTTTTAACCGTAAGGCTTCTTCCATGCGGGTGCCTTCGGCCTCAAATTCGGCCTTAATACCAATCACATGGTGGTTTTCTTTAAGATCTTTTAATGTATCCAACATCTTGCGTTCTAGCAGGTTCATAAGTACTCCCTTTTACTTGTCAGTTCGTAGTAAATCTTGGTTGATTTGTGATTTGTTTTTGTTGTAATAGTTGAACAATTCTTCTACCGCTTGTTCAAACGGTGTAAACTTCAAATTTTTTATTTCATTTTTTAGCCGTGCATTGCTGCCGGAATAACTCAGGCCGTATCCTTCCCGGGCAATTTGTAGGGTGCTTTTCCCCCCGCTTAGTTGCTGCACCGTTTGGGCGGCTTGCAAGAGTTCCGTTTCATAGTCCGGCGTGATATTGTAGGTTTTGTATTGCGGGGTATTTTCAATGAAATATTCTAAAATAGGCATCAAGTCGTTGACGTACAAATAACTAAACCGGCGGTTTTGGCGCAGCGTAATGGGCAAATTAAAGATGGCTTTACAAATAGCATTGGAAATAAACCGGATTTCCCAATCTTCGTATTTACCGAAGATACCAAAGATATTTAAATCCCACACATTTGGCAACGCTTCAATGCGGTTGTGAACCACATATTTGCAAAAACTGTGCTCATCTTTTCCGCAACGCTTTCCGATTTGGTCCTCGGTCACTAAACGGTTTTCAGCCGAAGTATCATAGACGGCACCGCTACCGAAATTGATTAGTTTTCCGAATTTATCCGTATGACGTACCAAATTTTCAAACATGCGGATGTTGGTATAAAAGAGGTTGGTAGGATCTTTGGCATTTCGGTGCCCGGGTTTGGTGGCCGCATGCAACACCACATCAAACGAGTGGGTGCGGAAAAAATCATCCACCGCTTCGGTATCGGCCAAATTAAGTTCATAACTCCGCGGGGCAACAAGTTGGTACTTATCAGCCAAGAAACTTTCGCGAATATTCTTGCCGATAAATCCATTGCCGCCGGTGAGGAGTATTGTTTTCATTATTTTATTTTCTCTTTTACAAAATCATGGATGACGGCGGACGTTTTTGCCAATTGTTCTTCCCCTAATGCCGGGAACGTGCCCACCCAGAAAGTATGATTCATAATAAAGTCCGTATTGGGTAAGAGCGCATATTCTTTTTCGGTTAAATCGCACGATTTTAAGACGGGTGAATTGCCGATACGAAGCGGAATGTCGTTATCCACCATCATGGGTTGGCGCAATAAATTGCCGGCAAAAAGTTGACGGGTCCCCACGCCGTGTTCTTCCAAATATTCCACGAGTTGTTGTTTGGTAAACGGAGCGGAATCTTTCACAGAAATTAAATAGCCGAACCAAGAAGGTTTGACCCCTTCGTGAATAGTCGGCAAGATTAAATAATCTTGTAAATCCGCCAGGGCTTTGGTTAAGTAGGCCGCATTGTCCGTTCGTTTTTGGATATAAGCCGGCAGTTTTTTTACTTGGCTTACACCGATAGCTGCTTGCCAATCGGTAATTTTGAGGTTAAAACCGACGTGAGAATAAGTATATTTATGGTCGTAACCGAAGGGCAAATTCCCCAGTTGCATATTAAAACGATTTTTGCAGGTGTTGTCGGTCCCCGGTTTGCACCAGCAGTCACGTCCCCAATCGCGGAAGGAAAGGATAATGCGATAGAGTTGCGGGTCATTAGTTACGACGGCGCCGCCTTCCCCCATGGTTAAGTGATGGGCCGGGTAAAAACTATACGTACCGATATGTCCGATCGTGCCGGCTTTTTTACCGTTCCATTCTGCCCCGAGGGCGTCGCAAGAGTCTTCAATCAGCCACAAGTTATGCTTTTTACAAATGGACAAAATTTCGTCCATGTCAAACATATTTCCCAGCGTGTGTGCGACAAAAATCGCTTTTGTCTTGGGGGATAGAGCAGTTTCAATTTGGGAAGCCTTGATGTTATAAGTACCAACTTCGCAATCTACAAATACGGGAATTAACCCTTGTTGGATAATGGGATTGACGGTCGTCGGGAAACCGGCGGCCACAGTAATGACTTCGTCGCCTCTTTTTAAGCGTTTTTTGCCTAATTTATGGGAAGTGAGTGCAGATAATGCCAGCAAATTGGCAGACGAACCCGAGTTGGTGGACAACGCAAATTTGACACCTAAAAATTGGGCAAAATCCTTTTCAAATTGGTCGTTAAACCGTCCGGCAGTCAGCCACATATCTAAGCTGGCATCAATCATATTGAGCAAGTCTTGCTCGTCTAATAACTTGCCGGAAGGCGGAATATATTTAAATTCGCGTTTGCCGCCATGTACTTGGCGGAAATAATTGCTGGCTGCATCTTTAACGGCTTGTCTTAATTCTTTTTCCATGTGATTTTCTCTTCGTAGTTATGAATTTGTTGCAAGGTAAAAGCGTTCATTGCTTCCCCTTGATAAAAACGTTTGTACCACGCCACGGTTTCTTCTATCGCTTGCGGGGCGGTGTACGTCGGCCACCAGCCTAATACTTCTTTGGCTTTGGTAATGTCTAACATCAGTAAGTTCGCTTCGTGTAAATTGTCGCGCTTGTGGACATACACGGAGCCTTTTCCATAGGCTTTAACCACTTGTTGCGCTACGTCCGCCACGGTCAGTACACTATCGGACTTGGGACCCAAGTTAAATCCTTCCGCAAATTTCTTGCCTTGCGTAAATAACAAATGCCCGAGCAGCAAATATCCGGAAAGCGGTTCCAATACGTGTTGCCACGGACGGGTAGCCGCCGGGTTACGAATTTCAATTTCTTTGCCGGCTTCAATACTGCGCACACAGTCGGGAATTAAACGGTCTAATGCCCAATCGCCGCCGCCAATTACATTGCCGGCGCGAGCGGTAGCCATGGCGTAGGTGCCTTCCTCCTGCAAAAAAGAACGCCGGTACGAAGAAGATAAAATTTCTACACATCCTTTAGAGGAAGAATACATATCGTACCCCCCCATAGGTTCATTTTCTTTGTATCCGCGGGCCACTTCTTTGTTTTCGTAGCATTTATCGGTAGTAATGTTTACAAATGCTTTAACGCTTCCGCAAGCGCGGGCTGCTTCCAGTACGTTGAGGGTGCCGATTACGTTGGTTTCATAAGTGAGTACCGGCTCGGCATAGGAAAGCCGCACCAAGGGTTGGGCGGCTAAGTGAAAAACGATTTCCGGCTTAAAATCCTGAAAGGTTTTGTTTAACAGTTCGCGGTTGCGAATATCACCAAGGACGGATTTAATGCCATCCCCTACGTGTGCCGCTTCAAATAAGTTTGGGGTGGTGTTGGGGGCTAACGCATAGCCGCAAACCTCGGCTCCTAATTCTTTGAGCCAAAGTACCAGCCAACTGCCTTTGAAACCGGTATGTCCTGTTACTAAAACGCGTTTACCTTGATAGGTGTTTTGAAACATATTTAGTCCTCCCATTTTTTCCAAGGAGCTTTACCGGAGTGCCATAAATCAGTGAGTTGCATTTTATCTTTCAGCGTATCCATGGGTTGCCAAAATCCGTCATGTTTGTAAGCATGCAGTTGCCCGGCTTTGGCAAGGCGTTCCAACGGATCCCGTTCAAAAATAACCCCGTCGCCTTCGTCAATATAATTCATCACTTCGGGTTCGCACACAAAGAATCCCCCGTTAATCCAAGACCCGTCCCCTTTGGGTTTTTCCATAAAGGACGTAATGGTATCGGTGGCGTTATCAATGGAAAGGGCACCAAAGCGGCCGGAGGGTTTAACTGCGGTCATGGTGCAAAGTTTGCCGGATTTTTTATGCGCTTCAATGGTTTGGCGGATATCCACATCACTGACTCCGTCTCCGTACGTAAGGAGGAACGGCTCTGCGTTGATATAGTTGGTAGCTTTTTTGATGCGTCCTCCGGTCATAGTGTTTTGGCCGGTATAGAGCATGGTTACATTCCAGGGTTCTTGGCGGGTTTTGTGGATGGTTACTTCGTTGGTTACCATGTTTACGGAAATGTCGGAATATTGTTGATAGTAATTGACAAAATAATCTTTAATAACGTGCGATTTGTATCCGGTTAAAATAATAAAATCGTTAAACCCGTAATGAGAATACATCTTCATGATGTGCCATAAGATGGGGTATCCGCCAACTTCTACCATAGGTTTTGGTTTTAAGCTGGTTTCTTCACTTAATCGGGACCCTAGTCCGCCTGCCAAAATTAAAACTTTCATGTTTCCTCCACAAGAACGTTTGTATATAATAAAAATGTATTTTGCTAAGAGACTATTTACCCCTTAAATTGTAGTAAATCTACCGGCAGAAAGCAACCTGAGCGGTATTTGAATAATTTGTTGTTTTTTGATAAAATAAAATCATCGGTAATTTAAGCCCCCATAGCTCAATGGATAGAGCACCCGCCTTCTAAGCGGATGATATAGGTTCGATTCCCATTGGGGGTAAGATTTTCAGAAAACACACCTGCTTGTATTGAACAGGTGTTTTTTGTTTTAGGTCCAGAAAAAAGTTAGGTGTTAAGCCTATTGACTTGATTAACATGCTTTTATAAACTAAATTATCTGATAAGATGGGAGGCTTTATGAGACGATTTGACGTTGTATGGAAACGAATTAGTTGGTTGACTGTTATCCTATTAATGGTAGCAACCCCTTGTACGTATGCACAAAAAGGGTTTGGGGCTGTGGGCAAACAAATAGCCAGAGCGGGTCAAATTAATCAAAAAGTATTGCAAACACAACTATTACGCGCAATCAATAAACCCATGATACCCCTCTCTCCCTTATCATCCAGTCGTGTCCTTCGCGAGCAATATTTATTGGTATCTAATAATTTGAATGTTCTTCGGGAGGTCTATGCACAACGCGGGGCAGAAGTTTTGCTTGGCGATGAAAAAATTTCCGACCGCTTGACGAATTTATCTCCGCTGAATCAAGAGGCCTCTTTAATATTAAGTGCCCTTACTCAAAAACAAAAGCGGTTGTTAGCCGTATGGGAGCAAGCCTTATTAAGGGAAAGAAATCCCCATTTCTTACCTAAAAAGAATCCGGCGGATTTATTAATGTTTGAAGTATCTCCGGTACAAAAGATGCGAAATCTTGCCGTGTCTCCTCGGTTTTTTAGAGAATGGGCTGCCTTAATTGATCAGTCTGAGTTTGGAGATATATCGGAAACGGCAGGCGGTTTGGTGGGAGCCTTGCGTAATGATTTGATAAAACTTGAACAAGATGCAGGATATCTGTCTCAGGTTTATTTAGAAGCCAAAGCGCAAGTGGAACAGGGAACCAATTCCCCGCAAGCAGTTGCCGTTGCAAAAAAGAAAATGGATATTGCGAAAGGGGCCTTAACAAAAGTATCTCATCAAGCGGCTCAAGACGTTTTGGATTTGGTTCATATCCTTAAATTATATCCGTCTGTTTCGGAAGATCTCCTAAAGATATTGGCTAATAAATTAGATGCGGTTTCGGAAGAAAATGCTTTTATCAAAATCTTGCGAACGAAAATAGGGCTGCCGCAAACAGTTCAAAAACCAAAAAACCGTATTGGCTTTACGATGTAACCTGTCAGAGAGAATGGGCCCTGTTATATAGCCCCGCGTTACAGCGGGGCTTTTTGCGTATACTTCTCTGAAATGGTACAATGAAAAAAACAATGAGGAGTGTGTATGGCGCGTAATTTATCGTTTTCATATTCAAAAATGGGGATGTATAAGGAATGTCCCCAAAAGTATAAATTCCGCTATGTGCACATGCTGCCGGAAAAACCGAAGTATTATTTTGCTTTTGGAACGGCTTTGCATGCGGTGATGGAATTTATTTTTGATCCCTCTAAATTATCCTTTCCTTCGTTAAGCCAGGCGCTTGCTTTTTTTGATACGGCCTGGAATAAAACTTCTTTTGAACAAAAAGGATATGCTTCCGCTGCCAAGGAATTGGAAGGCTATGCGGAAGGCCGCCGGATTATTGAATCCTATTATGCGGCAAATGCAGCCCATTTTGTGCATCCTCTGTCTACAGAAATGAAAAGCACCTTGGAAATTGACGGTTTAAATTTAATCAGTATTTTAGATCGGGTAGATTATTTGGGGGATGGAAAAATTAAAATTTTGGATTATAAAACGGGTAAAACCGTCCAGCGCGAGCCGGATCAACTTTATATGTACCAAAAAGTAGTTGAAAGTTCCCCTGCTGTTAAACAACTGGTAGCGGCTAAAGATCCCGGCGTGAAAGAAATTCGGGTGGCACAACTTAGTTTTTATCACTTGCCGACCCTAAAAGAAATGACGTTTGAGCGGGCTGCAGATAAAGAAATTTTCGAATTTTGGCAAGGTGTATTGAAAGTGGCGGATAAAATCCGCGCGGGACAATTTGAGCCGACCCCCGGAGAAAACCAATGCCGTTGGTGCGACTACCGCAATCTGTGCCCTGTCTTTACCGGTAAGGAATACAAGGGGCCTTCCGGCTATATGGGGCAACAAACTAACCCGTCCGCTACAACTATTTCTGCTGTTGAACCTAAAAATATACAGGAAGAATTAACCGATAAAATTGACCGTTGTGGAGCATTGGAAGAGGAAATAAAAAAACTTCGTCAGGAAATTATTAATTTGCTCAAAAAAAATCATTTTGAACGGCACTTTGGTACCCGGTATGAAGCGGAATTATTGCAACAAGAAACGATAGAATTTCCGGATAAACAGAAAGTGATTGAACTTTTGCGAAAATTCCAATTATTGGCCAAAGTGCTGGTGCCGACCCAAAGTACCATTGTAAAATTGTTAAAGGATGCTACGATTTCCCCGGATATTAAAGAACAGTTGCGAGCCTTGTCTACCCTTCAAATAAACGATATCCTTACCATCAATAAAACGGAAGAATAAATATGCAAGGACCTTTCATTGTTTCACTCGATTTAGGAACATCCGGTTGCCGGGCGGCAGCAGTTACGCCAGACGGGAAAATCTTTTCTCAAACCAGAGAGCCGTTGTTGCCGCTAAGGGACACAGATGGGACTTCTTATTACCGGGCAGAGGATTTGTGGACCGTACAGAGGCGTGTGTTGGATGCGCTGTTGGCCCAATTGTCCCCCTCCCAAGTAGCCGGGATTGCCGTATCCTCCCAACGTTCTACGGTGGTGCTTTGGAATGAACGGACCGGAGAGGCGGTGGCCCCTGTTTTAACCTGGGAAGACGGGCGTGCGGTACACCAAGTACAACAGGCAGCGATTTCCCAAGAAGCCGTGCATGGTATTACCGGGCTTTATAAAACACCTTATTTTTCCGCCCCTAAAATTGCTTGGTGTTTACAAAATTTACAAGATGCAAAAGAAACATTAGAAGCCGGAAACTTGTGTGTAGGATCGGTGGCTACCTATTTTATTTGGAAATTGACGCACGGTGCCGTATTTGCAACCGATATTTCGCTGGCTCAGCGGATGCTATTGTTGGATATGAACACCGCGGCATGGAGTGCCGAACTATGTCATGCGTTTGCGGTTCCCGCCTTTTGCTTGCCTACGATCCAACCGTCTTCCTCCTTGTACGGAACTTATACGTATCAAGGAGTAGATATTCCTATTTTATCTTGTGTGGCAGACCAACAAGCGGCCGCTTATTGGATGAATTTACATCCGGCCCAAAGTTGCATTAACTACGGAACAGGTGCATTTTTGCTATACAATACGGATCGTCAAGCGGCTTTACTGCCAGGCATGTTGACTTCACTGGCCCCGGATGACGGAACAGGGATTCGCTACTTTTTAGAAGGACCCGTAAATGCAGCCGGAAGTATTTTTTTGTGGTTAAATGCGCAAGGATTTTCCTGCACAACCGAAGAATTGGATGCGTTGTGTAATGCATCTAAACATCCGGTTGAATTATTACCGGCATTGGGCGGCTTGGGGGCTCCTTATTTTGATGTAACCGCCAAACCGGCAGTTGCGAATTTATCCGCTTCGACCCGAAAAGCCGATTGGGTGGCCGGGGCCGCCCGGGGGCTTGCCTTTTTATTAACGGATATTGCCGTTTACTTAAAACAGCATGGTTATGAACAGAAGTATCCGGTATTAGTATCGGGCGGCCTATCCCGGCTCGACTATCTGCTCCGTTTTCAAACCGATTTATTGCAGTGCCCGGTTCGGGTTGTAAGGGAAGCGGATGCTACGCTGTTAGGGGCTGCTAAACTGGCCGCGTTACAAGCTGGATGGAATTTGTCAACATGGGCGGTAGAAATAAGCAGTGAACTTCAGCCGCAACGGTCTGTGCAAGAGATTCAACACCTTTATCAATCCTGGCAGAAATTTGTAACTATTTCCCGTAAACAGGCTTAAAAAAGAACCCCCGGCATAGCCGGGGGTTCTTTTTTGATAGGCGAATTATTTCAATAAATCTGCCATGTTCACTTCTTCCGGAGTTACTGAGGCTTTTGGAATATATTCGTAAGAGCCCTTGGCCGTTTTTATTTGATTGCGGGCTGCTTTTGAATTTTTATTTATTGTATTTTGAGTGGCGGTTGTTTGTTTTTGTATTTTTTGTTGTACTTGAGCCACTTGTTGGTTTATTTGTTCTTGTGATGCCTCAACGGCTTGGGCCGTTTGGGTGGCCTGGGCATTCAGGGTTGCTTGCGTATTTTGAACGGGAGTACCTAACTCTTCGGCTAAGCGTTGATCCATTGCTTGTTTGAGTGCCTCTTGCTTTTTGGCTTTTGCGGCATCCAGTTGTTGTTGCAATTGGACCAGTTCCGGATCATTTTCCAGTTGCGAGGCGAGGGCTTGATATTCCTGTTCGACTTTGGCACGCACGGCTGCCTCTTTTTGAATGGCGGCCTCCCGGGCAGCGTTTTCTTGTTCTTGCAAAAGTTGTTGTGCAGTGGCTTCCTCAGCCGCGAGTTGTTGTTCCAGGGAGCGAACCTCTGCTAAACGTTGTGCCTCTATCTGATACATCTGTTGTTGGGCTCCGGCCTTTTTTACGTCTAATACATTGGACACGGAGGAATTCGGTAGGAATTGCTCTGTCAAGGTAAATGCATTATCTCCCTGATTGTTAGCCGCTGTTAAATTGGCTCCTTGTTGTATGAAAAATAATGCCATTCGTTCATTTTTCGCTTTGAGAGCAGCCATGAGCGGTGTGTTACCGGAAATGTCTTGTTCATTGAGATCTGCTTTAGCGGCTAATAATTTCTGGGCCGGGAATGTGTCATTGGCATAGGCGCTATAAGTGATTGCAGAACGTCCTTGTAAATCTTTAAGTTGCGGATTGATGTTTTTTTGGCGCATGAGCAAATTAAAACAATCCTGATGATTTTTTCCGGCCGCTAACATCAAAGGAGTAGTACCTGCTATATCCTGGGCATTGATATCGGCTCCTAAAGAAATAAGCGTGCGCACGGCTTCCGGTTTATTTTGGTCTACCGCATAGAATAGCGGGGTGCGTCCGGATTGATCCGGTAAGTTGATGTCCGCTTGGCCATTTTTGACTAAGGTGCGGATAACGAGGGTATGTCCTTCCGCGCTGGCTGCCGCCAAAGCACTTAATCCGGAAATCGGATTACGGTAATTTACCGCGGCACCGTTATTTAACAAGATTTTTACGTTATTTAACAGTCCTTTCTGCGCCGCATAAATTAAAGGAGCATTCCCGGAATTATCCGGTAAATTAATGGCCGCATTATCGTATTTGGTTAAACTTTCTACGGCTTTGGGTTGATCGAAATGAACCGCATATAATAAGGGGGTTTTTCCCATATCATCCCGGACCGTGACATCGGCACCTTTCTCTACTAAATACTTTATGGCTTCTTCTTGTCCGGCAGCTGCCGCGGCAATAATGGGGGTTACCCCATAACTGGATTTATCATTTACGCTGGCTTTCCCATCTTCCACCAACATATGGAGAATATCCATATTCCCCTTTTCGGCGGCAATAGTAAGCGGGGTAATGCCTGCATAGTTCTTTTCATTCACATCCACATGGGCATACATTAATGTGCGAACGCGATCCGGATCGCTGAGTTTAATTGCACGAATTAATGAGGTATCATATACATATTTTTTTGTAGCCGGTTTCCGGTTTCCTAACGTGGACACACCGTTATAATTCTTTTTTTCAGCCCCAAATACGGTCCCGCGGTAAATATCACCGGGATCCTGGGTGGCTTGGGCTGTGATAGTTTGTGTGGCTGATACGGTTTGTTGCCCTTGTGCGGAGACTGAAATCGACAGACTGGCACAGGCTAATATAAAAACAACTGTTTTTTTGTTCATAATATTCCTCCAACTCTTATATCATAGCAAACAAAAAACAAAAGTTCAGCAAAAATTTACAAGATTTAAAAAATAGAGAGATAATTTAAATTAATTATAAGAGGGATAGTTATTTATTTTTTTTTAAAATACCTTGCATTTTTAAGTTAGAGAATGTATTATAAAATTAAGTAGAGGTTTTGTTTTATCCCCCCAGAACCTTTCGATTTACCCCCCGAATGGTTCTGAATAAGCGCCGGAAGAAATTTTCCGGCGTTTTTTTATTGATTGGAGTATAGCAGTAACGCAAAAAAAACCTCCACACGGGGCGGAGGTTTTAGCCGATATGAAATATCTCTTACAGAGCAATCGCGCTTACCTGGCAGGTGCCGCTAGGCTTGCATAGTGCCCGGCAACAAAAAAATCCCTCCGCTAGGCAGAGGGACTTTTAGCCGATATGAAATATCTCTTACAGAGCAA
>CADBIY010000007.1 GCA_902794895.1 Candidatus Avelusimicrobium vaccinum | reverse complement strand
ACCGGAAAATATAAAAAAGCGCGGGAATCATTTGCAAAACTCATGTATTTAACGGCTGATTTTGAATATGTTTCTTCCGCTAAATTAGGAACGGCTCTTGCGTGGTATTACGGTGGAAATAAAGAAAAAGCAACACGGGAACTGCAATATATCTATACATCCAATCCATATACCATTTCTTTTACTTCTTACTGGTTGGGAAAAATCGCTTCTGAACAAAAAAGTACTAAAAAATTGGCTCCTGTTTTTTTACAACAAGCCTTGTCCCATGACGAAAAAAATTACGCGGCGGCCAAATTGTTTGCGGAATTATCTGCTAAAGATAAAGAGGATTTGCGTGCCTGGCAGTACTATGCCACATTATATAGTTTAGATCCTGATAATCAAGAACTTGCTAAAAAAATGGAACGCTATGCGGAAAAATTCGGAGATAAAAAAATTGACTATTTATTTTATTTACGTTTAGAACAACCGATTGTGCATGAACTGGACTCTACTCCTTCTACCCCGGTTAAAATGGCCTTATATGCCAATCGGGAGGCAAAGCCGCAAATGTTAACGGCTATGTCTGTCATGGGATCCGGGCGTCTGAGTGTGACCGATGAAAAGTTAGGGGAAGTATTGCGCATTCCGGCCTATGTAGAAAAGAAGATTGTATTTAATCCGTTAACGGGAGGAGTAGATTTTCAGGATGCTAAAGGGCATGTGGAATTTTCTGCGAAGCGGCCGTTTACTATCACTCCGGAAAAAGATTCCAAAACATTAGTAGCCTATAAGATCTTAGCAGATAATATTTTTGCTGCCGAATTAAGCGACAAAGAACTCAAAGGTTCCTTGACGGTGATGCCCGGAGAAACCGGATTTAACTTATTGAATACCGTTCAATCCGAAGACCTAATTCCTGCCTTACTTGCTACGCAAGCCCAAAATATCAAGGAACCGGAAGCCTTAAAAGCGTTAGCTGTTGTGTTCCGCTCCGCGTTGAAACAGGCGGTGGATATGCACACAGATAGTTGGTATCACATTACGGATAATGATCCTAATTTTCAATTTAAAGGGATTAACTTGATTTTTAAAGATTTGTTGGATGCCTCTAAAAAATCGGTTGACTTGCGTTTAACCGAGGCTCAAGCCGGCTTTTATGCGGATTGCGGTGTGGTTACCGCAGACGGTTTGGCAAACAGTGCATTCCAATCAGGTTATCAGTTCTCACCTGCTAATGTCAGTAAGTATATGTTATCCAACCCGCCGGCGGATTTGTATTCCAAACCGCAGGATCCCACCCAGTGGGCGGGCATTAAGTGGATGTATATTTATGACGGAAAAGAGATCGAAAAACGTCTGTCCTATAAACAAAAAATTGGTAAATTGCGTGCTATTATTCCGGTGAAGTTTTCACCGCAAGGCCGCATTTTATCCATGCGTTTTGAAGGCAGCAAAGGCAGTTACCAAACCAAATCCGCACAAGCCACTTCATTTATTTTAAGTGCGGGAACGATGCGTTCTAACATGTTTGATGTTGTGCCATTATACAAAGGGAAAAACATTAAAAAGGTCTTAGTACGCGGATATGATACGGGGGAAGGGAACGGCCTTTGTTTGCGCGGGGCAGAAGGGCTTGCTAAACAAGGTGCGGATTATATGGCCATTATCAAATATTATTTCCCGAATGCACGCATCTTAGATACTCAAACAGGAACTGTAAAATAAAATGGAAAAAACAAAAATTCTGTATTTTATTACCCGGTTGGACCAGGGCGGTGCCCAGGCCAGTGTGCTCATTACGCTAAAAAATTTGAATAAGCAACAATTTGAAGCGTTTTTGGCTACCGGGACGGGCGGTCGTTTGGAAGGAAAAGTTAAAAATGATCCGTCCCACGTATTTTTTATTACGGCGTTGCGTCACCGGGTGCATCCTAAATATATCTTCCACGATTTTTGGGCACTCTTGCAGATGGGACGGGTATTACGCAAGGTAAAACCGGATATCGTCCATACTAATGCTCCTAAAGCCGGCATTTTAGGACGTATTGCGGCTCGGATTTTCTGGCGCAGGGCTAAAGTGGTGCATACTTTTCACGGCCTTGGCTTTGCGAAAGAGCATGGAGAAAAGCAATTTAAGTTTTTCGTTTCCATTGAAAAATTCTGTGCTAAGTTTACGGACGTGCTCGTCTTTGTATCGCGTAAAAATGCGGCGGAGGCCAAACAATTGGGAATCGGTAAAGGGGTTCGGACGGAACTGATTCGTGCGGGGATTAATTTTAATCCGATTTTGCCGTTAAAATTTGATCCGGTAGCAAAGAAAGCCTCTCTTAAAATTCCGGCCAATGCAAAAGTAGTATTGGCCCTTGCCAATTTTAAACCGCTTAAAAACCCCATTCATTTTGTGTTAGCAGCCTATAAAGTGCTGAGCCAAATGAAAAACGTATACTTCATTTTTACGGGTGAAGGTCCGCTGAAAACAACAGCTGAAAACCTGGCAAAAAATTTAAGTATTGAAAAACAAGTTTTATTTCCCGGGTGGCGCAGTGATGCGTTGGAACTGCTAGCGATTAGTGATGTGTTTGCCAGTGTTTCCTTGCGGGAAGGCCTACCCATGTCCTTGCTGGAAGCCATGGCCATGCGGGTACCGGCTGTATGTTACAATGTAGACGGTATCAGCGAAGTAGTGACTGATAATAAAACCGGTTTTCTGATCCCGCCCAACGACATCAATCTATTTGCCGAAAAAGTGAAAGTTTTGTTGCGCCATGCTTCCCTGCGGGAACGTTTTGAAGCGGCGATTGATCACCGTGATTTTGCCGAATTTACAGCAACAACCATGGTAAAAAAACAAGAACGTCTGTACCGTAGTTTGGTTCCGCCAACCAAGAAAAACGGGGGGAAAAAACGATTCTTCCGGCGGCGGCGTTATTACAGAAAACCAAACCAAGGAGTAAAAAATGGATTACGCAATTAACGAATTGGAGCAAGAAGTTTTAAATACGTCGCGCGAACTGGTACAGAAAAAAATAATACCGTTGCGGGCGGAAATGGATGCGAAAGAAACTTTTTCTCACGAAATGTTGGAAGAGTATCGCAAGTCAGGCATGTTCGGATTATGGATAGCCGAAGAATATGGCGGTTTAGGCGGCGGAATTACCTGTTTAGCCATGGCCTTTGAGGAACTTTCCCGCGGTTGTGCGGGGTTGGCACTTACTCCGGGGACCTCTGCTTTAGGTGCCATTCCCATGTATTTGGCTGCCACCAAAGAACAACGTGAACGTTGGTGTCCGGATTTGGCGAGCGGAAAAAAATTATGGGCCTTTGCCTTGACGGAACCGGAAGCCGGAAGTGATGCAACGGCTTTAAAAACGACGGCAATCAAAGACGGAGATTTTTATGTCGTTAACGGAACGAAACATTTTATTTCTACCGGTAAAGAAGCCGATTTTTATACAGTAGCCGTTAACACAAATCCCAGCCGTGGTGCGCGCGGCATTTCGTTATTAGTGATTGAAAAAGGAACCCCCGGTTTTACATTTGGCAAAAAAGAAGAAAAAATGGGGATTCGTTCCAATCCGACTTATGAACTCATTTTTGAAAATGTACGCGTGCCGAAAGAAAATTTACTGGGAAGCGAAGGCCGCGGTTTGCTTTACGTACAGGAAACGTTAGATTATTCCCGTCCCGGCGTAGCGGCACAGGCGGTAGGGATTGCACAAGGGGCATTAGATGTAACCATTCCCTATTTGCGCACGCGTAAACAATTTGGCCAACCGATTATCACGTTTCAGGCTTTGGGGCATAAAGTGGCGGAACTGGCGGCTAAGACGGAAGCCGGCCGTGCGCTGGTTTATAATTTAACACACCGTATGGACGAGGAATTTTTACCGGCCGTTCAAAATGCCCTGGCTAACGGAACTACCATTCATGATGAACTTAAAAAATTAAAAGGAGCCCGTTGGACCAAATATAGTGCTGAAGCCAAATTATTCTGTTCCAATGTGGCGATGGAAGTGGCAGATGAATGCGTGACACTGTGCGGCGGTATTGCCTATATGCGCGATTTTCCGCTTGAAAAATATATGCGTGATGCTAAAATCACGCAAATTTACGAAGGAACGGTGCATATTCAGAAGAATGAAATTTTGACAGCCTTAATTAAAGAGTACGCATCAAAAGAGGGGGATAATTAATGCATATTGTAGCGTGTGTGAAACAAACACCCAAGTCGGACAATGTAAAGATTGATCCGGCAACCGGATGTCTAATCCGTTCCGGTGCACAAAGCGCCATGAACCCTTTTGACGAATATGCATTGGAAGAGGCTGTTACGCTGAAAGAACAATTGGGCGGTACCGTTTCCGTAATTACCATGGGGCCACCCCAAGCAGAAGCGGTGTTGCGTGACAGTATTGCCCGCGGGGCGGACCGTGTATACCAATTAGGGGATCGTGCTTTTGCCGGTTCGGATACGTGGTCTACCAGTTATGCGCTTTCTAAGGGAATTGAAAAAATTAATTCTATTTTGCCAGTCGATTTAATTATCTGCGGAAAGCAGACGAACGATAGTGACACCGGACATATCGGTCCGCAAATCTCAGCATGGTTGAAATGGCCTAATGCGGCTTTTGTAAAAAAGGTCATTTCTTGTGATGAACATCAAATGACGGTAGAACGCTTAACGGAAGGAGGAAGTGAACAAGTACAACTACCCTATCCATGTGTGTTAAGCGTGGTAAAAGATATTAACCGTCCGCGGGTGCGAAGCGTAAAAGGGCGTTTAGCGGCTAAACGGGCAGAAATTACCGTGTGGACGGCGGATGATGTCGGGGCGGATAAAGAAAAATTAGGAATTGCGCATTGTCCTACACGCGTTGTAAAATCGTTTGTTCCCAAACGCGAGGTAATTGCCTCCGTTGTAGAAGGGAATACGGCCAAGGAACGCGGGGTGAAACTCATAGAACTTTTACGCGAAAACAACTATATTTAAGGATATTGCCATGAACGAATATAAAAATGTGTGGATTTATGCACAAGTACAACAAGGTAAACTAAGCCCTACCGCTTATGAACTGCTTACCGCCGGGCGGAAATTGGCGGATGCATTGGGCGAAAAATTAGTGGCCGTTTTGGTGGGGTATGAAGTCAGCCGTTTTGCGCAAGATTTAATCGAGCATGGGGCGGATTTAGTTTATGTGTGTGAAGATCGTGCATTGGAAAATTATTTAGATGATGTTTATGCCAAAGTGCTAACTGATTTGGTGCATACCTATAAGCCCAATAAATTTTTACTTCCGGCCACGAATCAGGGGCGTGCATTATCGGCTAAAACAGCCGTTTTTGTAGGCACCGGCCTTACGGCGGACGCTACAGAAGTAACTATCCATACGGAAGACGGACAACTGTATGCTACCCGTCCTACCTTCGGCGGCAATTTAATGGCTACCATTACCTGTGCGCATACCCGTCCGGAAATGTGTTCCTTGCGGCCCATGTCGTATGAAAAGGCACCGCGTATGGAAGGCCGAAAAGGGGAAATTATATCGTTTCCGTATCAGGCGGATAAACATACGTCATTGGTTAAGTTTTTGGCATTTATTAAAACGGAAGAAGATGGTTTGGATTTAGCAGAAGCCGAGGTTATTGTCGCCGGCGGACGCGGAGTGGGAAAACCGGAAGGGTTTGCCTTACTCAAAAAATTAGCGGACCGTTTAGGCGGTGCGGTGGCTGCCAGCCGTGCCCCGGTGGACAGCGGGTGGATTGATTACCGCTATCAAATTGGGCTTACCGGACGTACGGTAAAACCGAAACTGTATATTGCGTGCGGTATTTCCGGGCAGATTCAGCATATGGCCGGCATGAGTGGATCTGATGTGATTGTGGCAATTAATAAAGACCCCAATGCTCCTATTATGAAAGTAGCCCATTATGCAGTGGAAGGGGATTTGTATGAAGTTATCCCTTCCATGTTGGAAACCCTTAAATAGCGGTAGTTGATAGTCTTACCATTTTATAGAAAAACGGCAATGTAAAATTGCCGTTTTTTCATAAAGACTTTCTATCACTTACAACTTTTTAATGGCCCAGTTTTTGGGATATAAATTATTCGCCCTATCTCCTAAATTTTTCATAAAACCGAGCGGGTGTTTTTGATAAGTAACGATCACAAACCCGCGCGGAGTTCCCGGCGGTAAAGAAAAACTTTCACGGTGTAAATAGCGTTGGGCTTGTTCCAAGGAGACGTCTACGCAAGGATAATTTTGTTTGGGTAAATCAATGGACAATGCCTGTGCTGTTGTGGGAATCATCTCTTTCCCTTTTTGTTCATATTTTGGTATACCGTCGGATAAAATATGTAAAATGCGGGCTTTATGGGCTTGCTCCCTAAGTGAGTTTGGCGATGTAGCGCGCGCGGTTCCCGTAGAAGTTTTACGAAGAACCGCCATAAAAAGGCCTTCGGTTTGGGTAATGCCGGGAATAAAACGGTATACGGGTTGGTTCCAATTGGCTAGCAACGATCCGGTGATGTTCCACGAAAGTTCTGTAGGAACAGAAAGGACTTCTGCCCCTAATTCTTCACAAATCCACCGGACATTTTCTTCGTTTTCATGCATATTAAAGGTGCAGGTGCTGTAAATCAACAAACCGCCTTGCCGTAAGCAGTTCCAACTGTCGCGCAAAATTTTACGTTGACGGTCCTGGCAAAAATGTACATTTTGCACATTCCATTCCCGGATGGATTCGGGATCCCGGCGGAAGAGCCCTTCTCCCGAGCAGGGAACATCGGCCAGTAGTACATCAAATATTAAATTTGTTTTGGCCAGTTCATGGGGGTAATTATGAGTTACTAATACATCCGGGTGGCCTTGTTTAAGCATATTTTCCAGTAAAATATTTGCCCGCCGGCGGTCCGGCTCGTTGCACACTAAAACGGATCCGGCTGGTAAGGCGGCGCGCAAAAGAGTAGATTTCCCGCCCGGTGCGGCACATAAATCTAACACCGAAACAGGTGTTTTAATCCAATGGCGAAGGATATGATCCAAAAACAGGGAGCCGGCCTCTTGTACGTAATAGACTCCCGCATGAAATAAAGGATCCAAGGTAAAAAAAGGGCGGTCTTCCAGCCAAACCCCTTGTTTACACCATGGGACGGGGATTGTGCCGGGAAATAAATGTTCTTGCCGATATTTAAACGGATTAAAACGGATACTGACCGGAGCCGGTTCATTTAGTGAATTTAAAAATTGCTGCCAGCGGTGCGGGCCAAATAAAGAGGATGTATAGGTAATAAATTCTTCCGGGAGTTGCATATTATTATTGTATCAATAATTTAATTGGAATACAGCATGACAAAAGTGCTTGTGCGAAAAAAACTTGATATGTGTTTTTTGTGTAAAGCGGATTTGTTTAAAAAATCCTTGACCGGTTTTTTTTGCTAAATTTTGATTTGTAGGTTATATAAAAATGGATACATCTTATGAAAACAAATCAAAATTTAAGCGGTTTTACGTTGATAGAACTGCTTGTAGTAGTGTTAATAATCGGTATTTTAGCGAGCGTAGCACTTCCGCAATACCAAAAAGCAGTAGAAAAAGCACGCGCGGCGGAAGCGTGGAGTACTTTAAAATCCATAGATGATGCCCTAAAAATAAAAAATATGGAAGAAGGAACAGAGGGGGTATATTATAATTTTGAAGATTTGCCGATAACCTTTGTAAACGCCAGTGGAACGAGTGTTACTGGAACAAGTTTTACAGGTAATCACTTTACCTATCGTTCTGATAACGCACATGGATATTACGGTCCTCAAGCAGTGAAATATGACGATGACGGTTCCACTATTATTGCTATTTTGGGTATAGCACCAAAACATTCTAAGAGAACCTGTTGGGCTTATGCCGGGAGACCAAAAGGACATGACTTTTGTAAAAAAATACTTGGAAATACCCACGGATTAGGAGATGGAAAGGAGTGTATATCAGGAGAAAACTCGGATTGTTATATAGAATAAACTCCTTACTTAATCCAATAGGCTTTTTCAGCCCCGATCGGCTCGGGGCTATTTTCATCTAACGCTTGCCCGAGGCAAAAATCTTCGCCGGCCCCATTGATAGGGATACAAGCCAAACGGGTAAAATTATGAGTAGTTACTAACTTGTAGCGGGCGTGGGCTTTTTCATTTATTTGGGAAAATTCGGCTTCCCAGCAAATTTCATCCGGATTATCTTTTTCCCGACAAACAAGTGTACCCGTAAAATATTTTAACTTGGATTGTGTGTGTAGGCGTTCGTTCACCCGTTGGGCTTGCGCAGCGGATAGGTTTTGTCCGCTGATCCAATTTTTTTGCTGGCCCCATAACAGCACAACCTCGGTCATACGTGCACTTTCTACCGCATTCAAATAATAGGGCAACGCAAAACCAGTCAAAATTGCCAGGATGATAATGACCACTAAAAATTCAAATAGTGTAAAACCTTTATAGGACATATTATGAAGCCTCAGCAAGCAATTGCGAAGTTAACAGGTGTACTTCCGTTTGTTTTAATTGTAACCCAAGGGACCAGGCAATCTCATGTAAAATTTCTTCCAGAATAGCGGGTAACTCGGTTTGTAATTGCGTTTGGGTAAATACTTTATCTAACCGCAGGTAGTCTTCCAACATGGTAGACTGTTGGCCTGCAAAAAGGGCACGTCGGGCGCATAAATGTTCCAATTTGAGCCGGAAAGATAAAGGCCCGGCTCCGGTCAGTTGATTGATGAACTTACGGGTGGTTAAAAAGAAAAGCGTAACATTCTGGGCTAATTTTTCAAACCGAATGGTACTGGAGGGATGTCCGTTTACCATTTCTTCCGTAGAAACTACTTGTTTATTCATCACGAGCCCATAGGCGTTAAATTCCGTCATTTTGTATTCTCCGCGTTTGTTGGAAATAATGGCGGCACCATCCTGCACCGGAAGTAAGGGGAATTTCGTATCCGCCATCATGCCGTAGGAGGCCCGGGTAGATGATGCTTTAATGAGCGTGGGTAATTTTTTATAACTGGTTAGCGGTTCTTCCGGATACGTGGGGAGAATCGATAAGGTACAAACGGACTCTCCTTGTATATTGGCGGTTCGTGTTTTTAAGTAATTTTCAAAATGGGCTTCGGCTTTATCATATAAAATGTGCCGTAAATTTTCGGATTTTTTCCGGTGATCCAGTAGCCAAGGTAACTTTCCGGGGTGAACAATGGCTTCCGGCCGGCTGGCTTGACCGGTGCGGACATAAGCCCTTTTTAGATTTCCTACCAAATGAGGGGTTAAGTTGCTTTGCGGTATTTGAATGACTACAAACATCCGGTCCCCTGTTTGATTGATGCACACATTAATATCTACAAATACAATCGGATCAATATATACTTGGATAATATCTTCAATACTATTGCGTAGTTTTTCGTGATAGGGAATTCCCGTAAAAGGGGGGCAGGGTTTGTCATTTTTATCATCTTGTACCCCAATAATGATAATACCGCCCAGTGCATTGGCGAAAGAGGCGATTGTTTTGGCGAATTTTTCGTGATTTTTTGGCAACTGGTACTTATAATCCAATTGTTTACCTTCCGGCAGGCGCCGTTGGCAAAAATGGACAATATCATCAAATGTTAAATCGTGAAACGGTTTATCAAAAAACATAACAAATCCCCTCGTTGGTTTGACTCCTCAAATTTATTATAATAAAAATAATAGATTCTGCAAGTTGAAAAAGGATAATTATGAACGATCCCATGCATGCATTAGCCAATGCGATTACGGAAAAGTTTATTCTTGCCTCCCCGCAGGAAGCGGCCAAGGCCCTTGAATCTTTGGCAACGCATGAGATTTTATTGCTGGTTGCTCCGCTAAAAGCGCAGGTATTAGTTACGTGTTTTAATGGGATGCATGCGTCCAAAGCGGCGGCTGTTTTGCGCCGACTTCCGCTTAAACAGGCTTCTCATATTTTTATGCATTTGGATATTATACAAGCGGCCCAACTGGCGGATGAATTTTCGGCACCCTACCGGGAACGGTTGTTTTCGGTTTTGCCGGAATCTTTTATTCATATGTTGAATCAGGCTAAATCGTATCCGGCGGATAGTGCGGGCGCACTGATGAAAACGGATTTTTTAGCGGTTAAAACAGATACGAAAATCAGTCAATTGGTCGAACGTCTTAAAACATGGCCGCGTACTAAACTGCCTCCGGTGTGTTTTGTAACGGCCAAAGACGGCAGCCTGAAAGGGGCTATCCGGTCCTCTGAGTTGGCTTTTTATGATGGAAATGCGTTGTGCGGATCGGTGATGGTTCCCTGTCAGAGCGTAAGCCCTGTTACTGGTGGCAATGTATTGAAGAAACATTTGGAAACGTCTGCAATGGATTTAGTGCCCGTAACCAATGAAAAACAAATTTTAGTGGGTGTTGTGAGTCGTTGGAATTTGTTAAATAAAGAGGAAACTTCCTCTTTCTGGAAAAAATGGACCCGCTGATTGGGCATTGGCGAGGTCTCTTTGCTGACTTGCATTTTTCTTCTTTTAATATATAATAAGAGTATATGAAAAAAATAGGAATCATTGGCTTATTGTGCCTTGCAATAACGGCGGGTGCCGTTGAGACATTGGCTGTACAACAACGCTTGAAAAAAGCAATACAGCCGCGTGGAGACGTTCGTGCGGAAGATCTGACACTGCGCGAGCAAATTGGTCAAACGATTATGCCCCGTGTATTTGTGGGGCAACAGGACTATTTCAAAGAGGCTGTTTTACGGGGAGAAGTTACTGGTTTTTTTATTAAATCAGCGTTGCCGTTTGATCCCCATTTTTTAACAGACAATTCCTCGGAACAAGTACAGCAACAGTTTGCGAAGGAACGTCAAGAACTTATTAAAACCATTCAAGATTTGCAAACCTGGGCTTCCCAAAGCCGTCATAAAATTCCCTTGCTGTTTGCTGTTGATTATGAAGGCGGCCAGATAACTTCCCCTATGTATATGGGGCTTAAACAAATGCCCTCCAATATGTTGTTGGGAGCCGCGGAAGACGAAAGCATTATTACACAAGCCTATGATGCACAAGCTAAAGAATTACTATCGGTGGGGGCGAACGTAGCATTTGGACCCGTGACGGATGTTAACTCCAATCCGCAAAATCCGATTATTCAAGCACGTTCTTTTGGCGAAAATGCTGCCGATGTCGGGCGGAAAGCGGCCTTAGCCGTGCGTGCCTTGCAAGCCAACCGCGTACCGGCTTTTAATAAACATTTTCCCGGACATGGCGATACGGCTACTGACACCCATAAAGGGGAAACTCACACGGATTTAAAGCGTGCGGATTTATGGAATTCCCATGTATCTGCTTTTCTTCCTTCTATTGCAGCCGGCGTAAAAGGGATTATGAGTGCGCACGTGATGTATAAATCGTTAGATGAAGGCGTGAATGCATCGTTATCTCCGAAAGTGCTCAAAGATTTATTACAAACAAAATTAAAGTTTGACGGGGTTATTGCCACCGACGGATTGGATATGGGTGCTGTAAATGGCTTAAGCGTAGAAGAAGTCGTTCGCCGCGCCTATAAAGCGGGGAATCATTTGTTACTGCTTACCAGCGGAGTTGATAAACCGCAGGATGCACCGCTTTATGCCCGCCGGGCTGCTGATTTTGTAACTGAGCATATTCAAGATGAAAACACGGAACATGTTTCCGCCCAAGAAATTGAAAATGCAGCACAAAAAGTAATTGAACTCAAAAAATGGATGGGGTTACTGGATGGAAAACCGGCTGCTATTGGCAATTCGAAACTTTTTGACCGGATGGCACGCCGGGCAGCGGAAGAAGGTGTTACTTTGGTGCGTGGTCATGAAAAAACATTACCACTCCAACAAAAGCAATCGCGTGTGTGCACGGTATTTTTTGCCAATCTTGTGTTTCAAAAACAATTGGGGCAATTAAATGCCTTATTAAGAAAAAATAAAAAACAGGTACAAAACATCTTTGCGCCGGTATTGATTGCCGAGGAAGAAGAATCTTATTATGCGAACCAAATTAAAACTTGTCTGGAAAATGCGGATGCGGTAATTATCGGTACCTCCGGATTTGCTAAAAAAGAGAGTATGCCCGGGCAATATAAATTGGTAACCCAAACGTTAGACCAGGCTGCTGCTCAACAAAAAAAGGCAATTTTAATTTCTTTAGTTAGTCCCTATGATATTCCGTTATATCCGCAAGCTGCTACGGTGATGGCTTTGTACGGGCCGACTGTAGATACGGTGGAAGTGGCGACAGAAATTATATTGGGTAAGCGCGTAGCAAAAGGAAAGTTGCCTGTGGAATTACCCTTATAACGAACAGAACTCCGTTTTATTCCAAAAAAAAGGAGATCCATAATGGATTTCCTTTTTTTAATGCGTGTGATGGTAAAAAATTTACGGGATCGAATCCATAATTTTGCGGAGTTCTTCTTCGCTTTTATCACGGACTTCTACGGTTTTTTCTTTTCCTTTGGCACCTTTGACAATAATGATGCTTTCTTCGGCTACGTTAAAAAAATCGGATAAGAAAGTTCTCATAAGTGCGTTCGCGGCATCATCATCTACTTTTTTGTTTTTTATTTTTACGCGTAATACACTGCCAATGCGGCTAATTACCTCATTGCGCCCTGTGGTGGGAATTAAACGAACTTTAATAATCATACTTCCTCCAAATTTTTGGCAAATAACAAACTGCCAATACGCGGTAAATTAGAGCCCTCTTCTACCGCAATTTTAAAATCTTCACTCATCCCTAAAGACAAATACCGTTCTGCCGAAGGGGGAAAATCTTCTTCAAAGACCTTTTTAAGCCCTGAAAAAATAGCCCGTAACTCAGGTTCACTGGCACCTTGGGGGGCAATTCCCATATATCCACACACTTTTAAGTGTTCAAACGTTTTCAGTGCCTGTACCAATTGCCGGGCATCCTCAAGTGTTAAGCCGGATTGCGTATCCCTGTTGGTTAATTTAACTTGAACCAAAACCCGCAGTATTTTGCCGGGAGGAACGTGTTCTTCCAAGGCTTGAGCGGTATGGATATGATCCAGTGAATCAATAAAATCAAAGAGTTTGGCAGCTTTGGCTGCTTTATTTTTTTGCAAATGACCGATGAAGTGTTTAACTGTGTTGTATTTCGCAAAAAGTGGATTATTCCACCGAAGTTCTGCCTGCTGTACCCGGGATTCGCCGATATGTTTAATCAGCCCCTGTTGCAAGAAAAAAAGCACGTCTTCATCCGGAGCGTACTTAGTTACCGCCATTAAGGTTATATCTTCCGGATTCCGACCAGAAAATTTGGCAGACAAATGCAGGGATGCAATCACTTTCTGATAATTACGAAGAAGTATTTCTTCCCTGTTCATAAAATTTCCCTTGACATATTATAGCAAAATTTACTTTAATACGCCAAAATTTTCTACAATATATCTATGCATAAAAGCACCTACCGGGGGATGGTACTGGTATCTGTTGCCAATGGTTTATTACTATTCGGATACGGTTTATCACTTCCCTTTTTTACCATTTATTTAATTCATCAACGTCACCTGAGTCCGGCCATTGCGGGGCTGATTGTCGGGTTGGCGGGTCTTTCTCGCTGTGTTTCCAGCGCGATTAGTGGGGAACTGGCGGATGCTTTTGGCCGCAAATCGGTAATGATGTGGGGGCTTTTTTCGCAAATACTTGCCATGTTTGCCTTAGGGCTATGTATTGAATTTCAGGCAGATGTGGCTTGGATGCTCACTTGTTATTTTTTAACCACTTTTTTAGGGGCATTTTTCCGTCCTGCGGCAAATGCATGGGTAACGGACCATACTACTCCCAAGCAACGGGTGGAAGCCTTTGGAATTATCCGCATTGGTCTAAATATCGGGTGGGCATTAGGACCAGCAGTGGGTGGATTTTTAGTACGTTATTCTTATAGTATGGCTTTCTATTTTACGGCGATATTATATGCTACCACCATTCTTTATTTGGGGCGCCTTATTACGGACCGAAAACGGCGTAAAACATCCCGTAAAGCAAATTTTGTTTCTACATTGCTTTGTTTGCGAGATTCGCGTCTGGCCAAAATTTGTTTGTATGTGGTATTGATTACGGCAGTCAATTCGCAATTAGTAGTGGGACTTTCTATTCACTGTAAGCAATATTTGCAAATGCCGGAATATTTTATCGGGTGGTTTTTTACTATCAATGGATTGGTGGTAGTCTTTTTGCAAGCAACGGCATCGCGTGTGATGAGCCGTATGCGCTTAACAACGGCCATGTGGTGGGGGTGTTTATTGTACGCTATCGGTTTTGGATCGGTAGGGTTCTTCCGTTCTTTTCCTTTGATTGCATTAGGCGTTTTTTTAGCGGGAATCGGGGAGTTAATTGTGGCTCCCGGAGAACAAACCTTAGTTTCTAATATTGCCTCGCGCGAAACACGCGGTCGTTACTTAGGGATGCTGATGGTGTTTTATAATTTGGGGTCTTCGGTCGGTTTTTTTACCGCCGGGATATTGGGAGACTATATCGCTCCGCATTATTTACCCGGGCCGTGGCTGATTGTAGGGGGGATCGCCCTATTAGCCGGTGGCGGCTTTTGGGCACTACGTAAAGAACTAACCCCCGAAGAAGACGGAAAACAAACTGCCCCGGTTCCTATTAAAAAAGATACAATAACTTTAAGTTAGTTAAAAGGAGATGATTATGCGTGGAATTGTTTTTGCTGTACTGACGTTAGTGGTAGGTGCTTTAATTGGCCTGGGGCTTGAAAAGTTGGCTGCTTTAATTGGCGGACAGGTTGGGGGCGCCTTGACCCGCGTGTATAGCGTGGGGATTCATCCGGTTTCGTTTAGTGTAACGATTTGCGGGGTCATTGGCTTAATTTTGGGCTACTTAATTATTGAAAAATTTGTACGGAAATAATGATGCAACTTGTACTGGCTTCCAAGTCACCGCGCCGTATTGAAATTTTAAAGGAGTTGGGTGAAAACTTTGAAATTATTCCTTCCCAATGTCCGGAATTTTCCCTGTATAAACGACCTTCGCTACGCGTAACAGATTTAGCCACCCAAAAAGCCTTTGATGTAGCGCGCAAGTATCCCGGGAAAATGATTGTGGGGGCGGATACCTTGGTTTTTTGCAAAGGAGAAATTATCGGGAAACCGAAAAGTAAGGCGGATGCGTTGCGCATTTTGCGTAAATTAAACGGTTCCTGGCAATCCGTCTATACGGGCATGTGTATCATTTGTTTAGAAGAACATAAGGCCTTGTACGGATATGAAATTTCCAAATGTAAAGCCCGTAAACTCGATGAGAAGCAACTGCAACATTTAGCCGGGAAACATATGGATAAAGCCGGGGCTTATGCAGTACAAGATGAAGAGGATCCCTTTATTGAGCGTATTATAGGAAGCCGTAGTAATGTGGTGGGTTTTCCGACAGAACTTTATAGAAAAATGAAGAAGGAGTTTTTAGCCAAATGAGAGACGTGGAATTATTAATTATTGGGGCCGGACCTGCCGGGTGCAGTGCGGCTATTTATGCGGTGCGTGCCGGAATCCAAACGGTTATCGCAGGGGGAGCAGTCCCGGGTGGGCAATTGTTGCAAACGAGTGAAATTGAAAATTATGCCGGATTTGAAAACCCCGTCGGCGGATTTGAACTAATGGATGCTATGCATAAACAGTGCAAACGCTTAGGCGTTGAATTGACCTCGGATGAAGTATTAAAAATTGAAGGGGAGAAAACACCCTTTACGGTTACTTGTTCCGGCGGAAAAGTATATCAGGCAAAAAGTGTGATTATCGCTACCGGAGCCAAAGCCCGCTGGTTGGGGTTGGACGGAGAAGAAAAATTGAAAGGGCACGGCCTTTCTGCCTGTGCTACCTGTGACGGTTTTTTTATGCGCGGTAAAGAGGTATGTATCGTTGGAGGAGGAAATACTGCCTTTGAAGATGCGTTATTTCTTGCCCAGTTTTGCACGAAAGTTCATTTAATTCACCGCCGAGATGGATTTCGTGCGGATCAGGTAACGGTGGAACAAGCCAGAAAAAACCCGAAAATTGAATTTGTACTTAATAGTGTACCGGTGAAAATTTTAGGTACGGAAAGTGTGGAAGGCGTGCGCGTGAAGAATGTACAAACCGGGGCAGAAACGGATATTCCTTGCGCCGGATTATTTGTTGCCATTGGCGCTACTCCCCAAACGGAGTTTCTAAAAGATTCTTTGGTGGCTCTTTCCGATAATGGGCTGGTGCTTTCTAATGAACGGACGCATACCACAATAGAAGGTATTTTTGCGGCCGGAGATTGTTGCGCTAAATACTATCGCCAGGCCATCATCGCCGCGGGTGCGGGGGCGAAGGCCGGGATTGAAGCGGCAGCCTTTATCAATAAAAGTCGTTAAACATGCTTGCTTTTTTAAAAAAATATTGTAAACTATAAAGAGTAGGACCAGGTTGTTAAAAAAGGAGGCCTTCTATGAAAGGTTTTACATTAATTGAATTGTTAGTTGTGGTACTGATTATCGGTATCTTATCTTCCGTGGCGTTGCCGCAATACACGAAAGCGGTAGAAAAATCCCGCCAATCGGAAGCATGGACTTTGATGAAATCGATTAATGATTCTATCAAAATCTATCAAATGGAAAAAGGGGAATCTTCGGTTCCATCTGATTGGGCTGATTTGACGATTGCGTTTACCCATACTTCCGGTCCAAGCGCTGGGCAAGTGGCTAGCGGTTCTGGAAATATTATTGGCAAAGCATTTGAAATAGGTAAAACTACAAATGGTTCTTGGGCCAAAAGAACGGGTGGAAGTTCTGCCGGCTATGGCTTGTTGATGACTTTTGACGGACAACGCTATTGCCAAGGTGCTAAATGCACGGAAGTTGGTGCAAAAAGTACTGCCGTTACTTGCCCGTCTATTACAATTACGGGCGTCACTGGATCTTGTTATAAATTCTAAGAAAACGTTTGTATATGCTAAACCCCTAGTCATACGACTAGGGGTTTTTACATTCAATTTAGAAAATAATCTTTCTACTTTAGATTTTACTTCCGGGGGAGACATTTTGGGTAATCCATTTGTTAGCCCCAATTACGCTGTCATGCCCAATGGTTACATTTCCTAACACCGTAGTTTCTGCATAAATAATTACGTTGTCTTCAAGGTTGGGATGGCGTTTAATCCCTTTGACCGGATTTCCGTTTTGATCCAGCGGGAAACTTTTAGCCCCTAATGTAACGCCTTGGTATAGTTTTACATGGGCACCAATTTCGCATGTTTCTCCAATCACAACCCCGGTTCCGTGGTCAATAAAAAAAGAAGGACCGATTTGGGCACCCGGATGAATATCTATACCGGTTATACTATGTGCATATTCTGTTACAATGCGCGGTAAAAGCCGGACTCCTAACACATGCAAGTTGTGGGCTAAACGCTGGAAAGTCACTGCGGTAATACCCGGATAGCACAGTAGCGGCTCAATCGGGTTCATGGCGGCCGGATCTCCTTCATACGCGGCGGTAACGTCACTTAACACGAGTTTTTGCACTTGCGGTAAACTTCGTAAAAAATCCCGGGTAATTTGTGCTGCTTTTTGTTCACAGGCTTGACAATCTACCGGAGATGAACAAACAAAGCAGAGCGCATTTTTAATTTGTTTTTCAAGCCGTGTGGAAAGGGATTTTAAACAATGGCTTTTGTCCGGCGTACACACCAGTGGGTATTGATACAGAAAATCACGCAAAGAGCGGAAAATTTCTATCGTTTCGGAAGCGGAGGGAATAAAGGCCGCCCTATCGTAGAAATTTTGATCAAACGTTTTCTTCAGTTCCGCGGTAATTTGTTCTGCCCAATCTGCCATAAAAAACCTACATTTTAAAGTCTTCGCCTAAATATAATTTACGCGCATTGGTATCATTAAGCAGGGTATTTTGATCCCCTTCTACCAAAATTTTACCGTCATAAATTAAGTAGGCACGTTCGGTTAGCGGTAAAGTTTCGCGGACGTTGTGGTCCGTAATTAACACGCCGATTCCTTTATCTTTAAGTTTAAAAATCATTTGTCGTAAATCGGCGACGGTAATCGGGTCAATTCCCACAAACGGCTCATCTAACAAAATGATTTTCGGGTTACTGATCATACACCGTGCAATTTCCATACGACGCTTTTCGCCGCCGGATAATGTCCACGCTTTTTGTTTGGCCAGTTTGGTAAGTCCAAATTCGTTTAACAATTCTTCCACTCGTTTCTTTTGGGCTTGTTTATCGTCGGAAATACGTTCCAGAACAGCCAGTAAATTTTCTTCTACGGTAAGCCCTTTAAAAATGGTGGGTTCTTGTGCCAAATAACCGAGTCCGTGGCGTGCGCGCTCATACATGGGCAGTTCGGTTACGTCATCATTATCAATAAATACGCGCCCTTGCGTGGGACGGATAAAACCGACCATCATGTAGAAAGAAGTTGTTTTTCCGGCTCCGTTCGGGCCCAACAATCCGACGATTTCACCGGAGCTGACGTGAATATCCACACCTTTTACGACCATGCGGTCTTTGTAAACTTTTACTATTTTTTCGCTGCGTAATTGCATAATTATCCTTAAAATGAGGAATTGATTTTTTCGTTATTAAATTGGGGGGATACCATCCACCCTTGCACCTTGCCGTTTAAATGCACGATATTACCTTGTGCATCACTTTCCACCTTATCGGCTATTATAGCAAATGTGCCTTGTTCGGTTTTTCCGTAAGCCAACGGACGTTCCCCAGAGGCCGAAGACGTATTATGTTGTCCGTCATAGAGAATCGTTTGGGCTTCTAGCGTACGGTTGCCGTCCGATAGTTTGGCATTGCCTTCCAATAACGCATAATCTTCTAATTGTTTGAAAGTTACTTTCTGTGCTTGCAGGGTATTTAAACCGGTATCCGTCGGTCGTTCCATATACACTTGTCCTTCCAGCACAAACACCTTTTCTAGTAAATTAAAAGTAACTTTTTGAGCATAAGCCGTTGCTTGTTGTTGTTTGTTATTGCGGAAATAAAGCATTACACGGTTTTTGCCCTTAGCGGATAAGGTGCCTTTTTGGGTATGATAATTAAAACGTGCATGATCGGCATGGGCTTCATACACGGTGCCATCCGGTTCGTTTTGTTGTAAAAAAACATGTCCGCTTGCGGTAAATAGTTGTAGTGTCCGTTGGGAAAGGGCATAATCGGAACGGAAACGGTAAGAACCGTTATCATAAGATACGTTGCCTTTAAATTCTTCTTCTTGTTTATCTTTATAAATAACCCAACTATCGCTTTGCACGAGCCCGCCCAGTACAGGCGGAAGTTCGGTGGCTTTTGATTTTTTATGTTTAAGATTGTTTTTGGCGGCTGCCAGTCGCGGTTTTGCTGCCGGAGCCGGTACGGACGGGCCTTCTTTTTTTACCGTGGAGCAGGCCGAGAAAAATAAGACGCCGGATAACAAAGTTCCCAAGCAGAAAAGACGGTTCATTTGATTTGAAACTCCTTTACATTATCTGGCAGGCGGGTGGTCTGCTTTTTAAGTTCAATTTTAGAAAGTTTTGAATCGGTTTCCACTCCGCCGCGGGCTGTTACTTTGGCTTGCTGTCGAACAATCACAGTTTTATCGTCAGACCACACGCGGTCTTTATCAATATCGTAATAAAAACAGTCAGTGGTAAGGGTGGCATTTTCCTGCAAGGCGCGAATTCGCGCATGACCTTCAATAGATACCAATTTTTGGGCATAGTCAAAACTGCCGCTGTCGCCGGTTACTTCCAGGCTGTCTTTTCCGTCTTTGCGGAGAAGTAATTTGGGATTTTTTAACGTGGCATTTTGTAGATCCGCAAAATTAACGGCCTCAGCAGTTAGCGTCCATTGTTTTTGGCTATCTTTTGATTCAAAAATAGTCACTTGGTTAGCCAGTTGTAAGCCGTCCTCATCTTCCGGCGAAAATTCTTTATTTCCGCCGCATGCGCTTAGACTGAAAGTGAGTAGAAAAATAGATATTAAGAGGCGTTGACTCATTTTTTATCCAATAATGCTAGAAATTCAATTAAATCTTTTTCGTCAACCATGCCTACTACTTTGCCGGATTTGTTTAACACCGGTAAGTTGTCTACATGGGTGGAATGAATCATTTTTGCGGCTTCAATAGCGGGCAAAGTATCGATTAAATGATAAGGATTTTTAGTCATTACTTCAGCGATTTTTTTATTGAGGACATCTTGCCCGGCTTGGAGTAACCGCCGCAAATCGCCATCTGTAAAATAACCGGCTAACTTACCTTTTTTATCTACGATGCTGGTGGCGCCGGCCGCTCCGGTTTGAGTCATTACAAATAACGCATCTTTCACGGTAGCGGTTAATGGCACAACCGGATTATTTTTGCCTGTGCGCATGACATCTTTGACTTGTTGGGTCAGCAGTTTGCCCAAGGAGCCGCCCGGGTGGAACGTAGCAAAATCACGTTTTTCAAAATGTTTAATCCGCATTAAACAAAGCGCCAAAGCATCTCCTACCGCCAACGTGGCGGTAGTGGAGGCTGTCGGTGCTAAGTTATAAGGACAGGCTTCGCGTTCAATGTAAATGGGGATGTGAATATCCGAAAGTAAGGCCAGTTTAGAATGCATATGCCCCGTCATAGAAATAACCGTCAGTTTGCGCCGTTCTAAAGACGGTAAAATGCGGTTAATTTCTTCTGTTTGACCGGAAAATGAAATGGCAAGAATTACGTCCCCGGGAGTAATCATTCCCAAGTCACCGTGCAGTGCTTCAACCGGATGTACAAAAAACGAGGGGGTACCCGTGGAGGCTAGGGTGGCGGCAATTTTCCGTCCGATAAGGCCGCTTTTCCCAATGCCGATTACCACGACACGGCCTTTACTTTTTGCAATTACTTCCACTGCTTTTAAAAAATTACCGTCAATACTTTTACGTGTTAGTTCCAATGCTTTATGTTCAATGGTTAAAACTTGGCGCGCAATAGATTGAATTTGCTTTGGGGAAATCGTTTTCGTCATAAATCCTCCGATAAATGAATCTTCCACGGCGTAGTTTGCGGAGCCGGACTATACGTTTGATAGGGGGCTGGCAATCTGGCAACTTGATAAAAAATCACAATAAACAACAACACACAAACCAACACCAACACCCCGAGTAAACGGGCATGAAACCGAAAGGAAGGGTGCCAAGGCGTGTATTGCATATATCTGTTATTTAAATTTTTTAACCAGTTCATCAATTTTGCATAATTGTTGAACCATTTTTGCGGTTAATTTTAAATCGAGCGAATTAGGCCCGTCTGACAAAGCATGGTCCGGATCCGGGTGTGCTTCAAAAAATACACCGGCAATACCTAATGCGGTTGCAGATTTGGCCAGTACCGGGGCCATCAATCGGTTGCCGCCGGTAGCGCTACCCAATGCTCCGGGCTTTTGCACAGAATGGGTAGCATCAAAAATGACCGGGTATTCAAATTGTTTCATAATTTCTAGCGAGCGCATATCCACTACTAAATCGCCATACCCAAAACAAGCCCCGCGTTCCGTAAGAAGAATTTGTTTGTTGCCCCGGGATTCTATTTTTTTGATTACTTGTTCCATGGCGCCCGGTGCCAGAAATTGACCTTTTTTAACATTAATCACTTTACCGGTATCCGCACAGGCTAACACCAAATCGGTTTGGCGGCAAAGAAAAGCCGGAATTTGCAGTACGTCTGCTACTTGGGCGGCTTCTTCGGCTTGCCAGGGTTCATGTACGTCTACCACAACCGGAAGGCCTGTGATTTGTTTTGCTTTTTGTAAAATGTTTAATCCCAGCGAAAGTCCCGGTCCGCGATACGCAGAAACCGAGGTGCGGTTGGCTTTATCAAAGGAGGCTTTTAAGATAAAGGGATGTTTGGTTTTTGCCAGAATCTGTTTGAGTTTGCGGGCGGTATCCAAATAGTGTTTTTCACTTTCAATAATACAGGGCCCGGCCATAAAAGCAAGCGGCAGGCTGTTGGAAATTTTGTACTTACCGATTTGAATAATTTTTTGCATATCTACATCATAGCAAATTTTTAGTAGGTTTCTATAGATACAAGTGCAAGAAAAAACTTGTATTTTTGCTTTGGGTATTTTATACTATTAAAAAGAATTGCTTGAGGAGGACCTGATGTCACAAGGTTTTACATTAGTTGAATTATTAGTTGTAGTTCTTATTATTGGTATTTTGACCACGATTGCTTTACCGCAGTATACTATTGCCGTTGAAAAGAGTCGTGTTGCTGAAGCATTGACGATAGGACGTCTTGTAGTAGAAGCCATGGACCGTGCGTATACAGAAAGACCGGGGATGGCCCCGAATACGCGGGCTTCGCTTGATGTGCAGCCGTCCGGAGTTTCTTGGACGACCTCAAGTACATTCACAACACGTGATTTTTCATACAATATGGGGGACGGAAGTTCTCTCACAATTACCCGGTCTGTAAAAGACGGTTCGTATACCATTACCATGTATACCGAAAAAAGTAATAACGGCGGTAAAAAAACTTGTGCGGCGGTTGGTTCTTTGGCGGGAGAGGTGTGCCGTTCACTGGCGGGTAATGGGATCGAGTCAATTTAACGGATCTATGCAGAAAAATGGACGCTGAATAAGCGTCCATTTTTTATGCCAAAACAGATGATTAATTCCCCGTGCTTCCAAATCCGCCTGCTCCGCGCGTGGTTTCACTCAGCGTATCCGTTTCTGTAAAAGTTGGATACAAAGTGGGCAGGATAACAAGTTGGGCTACTTTTTGCCCAGCTTCAAATACAAATTCGGTATCATTTAAATTATACATGCAGACAATTAATTCTCCTCGGTAAGGAGCATCAATTAAACCTGCCATGGCCTTGATTCCTTTGCTTTCCACAGAACTTTTGCCCCAAATAATCCCAGATGTATTTTCCGGTAATTCCACACAAATACCGGTATGAACATGGGTAATAGCGCGGGGGGGTAATACCGTACGTTCTAATGCAAATAAATCGGCACCGGAATCGGTTGCATGTGCCCGAAGAGGCAATTTAGCATGCGGGACAAGTTTTTTTACTTTTAACGCAGAAATATTCATGGGTTTACTCCATTAATTTTTCAATTTGGGTGAGTGCGTTTTGTGCATACAACCGTTCGGTTTCCGAGCCGGATGCCGCAAGGGCTGTGAGCGGTGCAATGAGTCCTTTTAGCAAGTGAATATCAAAAACGCGGTCTTGGGAATAGGCAAAGGCATCCGGATTGGCTAAAACTCCAGCCATATAGGCCGCCGCACGGGCGGAATTAATACGTACGTTGGTGTTTTTATCAATTAAGCCATGCCGCAGTATATCGGCCGCGTTTCCGGTCATAAATCCTAAAGCAAGGGCATAAGTAGCCGATTGGGGCGTCTGATAATTTTGTTTAAGCCCTTGTGCGGTTTCCTGTAAGGTTAAATCTCGGTTTTTAGCAAGCGCTGTGGCGAGTTGGGTGCAAACGGTGGAAACGGTTTCTTTTTTGGCGCGTTTTAGCAACTGTTTGGCCGCTTCGGGGGAGTGCTGGGCTCCAAGCCACGCTACTGCGGCCGCCCGGGTGGTATCATCGGCGGATTGGGAGGCCTGCTTAACATATTTTAATAGTTGGGTGCTGTTATCCGTTAACGCATTAAGAGCACGTTGGGATAAGGACGGATCAAAGGCATATAAACGGATGACATCTTCGGTATATTTTTTTTCAGCGGGATCAATTAACGCATAGGCTCCGGCTGCGTAAGCACGTAGTACCGCATCTTTCCCTGTTAGTGCTTGCGATAAAGTGGGTATTAATTCTTCGTGAATAGATCCCATGGCGGTAATTACGACAGCGGCAAATGTTTGTTTTAATTCGTTTTGAGAACGCAATAAAACAGAAAACAAAACGGGTTCTTGGGCTTTTGCCGGCGGATTTTTAACTAAACTTGCCCCGGCCGCAAAAATAGTATCGGGGTCTTTGGTGGTGCGGAAAAGGTGTAATACCTGTTGGTTTTCGGCAGGAGTCCGATAGTTTTTTTGTAGAAGCGGTAATGCTTGCTCCAAGGGGGTTGCCGCTTGGAGAGAAAGTATTTGAAAAGTAAAGACAACAACTAATAATAATTTTTGATACATAAATTCCTCTTTTTTATTATAACAATTTACTTGTAATGAAACATAAAAAAACCCGCGGAAGCGGGTTAAAATGAAAACAGAGCCGTGATTATCGGCTTGTCAACGCCTCGGCGACCCGGGAGGAATCAACCGTTTGTTTTTTTTGTTGGTTGGTATAAAATTGTAATTGGTCATTTTCTTTTAATACGACCATTTTCGAATTTCCGAGGGCTAGTAAAAAATGTAAATTGTGTTTTTTAGTCATAACGTAATTCCTTATCAGTGCTTCTTATTTTTAAGATACGAGTTTTGTGGATAAAAAACAAGGGCCATTAGACCTAGATTTTTATTAGGCCCTGGTTTTGGTGAAATTGAAATGATACAATCAAAATATGAAAAAAATAATCCTATTCCTTGTTTTTCCCTTTTTATTGATTGATGTATACGCAAGTACTCCGACGAAAGAATCGCGGTTGTTTGTACATCCCTTTCGGGAGGTGTTTGTCAATTTGCCCAGCGAAACCCTTGGCCTTGGGGTACGTTTAACGATTTTCTTGCCGGAAGAAAAAATTCCCCTGATGAAACAATACCCGTTAGCCATATGGGTAGGCCTTCCGCAAGACCGGTTGGCTGCGGGCGAACAGATTGCACAAAAATATCAGTTGGTGTTAGCCGTAGTAAGTTGGGAAACGTGGGCCGGCAACCAAGTGCAAGATCCCCATGCCGTAGAAACTTTCTTACATCGGGAATTGATGCCTTATTTAGAAACGAATTATGCCGTGTTGCCGGGGGGAGAAAACCGTATTTTGATTGGACAGGGGGAAAAAGGTGCACAGGCGGTGCTTCCTCTTTTAAAACATCCGGATTGGCTGGGAAAAATTGCGTTGGTTTCTCCCGGAACGTTTGACTTGTTACCCACTGTTTCAGTGAAAAATATTCGCTTTTTTATTCGGGGTAACCAGCAAGAACTGGCCCATGCCCAGCGCATCTTGGAATCTGCGGGGATTTCTTATGGAATGGGATTTGCAATGCGCTATGACAAAGCGGAAGTGTCTGCTTTGGAAGCGGTGGATTGGACTTATTTAACCGCGGCAACTTCGCAATTACAATTAAAACGGTTGGATGCTGCGGTCCAAAAGTCTTTTTTGGCCGTACATCAACCGGATGAAAGTGGTCTGCGGGTGTGGGCCAAACTGCATAATGGAGAATGGTTTGACGTGGTGCCAACGGCCTTACGTTTTAGTCCCCCTTATTTAAATTGGGATCCTGTATCTGGTCTTATCAAAGTGGTACCGGGAGCGGCTCCGGGCGCCGTAAAAGTGAACGGGGTTGTGGATAACAAGCGGTTTTCATTGAAAATGAAGTTAAAATCCTACTGAAAAACGTTAAAATTTAATTAAAAATGCAGACTTGTCCACAGAAATTACAGGGCAGGAGTCTGCGTTTTTTATTTCCCATACAATCCAAATAATTCCGTCGGAAAATATAAAAATATAAAATCGATTTTTCCTATACAAATCAAAAGTTATCCACAAAAAAATAAAGTTATCCACAAACGAATAGGGCAACCTGGTTGATATTTTGCCGGGAATCAGGTTTGCGGTGGATTAATTGTAGAGTATCAGTGAAGTTATCCACAGGTTATCCACTGTATGTGGATAACTTTATAATACGTATGAGGAGTAGAATGAATAAAAAAAAACCCGGGTTATCAACCCGGGTCTATGTATTTACATTTAGTTAGAAATTTTCATTATGACCGTTGGTAATCGAATCGCAATATGTTTTCCCTTTTCCGGACCCTGTATAGGTGCATTTGCGGGTTGCATTAACTGTTTCCGTATCGGGATCAAGCACTAATTCCGTGGTTAAACTGTATCCGCTATCCCCGGTTAAATCCCGGCGTGTTGCTTTAATAGTTAATTTATTCGTGTCTACGGTACAATCGGTGTTGCCGCCACTGGAAAAAGCAATTGAAAAATTTTTACCGCCGTCACTATTGTCTGCTGAAGATTTGGGAACTTCAATATCCAATTGACTCATATTATTGGGCCACTTATCCATTTGAAAGCAATAACGTTCCGCCGATCCGGCCACTGCATTCATGAGGGATAGCGCCTCTGCTGAACGTGCTTTTTCTACGGCAGTACTATATTGTGGCAGCGCCACAGCCGTTAACACCCCAATAATCAGTACAACAACTAACAATTCAATTAAAGTAAAACCATTTTTGTTTTTTGTTTGCATAACTTCTCCTGAACAGATATAGAATTTCCTATCCATAGTATAGCAAAAAAAATGGTAAAAGCAACCTCAAATTTTGTTCTTGTTATAGCCCCGGAAAAAGTTTATACTTTCTTTAGCCTTGTTTTGGTATAATGGGAACAGGAGGATTTTTATGAAATTAAAGATTTTTTTATCTATTAGTATGATCGGATTACTTACGGCTTGTGCCTCTTCCCAAAAAGAAGACGATTTTCCACCCCGGGTCGAGAGAGATCCGGCCATTGAAGCACAAAGCCAGTCCAATGACAAATTATACAATCAAAGTGTGGCACGGATGGCTAAGACGCTTCAGGTGCCTTCGATTACTTATGAATTTGATTCAGTTCGTCCGCCGGAAGAAGCCTATCCGTTGTTGGATAAAATTGCCACTATTATGAAAGATGCGCCCACCTTGCATTTAATTATTGAAGGCCATGCGGATGTGGTTGGAAATGCAGAATATAATTATTGGCTTTCTGCGGCACGTGCATCTGCGATGAAATCGTATTTAGTAAGCAGAGGCATTGAAGCGGACCGTATTCGTATACATGCCTACGGAAAAGACCGGCCGATTACCTTGGATAATTCTTCGCAAGGCCGTCGGGCTAACCGCCGGGTAGAATTTAAATTTACAAAACGAAACTGGAAGGCAATTTATTAAGGAAGATTTCGTTTTTTGATATCCGCCTCCGGGCGGATATTTTTTATCGCTGAAAACACCCTGCGCTAAGCGTGTGGTTCCGTTAAGGTTCTGCCGATAAACAGGTTGTTAAGATAAATCATAAAGTCATCCTGAACTTGATTCAGGATCTTCAACGTATGTTGTGGTAGTTACGAAACAGCAACGGCAAACGCGGAAGATTGCAAATCAAGTTTGGAATGACGCTTTGTGTAAAAACAGCAAGAACCAAGCGTGGGAAGTCGCGCGTGGCAGGTAGTTAAGAAGGATCTAAGCCCTAGGTTAGTAGGCAAGGGTTTTTATATTCCCGCTATTAACTGCGCCCGTTTATCTATCGGAAGGACCGTTTGTTGGGATACGTTTACTTGCCAATTCCCACAGGAGAAAGTGGATGCGCGTAACTGCTTAACATCTAAACCGGTACGGGCTTTGGCGTGACACATAATTGTATACACGTTTGTAGTGTCAGTCGGTTTGGCTTGCAGGAGCCGTTCGCTTAAGAAAAATACAGCCCCTTGTTTTTTATAGGTTTTATCCATTTGATAAAAGAAGGTATCTACTTTCGTACCGACATACCGCTGGAAAATTTCTTTCGCCAATTCGTCCTGGGAAGGGGATGCTGTAGCGGATTTTTTTATTTTACTCGATTTAGTTAAATTTCCGGTTTCGGGCCGGGTTGCCTGTTGCCCCTGATAATAGGCAGCCGTTTGTGCAGCGGCTAAGGCTTGCTGCTGCCGGGCAGATTGTTCCAATTGGGCTAAACGGGTAGGATTTTCATATTCTTTATACGAAAGTTTCACAAGGCCGCTATTCGTAATGGCCCCCCGGGGGGAAACGGTTACTTTGGTGGTATTTAGTAAATTTGAATGATGTACTTTAAGTGTAATTTTTGCAGGAGTATATTTTCGTGCTCGCCCGCGGATCGATAAATCACTTTCAAAATATTTATTAAAATCCAACACCACTTCTTCTTTGTCGCTGCGCCAACAACATCCGGAAATACAGGACTCTTTTAATGAAAGGGATTGGGCGGCTTCTTGCGGCCAGAAATGGAGTTTAAATTGATAACAGGAATCATATTGTTTACCGTCGAAATCAAGTTTTTTGCCGGAAACTTCTAACCAGGGTTTAGTGGTGGCAACCCCGGAGTTATTAAGCGGTGTATAACATCCGGCTAATATAAGAATTAACATTGCATGCAAGATATGTTTTTTCATACACTTTTATTATAGTAACTTTTTGGAGCAAGAAAATATATGCAATTTATTTTACCTTATATTCAGCAAATTTCGTACATCCCGGAAAACTACCACAAGTTGACGGCCCAGTTAGTATCGGCTTTGTTGTTTGTGCTGTTACTTTTTTTGCTGGCTCGTATTTTTACTTGGGCCTGTAATAACTATTTAGGAACCCTGTTGGGACGTTTTAAATTTAAAAAATGGATTGGTGCGCTAGTTGCACACCGGTTTTTTACGGCATTGGGTTTAGTGCTAGCGGCGGCGGTGGCAATTAACTGCTACCCGGTATTTATTTCCCGGGAAATTGCTTGGGTGGCTAGTTTAATGGGCAAATTAACCGGGCTATTTGTGATGCTTAGTTTTTCGTGGTTAATAAACACCTTTTTAAATACGCTGGATTCTTTATATGGACGAAATCCTAATTTGCCTATCAAAGGTTTGGTACAGGCTGTCAAAATTTTAGTGTTTTTGGCGACGGGACTATTTATTGTATCCCTGTTATTAGGCCGGAGGCCCATGTATATTATTACCGGGTTATCGGCCTTGGCGGCTGTGTTTTCCCTAATTTTTAAAGACCCGATTTTGGGCTTTGCTGCCAGTATTCAACTGACTACCAATAAACTAATTAAAATTGGCGATTGGATTACCGTAGACTCGGCGGGTGCCGACGGAAATATTATTGATATTTCTTTAACCAGTGTACGGGTGCAAAATTTTGATATGACTATTGTAAGTGTGCCAACGTATGATTTGCTATCCAAACCGTTTAAAAACTGGAGCGGTATGTACGAGGCGCGTGCCCGGCGTATCCAGCGCAGTATTATTATTGATGTGGATACGGTAAAATTTTTAGATAAAGAAATGCTAGCCCGTCTTAAAAAAATAGATTTATTAAAAGAATATTTAAACCAAAAAGAAGAAGAATTAACCTCTTTTAATGCGGAGCATAATTTAAAAGATAATGTGCTAAACGGGCGTCATTTAACCAATATAGGCACCTTCCGCAAATATGCAGAACTCTACTTATCCTCCCGGCCTTATGTGGTAAAAGATAATCCGGGGTTGACGCTGATGGTGCGCCAGTTAAAGCAAGAGGCACATGGGTTGCCATTAGAAATTTATTGCTTTTTAAATACCACGGTTTGGACCCAATATGAAGGATTGCAAAGTGATATTTTTGACCATTTATTTTCGGTCTTGCCTGAATTTGGTTTATCGGCTTATCAGCAGCCCAGCGGACAGAATATCGCGCAAGGGATTAAGTTGTTGCAAGAGAGGTAATTTTGCATGGATAGTGAATAAATCCACGGCTTTTGTTTTGGCCGTGGATTTATTAATTGGTCTGAGTGGGAGAAAAATGTGTTTTGTTAATAAACCACTCGGCTTTATCGGTCATTTCGTTAAGTTGTTTTTCCAATTCCGCCGCGGCGCGGGGCATATCTTCATCCGCTTTTACATAAATGGGCGTTCCATAGCAAAGAGCCGTTTTGCCGAAGGGGAGGGGAACTCGCATTTTATCCCACGAGTGCACTTTAAATTTGTGGCTGAGGGCTGTGCCGACCGGAATAATGGGAAATCCCGTTTTTTTGGCTAAAAATAAAATTCCGTTTTGAACTTTGTAAATAGGTCCGCGCGGACCGTCGGGCGTGAGCATGGGGCGATATCCTTCGCGCGTGGCTTGCAGTAGTTTAATAAGCGCTCTTGCGCCACCCCGGGTAGAAGAACCGCGTACCGCCATCATGCCGAATTTCGGCAAACAGCGGGCGATATATTCTCCGTCACTGGATTGACTGATTAAAGGTGCGATTTTTTGTCCGCGGTAGGGATATAATAAAAATAGTTGTTGGTTATGCCAAATCGCATAAATAATACCTTTTCCTGATGTTTCCAATTGCTCAGCGGGTGTATTTTTAAACCAATATACGCGGGTGGTCCAACCTAAAAATAACGTATACCAATAGGCCAACGTAGATCCTACTGCATGTTTCCAATCCGGATAGGTTTGTGTATGTTTGGGCATATTATTTCTTCCCCTTTTTACGAAGTTTTTGCCAGGGTACTAAAAACACCGCCGAATATTGCGGGGAAATACAGTTGTCCGGCGTTAAAGAAACATCAATTTTAGAGGCATTTAACTTGTCTAAAATCAGCGGAAGCGTTTTGTGGGCTAGGGTTTTATCCAACCGTACCGCTTCGCGCAGCAATTTGGGAGGGGCTGCAATCCCAAAGGGGGGAAGATAAACAAATTGAGGTTCTAACGCTTCAAATTCTTCTTTGGTGGCTTGTTGGGAAATCAGATCCGTAACAAAAGTAATTGCATTTTTTAAAAATTCCAGTACAATTGTTCCGGCCACAATCACCCGGGACGGATTCACCGCTTGTGCTTCCTGCATAAATTGTTCTATAGGAGAGCCTAACGTGACCGCGCAGGCACTGAACATTTCTTTGTAAACGGCACTTTGGTCGTCTAATTCCCAATGGGCATCTTGATTAAATTCATATACAACGCCCGGGTCTAACAGCGCAAATGCTCCCACAATGTATTGGTTTACTTCTAATTCACTGGTAAACCCGGCTTGACGTAACAAACCACCGCCTCGCAATAATTTGCGTAGGATTTCTTTTTGGCGGGAAGATATTTTAAACCGTTTAATTTTTCGCATAGTTTGCTGGTCCGTTCGCGTAAACACCCGGTGGATGTTTACGTAAACGGCGGAGTCTCTTTGCAGAAACTCCGCACGCATTACTTAATGTTTTTTGGAACGGCGGGTACGTTTAATTTTAGTAACCGTTTTTCCTTGCGGTTTTGTTTGTTCTTTGACAAACGCATCCACATTTTGTTTGGTGGCCGGTTTAGCGGCGGATTTGTTGGGGTTGGATCCGTCATTTAACTGGCCATGGCTCCAAGTATATACAAGCGGGGTTGTTAACGCAATGGTGCTATATACGCCGGAGATACAACCGATTAACATGGCAAATGCAAACGAGTTAATAACTTCTCCGCCAAAAACGTACAAAACGACCAGTGCGAAAAGAACCGTTAACGTGGTAATAATCGTACGGGATAACGTTTCGTTAATGGATAAGTTAATCAATTCCCCGAAACTCATTTTCGGATGCAACCGGATATTTTCGCGCATGCGGTCAAAAATGACGATCGTATCATTAATAGAGAACCCGGCAACCGTTAAGAATGCCGCCACAACAACGAGGTCAATTTCGCGCCCGGTCAGCGAGAAAGCAACCGCCATCACAAACAAATCGTGGAACAGCGCTACTACGCCGGATACACCCCACAAAATGTTGCTAAAGCGGAAAGCCACGTAAATAATGATAAACACCAAGGAGAGCAAAATGGCCCATAAGGCGCGTTCCGTCATGCTTTCGCCGACGGCCGGACCTACGGAGTTTGTTTGCTGTACCGTATATGGTACACCCAAGGTATCCAAGGCTTTTTCAATACGGGCTTGCACCACACCGACTTCTTGTTCGGTGCTCTTTTCGCTTACGGCGAAGGTATTATCCCCGTAAGATTGGAGTTCCGAGTTGGCTCCGGTTTTTGCCAGCGCTTCACGCACTTGACCCATTTCCACCGGGGCATTGAATTGCACTTGCACCATCGTGCCGCCGGTAAAGTCAATACCCATATTGAACCCTTTGGTGAAAAAGCAAATCACACCGCCGATTAATAATATGGCAAATAGGGTAAAATACGCTTTACGGTATTTAAGGAAATCAATTTGTGTTTTCGGTAATAAATGCATCATAGGCTGATCTCCTGCGTGTTAGAGGTTAAAATGAGTTCATAAATCGCGCGGGTAACAAACACGGCGGTGAATAAACTGACCAGTAACCCAATAATGAGCGTTACGGCAAATCCCTTGACGGGGCCCGTACCGAATTGCAACAAACAGGCACCAACGATAATGGTGGTGATGTTGGAGTCAAAAATAGCAGACCAGGCTTTATCATAACCTAAGTTGATAATTTCATAGACCGGGCGCCCTGCTAATTTTTCTTCACGCATACGTTCAATAATGAGCACGTTAGCATCAATGGCCATAGCAAGTGATAAAATCATACCTGCAATACCGGGTAAGGTAAGCGTGGCAGAAAAATAACTCATAATCGCAACGGTGAGAACGAAGTTGAGCACCAACGCGATATCGGAAATAACTCCAGCGGCTTTATAGTAAATCGCCATAAACAGTAAGATGGCAATTAAGCCGTATAAGGAGGCGGAAAGACCGGATTTAATTGAGTCTTCCCCTAAGGTCGGGCCGATCGTTTTCTTTTCAATTACTTTTACCGGGGCAGGTAATGCACCGGCTTTAAGTACAATGGCGAGGTTGCGCGCTTCTTCGGGGGTAAATGTACCGGAGATGCGGCCGTCTTTGGTAATGCGCGATTGTACTACCGGAGCAGACTGGACCGTGTTATCTAACACGATAGCCAATTGTTTGCCAATGTTAGCACCGGTTAATTGACCGAATTTTTTGCTGCCTTCGGCATTGAAAGAGAAGGATACTTCCGGATAACCGTTTTCGCCCATCATTACAACGCGGGCATTTTCCAAGTCGGCCCCGGTAACGGTAGCCGTATCGGTTACCACGCTGTATCCGCCGTCTTTATTACGCATAATTTGGTATCCTTGCGGAACCAAGGCGGCAATATCTGCAGCAAGATTTCCTTCATCGTCAAACGGCTTTTCCGTCATTTCCAATTTTTCAATGGCTTTTTGGGCGGCCGTGGTATCATTTTTTACAATGCGGAATTCCAACATGGCTGTTTTGCCAATCAGTTCTTCTGCGCGTTGCGGGTTGGATACGCCGGGCAATTGCACCATAATCCATTTATCACCTTGTTTGGTAATAGACGTTTCGGCTAAACCATATTGGTCAATACGGTTGCGGATAATTTCAATCGCACGCGCCATGGCTTCATTAAGCGGCTCTTTCGTATTGAGTTTCGCAACTTCCAACTCCAAAAGCAGGCTGGAACCGCCGCGCAAATCCAGGCCCAGGTTCAGCATACGTTTGGGGCGTTCGCCTAAGGTATCTAATTTTTCGCGTTCTGCAAGCGGTTTAGAATACCATTTATAGTTGGGGTAAATTAAATACAACGACCCGAGTAAAATGGCAATGATAATTCCCCATTTTACGGCTAGTTTGTTTGACATTACTTAGATCCTCCTTCTTTGCCAGCCGAAGCCTGCAAATCGTTTACAACACCTACAATGGCGGTTTTTAAGACGGTTAATTTTACATTTTCCGCTACTTTTACTTCCAATGCATTATCTTTAAAACCGGCAACCGTGCCGATAATTCCGCCGGGAATAATTACTTGGTCTCCTTTCTGGAGTGCGTTTACTTTGCTGAGAAGTTCCTGCTCGCGTTTTTTCTGGCTGCGAGCCGGCATAAAAATCAGCATCACAAACATCACGGCCATCAGGATTAACCACATCATTCCGCTTCCTTGTGCTGCTTGTTCCATTTTAAATCCTCCGATTAAATGTAAAAATACACTCCATTATTTTAGCATATTTTCCGTCAACTGACGAGGACTTAAAGGAAGGGGTTGCACGAAAGAACAGGTGTTTGGTAAAGTATAAAAATATTCTTTTGCTTTACCAGAGAGATTTGCATGACATCTATTACAAAAAATGAAGGATCTGTTACCCCGCGCAGTTCTAATTTTGAACTCATGCGTATTGTGCTTATTTTAATGATTATTGCTTTACACTATTTTGGCTATGGGGGGTTTTCTGAAGGAACGCGCATTAAAAGTTTTAATTATTATTTAATGGATATTGTGAAAGCCTGTACCGTTATATCCGTTAATGTTTTTATTATTCTGACCGGATATTTTTCCTGTTTTAAAAAAACGGTCAAAATTTCAAAACCTGTTTTTCTTTACGCTTTAAGTGTGTTTTACGGTATAATTATTGCGTTTGTGATGATCGGCTGGCGTAATCCTACTATCAACTGGGACCTTGTGCAGCGATTTTTCCCGACCATTTTTTATCGTTGGTTTGTGGTCTATTATTGCGTGCTGTACTTATTTATTCCGTATTTGAATAAATTGATAGGTTTATTGAAGAAGCATCAATTTGAGCAACTACTTATACTTAGTATTATTTTATTCTACGGGATAGATACTTTTTTCCCGGGGACGGTGCAAAAAGATAACGGTTATGGTATTTCTAATTTTGTCGTTTTATATTGTATAGGTGCTTACATACGGTTATATCGACCACAGTCTTTACGCAGAACGGAAAGTATGGGCTTGTACGCGGTGGGCGTTTGTATTACGTCTGTGTTAGGATGTGTTGTTTATGCAGCCTGGCATTATAATACGTTGATGAACTTGTTTGGAGCAATCGGATTTTTTGAATTTTTCCGTTCTTTCAATATGAAATATCATCCAGTGGTCAATCAATTGGCAACGTATACTTTCCCAACGTATATTATTCATGAAAATGTATTTATGCTATGGGTATTTTATCTTAAATGGTTCCATGCACCTTGGTTTTGGAACGATAAATTTTTAATATGTAATTTAGTAACGTGCGTGATAGGGATTTGGGTGTTTTGTATTATCGTGGAGAAAATCCGCCGTATCTTACTGGGTAAGATTATGGATCAGCAAATTATGCACATTACAAAAGAGATTGGATGAGTTTTATTCTTGTAAGAAAGTGCGCATAAGGGCAAGTAATTCCTGATCTTTGGGCTGAGTTGAATTTAATGCAACTACTTGCTTTCCGTTATCGGTGGTAATCACCGCATAGTCTTCCTTAATGTCAAATACCGTCCGCTGGGCAGACAAATCAAAAATACTATGGCCAAACATCCCTTTAGGCGGTTCAATATTCAGCAAATCTAGAACGGTCGGGGCAATATCCAGTTGGCTAACCAGCGGATTTTGGGTAACCGGTGCGGTAATTTTATTTTTGGTAACTAGGATAAACGGTAAATTATCAAATTCCGGACGGAAGGGGGAAAAGAGGGTATTTGTGGGTGTATTGGAGTAGGACGGATGATCCGGCATGATTAAAACGAGCGTGTGATCGTCTAGCAGATTTTTAGAGCGTAACGTGTCTAAAAAACGCATGACATCTTGCCCGAAACGCGCAAAGGCGCGCGGCAACGTGGGAATTTGATAAGCGGGATGATCAATTTCCTTATAAATTTCCCCTAAATAATCGGGTCTTCCCAGCGGAACATGGGAGTCCACCGTTAGCAGCGTGATAAAAGTCGGTTCATTTTGATGAGTTTGCAAAAATTCTACCGCATAATCAAATAGTTTGCGGTCCAAAAGTCCCCACCAATGGATATACGGCGCATAATCGCTGCGCGTTTTAAAATAAGTTGCTCCGATCACTTCCTCAAATCCGGCCTGTTTAAAAAGTAAGTGTTCATTCATATACGTTTCATTGGCGCCGCGTAAAAAGGCGGTGTGAAAGCCGCGTTGCTTCAACATGCGCACAAAAGAAAACGGATATCCGTTTTCATAGGCTAATTTGACGTACGGATGTGACGTAAAAATAACTGACAAACCATACAGTGTAGACAGCGATACGTGTTTTAATGAAGCCGAGGGGTAGTTTTCAAAAAGGGTATCTAACGGTTTGCTTGCTTCGGCGGGAATATTGGGATTAAAATGATGTAAATACTTATTGGAAAGCGATTCGCTGGCAATTAAAATAACCCGTTTGTAATCTTTACCGACCCCGGTATTTTTAGCGGAAAAAATATGATAGTCTTGTGCCAATTGTTCCGTTTGCTGTGTTAAATTTGTTTCAATGGGTTGAACGGGGGTAAGTACCGCGCGTGCGGTGTAAAAAATAGAAGGGGGCACTAAATAAGATGTGTAAAAATGATCCGGTGCTTTTAGCCAAGAAAGCGGCGTCCAAATCAGGCAGCCTAAAAAGCCCAACCCGCAAATCATGCCGCGTTTCAACGTTTGTTGCCAAGGCGTTGGCTTAAAAAATCGGCGAAAAGTAAACACGCAAAATAAAACCAGAAACGCTAAATAACTCAGCACGCGCCAATCGGTTAAAAAGGCATAATCGCCGCCTTGCAATGTGTCTAGATATTTTGCACCGAAGCGTTCGCGGAAATACCATAGTAACACCAGGTCCGCCGTCATGGAAATATAGTAAAGAAAAAACAATCCCGCTAAGATCCATTTATTTTTTATACCTAGTAAATTCAGTAACGCCAAGCAGCACCCGATAAAACAAAACTCGCACACCCCTTTTATTAGGGTAAGTGCGAGTGCATTGGTAAATGTTAAACGGTTTAATTGGTAAAGCCCAAAAATGCCGAGCAACACTGCCGGAACAGATAAAATAAGTAGTAGTTTCCACTGTGTTTGAAAGGAGGATAAAAGTTGTACAAAAAAGCGTTTCATTTTTATATTATAGTTTTTTTGCGTGGTTCGTTGCGAGTTCGCTAAATAATACAATACTCGCCGTGAATCCAAGTTCGCCATTCTTTGTCCGTGCAAACGGAAAGACAAAGATTTTTATTTTTTTCGTAAACTGTAGCTGTCGGATGAGCAGTACAAGTCATTATTCCGTTTATTTTGCGCCTAAACAGGCTGTCTTTGGACGCTCGTTGGGCTGCTACGCACAGCGCCACTACATTCTACATGCCGTTCCAAAAACAGATTCAAATTTTTTACTACTTTCCCATTGCAACATATTCCCAAGTCAATTTAGTATAATTTAAATATCTTACTAAGGACCTTCGTGTCCTGGCCCGGTCGTGGTGGCCGGCAGGCACGTAGCGTAAAAATTATGGAAAACAACGAACTAGACGTAAAACGCCACTCGTGCGCCCATATTATGGCACAAGCGGTACAGCAGTTATTCCCCGGTACGAAACTCGGTATCGGTCCGGCTATTGAAAATGGCTTTTATTATGATTTTGATTGCCCCAAGCAATTCACTCCCGAAGATTTAAAAGCCATTGAAACCAAGATGAAAGAAATCATCAAAGCCAAACAGCCTTTTGAACGCAAAGAAATGAGCAAGGCCGAAGCACGCGAATTTTTTACCAAACGCGGCGAAACCTATAAATTAGAATTACTGGAAGAATTAGAAGACGGACAAATTTCCGTTTATATCAACGGGGATTATGCCGATCTCTGCCGCGGCCCGCACGTAGAGCATACGGGCAAAGTAAACAGTTTTAAACTCACAACGATTGCCGGAGCCTATTGGCGCGGAGACGAAAAACGCCCCATGCTCCAACGTATTTACGGCTTGTGTTTTGATAATAAAGACGAACTGAACGCCTACATCAAGCAACAAGAAGAAGCCGCCAAGCGCGATCACCGCAAATTAGGGCCGGAATTGGATTTATTCAGTATTAACGATCACGTCGGTCCGGGGCTGATTTTAATGCACCCCAAAGGCGGGATGCTTCGCAAAATTTTGGAAGACTGGATTAAAGACCAAAATTTAAAACGCGGTTATGATTTGGTTGTCAGCCCTCATATTGCGCGGTATCATTTGTTTGAAATCAGCGGACATGCCGGTTTTTACAGCGACAGTATGTTCAAACCCATGGATATTGATGATGAAAAATATCAAATCAAACCCATGAACTGCCCTTTCCACGTGGAAATTTATAAAACGCACTTGCGTTCTTACCGGGATTTACCGCTCCGCTTTAGTGAACTGGGAACGGTATACCGCTATGAACGTTCCGGGGCGTTGCACGGGATGTTGCGCGTGCGCGGATTTACACAAGATGATGCGCATATCTTCTGTATGCCTGAACAAGTGGAAAGCGAAGTAAAACAGGCTTTTGAATATGCCATGCATATTTTCAAAACATTTGGTTTCGAAAAATATGCGGTGGAACTTTCTACGCGCGACCCGGAACATCCGGAACATTTTACGGGTGACGTAAAAGAATGGGAACGGGCCGAAAATGCCTTAAAACATGTGTTGGAAGAAAATAAAATTCCGTACACCACACATGCCGGCGAAGCCGCTTTCTATGGCCCGAAAATTGATATTAAAGTGATGGATGCAATCGGTCGCTTGTGGCAATTGTCTACCATCCAGTTTGACTTCAATTTGCCGGAACGCTTTGATCTGGAATATGTGGCTCCAGAAGGCCGCCAACGCCCGATTATGGTGCACCGCGCTATGTTTGGCAGTATTGAACGGTTTACCGGAGTGCTGATTGAACACTATGCCGGGTGGTTTCCGTTGTGGTTAGCCCCGGTGCAAGTGAAACTTTTAACGCTGACGGACGATCAAATCCCGTATGCTAAAGAGGTGGCTGCCAAGATGAAAGCCGCCGGATTACGGCCGGAATTGGACGTGCGTCCGGAAAAACTGGGCTTAAAAATTCGCGAAGCACATATGCAACGCATTCCGTACACGGCTATCTTAGGTAAGAATGAAATGGCCAACGGTACGCTGACTTTGCGCCTTAAAGACGGCAGCAACACACAACCCATGACGGTTGATGAGGTAATTGCCAAAATGCAAGAAGAAGTAAAAACCTTTAGTTTAAAAAACTTGCTGAAATAAGAAAACAAAGCAATATAAAAAAGGGCGGTCAAAAGACCGTCCTTTTTTTGTAAGCAAATTATTTTAAAATGCAATCATGCCCGCCACATAACATTTTGCAGTAGTCAGTGGAAGATGTGTCTTCATTCCAGCAGGTTATACTTCCATCATTGTAGTGTATCCATAAACCATATGGATTTGCACCATTTATCATGCGGTTTGCATAAAATCCATACGAATCATCCGTATCATAAATCCAATCTTTTGTCTTAAAACAAGAACTACCTGCTGATGGACAATTATCAATATCGGTTTCAAATTCACCGGGAAGCGGAATAGTTAAATGATTAAGAATAAATTCTTGATACTTATTACATTCATTATCATCACTATCTCCATATTCTAAAACACATAACTCATAGTTCTTGCGCATGGTGTTCAAGTTTACACGCGCCTCGGCTACGCGGCTTTTTTCCACCGCTTTATTATATTGCGGCAAGGCTACCGCCGCTAAAATGCCAATGATTAAAACTACCACTAACAGTTCAATGAGTGTGAAACCCTTCTCTTTGCCGTCATTCCAAACTTGATTTGGAATCTCTCTGTTATAACAACGAGATGCTGAATCAAGTTCAGCATGACTATTGATTTTATCTATCTTTTCTTTCTGCATACAATTTCTCCTTTATAACTGCTTTGGAAACCATACGCAAAAACGGCCGTTTACTTGCAAACCCACGCTAATGCCTTGCAATATAAACAGCCGTAGTTTGCCATTCTGACAGAATGGCAAACATTCAGCACAAAACAAAGGGGTTATAAGGCCCTTTATCTTGTGCTTCAAGCGGCTGCTTTTGGATTAGCGTGGGACTATCCTTACGGATAATGCCCTGTATTCTGCATACAGTTCCAAAAACAGTTTAAATGGTTGACTACTTTTCTAGTATACTAATTTTTTTTGTTCGCGTAAAAAATCCCGCGTTCTTTTTAGACGCGGGATTTTTTTATGGCAAACTAAACTTTACAACTTGGTAATGTCCGTGCCCGTACCATTTAAGCACGTACGCACCGCCGAAAGTAACGCTAAGCGGTTATTTTTTATAGCCGCATCCTCGGCGTTGACCATCACTTCTTTAAAGAATTTTTCCAGCGGTTCTTTAAATAACGCGTACGTTTTCAGCACAGCTAAATAGCTTTGCTTATCGTGCGCTTTGGGCAACACGGAAATTTCGGCTTGCACTTTTTTCAGCGTTTGATAGAGCTCTTTTTCGGCGGGTTCGGTAAGTAAGTTTTCCTGTACTTTCGCCGACGAAACTTCCGCTTTTTTCAAAATGTTATTCACGCGTTTAGCGGCTTCCAACACGGCGGCAAATTCCGCGCCGGTTTTGACCGTTTCCAACGCGCCCACTAACGCTTCAGCTTGCGTGAGCGGCAGTTCATACCAATTTGCAACGGCGTCTAACACACGCGGATCGTGGCCGCGTTCTTGCAAGGTAAGCGCAAAGCGTTGCCCCAAAAATGCAGGCAATTCTTTAAGCCCTTTATCGGGCGTTCCGGCCGGATACAAGCTAGCGGCTTTTTCCACAAGTTCTTTGACAGATACGTTCAAATTCCCTTCTAACAAAATCCGCACCGCGCCAAAGGCTTGCCGGCGCAAGGCAAAGGGATCTTCGCTCCCAGTGGGAATTTGCCCAATGAGAAAATTCCCTACCAATGTATCTATTTTCCCGGCAAGGGAAACCAGTTTTCCGGCCGTTGTTTGCGGTAAAGGGGAAGAAGAAGTCAGCGGATAGTAAAATTCTTCCATGGCTTTAGCGGCTTCTTTTTGGCCTTCTAACGCGGCATATTGCCCACCCATATATCCCTGTAATTCCGGGAATTCATAAACCACATGACTGGCTAAGTCCGCATAGGCATATTCGGCGGCATAATCCACCGTTTGAGACAGCGATTGATTGCTTGTTTTTTCGCATAACCAAGCGGCCAATTTTTTAGTGCGCCCGGCTTTTTCAAATAAATTACCAAGGCCCTCTAAAAATTGGATGTTTTTCAGTTTTTCTTGGAATTTTTGCAGTCCGTCTTTCTTATCATTTTCAAAGAAAAATACTGCGTCGGAAAGGCGTGCGGACATGACTTTTTTAAATCCGTCGCGCACTTCGTTTTGGTTGACGGAAATCCCGTCGCGCACCGCGATAAAATACGGTTGTAATTCACCTTTTTTATTCATCACCGGAAACATTTTAATTTGTTTTTTGAGTACGGTGGTAATCAGTTCTTTAGGCAACGTTAAAAATTTAATTTCAAAGTCTCCGCCAACGGCTACCGGATGCTCGGTAAACCAGACGGTTTCGGTAATTAAATTTTCATCCAAATCGGCCTCATACCCATGCGCTTTTGCTTCGTTGGACACGGTTTTGATAAGCGCCTCGCGCCGTTCTTGCGGCACAACCAGCACCGGTTGCGGTTGGTTGCGTAGTAAATCAGCGTATAATTTCCGGTCAGCCGTTTTAACGGAAATCGGTTTGCGCCCAAAAGACGAAAGCGGATAAGTATATCGACCGGAGGTTACTCCGGCAACGGTAAATTTAATCACTTTATCGCCGTATAAACCGATTAATGAGCGAATCGGCCGCCCGTAGCGCAGACCGGATTCTTCCCAAATCATATTTTTGGCAAATTCTATACCGGTTACGAGTCTTGTAAAAATTTCCGGCAGTAATTTGGCCGTTTTTTCACCTTTGATTTTTACATTCGCAAAAATGAAAGGTCCTTTATCGGTTTCAACAATTGTTAATTGTTCCGGTTTTAATCCGTTTTTCTGGGCAAACCCGGCACTTTGCGGGGTAAATTTCCCGTTTGCATCTTTCAAAAGTTTAGCTGGCGGACCTTTTACTTCTTTTTGGACATCGGCGGATTTTTCGGCAATGTCTTCAATTTCCACTACTAACCGGCGGTATGTTCCAAAGGTATGAACGGCCTTGTAAGAAATCCGTTTTTCAGCGAGTAAATTTGCGGCTAAAGTTTCTAATTGTTTCAGAGACGGTTCCATGAACCGGGCCGGCAAATGTTCGACTCCAATTTCTAATAGTGCGTTCATTTTGCGGCCTCCTCTTTTTCCTTCTTTTCTACACTTTCCACATAGGCCTTGGCACATGCTTTGGCTAAATTGCGGATTTTAGTAATGTTATTAGTACGGTCGGACACGCTAATGGCTCCGCGTGCTTCCAACATATTAAAATAGTGCGAGAGTTTCATGGTATCATCATAGGCCGGTAAATAAAGGCCTTTTTTGCACAGGGCGTAACATTCCTCTTCACATTCTTCAATGTAGCGGCGCAGATGTTCCACGTTTGATTCTTCAAAATAATAGTGTGAAAACTGCCGTTCGTTTTCATGGAATACCTGGCGGTAGGTAATTTCTTCATTCCAACGCAAATCAAACACGTTATCTACTTTCTGGCAATACATGGCGATCCGTTCCAAGCCGTAAGTAATTTCTGCCGTAATCGGATTTAAGGCATACCCGGCCATATTTTGGAAATAAGTAAATTGCGTAATTTCCATACCATCCAGCCAAATTTCCCACCCGACCCCGGACGCACCCAGAGTGGGGGATTGCCAATCATCTTCAATCCAGCGTACGTCGTGCTCTTTGGGATCCAACCCAATGGCTTTTAAGGAATTTAAATAAATTTCTTGAATATTCGCCGGGGCAGGTTTCATAATTACCTGATATTGATAATATTTACCCAAGCGGTTAGGATTTTCGCCATAGCGGCCGTCTGCGGGCCGGCGGCAAGGTTCCACATAAGCGCGGTTGACGTGTTTTTTGGTTAAAGAACCAAAGAAAGTTTCCGGGTTGTAGGTGCCGGCTCCTTTTTCCACGTCGTATGGCTGCACAAGTACGCAGCCTTGTTTGGCCCAATAGGTGTTCAGGGCCGAAATCATATCCTGAAAATTCATTCCGTATTTCATAGGTACTTATATTATATAAAATTCAGTAAAAATAACGTTCAAATTGCTACAATATATCCATGATTACCAGTGTAATTTTTGATATGGACGGGCTTTTGTTTGATACTGAAATTATTTATTTTTCATGTTATAAAAAAGCCGCGGCCGAATGGGGGCTTGATTTTACGTTTGAACTTTTTTCGGCTTGTATTGGAATTAGCCGCGAAGAAGCCGAACGCTTTATGAAACAACACTTCGGTAAAGAGGTAGATCCTGCCCAAATTCATAACAGAACGTATCAATTGGTAGAAGATTATTTGCAAAGCGGGGGGGAGATTCCCTTTCGTCCGGGTGCTAAAGAAGCGGTAGAATTTTTCTATCACCGCCGTTTAAAAATCGGCCTGGCCTCTTCTAATATGCGCAAATGGGCCGAGTTTTATTTGCGCAAAAAAGAGATTTTGAAATATTTTTCTGCTATTACCACTTGCGAAGAAGTGAAAAATTTAAAACCGAACCCGGAAGTTTATTTGAAAACGGCTCACAAGTTAGAAGTGCCGCCTCAGCAATGCTTGGTGTTCGAAGATTCTGCTGCCGGGGCCACCGCCGCCATTGCGGCCGGTATGCGGACTTGTATGGTGCCGCAAATTAGCAAACCCACGCGCCTGATTCGCGAACAAGCGTTCAAAATCTATACCTCTTTACAAGATATTTATCCGGATATAGAGGAGTTGCTTGCGTAGCCGTTAATGACTCGGCTGTGCAATAAGTTCGTGCCTGTCCGGCATTGTTTTTTCGTCGGAAATAGCCTCCCAATCCTCTTGCAAAGTAAACGAATGTTGGGTGTGAAGCGGATAGGTGAGGTATTGGCTTAAAAATCGGTGGCAAATCGTGTTGCATTTAGCGAGTGCCAGTAAATCCTCCGGCAATGAAAAATCTAACTGTTCAAACGGGGCTTGATGCATTTGCTGCCAAAATTCTGCTGAAATGTTTAGTACAGGGTGGTCTAACCCAAAACCGGCCAACATCATAAGCCGTAAGGTAAAAGCGGCTTGAAAAGAGGAGTGGGCAGGACCTTTTTCTACGGCTTGTAAGGCGTGTAATAATAAATCAAATTTCCCCGGACTGGGTTGATGTAAAGGGGTCATGCGGTATAAGAGTTCGCAAAAGTGGAAAGCCAAGGCTAATTTTTTTAAATCTTGTCTGATATGGGGGAAAACTTGATTTATTTTTCCGCCGGTTACCGTGCCGATCGTTCCTCCCCGGCGGATATAAATGCGGTAATCCGCGCATACGAAAGGTTCACTTAAGGCTTTTAATTTCCCTACAGAACGTGCGACTCCCGGCAAGCGCACATTGATACGCCCGTGTTCTTTGGTATACAACGAAACAATTCGGTCTGCTTCGCGAAAATCTTGACGCAGTAAAATAATGCCGGAGTCTGTAAAAATCATATATAAGTAGGATAGCAAATTTAAACATTTTATTTCAGTAGTTTTTATGGCGGGATGATAAAATAATCTTTTGCATTCCCGCGCAAGAAAAGATATAATAATAACGTCCCTTTTTAGTGACACCATTTTAAATTAATACAGGAGATACGTTTTTTCCAGTTCCTAGCGGGGCCAGAACTAACGTATAAAAGAAACATGTTACCGACATACAGACCTAACAAAAGAAGACGTGCTAAACATATCGGTTTTCGTGCCAGAATGGCCACTGCCGGCGGACGCAAAGTCCTCAGTGCTCGCAGAGCCAAAGGCCGCCACGAACTGATTAGAGCGTAATTTTTATGCAGCCAAACGGCCTGCCGCGTTTTTGCCGCCTTCACCTTAAAAATGATTTTAAGGATATTATTCAAGGCGGCATTAAATTGCAATATCGTAACTTAGTATTGTGGTGCCGGAAATCCGCTTCCCGAAAAGCAGAACCGGCACGTTTTGCGGTAGTGGTATCCCGAAAATTGGGACCGGCGGTGGTAAGAAACCGTGCCAAACGGTTGCTGCGGGAAGCATTTAGATTAAACAGAAGTTATATTCAAACCGGAACAGATGTAATTATCAGCCCAAGAGGCTCTGATGCGTTGGGTAATGTGCAGGCAGCGCAAGAGGCGCTCAAGTCACTAATCGGTCAGGCCGGATTACTCAACGACTCTTTATCCGAATAGTTACGGGAAAGAGTACTATGAATAAGATTTCGCTTCTTTCAAAAAAATGTGTACTGGCGTTACTAGCGGTGTTTATGGTATGTGTGAGGCCTTTGTTAGGGCCTAAAGGCACTTGCCGTTTTTCACCGACTTGCAGCGCGTATGCCAAAGAAGCAATTTCCAAATATGGCGCTTTGAAAGGCTGTTATTTAGCCATGCGGCGTCTGCTCAAGTGTCATCCTCTGCATCCGGGCGGTTATGATCCGGTTCCGTAAATAATTTGTTTATTCCCGGTTTTCCGCTTTTCGGTAATTTTATTACCGAAATGATTCAGGGAGTTTGCATGAATAGACAATTCCTTATTACAGTAATGTTGTTTTTACTGATTATTACCGGTTACAATCAATTTGTAGCCTTACCCCGTGCCCGCGCTGCCCAACAAGCCGCCGAAGAACAACTCAAACAACAGGCACGGCAAGCCGCTACACAAACAGAAGTGCGGTTACAACAAGAAAAACCTGCCCCGAAGCCGGAAGAACTGATTGAATTTTCTTTGCCCCAGGCAGAGATTACATTCTCTTCTAAAGGCGCAGGAATTAAAACCTATCTTTTTAAAGATGATTTAGGCAATGTGGATTTGACCCCTTATCAAGGGCTGGGTTATTTTGCCACTTTCCCGGAAGTAGATTTTACGGAAAAGGTTCGCACGCAAAATTCTATTACTTTTGCCGGAGAACTTGTAAAAGGCGTTAGCGTTACCAAACAATATGTTTTTAACGAAAACGGAATTAATGATTTAACCGTTACTTTACAAAACAGAACCGCAAAAGAAGTGGCGATTCCGTCGTGGTCTTGGAATTTTGGCCCGGGCCTTGCAACGGTCAAAAGTGAAATGAAAGATAATGAACGGGAATCCAAAGCCGTTTATTTAATCCAGGAACAGGGGAAAAAGAAACCTACCTTAGAAACTTTTTCGAAAACCTCAAAACAACCGTCGTTACCATGGTTATGGGCAGGGGTAGAAAACCGTTATTTCTTGTCCGTATTAATTCCGCAAGGATGGCAACCCGGATTACTTGCTGCTGATAAAGTAAATATCGGGAAACAAAAACGGATGTGGGGTTTATTGGGAGAGAGCGACTTAACCGGTCCGCAGTTTACGATCGGGGTGCCGGCGGCTACTTTACAGTCTGGCGAAAACAAGAGTTATGATTCCCAATTTTACTTTGGTCCAAAAGATTATAAGGCGTTCTTAAACTTGCCTTATCATTTGGACAGAAGTATTGCTTTTGGATTTTTTGGGGCACTCGGTAAAATTGCCCGGAACGTGTTGGAAACTTTCTATGGATGGACCGGAAACTATGGCGTGGCTATTATCATGCTGACGGTTTGTTTGCAACTGATTTTATTCCGCTTTACCATGATGCAATTAAAATCAGCGGCCCAGATGAAAAAAATTCAACCGGAAATGAAACGTATCCAAGAAAAATATAAAGGTAACCCGGAAGCCATGAATCGCGAAACACTTAACTTATACCGTAAATATAAAGTGAATCCGTTAGCCGGTTGTTTACCGATGCTTATTCAACTGCCGATCTTTTTGGCGTTGTTTAATGCCTTACGCACTTCCTGGTCATTACACGGGGCTAAATTTGTGTTTTGGATTACGGATTTGTCTTCCAAAGATCCATATTATGTATTACCGCTTTTGATGGGTGCGGTGATGTTTTTACAACAGAAAAATTCTATGCCGGCCGGAACGGATCCGGCACAAGCAGCCATGTTTAAATATATGCCGCTTATTTTTACACTGCTTTTTATGAATTTTCCGTCAGGGCTGGTGCTTTATTGGTTGACCAACAGCCTGCTTGTTTTTGCAATTCAAACATTTGTCAACCATAGACTGGCGAAAGCCAATTAAGGAGAACTTTGAATTATGGCACATAAAATTAAAATTGAAGCAAAAGAAGTTACCGAAGCAATTAACAAAGGATTAAAAAAATTAGGTTTACGCCGCGACCAAGTGGAAGTATCTATTTTAAAAACACCGCGAAAGGGTTTTTTGGGAATCGGTGCACGCAATGCCGTGGTAGAATTGCGTGCTAAACGTTGGAGTACGGCCGATTTGGATTCCCAAATCTATATGGATGTTCCGAAACGCAAATCCAAAGGCCGTGGCAGCCGCAATAGCCGCAAAGAACGTGGGGAATCCTCCGGACGCGGTCGTCGCAATATGCGCCGGAGTGAACGGGTAGAAAACCGTGAACCGCGTGAAAAAGCACCTAAAGCCAATGAACCGCAATTATTGCCTAACGAACGAATTCAACAGGCAGTTATTCCTGAAAATCTAAAAGCACCCATGCAAGAAGCCAAAGAATATTTGGAAAAAGTACTTACCCATATGGGAGTAAAGGTGGAAAATTTACACGTTTGGTGGGATGAGCAGCAACAACGTATTTTACTCACCTTTGATTGTGATCATCCGGCTATTGTGATTGGTAAAGAAGGTAAAACCTTGGAAGCCATTCAATATCTGGCCACTTTAGCGTTAAGCCGTCATTTTGATACACCGATTTCCGTGATTGCCGATACGCAGAATTATTGGCGTAAAGCGGAAGATAAAATTGATGCAGAAATCGAGAAAGGCATTTCCTTAATCAAAAGCGGACACAGTGTATTCCGTTTCCGCCCCATGAGTGCACAACTGCGCCGTTATATTCACCGTGCGGTGGAAGGAAATGAATTTGTAGTTACGGCTTCGGAAGGGGAAGGCAAATGGCGGAAAGTTACGTTACGCCCGACCGAAAAAGTACAAGAACTCTTAAAATCCAACCAAGCACCGGCGGATTTTGTTCCGGGGGTAATTGGCGAAGATATTGCGGAAGTGGAAGAAGTAACAGTAGTTACGGAATCTGTGCAAACTCCGGCCTTGACTGAAGCGACGGTCGCTGTGGTGGAAACCGTGGCGGTGCCGGAAGAGCAATCCGGGCAACCGTTAACAACACAAGTGGATTGCGTTTCGCAAGAACCGGTTGCACAACCATCTGTTTCTGAACATGTAGAAACAAAATAAAATCTTTGGATGTATCGCAAAAATTCCCCGGCTATTAAGGCTGGGGAATTTTTTGTTTATAGGGGGCCTAATATCCGGCAAAAATATAAAAAAATATCGTCGGTAATATAAGGCAATAATAATCTCCAAAAAAGCCTCTAAAATTGATAAAATATAACTATGGAAAATTCTACTATTTGTGCACTTGCCAGCGGAATGGGCGGAGCCGTCGCTTTGGTCCGTCTCTCCGGCCCGCAGGCATTATCCATTTTAAAACACCTGGTTTGTGCGGAGCGTGAATTTGAACCGCGTAAACAGATTTTTTGCACTATTTACGACGGAAAAACAATTTTAGACAAAGCCCTTGTTACTTACTTTCAGGCTCCGCATTCTTTTACAGGCGAAGAGGTAGTAGAATTTGCATTGCATGCAAGTCCGTATATTAAAGGGCGTTTGTTGGAACTTTTGTGTCAATTAGGGGCTGTTCCCGCTAAACGGGGGGAATTTAGCCAGCGTGCTTTTTTAAACGGAAAAATGGATTTGTTGGAGGCACAAGGTCTGTGTGATTTAATTGCCGCCGGTAATAAATCCGCACATGATTTGGCTATGGGTTCATTAGACGGAAAATTAAGCGAGCGGGTCAATGAATTAAAACAACAATTATCAACCTTGCTTGCCCAAATAGAAGTCCGTTTAGATGATGTAGACGAAGAAATGACTCCGCTAACCGACGAATTTATTCGGGCAGAACTAACCAATACACTCTCGCGCATGCGCGCTCTTACGGATACTTTTTCCGTCGGACGGCTGATTAAAGACGGGTTAAAAGTAGCCATTGTTGGAGTGCCCAATAGCGGAAAGTCCAGTTTGCTGAACGCTCTTTTAGGTTTTGACCGGGCTATTGTGGCAGATGCTTGCGGAACTACACGTGATACGGTGGAGGAAACCTTAGAAATTGACGGACAAAAAGTGATTCTTACCGATACTGCTGGGATCCGAGACCATGCCCTGGATCCGGCGGAACAGGAAGGAATGCGCCGCAGCCGGTGTGCTATGGAGAAAGCCAATGTTATTTTATTTGTACAAGATACTTCGCGCAAGCCTTCCGCCGAAGAATTGGCTTTATTTGAAGAAGTTAAACAACAGAAAAAAAGAATTTATATTATCCGCAATAAATCAGATAAATCGACTTCGATTCATAAATTGCCGGAAGAAGAACTCTTTACCGCATTGGCTGTTTCATGCAAAACAGGAGAAGGACTGGACTCATTAAAAAAATGTCTGATCGGGGAATTGGACCATGCCCAAACAGCGGACGGGTTAATGATTTCTAACTTGCGCCATTATGAATCGCTGCTTCGTGCGCAAACGGAGTTGGAAAGTGCGCTTTTACAGTTGCCGGAAGATGCCGGAGGAGAAATTTATGCGGAACATATCCGCGGGGCACTTATGTATTTGAAAGATTTAATCGGAGAGGTTACTCCCGATGATATTTTAGGAATTATTTTTTCGCAATTTTGTATGGGGAAATAAATGTTTGTTTGTCCGGTTGAATATGATGTTATTGTGATTGGCGGCGGTCATGCCGGTTGTGAAGCCGCATTAGCCGCGGCTAAATTAGGGGTTAAAACGCTTTTGTTAACCCAAAGTTTGGACACTATTGCCCAAATGTCGTGTAATCCCTCTATCGGTGGAATTGCAAAAGGACAAATTGTGCGTGAAATTGATGCGTTGGGCGGAGCCATGGGGCGCGTAACTGACCATGCGGCACTTCATTATCATATGCTCAATACCGGCAAAGGTCCCGCCGTGCACTCCCCGCGTGTTCAGTGTGATAAAAAAGTCTATCAATTTACGTTCAAACATTTTTTGGAACTGCAACCTAATTTAGAAATCATGCAGGATGAAGCTGCCCAAATTTCTACCACAGACGGACAGGTGAACGGCGTGATGACAATCCGCCATACGTTCTATCGGACGAAAACGGTGGTATTGACTACCGGAACATTTTTAGGTGGAACTATTCATATCGGGACGGAGTTATTTCGCGGTGGCCGCTATAATGACATGCCCTCTGACGATTTAGCGAAAAATATGCGTACGGATTTAGGGCTACATTTGACCCGTTTTAAAACAGGTACTCCAATGCGTATCAATGCGCGGGGGCTTGATTTTTCTAAATTTAGAGTGCAAGCCAGCGATAACCCCTTGCAGCCTATTTCGCATTTTACGGATGTGCGTGAGCAACAGAAAAGAGAATTTTTAAGTTGCTATATTACCCGTACGACATTAGCCACCGACAAAATTTTACGCGAAAATTTCCAACGTTCAGCCATGTACAGCGGAAATATTCATGGATTGGGGCCGCGGTATTGTCCTTCCGTAGAAGATAAAATCAAAAAATTTCCGGAAGTTACCAGCCATCCTCTTTTCTTAGAACCGGAAGGACGTTATACCGAAGAGTATTATATTCAGGGTTTTTCAACCAGTATGCCTGAAGATGTACAACGCGCTTTAATTGCCTCTGTTCCCGGTATGGAAAAAGCCACGATTACACGTCCCGGCTATGCGATTGAGTATGATTGTTCGGACCCGATGGATTTATATCCGCATTTGGAAAGTAAAATTGTACCCGGACTATTTATGGGTGGCCAAATTAATGGAACCACCGGCTATGAAGAAGCCGGCGGTCAAGGGCTGATGGCCGGTATTAATGCGGCTTTAAAAACGTTAGGGAAGGATCCCTTTGTGTTACGTCGGGATGAAGCCTATATCGGAGTTCTGATCGATGATTTGGTAACCAAAGGCGTCAATGAACCCTACCGCATGTTTACATCCCGTGCGGAATATCGCATTCTACTTCGTAATGATAATGCCGATTTACGCCTGACCCCGCATGCGTTGCGTTTGGGTTTACTGGACGAATCGTATCGTCATCCGTTTGAAAAATACCAACAGTTAACCAGCAAACTAACGGAGCAATCTCATCCCGTCATTACAGAAGCAGACACCGCAGATTTATTTCCATGGACTGTAGAAAAAGCACAGAACTATGCAGAGATTCACCAAAAATATGCGGGTTATTATGAACGCAATAAAAAAGATGCCGAAAAATTGGCGGAAGTGGATGCTATCAAAATTCCGGAAGGATTTGACCCATCTGCCGTGCGGGGGCTCCTCTTTGAAAGTGCCCAAAAATTGCGCGAAGTACAACCGCGGACATTAGGCCAGGCCAGCCGGATTCCGGGGGTTACTCCCGCGGACATTCAACTGTTAGCGGTGCATATTGAACGTTTCAGGAGACTTAAGCATGCAAAACAAACTAATTAGTTTTGCGGCCAAGCACGGATTAACGCTTTCTAACGAAGCGGCAAAGAAACTGCTTTCGTATGCAAACCGCGTCCTTGAAAAAAAATCACAATTGAATTTAACCGGTGCGGATGATTTAGAAACATTAGTACACCGTCATCTATGCGACGGACTATTTGGGGCGGCTCAAATTGCCCGGTTGGCCCGGCAGGCGGGGGAAAATTCTTTTGAAGTAATGGATGCCGGTTCCGGGGCAGGATTTATTGGCCTTTCGATTGCGGCTGCGTTGCCTCAGGCCCAGGTAATATTGGTGGAAAGTATTCAAAAAAGAGGTGCGTTTTTAAATTGGGTAGTATTGCAGGAACGGTTTACCAATGTAACCGTAAAAAATTGTCGTTTGGGGCAGAGAATATTGCCCCAAGTCTCCTATGTTACGGAACGTGCTATGGGGCAACTGCCGGATGTTTTACCGCTTTGCTTAGCGGCTGTAAAGCCCGGGGGCGTATTTATCGCCTATCAAGGGGTCGTACCGCAACTTCAGGAGGCGGACCCAGCCAAGTGTGGGGGAAAGTGGGAAGAAACAATTGTATACCAATTAGAACAAGATCAAACCCCAAAGCATTTGGTATTATGTAGAAAAGCACTATGAAAGTACGTTTTTTAATTCAATTTATCTGTGCTATATTGCTCTGTATTGTATTTACAGGGAAACTTACTGCACGCGATTGGGAATGGGGAAAAAGGATGAAATCATTATTTGCGGATTCTCCTGCTGCCGCTTCTAAACCGTCTTCGGCTACGGATTCTGCGTACGAACGTGGACGGGCTAAAGAATTACGGCCGGATATTACGGTTCCGCCACCCCCTGAAGCAGAAGATCCGACAACGCCTAAATTATATTCCAATCCGGATGAAAAATCTTTTAATGAAATGATTAGCGGACTTGAAAATATTGCCGGGCTTGCTCCAAAGACTGAAATGAATATAGAAACCATTCCTACGCAGCCGCACCGGCCGGTTGATTCCGCCAAAAAGGTACGTTGGGCTCCGCCTCCGCCCGGATTTTTAACGGCGGATACATATAATTATTTAATTTATCGTGAAAACCAGCAGGTTACTCCTAAAATTCAAAACGTACTAAATAATATTCACGGAAATTTAATGTTGGATTTGACTCCGTTTACGATTATATTAAAACCGAATAAAATTTTGGTCATGCTTTTTGATGCCAAAAAAAGTTATATGGATTTTACAAAATTACCTGCATGGTCCGGAGCCTCTTCTGATTTACGGTCGGACAGTATGTATGTCATTGAAGATAAAAGTTTCTATCCGCTTACGGTCCATGAATTAACTCACTTGTATTTCGATGGATACTTTCTACCCACCATTTCTCCACTTTGGCTCAGTGAAGGTATGGCGGTATATATGCAAGTGCATGCATCTAAACAAAAACCGGCTTGGATTGCCCAAGGGCTTCGTCAGATTATTGCCGGAAATATTATTCCGCTGGAAGAACTTACCCAAACGGAAGATATTAATTCATATTCCACAGAAAAGGCCGGTTTGTATTACGCAGAGGCGTATAGTGTGGTTGATTATTTACTGAACACACGAAGCCGGGACGAATTCTATAAATTTTGTTCAGAATTAAAGCAAAAAACTCCGGTTTACCAGGCCTTATACCGTGCTTACGGGATGCCTTTTAATAAAGTAAGCACCTTGGAAAATGTTTGGTTGCATGATTTGCAGAAAGCCTATCGGGAACAGCAACAGAAACAATTGCAGCAGCAACAACAGATACTTCAACAGGCTCCCACAATTCAAGGGGGGGCTTTCGTAAAGAAGACATCCCAACTATTACCTGCAACCCCAGCGGATCCTGCCGGCCTAACGAACCGGCAACCGGTCAAACAACCGCAAAAAACCGTCATTCCTCAATTGCAAAAGGTTCCGACGAATTATTCGGGAGGATTTTAATGCCTACCTGGACACATATTCCCATTATGGCAGGTGAAATTGCCGAAATGATATTGACTAATCCTAACGGAACTTATATGGACGGTACTTTGGGATTAGGCGGTCATACGCGTTATTTTCTAACCAAATTAGATTCAAAAGCCGCTGTGTTTGGTTTTGATAAAGATGAGCAAGCCTTACAGATGGCCCGGCAGAATATATCGGATGTGCGCCTAAAAACATTTCATGCCAGTTATATTCAAGCCCCGGAGTTATTAAAAACGCAGGGGGTAGAACACGTAGACGGGATCTTATTGGATTTGGGGTTAAGTTCCTATCAATTGGATAATCCGGAACGCGGATTTAGTATTTTAAATAACGGACCGCTTGATATGCGTTTTGATTTACAAAATTCGTTAACAGCGGCTGTAATAGTCAATACATGGCCTTTGGAAGAATTAATCCGCATTCTAACAGATTATGGCGAAGAACGCCGGGCCGAGCCCATTGCGCTTGCCATGATGCGTGCGCGCAAAGATAAACCGTTTACAACTACGCAGGAATTGGCTAAATTAATTGAAACTGTCGTGCCGCGCCGCGGAAAAAATCATCCAGCGACCCAAACCTTTCAAGCACTCCGTATTGCTTGTAATGGCGAATTAGAAGCCGTCGAGCAAGGCGTGCGGGTTTTACCCGAGTTGTTAAAACCCGGCGGAAGAATGGCCGTCTTAACATTTCATTCGCTGGAAGACCGTATTGTAAAAAATACGTTTAAGAAATTAGCGCAAAGCGGTACTTGGCGGTTAGTAAATAAACATGCCTTGGTGCCTACCTATGATGAGGTGCGTCAAAATCGGCGTGCGCGTAGTGCAAAATTACGGGTTATTGAGAGGGTATCTTAATGCGTATTTTCGGATTACTTGTGTTAATTTGTTTGTTTGGATTTGGTGTGGTTTGGATGCGTATCGAAATCAACCGCTCCGGACGGACCATTGGGCAATTGCAAAATGAAGTGGCAATTAAAGAAGCCCGAAACCAGTATTTGGAGTTGGAAATATCACGCCTTTCCAGTCCGGAAAATATTTCGCGCTTAGCGCATGAAAAATTAGGGCTTGTGCAACAAGAACCGCATCAAGTCATTATTTTAAAAGATAAATAGTATGTATCGTAAAACAGTATCAGCACCGTTTGTATTTAATATTAAAGACCGCATGCGTTGGGTAGGATTATTTATTCTGCTTGCACCGCTAGTGATTTTTGTGCGTTTATTTTATTTACAAACTTTTATGCATGAAGAATTTTCGAATAAAGCAGAACGTGCCATTTATAATTATTTAGCAGAAGACCGGGTGCGCGGAAAAATTTTGGATGTAAACGGAAAACCGCTTGCTGAATCGGTGCGGACACATTCCTGCGGAATTAGTAAACGATATGTTAAAGACAAAGATAAAGTCATCAGTTTTTTATCTGACACGTTGGATATTCCCCGGAAAAGAATTGAAGAAAAATGGAATCGGGCTAAAAATTTTTTCTTCGTAGCAAAAAAAATTAAACCGGATAAATATATGGAACTGGTCGATTTTTTACGTACTCCTGCCGGACAAGGGATCGAATTAACCCCGGAATATGAACGTATTCATCCGTATGGAGAAAGCGCGTTAGATATTATTGGCGCCTCTAACTCTAAAAATTTTGGGCTTTCGGGTATTGAACAAATGTTTAATCAGGAATTAAGCCAAGATATCAGCAAAAAACGTGTAAAACGAGCCCGTCGCGGTCAAATTATTTATGACCGAAAATTGAAAGAAGATGTAACGGTAGCCAATATTTATTTGACGATTGATGAAATTGTGCAGTACTATGCGGAAACTGCTCTTAAAAAAGCCGTAGAAAATGTAGGAGCTGAACAGGGTATTGTATTAGTGCAGGAACCGTCAACCGGCAAATTGTTGGCGGCGGCTTCTTATCCGGTTAAAGATGGGCAATCTTTAGGGTTTCAGTTTACCTATGAACCGGGTTCTACTTTTAAAACGATCGGCATTTCCGCGGCTCTGGATGCAGGGACCGTAAGCATTACGGATAGTATTGCGATGGAGGGCCGAAAATGGGAAGTAGCCAAAGGGGTGATTGTGCGGGATAACCAGCATGATAAGGATTATCTTACGATTCCGGAAATTATGCAATTATCTTCCAATATTGGTGCGGGTAAAATTGCGGTTGAATTGGGGGCTAAAAATTTATTTTATTACATGAAAGCCTATGGCTTTGGGTCTAAAACCGATATTAATTTTAACGGGGAATCCAAAGGCAGCGTGGCTCCTTATACTACATGGACGAAAGTAGATACGGCCAGTAAAGGCTATGGATATGGGGTTGCCATTACGCCGATTCAATTGATTGGGGCCTATTCGGCCATTGCCAATGGGGGGATTCTTATGCAACCGCATTTGATTGATCGGATTGAATATACTAACGGAAAAGTGGAAAAGAAAGCAAAACCGATCAAAATCCGGCGTGTTATTCGCGAAGAAACCTCCGCAATTATGAAAAAAGTACTTCAAAGTGTGGTGGAAAACGGATCGGGGAAAAGAGCCCGTATTACCGGATATAATGTCGCCGGGAAAACCGGAACTGCGGAAAAATTAAGCAAAGAAGGCGGTTATGGGAAACGGAGCCACGTAGTCTCTTTCTGTGGATTTGCGCCGGTCAGTAACCCGCAGTTTACCATTTTACCTGTTTTTAAAGAAATTGCTTCTCCCTTGTTAGCATTAAAGGGGATTGAGCCGGACCAACTCGATTTTTAATAAGGAGAAATAAAAAATATATGAAATTAAATATTACGCTTCGGAAGGCGGCTGAAATTATGAAAGGGAAATTGATTTCCTCTCAGCCGGAAGCAAAATTAAATTCTTTTGTAACGGATAGCCGTGTGGTGGGCCCCGGGGATGCTTTTTGGGCGTTGCAGGGGGCTAAATACGATGCCCGGGTTTTTATTGCACAAGTGTTAGCAAAAGGGGCTGCTGTTGTGATTGCCCAGCAAGATGGATTTACGGTACCAGCCAATAGTAAGGCTTCTTTTATTTTAGTAGATGATTCATTAAAGGCGTTGCAGGAATTTGCCAAATATCACCGGTTAAACAGTACCTTGAAAGTAGCAGCCATCACCGGTTCAAACGGAAAAAGCACTACCAAACAAATGTTGCGGGCCATATGTTCGTTAGCAGGAGAAACCGTAGCAAACGTAGGAAATTTAAATAATCAATTTGGGGTACCCTTCTCTTTGTTAGAAATTCAACCCAAACATAAATACGGTATTTTTGAATTAGGGGCTTCCCATCCGGGCGATATTAAAGAAACCGCCCGTTTGACGGTTCCTGATGTAGCGGTCATTACCAATGTTTCAGCGGCTCATTTGGAATTTTTCCATGATTTGGAAACAGTATATAAAACAAAAACAGAAATTGCGGATTGCTTAAATTATGGCGGTACGTTGGTATACAATGTAGATAATGAATACTTAGCCCGCCTGCGTACTGAATTTAAAGGAAAGGCAATTTCGTTTGGATTTAGTCCGGCGGCTGATTTGCGGATATTGGAAACAGATGATTTTTCTTTTACTTACAAAGGCGAAGCGTACCGTTTTGCAATCAAGTTAGAACGGCACGATAAACTAAATGCAGCGGCCGCAGTAGCGGCGGCGGTAGCCTTAGGTATTTATATGGATCATATTGAAAAAGGTTTACAAAACTTTACCCCCATGCCCATGCGTTTAGAACGGATAGAAAAAAATGGAGTACATTTTATTTTAGACTGTTATAATGCAAACCCAGCAAGTATGCAAAATGCACTTTCTATTTTGGGACGTGAAAAAAACTCTCCTAAAATAGCCGTTTTGGGCGACATGAAAGAATTGGGCGCATCTTCTAAAGATTACCACCGCTTAATTGCTCGTTATGTGCATGATAACGGGATTAACAACGTTTTTTTGGCCGGACCGGAAATGCATTATGCGTATGAAATTTTAAAAACGATTCCTACCATAAATGTATCCTATGGTTTAACGCCGGCGGATTGGACGAAAACACTAAAGAAGACACTTGTCCCCGGGTCGGTGTGTTTGGTAAAAGCCTCCCGTTCTATGAATTTTGAAAATATTTTAAAGGAGATCTAAGCCATGTTATATTATTTATCCCTGTTTAAAGATGATATTACATTTTTAAATATTTTTAGTTACATTACATTTCGTACCGGAGCGGCGATTTTTACAGCCTTTTTACTGACGTTATCTATAGGTCCTGCTGTAGTACGTAAATTGCGTTCATTTAAAATTCAGCAAATCGAACGTGAATATGGCCCGGCTTCGCATTTATCTAAAAGCGGGACCCCTACTATGGGCGGACTTTTAATTTTTATCAGCCTAATTGTCAGCGTACTGATTTGGGGCCGCTTAGACTGTAATTATATTTGGCTGCTTATTTTTACGACAATTACATTAGGTTTTGCCGGCGTGATGGACGACTATACTAAATTAGTGAAAAAAAATCCGGAAGGAATGAAATCCTCTATTAAATTAGCCATCCAGTTATTTACTGCTGTTATAGTTGTCGGTTATTTGGCCATGAATCCGCCTAACGGAGAATATACGACTTCTCTAATCATTCCGTATATGAGTAAAATGTTTATTGATTTATCAGTGTTCTATTTTGCTTTTTCCATGTTGGTTATTGTGGGGGCATCTAACGCCACTAATTTAACAGACGGCCTTGACGGTCTTGCCAGCGGATGTATGGTTTTTACGGCGGTTACTTACGGTATTTTTGCTTATTTAGCAGGCAATATTCATTTTGCTGATTATTTAAAGATTATTTATGTGCCGGGTGCAGGTGAAATTACCGTTTTTATGGGCGCTTTAGTGGGCGCCTGTTTAGGCTTTTTATGGTTTAATTCCTATCCGGCACAAGTTTTTATGGGGGATACCAGTTCCTTATTTTTAGGAGGTGTAATCGGTACAGCGGCTCTATGTGTTAAACAAGAACTTTTGTTACCTATAGCCGGTGGTATTTTTGTATTAGAAACACTTTCTGTGGTGTTGCAAATGGGGTATTTTAAATTGACCCATGGTAAACGTCTTTTTAAAATGGCTCCGATTCATCATCATTTTGAACTGTTGGGCATTGCCGAACCAAAAGTAATTGTTCGCTTTTGGATTGTGGGTGTTATGCTGATGTTGCTGGCTTTAGCCTCTTTAAAGATTCGTTAAAATATGACTCGATTATTTAAACAAACCCCGGTACGAAACAATTTTACCCGTTCCTCATTAGGAAGGAAACGGGACTTTTACCGCCCGGGTAATTTGCGTAAAAAAGAAAACTCCTGGCAGCCGCTCAAATTGGATAAACGGATTGCTTTTATTAGTTTTGCATTTGTACTTTTTGGGTTGCTGTTTACCTATTCTTCCAGCGCATTTGATTCGTCTGCGTTTTTTAAACGCCAATTATTATTTGATATTTTTGGGGTCTGTGTAGCCTTATTTCTTTCCCAGACTTATGACCGTCTCCAACGTTGGAAAATTTTCCGTCCGATCAACTTAATGTACATCACATGGGTCTTGTTGATTGTGGTGTTATTTACCCGCACACAAGCGCATGTGCACCGCTGGATTGATTTTGGATTTTTTAAGTTGCAACCGTCGGAAATTGCAAAAGTTACCTTGGTCATTTATGTGGCTGATTATTTGGAAAGTGTAGCCGGTCGTTTGGCAAAAAATTGGAAACTCTTATTAAAACCAATGGCCGTTGCCGGATTTACTTTAGGGCTGATTTTAGCCGAAAAAGATCTGGGTACTCCCACCTTAATGGGCGGCGTGTTCGTATTTATGCTGATTGTAGCCGGAGCAAAACTTTGGCATTTAGCCTTGCCGGGGATTATTATTTCTCCGCTGATTATTCACCAACTTCTATTTGTTGCCTATCGTCGGGAACGTGTTTTCTCTTTTCTAAATCCGTTTGCAAAGGAAGGGGGGAGCGGTTACCAGTTGGTTCAGTCTTTCTTGGCCGTAGGATCCGGAGGTTGGTTCGGCAAAGGCCTGGGAAACAGTGAACTGAAACTGGAGTATTTACCGGCCGCACATACAGATTTTATTTTTTCCATTATGTGTGAAGAATTGGGGTTGTTTTTAATTGCATTAATTTTGGGAGGATTTTGTTGGTTTTTAATCCGGGGGATTAGTTTGGCCCGCATTGCAAAAACACATTTTCGCGCGCTTGTGATTTTTGGCCTAACTATTACGATTTGTATGCAGGCTTTTTTCAATATGGCTATGGCGATAGGGTTATTGCCTACTAAGGGGATTGCATTACCGTTTTTTTCGTATGGAGGCTCCTCTGTTATTATGACTTTGGTTATGGTAGGGATTATCCTTAATTTAGCCGCAGTAGACCATACTCAAAATAATTTTAAAGAAGATATTACAAATTATAGAAATAGGAACCGATGATATGAACAGACGTTTTATGATTGCATCCGGCGGAACCGGAGGCCATTTTTACCCGGGATTTGCCTTAGGAAGAACGCTTCGTAAACAAGGACTACCTGTATTATTTATTATTCGTAAAAATGATCCTGCCGCCCAAGTATTGGAAGCACACCAATTGCATTACCGGGAAATTGATTTTATGGGGTTATCCCGTTCGTTAAATCCCATCCGACATCTTCAGTTTATCGGTAAATTTATGAAATCTATTTGGCAAGTGCGGAGTTTGGTTAAAGAATTCCGCCCGGACGTTGCAGTGGGCACGGGCGGTTATATTTCTTTCCCGCTTATATTTATGGCTCATTGTATGGGAGTAAAAACCGCCGTACATGATTCGAATGCACGGATTGGGCTGGCTAATAAAGTTTGCGGTAGATTTGCTGATTTATTTATGTTGGGACTTCCGGTCCCGGATAAAATTAAAAATTCGCAATTAACCAGTACTCCTATTCGCAGTGAGTTTGAAACTCCGGCTGACAGGCAGGCTCTTTTAACCGGGCTTGGGTTGGATCCGGCACAAAAAACGGTGCTGGTCGTGGGGGGAAGTCAAGGGGCCCGCGCATTAAATGCAGCCGTAGTGACGCTAGCAAAAAATAATCCGTCTTGGCAGTTTATTCATATTACCGGGGAACGGTGGTATGGCATGTTACATGAAGAATATCGGGCATTGGAACGGGTGGCCGTGTTGCCTTATTCGCATGAAATTTATGCGTTAATGCAGGCGGTAGATTTGGTAATTTGCCGCAGCGGAGCGAGTACCCTTGCAGAACTGATTTACTGTAAATTACCGGCTATTTTAGTACCATTTCCCTATGCTACAGCGGATCATCAATATTATAATGCAAAAATCTTAGAAGATGCCGGATGTGCGCGGATTGTTCGGGAAAATGGGGAACTGGCAACCCGGTTACAGCAAATTTTAGAGGATTTATCGACCGGAGATGCTGCTTTATTGGATAAATGGAGAAAGGCCTATGCCAGTTTGAAAATTCCAAATCCGCTGAAGGCTGCCGGTAAAATTGCAGAACTTTTACGTAATCTATCCTAAAAAATTACCCCCTGGCTATGCCGGGGGGATTCACCATACGGGTAAAACCGAAGCAAAGCGGAGTACTGAAAATGTCTTTATTCAGGACCTATTTCCCCTAAGGGCTTAGTTCCTTCTTAACTACCTGCCACGCTCAACTTCCCACGCTTTGTTCTTGCTGTTTTTAAACAAAGTGTCATTCCAAACTTGATTTGGAATCTTCCGCTTTTGCCGTTGCTGTTTCGTAACTACCACAACATCCGTTGAAGATCCTGAATCAAGTTCAGGATGAGTTTATGATTTATCTTAACAACCTGTTCATCAGTTGAACATTAACGGAACCCCATGCCTAACGTTGGGTTTTCACAACACACAAAAATCCCGGAATCGTGATTCCGGGATTTTTGAACAGTAATAGTTTTTATCTGTTTTCAAAGAATGTACACAAGGGGTCAAAATCCGAGTCATCCGTGGTGCATGTTGGATTTTGCCCGTTATAACCCAATTTTAAAGTATACAGAGTTGTATTATCATCTTTACGAACGGCTGTGGTCGAACCGGACACAGTTCCTTCTAACGTATAAGTAAAGAGTTTGGTAGTATAAGTTGAGTCATCCGTTTGGGTACCGCCTTTTAGTTGGATGTCAGCAATATTTGAGAATTTGATATCCGTAGTTGTATCTCCTGGGTTAGCCTGTTCATAGCGTTGTACGGCATCTGCAATGGCTTTCATATTTACCATGGCTTCCGTTAAACGGGCTTTTTCAACAGCCGCTTCATATTGCGGCAAGGCAATCGCCGATAGAATTCCAATAATTAGTACCACCACTAACAGTTCAATTAATGTAAAACCTTGATTCATGGCTTATTTCCTCCTATATTACTACTATTGATAGTATACTAATTTTCTTGGTTTTTTCTCACTTATTTTTACTTGATTTTATCATTATTTGTTTATATAATTATATATGAACATATTTTCATATATTTGGAGAAATAACTATGTTAGTCAAAAATAACAATCATGTGTGTAAAGCAAAACTATCGTTACCGGAAGAAACTCTCTATGACCTAGCCGATTTATTTAAAGTGTTTGGAGACTCTACCCGCCTGCGTATTTTGTGTGCTTTGTTTGAAAATGAACGCTGCGTACAACATATTGCTGACGAACTACATATGACGCACTCCGCTATTTCCCACCAGTTACGTTTTTTAAAACAAAATAAATTGGTAAAAGCCCGCCGGTTCGGGAAAACGGTGTTTTATTCCATGGCGGATGAACATGTTCAACGAATTTTTAACCAAGGATTAGAACATGTACAGGAGGAAATAAAATGAGTTGTGCTTGTAAGAAACCCGGTACAACCTGTCAGTGCACCGCTGAAAAAGTATCTATTCCGTGGAAACGAATTATCTCGGCCGCGGTAGTGGCGGTATCTGCTGCTGTTTTTCCGTTTCCGCCGGGGGTTCAAATCTTTCTTTATGTATTGGCCTATATTATTTGTGGTGCGGAGGTGTTTTTCCGGGCATTACATAACATGTTGGAAAAAGATTTTTTTGATGAAAATTTACTGATGACGATTGCCACGGTAGGTGCTTTTTGTATAGGTGAGTATCCGGAAGGGGTGGCCGTTATGTTGTTTTATCAGGTGGGGGAGGCATTGCAGGAGCGTGCCGCCGGACGGGCCCGGGAAGGAATTATTCGATTGGTATCGTTGCGCCCCACTTTTGCACGTGTATTAGAAAATGGAACAGAAATAAATAAAGCACCGGAACAGGTTCATGTTGGCGAATTAATTCGTGTTTACCCCGGAGAACGGGTCCCGCTTGACGGCCAAATTAAACAAGGGAACGGTTGGGTAGATTTATCGGTTCTAACCGGAGAATCCGTACCTGTAGAAAAACAACCCGGGGAAGAAATTTTTGCAGGAAGCATTTGTGTAAATACTTCCTTTACCATTCAAGTTACCAAATCCTATCAGGAATCGGCCATTGCGAAAATTTTAGAAATTACGGAACAAGCCGCCGAAAAAAAATCTTCCACCGAAAAATTTATTACGCGTTTTGCACGCATTTATACTCCGACGGTAGTGAGTTTAGCGTTGGTAGTAGCCGTTCTTCCGCCTTTGCTTCTTGGACAGGAATTTTCCGTATGGATTTCCCGCGCATTAGTCTTTTTGGTGGTTTCTTGTCCTTGTGCATTAGTATTGTCGGTGCCGCTAGGTTTTTTTGGAGGGCTGGGCGGACTGGCCCGGCACGGAATTTTAGTAAAGGGAAGTTCATTTTTGGAACAGTTATCCCGCATCGACACACTTGCTTTTGATAAAACAGGTACGTTAACGTGCGGACAACTGAAAGTTTTATCAATCCTTCCTCAACCGGGCTTTACTGCACAGCAAGTATTATACTATGCGGCTTCTGCGGAGCAATTTTCCAATCATCCGGTTGCCAAAACAATTTTGCAAGAAACGGCAGGAAGCGAATTAGAACCGGTTATTTCTCATCAGGAAATTGCCGGCGAAGGTATTGAGGCCACAACGGCGCAAGGTATTTTATTAAGTGGAAATGAACGGTTGATGAAGCGATATCAAATTGCCTTGCCGGAAAAACGCCCGGAAGGGACGTGTTTGTATGTATCCTATCAAGGAAATATGATTGGGATGGTTGTACTGGGGGACACCCTTAAGCCGGAAGCCGTACGAGCCGTTAAAACTTTACAAAACGGTCTTGTAAAACGTTTGGTAATATTAAGTGGGGACCAACCGGATGCAGTTAAAAAAATTGCAGCACAGGTCCGTATTAAGGAATTTTATGGAAATTTATTGCCTGCAGACAAGGTTACCCGATTAGAAATGTTAATCCGTCAAACAAAACCCGGCAGGACAACTGCTTTTGCAGGGGATGGAATTAATGATGCCCCGGTACTTGCGCGGGCGGATGTATCGATTGCTATGGGCGGCTTGGGAACGGATGCTGCCATTGAAACAGCGGATGTTGTATTGATGACAGATGAATTGCATAAAATTGCTTTTGGTATTGAAGGGGCCCGGTTTACGTTACATATTGTAAAACAGAATATTGGGTTAGCATTAGGTGTAAAAAGTATTGTGTTGGTGTTAAGCATGGTGGGACTGGCCCATTTATGGATGGCCGTATTTGCTGATGTCGGAGTCGCCTTAATTGCTGTTGCGAATGCTCTTAGACCTTTGTATTATACCCCAAACAATTAACTTATTTTCCGCGAATGCGTTTAATATTACGTCGGTGTTCATCAAAGGTTTTGGAAAATACATGACGTCCCGTATTATCTGCCACAAAATAAAGCGCTTCAAATTCTGGGGTTGGATTTAATACTCCTTTGACAGATTCATAACTAGGGTTACAAATGGGGCCGGGGGGAAGTCCTTCGTAGCGATAAGTGTTGTAGGGAGAATCCGTGCGTAAATCGGCATAGGTAAGGCCTTTTTTCCAATAGCGGTTTTCTTTTAAATTAAAACCTAAAGCATATTGTACGGTAGGATCCGCCTCCAGTTTTTTCCCAATACGAAAGCGGTTTAAATATACCGCTGCAATTTTAGGGCGTTCATCGTGTACTATGGCTTCCCGCTCGACAATAGAAGCAAGAGTTAATACTTGATTTTCGTCTAAATCGGTTGGATATTGTTGAAAAAGAGGAGTAATCTTTTTTTGATATTGCGCGGTCATTTCTTGAATTACCTTTTTAGCAGGAGTATTTTGCGCAAAAAGATAGGTGGAAGGAAACAATTTCCCTTCCAAATTTTTTGCACGTACTAAATTTAAAAAACTTTTTGCATCCGTAATCCCTTTTGCGGATAATTCTTCCGCCATTTCTTCGCTACGCCAACCTTCTAAGAACGTAATCTTTTCAAAATGAGTACACCGCCCGCTTTTGATGCAGTTAATTACTTCAAAATCGGACATATGTTTGCGTAAATCAAACTGCCCGGCTTTTAGATCGCTGGGATTAGAAGTAAGTTTGAAAAGCAATTTAAAAATAAATTTACTACGGATGACCTCTTTTTCTTTTAAGAGACGTGCAACCGAAGAACCGCTTTGTCCCGGTTCAATTCGAACTACAATTGGTTCGCCCGGACTAAAAAAATAGATCTTTGCACTCCATAAAAATCCAAGAAGTGCTATCCCAAACAAAGCACATAGTAAGATAAATTTTTTCATGCTTATTTGATTAATTTAAAGAAATACCTCTTACCGATTTGCAGTACGTCTCCGTCTTCAAAAGAAAGGGGCGCATCTTGGGAAATTTTTTCACCTTTTAAGCGCACGGCCCCTTGCTCAATTAACCCGCGGGCTTTATTTTTGCTAGGGGCAGCGCCGGTCGAAAAAATAACAGCGGAGAGTAATGCTCCTGCTTCCGGTTTATAAGTAGGCATATCGGTTGGAATTTCCTTTTTGGAAAATACCGTTTCAAAATGATTCTGAGCGGCATCTGCAGCCTCTTGATTATGGAAACGGCAAACCAATAAATGGGCTAGTTTTTTCTTGGCGGACATAGGATGCATGGCTTTAATTTCGTCTAAATTTTCACTGGTTAATAATTCATAGTACATGGGCATTACTTCGTCGGCAATCGACATAATTTTTCCAAACATGTCTTCCGGCGCATCCGTTAAACCCACATAATTTTTGTAAGACTTGGACATTTTTTTCACACCGTCCAACCCTACTAATAACGGCACTGTAATGGCCACTTGCGGTTCTTGTCCGTTATTTTTTTGTAGTTGTCTTCCAACGAGTAAATTAAAAATCTGATCGGTTCCGCCCAGTTCTACATCTGCTTTTAAGGCCACGGAATCTTGTCCCTGAAATAAACTGTAAAGCACTTCTAACATGCTGATAGGATTCCCGGCAGCCATCCGTTTTTTAAAGTCATCCCGTTCTAATACTTGGGCGACTGTAACGTGTTGTAAGGTGGATAACAAATCACGCCCGGATACAAAAGGGTCTAACCATTCGCTGTTAAAACGGATTTCTGTTTTGGAAGGATCCAATACTTTAAAGGCTTGTTCCGTGTAGGTTTTGGCATTTTCTAAAATTTGTTCACGGGCCAAAACAGGGCGTGTGGAGTCGCGCCCGGAAGGGTCCCCGATAGCGGCGGTAAAGTCGCCAATCACTAACACGGCAGTGTGCCCAAAATCCTGAAAACGGCGCATCAAGGAAAGTGCTACGCTATGGCCTAAATGTAAATCGGCTGAAGTAGGATCACAACCGAGTTTGATTTTTAATGTTTTACCGCTTTCTAATTTTTTAGCCAAATCGGCTTTGGAAACGACATCAATACAACCCCGTGTTAAAAAAGAAATTTGTTCATCAATTGTCATAATATTCTCCTAAATGAATTATCTATATTTTAGCAAAATACACCAACTTGTATTAATAAAAATCATACGGATCCGCTGCTAAGTGCAGGGTTACTTTTTTAACCGGGGTCCACATATCCAATAGAGCAAGTAAATCGGGACGGCGTGTTTCGTCCGTTTTAAAAAGTAAATATTGTTTTTTCAGGGTATCTGTTTTTTTAGTGCACCAAACAGGGCCTAAAATCTCCGTTGCAAACGGTTTAGCCCGTTGTTTAATACGCAAATTTTCCTGTTCTAATAAAGCAGTATCTTTCGATTTTAAAGTTAACTTAAATAAATAAACATAAGGGGGGTAGCCGAAACTTTCGCGCAGTAACATTTCCGTATCGGCCGATAACGAATAATCACCGGATAAAACCGGAGTGTAATCATACCCTTCCGGATCGTTGGTTTGAATCACAAGCCGTCCGTTTTTGATGCCGGATAAATGACCGCGCAAATCAAATAAAAGGCGTGCAAATTTTTCGCCGGAGCGGAAATCTGTTCCAGCTAATTCCAATTCCGCATCTAATACGGCCGCTAACGTGATTTTAGCGCCTCTGAGTGCACCGGCGGCTACACGGGTGCCGATAATAATGTCTGCCTGGCCTGTTTTTAATGCGTTTAATGCTTCAAAACCTTGCCCGGATTTTGTTTTTAATGTGTTGCTTTCCAATCGTAAAATTTTGGCTCCCGGAAACAGTTTAGTCAGGTCCGATTCAATTTTTTGGGTCCCTCCGCCGCGGGATTTAAAAATAACATTATGACACTTGGGACATTCCTGCACGAGGGGTTCATGTGCGCCGCATTTTTTACAAATCAGTTCATCTTTTAAATCAGCATGCTTTTCACGTGCCAAAATGCCGCCGCATTTTTTACATTTGGCATAAGTACCGCAATTATGGCAAACATACGCATTGGCATATCCCTGACGGTTTAAAATCAGTAAAGAACATTGTTTTTGATGAATATTTTCTGCCAGTTGGGTGAGTAAAAAATCGGATAAAAATTTCGATTTTTCTCCTTTCTTTTCCGTAATTTTAACTTGAGGCGTAAAGTGGTGTCCCGGCACAAAATCCGTAAAAGTAAGGGGGGTAATAGACTGGTGTTCTACAGCATATAATAATTCTACGCTGGGTGTAGCCGTAACCGCTGTAAATAAAGCACCATGCTGGCGTGCACGGTAAAGAAGAATCTCGCGCGCATGGAAATAGGGTTTGTTTTCTTCCTGTTTATAATTATCATCCCCTTCATCAAGCATGCTGATAAAACGTAAGTTTTTAAAAGGTAAAAGCGCGGCAGAGCGTGTGCCAATTACCACACAGGGAACCCCATTAGAAATAGCGGAGAAAAATTTTTTCTTTTGACTCAACAACATACGGCTATGCCATGCAAAAACATTATTATTCCCAAAACGTTGTTGGGCTTCTTGAATAAATTGTCTGGCTGCGGCAATATCCGGAACGGTTATTAAAATTTGTCCATAACCGCGAAGTATCCTTCCGGCAAAACGTAAAATTGTTTCCGTCTTGCCGGTGTAAGAAGGTCCGCTGAGTAAGCAGGCATTAAATTGGAAAGACGGAAATGAAACTAACGAATTTAAGGCGTTTTGTTGGGAACTTGTTAAGTGATAAGGAGGATCTTTGATATCAATAGAAATGGGTTGATAGGAAGCCTCCGGCTTAAAATAAGGTTGCGGCGGAACGAGTGAAAATAAAATTTGTCCAATGGGGCCGCCCCAATAATTTTTAATAAATTGCGCTAAAGGGAACAAATCACTTCCGTATAAAGGTTTTTCATCTATAATATGTTTAATTTCTTTTAATGTGATGCCTTCCGGTGCACCGGAGATCTGGGTAACTTGGGTCACAAGTCCCACAGTTAACATTTTTCCGAACGGAGCGGTTACGCGAAGACCGGGTTGGATTTTGTCTTCCAGTGAATTAGGAACCAAATAATCGAAATCCCTGTCGAGCGGAATATCAAACACCACTTTGCAAAACATATTTATTTGCGGGCCCCTTTGAGCCCTAATTGATCCATGACCATTTGTAAATCAATCCAAGCGTCTTTTTTCCAACCGGGATTGCGCAGCAAAGCCGCCGGGTGAAAAGTGGCTAGAATTTGCACCGGACGGGGAAGTTTTACATTGTCTAAATGTAAATCATAAAATTTTCCGCGCAAAGCCCCTAATGATTTGGCATCCGCAATCAGTGCTTTTGCCGCAACCCCGCCTAACGCAACAATATATTTGGGACAAATAATGGCTATTTGTTGTTCCAGATATTTACGGCAACAGGCAATTTCATCGGCATTGGGAGCGCGGTCATTTCCATGTTTTTCAGGGTGAAGAGGGTCCACCATGGGGTGGCATTTGGCAATATTGGCAATATATACCTGTTCACGCGTTAATCCCATGGCAATAATCATTTTATCTAACAGTTGGCCTGCACGTCCAACAAAGGGGCGGCCCTGGCGGTCTTCGTCAAAACCGGGACCTTCGCCTACAAACATTAAATCGGTGTTGACATTTCCTTCACCGGGCACCGCATTTAAACGGGTAGCCCCTAATGGGCAACGGGTACAGGTTTGAATGGTTTGGGCAAGTTCTTTTAAAGCCGCTTGTTTTTGCGTTTTGTTCATAACGGAAAAATCCTCCTGGGATTGGGGGGATAAGGCGGTTTGGGTGCGGCGAAATTCAATCGTCAGCGTATCCTGCCCGGAAACCGGCGCAGGGGTTGATTCGGTAGTTTTCGGCGAAACCGAAGCGGCTGCTTGGGAAGCAGCCGCTATCATCAAATCATCTTCGTCCTGTGCGGCCAGAAAATTTTTTAGTTCGCTAGCCAACCGGCTTACAGAGTTATTTGACATTATAATTTCATCGGTTCTTTGGCTTTGCGTTCCGCTTCCAAACGGGCTTCTTCTTTGGCTTTCAGTTCAGCTTCCAAGTTGGTTTTGCAGGTATTTAAAACTTCGTCTTTGGATACGCGGCCCGATAAAATATCATCTAACGCTACTTTAATTACGACGGCATGCGGTTGATTTTTATATTCGCTTTTTTTCTTGAGTTCTTTGGCCCACATAGATGCTAAAACTACTACATCATAGCGGTCTCCGTCATAATTCATTAATTTTGCATCTAATTCTTTATCATTTTTTACGGACATGCTTGCTCCCTCGCTTTGTACTACTTAAGATGTTTTAATTGCTTTAAATCTTGCCGGGTAATCCGGCATTGTTCAGCGGCGATAATACCAGCCATATCGCTAATGGCTTTTTTTAAATCGTCATTGAGTAACGCATAATCGTAGCGGTCCAGTTCTTGCATTTCTTTTTTGGCGGTTTCCAAACGAATTTCAATATCTTGCGTGTTATCATTCCGTCCTAAAATACGTTTTTTAAGTTCCTTTAGACTGGGCGGAATAATAAACACCATGACCGCTTCGGGATATTGGCTCTTTACTGTACGGGAACCTTGTACATCAATGACTAAAATCGGGCAGATTCCCTTTTTTAACAAGCCGTCTACCGATTTTTTAGGAATGCCATAATAATGGGTATGCACTTGCGCCCATTCTAACATCTGACCTTTTTTAATAGCCTGTTCAAATTGTTTAATCGTCCAAAAGTGATAATCCTTCCCATCTTTCTCGCCTTTACGCGGTGCCCGTGTAGTGGCGGTAATCACGCGGGAAACGGTTTTATTATTTTTCAAAACCGCATCCACGAGCGTCGTTTTACCGGCCCCGGAGGGGGAAGATACAATAATGGGAAAGGCCTTCATACTGCTATTATAGCAAATATGAGCCTTAAAATTAAAGGAGAGATAGCAATACCTGGTTTATAATCCGCCAGTGCTGTTGATTTGTGAGCAAATTTTTTTGGAAACGGATGAAGATTGCGAATATGCCCAGCATCTAAATTTGGAATATTCATCCGCGCGCATGTTGTTTCGTAACAATAACAGCAAGCGTTGAAGATCTTGAATCAAATTCAGGATGACCCTTGTATTCATTTTCCCTGCTTTTTGTTTGTTTTGTCATTTTTTCTCCTCGTTAGGAGCACAAAAAAAGACGACGTATTATTATCTAGGCTATTCCACTAACCCGTATAATAATCGTCACCCACCCACCTCTTGCGAGATGATTGTAACTACTTTCCCGTTATAACAAAAAACGGTAGTCTTTAGGGCTACCGTTTTTTACGAATTAAGAACTACTTATTTTTTATTTCCGTTTCTTAGCCAAGACGTCTTTGGCGGCGGCTTGAGCAGCGGCAAGGCGCGCTATCGGTACGCGGAACGCCGAGCAGGACACATAGGTGAATCCTTCGCGGTGGCAGAATTCCACGCTCTTAGGATCTCCGCCGTGTTCGCCGCAGATACCGACTTTTAAGTTCGGTTTCTGTTCGCGTCCTTCGGTTACGGCATGTTCAATTAACATGCCTACGCCGCGTTGATCCAAGGTTTGGAACGGATCATCTTCCAAGATACCTTGTTTCAAATATTCGGGCAAGAACGAACCGATATCGTCACGGGAGAACCCAAACGTCATCTGCGTTAAGTCGTTGGTACCAAACGAGAAGAAGTCCGCTTCGCCGGCAATTTCGTAGGCAAGAACAGCGGCCCGCGGAATTTCAATCATCGTACCGACGGAGTAGTTGAGTTTTTTCACTTTCGTTTTAGCCACCACTTCTTCATAAGCGGCGCGGATGAGTTTTTTCTGGGAGATAATTTCGTTTACTTCGCAGGTAAGCGGAATCATTACTTCCGGAATGGCTTTGATACCGGATTTAATCAGTTCGGCTGCGGCTTCAAAAATAGCACGCGCTTGCATGGAAGTAATTTCCGGATAGGTAACCCCTAAGCGGATACCGCGGTGCCCCATCATGGGGTTTACTTCGTGCAAGTTGGAAGCACGTTCGCGGAAGGTTTCCATATCAATATGCAAGGCTTGTGCCAAGTCGCGTTGTTTTTCGGGCAAAGCCGGTACGAATTCGTGCAACGGCGGGTCCATAAGACGCACGGTTACACTGTGCCCGGCCATGGCTTTTAACGTGGCTTTGATTTCCCGTTTCATGTGCGGGAATAATTCATCCACCGCGGCTTTGCGTTCAAATTCGTTACCCTCATCTTGCGTAAGATGAAAAGCGGTTCTTCGGAATGTTTACCATAGAACATATGTTCAATACGGAAAAGGCCGATTCCTTCAGCGCCGAATTTGCGGGCTTTAATGGCATCTTCTTCCGTATCGGCATTAGCACGAACTTTAAGGGTGCGTACTTTGTCGCACATGGCTAAGAAGGCCGTTAAGTTTTTATTGCCTTCTCCGGCGGCTAACATTTTCAAAGCACCGTCGTATACATACCCTTTGGTACCGTTAAGGGTTAAGCAGTCGCCTTCTTTATAGGTTTTGCCGCCCATTTTAACGGTTTTTTTGTTGAGATCGATTTCCAAATCGCCGCAACCTACAATGCAGCATTTACCCCAACCGCGGGCTACCAATGCCGCGTGGGAAGTCATACCGCCGCGTTGCGTTAAAATACCGGCCGCGGCGCGCATCCCTTCAATATCTTCCGGGTTGGTTTCTTCACGAACTAAAATCGCCGGGATATTTTTGGCTTGCAAGGCAATGGCATCTACCGAGTTAAAAACAATTTGTCCGGCAGCACCGCCCGGGCCGGCAGGTAACCCTTGGGCAATCGGTTTAGCACCGGATTCCGCTTTCGGATCAATGGCGGGGAGTAAGAGTTCACCCAATTGGGCCGGGGTAACACGTAACACGGCTTCTTCCTTGGTAATTAAGCGTTCTTTGACCATGTCTAACGCCATTTGTACTGCCGCTGTACCGTTACGTTTACCGACACGGCATTGGAGCATCCATAATTTTTCGTGTTCGATAGTAAATTCAATATCGAGCATATCATGGAAATGTTTTTCCAGTTTCTTTTGGATAGCATCCAATTCTTTATACACTTTGGGCATTACTTTTTCCAAAGTCGGCAAGTTTTTAGAGTGGGCATTAGCGGACCATTTGTTCATCGGGGACGGAGTGCGGATCCCGGCTACGACGTCTTCCCCTTGGGCATTGATTAAATATTCACCGTAAAAGTGGCTGTCTCCGGTACCGGGGTTACGGGTAAAGGCCACACCGGTTGCGCTGGTATCGCCCATATTACCGAAAACCATGGTTTGCACGTTTACAGCGGTACCCCAATCGTGCGGAATGTTTTCAATGTTGCGGTAGGCAATGGCGCGTTTACCGTTCCAAGAGGCAAATACGGCACCGATTGCACCCCAAAGTTGTTCCATCGGATCATCCGGAAAATCTTTTTTGAGTACTTTTTTAACGGTTTTCTTAAATTCCACGCAGAGTTTTTTAAGTTCTTCCGCCGGAATTTCAGTGTCGCTGGAAACGCCGAGTTTGGTTTTTACATCCGCCATCATACCGTCTAAAATTTTGCGGATTCCTTCGCCGTCTTTGGGTTCAATACCGGCGGCTTTTTCCATTACTACGTCGCTGTACATCATGATTAAACGGCGGTAAGCGTCGTACACAAAGCGTTCATCTCCGGTTTTTGCAATCATGCCGGGAATGGTTTTTTCAGTTAAACCAATATTTAAAATGGTTTCCATCATACCAGGCATGGATGCGCGGGCACCGGAGCGGACGGACACCAAGAGGGGGTTCTTTTCGCTGCCGAATACTTTTTTGGCTTTGCGTTCTACTTCGCGCAGATTTTTTTCTACGTCGGCTTTTAAGGTTTTAGGATAATTTCTTTTATTGTTCCAATAGTAGGTGCAAACTTCGGTGGTAATGGTAAATCCGGGGGGGACGGGAAGTTTTAATTGGCCGGACATTTCGGCTAAGTTGGCTCCTTTACCGCCCAAGAGTTCTTTCATTTTCCCGTTGCCTTCGGCTTTTCCTGCTCCGAAGGAATAAATATATTTTGTTGCTTTTTTAGCAGCCGGTTTGGCTACTTTTTTAACGGTTTTCTTTACCATATCTGGGTAAGTTCTCCTTGTATAAAATAAATCATGCCGGACACGTAAGGTCCTTTTAATTCTTCTATATTGTAGTACATTTATGCTAGAAAATAAAGTTTTTTTTGAATCAAAAATAATGTATAAATAAATAATAAGGATAATGTATGAACTTTTTTTCACGATTAGAAAATTGGGAAGTTTGGGCAATTTTGATTAGTGCGCTTATTTTAGGGACGCATTTCGGGCGCAAAATAGATTTTGAGAATATGTGGAAGCCGGATTCTGCCACGCCGGTTCATATGGGGGGAGCCATTGGCAACTACGGGTCTTTAAAAAATGTGACGGTGGTGGATATTCCTCCTTATGTATTGGAAAGTTTACAACAAGATACCCAATTTAAACGCTATTTAACTGGAAACCATAAATATATTCTTACGTTTACCTATCCCGGGTGTCCTTATTCCCGGGCTTATCAGCATGCGCTAAAACAATTATTTACCAATTATGGGTTTGCTGAGTATTACCGCAAAAGGATTGTGACTGTAGGTAAAACAACTTCGGTGGCTTGCCCGGGGCATCAGGATATGAAATGCGCCACGGCCTGGATCTTTGAACATTGTTTTGGCGGACTTTGCCTGATTAATCCTCAACGCAAACAGGCGGTGGTGGATCGTTCCCAGAATCCTCACCAATTGGGAGATTTGCTGGATAAATACCGCGAGTGGTAACTTATTTTTCTTTAAGATAATCGCCGTGAAACCCTTTTCCATTTGCCACATGCCGCCCGATACTCTCAATTTTCCGCTCAATACAACCACGGCATTTTTCGGAAGAATCTCCCAAACAAATTTTGCCGGGATATAGTTCGTATAAAGGACGGAATTGGGTGTCGGTAGCATTTGGCATTACCACATTGGCCCCGCATTGTAATGCCAGTAAACGTCCATTAGGGTGCAGCGTTTCCATGGCGGTAGTAGCCGGGATGTTAATGTCGGGCAGCAGCAAACGCATCAGCGCCATCATTTTTAATGCAAGTTCAAAATGCCCGGTAGATTTTTCGCCGGAAAGCGGCGTATGTGGGTGGGGGATAAACGGCCCGATGCCTGCCATATCTACCGGTAATTTTTGAAAGAAAAGCAAATCATCTGCCAGGCTTTCTATCGTTTGCCCGGGAAGTCCCACAAGAGATCCGGATCCTACTTCATAACCTAATGTTTTTAAATTTTCTAAACACGTGACACGGTAATCCCAACTCATTGCGGGATCTAGTTTTTCATACAAGGCTTTATCGGTTGTTTCAATACGCAGTAAATAGCGGTCGGCTCCGGCCTGGCGGTAAGCGGCATATTCTTCACGTGATTTCTCACCGATACTAAGCGTGATGGCTACATCTAATTTTTTGATTTCGCGGATGATGTAGCACAATGTATCCGTATTGAACCACAAATCTTCGCCGGATTGTAAAACAATTGTTTTATATCCGTAAGAAACGGCTTGGCGTGCTGTTTGCAAAATTTGCAGTGGCGTCAAACGGTAACGCCGTGTGTGTAAATTACTTTTGCGAATTCCGCAATATAAACAATCGTTTTTGCAATAGTTGGAAAATTCAATCAATGCGCGTAAATAGACCCCATCGCCCACATACTGTTGACGAATGCGATCAGCCGCTTCAAACAAAAAGGGTGCTTCCTGGATACGCAGCAAAGAAACGAGTTCTTCCCGATTAAGCGTATGCGTTTGTGCGGCTTTTGTTACGAGTGAATTTATCATCTTTAAGAGTATAGCAAAAATATAGGTCTTAGGTCCTAAAGCCCGATGGGTCCGGTTTATGTAAAATCGTAGGCCTAAATTCCGTATGAAAATGGGTACTAGGACCCTGGTGATTTCCCGTCATAAACCGTATGATATAAATATCAAATTAGACTAAAAGGAGGTGGCCCGTATGAATCGTGAAACAGAAAAACAAACGCAAGCATTAAAACAAGAGCGATTGCTTAAAGCGTTTGAAGGCGTTCAGTACAAATTCTTTGCCGATTGGACCGATATGGACCGCCTTACTCAAGAACTTTTGGGAACCGATATTCGAACAATTTTGCCGCGATGAAGTAAGTATAATTCATAAACGTCCTACAAACTCCTATAACCGGACATCTGTCCTTGTTGGAAATAAAATGTGTTATAATTGGATTAGATGCATATGCCTAACTTTATTTTTTTAATTATTAGTTTGTTGATGTCTTTTTGCTTGAGCGGAAAAATCTTACACGCTCAAGAAGTTGCCATGCAGGAAGAACCTAAAAAATAACGTAGGAAGGTAAAAACTTAAATTGTGAGGAAAATCATGAAAACGCAAACTCATTTAAACAAATGGTTCGGTGTGTTGGGGTGTTTGTTATTAGCCTCCGGGGTGTATGCTCAAGAAACTTCCTCTAAATTCTTATCGGTATATAATTCTTCTACCGGAAAGATGGAAGAAATTGAGATTAATGAAAACTTGACAGAAATTGACGGCTTCAACCCTCAATCTGAAACGGAAACCGTGATGGAAAAAGGGATTATAGGCCGGGAAGACTGGTATCAGGTCGATGG